>JAIYAQ010000026.1 GCA_027488975.1 Cyanobium sp. E1_MAG_00006
GGCCGGGCCAACGGGCTCACGGTTCGCGGCATCCAGGGGTTGTCGACCGACAGTGAGGCGAGCCTCCGCGAGCTCAATGCGCTCATCGACCTGATCGTCGAGCGCAAGGTGCCGGCGGTCTTCATCGAGAGCAGCGTGCCGCGCAAGGCGGTCGAGGCGCTTGTCGAGGGATGCGGCGCGCGCGGCCATGCGGTGGCGATCGGGGGCGAACTGTTGAGCGATGCGATCGGTCCGGCCGGTACGGAGCAGGGCACGCACGTGGGCATGGTGGTGCACGATGCCGAGCTCATCGCGCGCGCGCTCGGCGGCACCGTGCCCGCCCGCCCCGGCGCGCTTGCGGCTTGGCTCGATGCGGCGGCGGGACGGGCGCCATGACCGAGGTTGCGCTGTCGTTCCATGGCGTGTCGGTCGCCTACCGCAGCGAGCTCGTGCTGGAGGGGATCGATGCGGCCATCCCGTCGTCGTCGCTCTGTGCCATCGTCGGCCCCAACGGCGCCGGCAAGAGCACGCTCATCAAGGCAGCCCTCGGGCTCGTTCCCCTGGCCGCCGGCAGCGTGAGCGTGCTCGGCGGCACGATCGCATCACGACGCCGTGATGTCGCCTACGTGCCGCAGCGGGAATCGGTCGATTGGGAGTTCCCGATCGGCGCGCTGGAGGTGGTCCTGATGGGCGCGTACGGCCGCCTGGGGATCTTCCGCGGTCCGGGCCGCGCCGAGCGATTGCAGGCCATGGACTGCCTCGATCAGGTGGGGCTTGCCTCCTTCGCCGATCGGCAGATCAGCCAGCTCAGCGGGGGCCAGCAACAGCGCGTCTTCCTGGCGCGCGCACTGATGCAGGGTGCACGGCTCTTCCTGATGGACGAACCGTTCGCCGGCGTCGATGCGGTGACGGAGGATGCCATCATGCGCGTCCTCGCCGCCCTGCGCGGGCGGGGCTGCACGATCGTGGCGGTGCACCACGATCTCGCGACCGTTCGCGACCGCTTCGATCACGTGCTGCTGCTGAACAAGCGGCTGATCGCTTCCGGGCCCGTGTCGACCACGTTCACCGGCCCGTTGCTGCAGCGGACCTATGGTGGCCGCCTGGCCCTGATCGCCGACGCGTCGTCAGGACCCGCGCCCGGACAGGCGGGAGGCTGAGGTGCCCGAACTCCTCCGGCTGCTGTCGCTGCAGGATGCCAGCACGCGCATGGTCATGCTGAGCACCGCTTCGCTGGCCATGGCCGCCGCGTTGGTGGGTTCGCTCGCGATGCTGCGACGCCGTGCGCTCGCGGGTGATGCGGTCGCGCACGCATCGTTGCCGGGGATCTGCCTGGCGTGGTTCGTGGCGGGTGATCGAAGCCTGGCGGTGCTGCTGCTCGGTGCCCTGGTGCTCGGCCTCGCGAGCATGGCGACCATGGCGCTCGTGCAACGATGGCCCAAGGCCCGCGAGGACGCCACGACAGCCATCGCCATCAGCGGCTTCTTCGGGCTCGGCATCGTGCTCTCGCGCGTGATCCAGAACCAGCCCGGCGGCAATCGAGCCGGACTCGACGGGTTCCTCTTCGGCAAGGCGGCCACGATCGTCTCCACCGATGCGTGGCTCGTGCTCGGCGTGGCGGTCGCGGTGGCGGCCACCGTGCTGGCCCTGCGCAAGGAGTTCGGGTTGCTGTGCTTCGACCGGGACTTCGCGGCAGGCATCGGTCGGCCCGTGCACCGACTCGATGCCATCCTGCTCGTGCTCGTGGCGCTCGTCACCGTCGCCGGGCTGCCCAGCGTGGGGGTCGTGTTGGTGGTGGCCTTGCTGGTGATTCCGCCCGCGGCCGCCCGCTGCTGGAGCGGCTCGCTCCGCACGATGCTCGCCGTGGCCGCCGTGATCGGTGCGGCCAGCGCCGTCATCGGCACGGGCCTCAGCGCCGTGCTCCCGCCTCCGGGCGGTGCGGTCGGCGGTGGTTGGCCGACAGGTCCGATGATCGTGCTCACGGCGGCAGCGCTGTTCGTCGTCAGCCTGGCGGTCGCGCCCGAACGCGGCGTGCTGGTTGCGCTCTGGCGGCACCACCGGTTGCGCGCGACGGTGCCACCGGGCCACGGGAGCACGCGATGATCGATCCGCCGATCACCGCCATGCCGTGGTTCACGGCCGACGACGCCTGGATGCTGGCCACGGCGGTCCTGGCCAGCGTGTCCTGCGGACTCGTGGGCTGCTGGCTCGTGCTGCGAAGGCTCTCCCTCCTGGGTGATGCGATCAGCCATGCCGTGCTGCCGGGCATCGCCGGCGCCTTCCTGCTGACGGGCACGCGCGATGTGCTGCCGATGCTGCTGGGTGCGACGATCATCGGCATCGCGACGGCCTTCATCTCGTCGGCCCTCGGCCGTTGGGGTCGCGTGGACCGCGACGCTGCGATGGGAGTCACCTTCACGTCACTCTTCGCCCTGGGCGTGGTGATGATGTCGTTGGCGGCGCGTCAGGTCGACCTCGATCCGGGCTGCGTCCTCCACGGTCTGCTCGAGTTCGTGCCCTTCGACACCGTGGCGTTGCTCGGCGTGCAGGTCCCTCGAGCCGCTGCCTGGCTCGGTGGGGCACTCATGGTGGATGTGGTCCTGATGCTCGCGTTCCTCAAGCACCTGCGTGCCACGAGCTTCGATCCCGCGCACGCGGCGAGCGTCGGTCTGCGCGTGAGCCTGGTGCACCTTGGCCTGATGGCCACGGTCGCGGCCAACACGGTCGTGGCCTTCGAGGCCGTGGGCTCGATCCTGGTGGTGGCCATGCTCGTGGCGCCGGGAGCGACGGCCCGGCTCTGGACCGATCGACTGGGGTCGATGCTCTGGCTCGCGGCCGGCATCGCCGCAGCGACCGCCATCGTCGGCACGCTCGCCGCCATCGGGTTCAACACGTCGGCCGCCGGCATGATCGCCACCGTGTCGATGGTGGGCTACGTCGGCTCCGTGGCGGCCGTTGCGGCAGGACGTACGGTGCGCCGCACGATGCCGCATGCATCGACGCCGCTCACGATGCAGCAGCCACGATCCGATCGACCGTGATGCCGTAGTGGGCGTAGAGGGCGGGAGCCGGTGCACTGGCACCGAAGGCATCGATGCCCACGAACACGCCGTCGTTGCCGATCCAGCGGTCCCAGCCGAGGCTCGAACCGGCCTCGACGGCCACGCGGCGCGTGATCGCCCTGGGCAGCACGCTCTCGCGGTACGCGGCATCCTGTGCGGCGAAGACCGTCGTGCATGGCATGCTCACCACGCGCGTGGGGCACCCCGCAGCCTCGAGCCGCTCGGCAGCCTGCAGGCACAGGTGCAGTTCGGTGCCGGTGCCGATCAGGATCACCTTGGGTGCTGCGCTCGCTTCGCGCAGGATGTAGGCGCCACGGGCACAGCCCGCGGCCGGGGCGAGCGTGCTGCGGTCGAGCGTGGGGATGTCCTGTCTTGACAGCACGAGCATCGATGGTCCATGCGTGGCGAGCATCGCCTGGCGCCAGCACTCGGTGACTTCGTTCGCGTCGCCCGGGCGCCAGACCTGCAGGTGCGGCATCGCGCGCAGGCTCGCCAACTGTTCGACCGGTTGGTGGGTGGGGCCGTCCTCACCCAGGCCGATCGAGTCGTGGGTGAAGATCCAGATGACGGGCAGCTCCATCAGCGCGCCGAGCCGGATCGCAGGGCGTGCGTAGTCGGTGAAGCAGAAGAAGCTCGCGCCGTACGAGCGGAGCCCCGACAGCGCCATGCCGTTGCAGGCCGCTGCCATGCCGAACTCCCGCACGCCGAAGTGGACGTTGCGACCACCCGGCGTGTGCGACTGCATGCCGGGCTCGCCGTCGATGAGCGTCTTCGTGCTCGGCGCCAGGTCGGCGGATCCACCGACGAGCCATGGCACGGCCTTCGCCACCGCATTCAGCACCTTGCCGCCGCTGGCGCGCGTGGCCATGCCCTTGGGATCGGCGGGGAACGAGGGCAGTGCGGCATCCCATCCGGCGGGCAGCGTGCGCTGCATGATGCACTCGAGCTCGGCAGCGAGTGCGGGGTGCTGTGCGCGGTAGGCGGCGAAGCGGGCCTTCCAGGCGGCATGCGCCGAACGCCCACGCGCGCCGAACACGCCATCCATGCGCTCGCGCACCTCGCCCGGCACCAGGAACTGCGCGTCCTCGGGCCATCCGTACACGCGCTTGGTCGCCTTGATCTCGTCGTCACCGAGCGGTTCGCCGTGGGCTGCGTGCGAGTCCTGCTTCTTCGGGCTGCCCCAGCCGATGTGCGTGTCGACGATGATCAGCGTGGGGCGATCCACGCAGGCCCGTGCAGCCGTGAACGCGACCTCCAACGATGGCAGGTCATTCGCATCGGCTACGTGCAGCACGTTCCATCCATGGCCTTCGAACCGACGTCGCACGTCCTCGCTGAACGCCAGGTCGGTGTGTCCCTCGATCGTGATGCGGTTGCTGTCATAGATCCAGCACAGGTTGCCGAGCTTGAGGTGGCCGGCCATCGATGCCGCCTCGGCGCTCACGCCCTCCATCAGGCAGCCATCGCCGCAGATGGCCCACACGCGGTGCGCGATCAGTTCGAACTCGGGCCGGTTGAACCGGGACGCCAGCCAGCGCTCGGCCATGGCCATGCCCACGCTCGTCGCGATGCCCTGTCCCAGCGGCCCCGTCGTGACCTCGACGCCACCGGTCATGCCGAACTCCGGATGGCCCGGCGTTCGGCTGCCCAGCTGGCGGAACGCCTTGATCTGGTCCAGCGACACGGCGTCCTCGCTGGTGGGCTGCCCGTGGCGGTCGAGCTGCTTCACGCCCGCCAGGTGCAGCAGCGAGTACAGCAGCATCGAGGCATGGCCATTCGAAAGTACGAAGCGATCCCGATTGATCCAATCCGGGTGATCGGGGTCGAAGGTCAAGGCATCCTGGAACAGCGCCCAGCCCACCGGAGCCAGGCCCATCGGTGCACCGGGGTGACCCGACCTGGCCTTCTGGACGCCGTCCATGGAGAGCGTTCGGATCGTGTTGATCGCGAGGGCATCGATCGCAGGGACCGAGGCGGGGGTGCCGGCCTTGACGGTGTCGAGCAGCATGGAGGTCATCATGGTGGTCTGGGTGCACTGTACGCCGCGTCCTGCTGTTGACGCGGTGGAGCGATGCGCGTCTACTGTCCGGATGAGCCGCCTGAAGACCTTGGCGATCACGAGCCCCAAGGCGTGGGTCACCATGACGGCCCCGGTTCGGCTTGAGATGCTCGAGGCGCTGCGGTTGCTGGGGCCATGCGCGATCGCGGACATCGCCAGCATGCTGGATCGGCCTGCCGACGCGCTCTATCGCCACATGGACAAGCTCGTGCGCCTGGGTGCGGTGCGCGAGCTGGAGCAGCGGAAGGTCGGTCGTCGCCTCGAGCGGACCTACGACGTCGTGGCCGACCACATCCAACCGGGGTTCCGTGACGGCGGCAGCAAGGCTGCGAACCAGGCGTACGACCACACCGTGAAGGTGATCTGCAAGATCGCCGGACGCGCGAGCAGGGATGCGGCGCAGAGCGGTCAGCTGAAGTTCAGCGCCGAGGCGCGCACGCTGGCGGCGATGGTGCACCATGGTTGGCTTACGCCAGCCGAGTTCGCGCGGGCGCGTGGGCTCATCGTTGAGTTGCAGGCGCTCCTGGGAGCCGGGCGCCGTCGCCCCGACGCACGGCTCTACGTCATCGCGTCCATGCTGCTACCGGTGGTCCGCAAGCGCGGCGCCCGGCGTGCGCGGGTTGGGGCCTCGTCATCCAGCAGTGTGGTGGGCGTGGCCCCGGCAGCATCGGCCGGCCGCTCGGTCCGAAGTCCACGATCGACTCCTTCGCGGCGCGCCACGTGAGCGCGGACATCGGACGGACCACGCATCGCCGCACGATGCCGTCATGGATCTCAGCCCACCACGGACTGGGGACCCCGGAAGAACCCACCTGGATCCACACGGCGCTTCGTGGCTTGGAGACGCGGATAGTTCGAGCCCCAGTAGTGCGTCGGGAATTCGGCAGGGGTGAGGTCCTCGTCGGCGTAGTTGCAGTACCCGCCTGACCCGCCTTGGACCAATCGAGGAGCGATGTCGGCGTAGGCCCCGCGGAGCCAGGCTCGATTGGCCTCGATGGAGCGCGGTGTCGGTGACTGGACGTAGCCCAGGTACTGCACCTCGAGGCGGGCGGCACGATGATGGAATGCCGTGGCTTGCGGCGCAACGTCGGACACCGCACCACCGAGCGTCAGGAAGTTGATCGTGGCGTAGTCGCTGGCAGTCAACACCGGCGAAGCGAGTCGATCCAGGATCCATGCCCGGATCGCGGCTCCGGTTCCGACCGGTGGCGCGCCGAACACCATCGAGGATTTGGCTCGATAGTGCTCGCGTGTTGGGACGGCGGTCGGGTCGCACGCCGGGGACTCGGCTTCATAGCCGTAGCCCAGGCCCGGCGTGGAAGGAATGCCGGCCGACCCCGTGAGCATGGATTGTGCCGCCAAGGCGTCGGTCATCGTGGCACGTGACCACAGCAGACCGATGCACTGCGGCACGGCCAGTGCGGCCGCTGGTCGGTTGAAGACCACACCAGCCGAGGCATGGCGCGGCAACCGCCCATCGGCGGCGGCTTCGTGCATCAGCTGCAGCACGTCGTCCGCTGCCGAGAGTGGCCAGTACCAGAGCAGCACCTGGAGCGGGGAGTACGGCACGGCTTCCACGGTGAGATCGACGGCGACCCCGAAGCTGCCTCCACCGCCGCCGCGCAATGCCCAGAAGAGATCCGCGTCGTCGTCGGGCGATGCGGTGACGATCGAACCATCGGCGAGCACGACCCTCGCGGATCGAACCCGGTCGCAGGTGAGGCCGTGGGCGCGCTGGAGGTAACCGAAGCCACCACCTTGTGCGATGCCGCCGAAGCCCACGGTCTCGCAGCTGCCGCAGGGGATGGTCCAGTTCCCGTTGCACCGCAGGTCGCCGTAGACCTTCTGCAGCTGCGTGCCGCTGCCGATCCGGAACATCGCGCCCCCGAGGGACTGGACGCCACCCATCGAGGCAAGGTCAAGCACGATCCCATCACCACCGGAAGCGCCGATGTACGAGTGCCCTCCTGAGCGGATCGCCAAGCGGACCCCCGCGGTGCGCGAAAAGTCGATCGTTCGCTGGATGTCGGCGATCGACGCCGGACGCACGATCAGGGAAGGTCGTGGGTCGAAGCGGCGGTTGTAGACCAGCCGCGCTGTGTCGTACGGGGCATCCGAGGGAAGGATGGTGGTGCCGTCGAGCGAGGATCGGAACCGGGCGAGTGACGGACTGCCGATGGTCGCGCCGGGGCAATCACCGGCAAGCGCGCTGCCAGTGGCACCGAGCCCGGCAACCATGCCGCCGGATCGAAGCAGGAACTCCCGGCGATCGATCATCCTTCGAGTGTAGGAGCGAAGCCTCTCGATGCAAGCCCAGTCTTGCCTTTGAATGGGGATCACCTACCCTGTGTGGATGCTCTGCCACACCCTCGCGATCGTGAGTGCCTGCGCTGCCGCCGGGAGCGACGGTTGGCCCTCGTTCACGTTCGCGACGTCGACGTGGCCGATCGAGGCTGGCGGCAACGGAAGGACCTACGCGGTGGTCCTGGTGCAGGCGCCATGGTCCTGGCACGCCGCCCGCGAGTTCGCGCTGGTCGCCGGAGGTGATCTCGCTCCGGCGGCGTCGAACGCCGAGCTGTCGTTCCTGATTGAGCTTGCACGGTCGGCATCGGCCTTCGAGTGCATCGGACCCTGGATCGGCGGGCATCGATCGCCCTCGGGCCAATGGGCCTGGACCGATGGAACGGCGTTCAAGGGATTCGCCTGGTCGCCTGGTCGGCCCGCGCAATCGGAACTCCTGGAAGCGGCGCTGTGCCTGGTCGGCGATGGATCCCCCGATGGCACATGGACCGATGCGCTTCCCGGGTCCGACGGCGGTGCCGCCGTGTCGGGCGCCTTGCTGCGTTGGGGATCGTTCGACGACTGTGATGCGGATGGCGTCCCGGATGCCCTCGAGATCCTCGCCGATCCATCGCTCGATGTCGATTGGGATGGGTCCCTCGATGCGTGCCCGCCGATCGTGTCCGAGGACCTGAACGAGGATGGTCGCGTGAATGGCATCGATCTCGGCGTGTTGCTCTCGGCATGGGGGCCGGTCGTCGGCGGCCCCATCCGTGCGGACATCAACGCGGATGGTGTGGTCGACGGAGCAGACTTCAGCAGGCTTCTCGCTGGGTGGACCGGCTGACCGCGGGCTGCAGGTTCCCACTGACCACCTCGGTCACGTCTCGAAGGGTGGACCCTCCATGGCGCTGCTGCAGTCAGCGGCAGCGCATGACGCCGTCACGATCGATCGTCCAGA
>JAIYAQ010000011.1 GCA_027488975.1 Cyanobium sp. E1_MAG_00006
CGAGAAGCGGTTCAGCTGCTGCTTCAGGGAGCGGATCTCCTTCTCCAGCTGGTTGGTCCTCCGCCGTTCGGCCCGCAGGGCTTCCGGCACCACCTGGGCGTCGCTCTCGCCCGCTGGCTGGCTGTCGCCATCGATCCCCTCGCCGTAGCCAAGGCCGTTGGTATGGCTGTTCTGTTCGGTCCTGCCCTCCGCAGGCCCATCGGCTTGTGCCGTGATCAACTCGAGCTCACCGGCCTGGGGGGCTGCAGAGATCGAACGGTTGCTGCTGGTTGCGGTGGTGGCCATGACCCGTCGCGGCTGTCAGGTGGTCGAGCACCCCATCCGGGCTGTGCTCTCCCTCCCTATTGCCGAGCTCACAGCGGGGTTGCGGTGGCATCCGGCAGCTGATGCAGTTTCATCGTTCCGTAGATCCGTTCACCCACCTGTGCCTGGGTGATGGCGCCGATGCCGCCCGAGCCGTAGTACGCGCCGAACTCGATCACCTCGAATGCGGTGTAGATGCGTCGCGGATCCACCTCCGTGTCGGGCGGGTCGCTCAGCCGGCTCAGATCGCCAAGCCAGATCAACCCCTGGCAGGGCACCTGCACCGTTCCATCGGATCGGGTCGCCACACGCGTGTTCTCCTGCTGCCAGCTCAGCGAGCCACTCAGCCAGTCCAGGGCGTCGGTGCTCTGCACCGGCAGCCGGCTGGCACGGCAGATGAAGCCGCTGTAGGTGAAGTCGCCGGTGTCTACCCCTGGGCCGTTCTCCTTGGCGGTGATGTAGTTCCCCCGGCGCAGAAAGCACTCGAACACGTGCCGCCACAGCCGGGGTGAGCTCAGGTCGCCGGGGATCTGGTTCTGGTATTGCAGCAAACGGGCGTTGGCATAAGGGGCCAGCGGATTGCCGCCGCTGATGCCGCTCACCGGCAGAGCAGGAGAGGGCCAGGAGATCGGCATGGGTCAACCCCGCAGCAGCGTGGTGGTGTAGGCCGGGAGCCCGCCATTGGTGTCGCGGCTCCAGGGCCGCAGGGCCGGCAGGATCAGCAGCAGCTGATCGCACAGACCCTCACGCTGACGGCTGAGCGCATCGGCCTGGCTCAACGGTTGCTGGCTCACCAGTCGCTCCTCCACCTGCAGCAGCTCGGTGGCGTAGTGGACCACATCCACCTGGCTCGCCGGGGCGATGCCGCTCGCCGCGCTGCTGCCGGGCAGGGGGCCCTTGCGTTGTTGCTCATTCCAGCGCTGATGGTCCTCCGGCGTCAGCGTCAGCAGCCGGGCATCAAGCTGACCGATCTGATCCAGCAGGCCGCGAGCCGTGGCAATGGCATCGGGATAGTCCAGCTCCAGCTGGAGCATCGCCCGGTTGATCGCCTCCACGGCCGGTCTGGTCGCGGTGATCCCCAGGGCGATCCGGATGGCCTCCAGATCGCCTGGCAACCAGCTGGCAGCAGAGGCAGGGGTCATGGCTCCTCACCTCCGGGCTCGAATGCGGTGCCGCTGCTCACGGGCTGGCTCACCTGCACCGGCGTGGAGAGCTCCAGCAGCTGCCGTAGCTCCTCGCGGCTCACCACCCCCTTCTCCTCCAGCAGCAGCCATTCGCTCACCGTCGGCCGCGGCGCCACCGGCGGGGTGAGCGGGTTCACCGAAACCTGCAGCGTCGCCTGCGGGCTCAGTCCCTCCCCGGTGATCGCGCACCAGTGCAGGAGCAGGCTGCTGAACAGCGAGGCCTTCTGGATCGCCTGGCTATGCAGCAGGGCGTACGACTGGCTGGCGGCCAGCGAGATCTCCATCGCCGTGCGGGCCACTCCACCGCTGCTGCTGGGGATCAGGGCGTCGCGACGCATGGCGGCATCCAGCACCTGCAGCCAGGCGCGGTGCTCCGCCAGCGAACGGGCCTGCACTTCCGCGAACTGGAAGCTTGCCCCCTCCGGCAGGTCCATCACTGTGTTGGGTCCCAGCACCACGGGTTCACTGCCGGCCGGCTGTCCCACCGCGCCCACCACGCCGGTGCGCACGCCCACCGGCAGGGCACAGCGGCTGAGCAGTTCCTGGTAATCGCTCTGGCAGCGGAAGTGATTCAGGTACTGATGGGCCAGCCCCAGGTGCGGCAGGTCCCCCTCCCCGAAGCTCGCACCATCACTCGAATACCAGAGGCCTGGCAGCTGGGTCAGCCCCCGGTAATGCTGCTGCTCCAGGCGCTGCACCTGCCAGCCCGATGGGCTCTGGGGATCAGCCCGCAGCACCTCAGTCCGCTGGTCCACGCCATCGCCGTCGAGCAGCAGAGTCCGGTAGAGCCAGCGGCTCGCTCCCTCCGGCCAGGCTGCTGCCCCCTCAACAGGCGGAGAGTCCGGGCCGGCCTGCGGCTCCCGCCAGGTGATCCGCACCGGCAGGCCATGGGAGTGGGGCAGCCGCCAGCTCAGGACGTCGCTGCGGGGCACCAGCTGCAGGCGCGGCAACGACAGGCGATCGCCCCGGCGAAGGGCCTGCTGCCGATCCCCTTCCGATGGCCACAGGTGATCAGGCGGCAGCACCAGCAACAGGCAGCCTCCGTCGCGCAGCACCAGCAGATCGGCTGCAGCGAGGAAGGCGCCCAGGTCTGTTCCCCGTCCATCCACATCGCTGAGCACCAGGGCCAGCCCGCTCGGCAGCGCTGTCCAGTTCTCCCGCGAGAGCATCCCCGCGAAGGTGCGCAGGGCATCGCGGAAAAAGCCCGAGGGGAGGGCTGCATCCACCCGGCGCCGGTAGGCGGGCTCCGGTTCCCGTTCCCCCCGGGGCAGGTAGTGCTCTCGCCGCCCCTCCAGGAGGTTCCAGCAATCGGCCACCAGCTGCAGCTGTCCGCGGCGGCGCTGCAGTTCAGGCGCCTCCTGCAGCAGCAGGCCCGCGGGAGAAACAGCAGTGGCGGTGGGCTGGCTCAGGGTTGTGCAGCTTTCCCCCTATTGCCGAAGCCCCCTTGCCCCGGAGCGCCGGTTACGCCTATTACGGTTAAGCAACAACAGGGGAGGAGGTTTCGATGGTCGCGTCACCCGCGGTGCCTGGCACCATCACGCCCGATTCCATGCCGCCGGAGCAGCTGGATGAACTGCTCGCCCTGTTTCAGGCCGGCGAGGCACGCCTGGTCGGTCCCCGGGGCGAGGAACACCTGGTGCCGGCGCCGCTCTATGGCCTGATGCGGGGCCTGCTCGACAACCTCAAGCGCGGTGAGGCGGTCACGGTGCTGCCCCATGACGCCCTGCTCACCACACAGCAGGCTGCCCAGATCCTCAACGTCTCGCGGCCCTACCTCTACCGACTGATCGACGACAAGGCCGTGCCGGTTGTGATGGTCGGCAGTCACCGGCGCCTGCGTATTCACGATGTCCTGCAGCTGCGTGATGCGCGCAGGCAGGCCCGCCGCGGGGCCCTGGATGAGCTCAGCGAGCTGGGGCAGGAGATGCAGGTGGAGGCGGTGTGAGCCTCTGGCTTGAACCTGCCGTCTTCCCCGTTCTTCTCGACAGCTGCGTTCTCTATCCCTATGAGCTGAGAGATCTGCTGCTGGAAATAGCCCACGAGCACCTGTACCGGGTCCACTGGTCGCCGCAGATCCTGGAGGACACGGTCCGCAACCTTCTGGCTGATGCGCGCAGTACCCCAGAGAAGGCCAGTCGGTTCTGCGCCGCGATGGAACGGGCCTTTCCCGAGGCCCTGGTGGAGCCGCCACCGGGTCTCGCTGATCAGCTGGGCTGCGATCCCGGTGATCGCCACGTGCTGGCGGCAGCGATCGCAGCCAAGGCCGAGGTGATCGTCACCCTCAACGTGCGGCACTTCCCGACCGAGGTTCTGGAGCCCCTCGGGATCGAGGCCGTGACGCCCGATCAGTTCCTCTGCAACCTGCTGGATCTCGACCCCGGCGCGATGCACGGTTGCCTGGAAACCATCGCGGCGCGTCAGCGCAACCCGGCCCGCACGGCCCAGGCCCTGCTGCAGATCCTCAGCCGTCAGGCGCCCACCTTCGCCAGCCGTTGCATGGAGTTTCAGATCGACTCCGACTGACCCCCCTCAGGCTTCCGGTTCCACTCCTTCAACCGGCAAGGCCACCACCCGCACAGCGCAGGCACGAACGATCTCGCCCCAGCGCTCGACGCTGATCCCCAGCCGGGCAGGCACCTCCTCCGGTGCCACTCCGCTCGCCAGCAGCTTGCGGCCGCGCGCATGCAGTTCCCGCCAGCGGCCGGGAATGCCGATCGGGAACCCCTTGTCACGCAGGTAGTGACGGATCTCGCCGTTGATGAACGGGCGAGCATAGGCGCGGAAGTGCCCGGGCCGTGGTCTGCCGTGGCCGGGGTCGTAGCGGCGGGCCGCCTTGAGCAGGCCGATCGCGGCCTCCTGCTGCAGGTCATCTCGGGGGATCGGCGTACGGGAGGCGTAGTGGCCGGCCACCCGGTAGGCGAAGTCCAGATGCTCCAGCACCAGAGCATCCGCGGTGGCATCGCGGCAGCGCAGGGATCGGGGCGAGCGGGCCCGTGGCGCCCTCATGCCCGGGGGGGCCGCGGGTCGTGGCTGATGGGTGGGCATCGGGATACGGCTGGTCGTCAGTGGGAGAACAGCAGCGGCTGCGGGGAGGCGTGTCGGCCCCGTCCGCGCCACCGCTGCTGCTGCAGCCAGGTCACGCCCTGGCAGAAGGCATCCACCAGGTCGTCATGGGCACCGCTGGGGAAACTCAGCAGTTCGCTCTGCAGCGCCTCCGTGGCGCGATGAAAGGCCAGCTGCCCCGCCTCCAGCAGCGGTGCCACGGCATGGGCGCGGCTCACCTTGCTCCCCTGCGGCCTCACGGCGATCAGACCCGGCACCCGGCTGCGCAGCAGCTGGCACACGGCTGGTCCGTTGGCGGCGTCCTCAACCAGGACGGCATCAGGGTTCAGGCCCTGCCGCCTCAGGGCATCGAGGGTCTGCAGCAGGTAGTGCACGGTGGCCGGCAGATCGAGTTGATGCCTCTCGGCCCAGAGCACCTCGATCAGAGGTGCCGGCGGCCCCTCCTCTGCTGCAGTGGCCACGGCGGTGAGAGCGGCACTGCTGGGATGCAGGTTCAGACCCTGGCTGCGGGCCTGCTGCAGCGGATGGGGCTGGCTGCTCTGATCCACCGCCCCCAGCAGCACGAAGGCACAGGGATCGTGCTCTGCGCCCCCCTTGAAGGACAGATCACACGAGAGCACCAGCGGGGCGTAGGTCCGCGACGACATTCCCGCAGTGCGGACATTGGATCGCTGCAGCCACGCGCTGCGGAACAGCAGGCCCTCGGCGGGTGAGGGGCGTTGCTGGTACAGCGCTTCCCACCAGTAACGCCCGGCACGGATGCGGATCTGCTCGAGCTCACTCAGCGGAAACCGCTCCGGGCAGAGGGCCTCGCCGGGAGTTCTCCAGTCCGGTTCCACGCTGCAGGTGGGTGGAAACGGCAGTCGAGCGCTCTGCGGCTCAGCGATGGCGGGCAGATCGAGCACGTGCCAGTGCTGCGGAGCCTCACCCGCTTCCTGTTCCAGCAACCAGCCGATCAGATCGTCGTGATGCCACCTGGTGAGCACCACCACCTGGGCGGCACCGCTGCTGCCGTTCACCCCGGGCTCGGCACGGGTGAGCCAGACGGACTGGAACCACTCGATCAGCTTCTGGCGCTGGGCACCGCTGCCGGCATCCTCAGGGCCTTTGTAGGGGTCATCGATCACACCGAGGGCATACCCCTTGCCGGTGAACGGTCCGCGCACCCCGGCGGCGATGCAGCCGCCACGCTGCGGCGTGAGCCAGTTGCCCACGGCCGTGGAATCGCGAGAGAGGGGATGGCCGCAGGAGCGGTAGAAGTGGCGCGCCTCCCGGCTGTGGGCATAGGCCAGCTCGGCGGAATAGGAGGCGATGGCGCAGAAGCGATGGGGGTATCGGCTCACCCAGTACGCCGGAAAGAGCTTCGAGACCAGCAGCGACTTCCCCAGACGCGGCGGGCAGCAGACGATCAGGCGATGCAGCTCGCCATCAGCCACCCGCTGAAGCAGAGCAATGAGGCGTTCAGCCCAGGCGTGAAAGGCGTAGCCCGGATAGGCCGACGCGATGAAACGGCGGAAGTCCGCAGCAATGGCTGCGGTGGCAGTCCCCAGGGAGGGATCACGCACACCCAGAACGCCCCAGTCCCCCCAGGCATCGCCGGCTGTCGTCAGGAGCCCCTGCTGCTGCTGACCGAGAGCCGTGTCCGGCCAAGGGCACAGGGTCATGGCCTGGGCTCCGGCGCCTTGAGGGGGGCTCGCAGCATGCCGGTCACTTCCGCCATCACCCGGTAGGCACCAACGGCGGCGTTGAACTGTTCAGCGGCCATCGAGCGGCGGATCAGTTCCGACAACCCTTCGATGTAGGCCGCCTGGTGTTCCAGCCGGTTCTGAACCAGTTCCTCCACCATCCGCTGGCGGGCCAGCGACAGGTAGCGGCCCACCGTTTTGGTGTTGGTGATCCCCCAGTTTCGGGCAGCATTGTCCCGGATCTCGATCAGGGGAAGCCGCTGCGCGATCCAGAGCTGAGCCTCTGCGATGCGCCGCTCCACCTCCTGACGGCTGGGCCTGGGCGCGAAGGGCTTCTGAGGAGAGGGCCTGGGTGGCTGGCTGCAGCGAGGATGGCGGCCACCCTTACCGGAGCGGGATTCGCCGCCAGTCCCACGCCTGGAGCGTGGCTCCTGGCCAGTCCAGATGGGATGCCCGTCCTCATCCTCTGCCCCAGGCGCCCCGCGAAGATCCTCGATCGGATCACTCGAATCGGCACCAATCCCGCCTGGTGAATCGACCTCCGGTTTTTCGCCACGCGCAGCCATCAGTGCGCCATCGTGCTTGACACATTATAGGCGCATCTTTTGGCCCTCTTGCTCACTCAAAAGCGCTGTTCTGTTCCCTTTTGTGAGCGACAAGGAGATGAAGATCCCTGCATCCGGCGCGCCAGTTTGTGCATCATGTTCATCGCTTGCTCGGTGCTCGTTGATGCGGCGCTCCTCGTGAGCACAAGGTCGCCTGCTGAGCGTCGGGTCACAGCAGGGCCGCCGCCCATGGCGGGGCGAGGAGGAACGCAGCACTGCCCCGGAACCGCACCCCTGTCGGGGTGCTCAAGGCATGCGGTCAAGGGCTGACGCGAGTGGCGCGTGCCGCGCCACCCCTGACCGCACACCTTGTCCGGGGCGATCGGGCGGCGTTCCTCGCCCCTTTCTCCATGGGCTCAATCCCTCCCCGCTGCGAGATCCGCCGGCTGCTGCTCCACGCCTATGCCGATGGCATCAAAGGTGCCGAGCAGGAGCGCATCAGGGTTTACTACGGCCGTCGCGGCCGTCCTGTGAAGAAGCCGCGCTTCATCCCGGCTGAGCTGGCCCACCAGCTGGCCCGCAAGCTCGCGGCACGCGGCCTGGGCACGGTTTCGGTGCTCTGAGCCGCATGGGCGCCCGGGCCACGGCTCGGGCGCTTTCTCAGCACGACAGCGGCGGGTGATCAAGTGCCTTCAGACGAGGCGTTTCTGAAACTTCCAGCCCCGGTTCTGGCCTCCCTGAGGATCACTTCTGGCGACAACGAACCAATCCGGGAAATCCGAAAGTGGCTTTGGCAATGGCCCCTTCTCGCAGGTCTTTCGAGCATGCCGTTTGAGGGTGTCGGTAGAGACGTGCAATTTTTTGGCCAGCTGCTCTGAGGTGAACACTTCCGGTGCGAGATCGGGACCTGGCACTGGGTTGTGGGTCAGGGGGACCAGGAGGCCACTGCTGAGTTGCCGCTGTTCACCCTCGGGTGATGCCAGTCCCACCTGGGCATGGATCAGGTTGAGCACGATCCGGTTGAACTTGATGCTCTGATCTGGCGTGATCCCCTGCTGGTTCAGCTGCCACCAGTCGATGAGTGCGCGCATCGACTCGCGTGTCTTGCCGGGGATCTCGTCTGATCGCAGGAAAGGGAGCAGCTGCTTCAGCAGCTTGCGGCTGTCCTCGCCAGTCGGATCGATGGTCGGCCCAGCTTGGAGCTGCTCCGGGGGCGATGGCTGATCATGGCGTCTGCCTTGGCGATGCTCTGCCGGAAACGCCAGGCGCGGAACGGCATGGATCCGCATCGGACCCTGCAGATCAGCGAGGCCGAGCTCTCCGAAAGGCGCAATCGTGCTGATCGCATCAAACCCAATGCCGCACTCAATGGCGGGGAAACGGGGCGCCAAGGCCTCTGCCGTGCGGCGCAGCGATTCGGTGCTGGCCTCGAAAACCCTCTCCAGACCGGTGCTCTGGATGCAAAGGCCCTCAATCAGCCCGCGGCAAGGGTTGACGATCTCCGCGAGCCGCTGCCGACGCTCCTCCTCCGCCTCGAGGAGTGGATGCATAGCCCGGATGGCGTTGAAGCCGGCAGTGATCTGCTGGATGCGCTGCAGGTCTGCGCTGATCAGATTCCCGATCTGATTTCCCAGCGGCGCGATTCCGCCCACATTGAACTGGAGCGCCAGGGCCTTGGCGGCTTCACCTCTGCAGACATCAGAAAGTGCAGCGCTACCCAGTTGTTGCCGGGCCAGGGCGATCCCTGCCTGTAGAGCCTGCTGATCAGCCACCCTTACGCCAAGCGGAGAGGGTGCCGAAGAAGCGTCAGGCTTGTCGTGTCCCCCCGGCGTCCTTCGGCCACTCCTTGCGGTCCTGGCCCCTGCTCGCATTCCCCTGGACATGCCACTGATCGCGGGTCGAGCCCCACGCCGCAGCGGCGAGGCTCATCTGAGACGAATTGTAGCGGGTTTTTCCCATCTGCTCCCTGGCGTGCACACCACTGCTAGTGGCAAAGCACCTCCGGCCAAGGCCCAGGGCCCCACCCCTGGAATCTCACCCCCGTGAGACAAGCCCTCGCCCAGAGCCCGGCGATGCGCAGATGGGAACAGCTGCGACCGTTGATAGGCATCACGTAGTCACGTCCTCGCCGAGATCCCTTGCTATACCTGAGCTCCGGGCTGACTCATAATCCGCCTTAGGCGAGTTCGATCCTCGCGACCCCCATCTGATCGCGATGCGCGTGTTCGCCCCGGCGGCGCTCCTGGCTCTGCTGGCCTTCTTCTCGGCCGCGGAGTTCTCCCTGATTCGCCTGCGCCCCACACGGGTGCCACTGCTAGAGGCCGAGGGCCGTCCTGGGGCTGCTGCCGTTGCCCGGCTGCAGCGGCGCCTGCGGCGGGCGCTTGTGGCCACCCAGCTGGGGCTCACCCTGGCGCTCGTGGCCCTGGGTTGGAGTGGGCGCGGCCTGGCCGACCGCTGGGCCCAGTCCGGTGCGGCTCCGGGGGTGCCTCAGGCCTGGCTGGATCTGGGGGTGTTCCTGCTGCTGGTGCTGCTGGCCACCCTGCTGGGCGGCCTGGTCCCGAAGGCCTGGGTGCTGCATCACCCGGAGGCGTCAGCCCTGCGGTTGGCGCCACTGCTGGAGGCCCTCGGCCGCTGCCTGGCCCCCGTGCTGCTGCTGATCGAGAGGCTGAGCGATGGACTGCTGCGGCTGCTGGGTTTGCCGCGCCAGTGGGATCAGCTGGTGCCGGCACTCTCCGCCGGTGAGCTCGAAACCCTGATCGAGACCGACAGCGTGACCGGCCTCATGCCGGACGAGCGCGACATGCTCGAGGGCCTGTTCTCGCTGCGCGACACCCAGGTGCGCGAGGTGATGGTGCCCCGCTCCGGCATGGTGACCCTGCCGCTGGAGGTGCGGTTCGGTGAGCTGATGGAGGCGGTGCACGACACCCACCACGCCCGCTTTCCGGTGATCGGCAGCTCCCTCGACGATGTGCGCGGGCTGCTTGATCTCCGCCGCCTGGCCGAACCGATCGCCAAGGGCCTGCTCCAGCGCGATTCCCCGCTGGCTCCCTACGTGAGCCCGGTCACGAAGGTGCAGGAGACCACACCCCTGGCGGCGCTGCTGCCGGTGATCCGCGGCGGCCAGCCCCTGCTGGTGGTGGTGGATGAGCACGGCGGTACGGAGGGCCTGGTCACCATCTCCGACCTCACCAGCGAGATCGTCGGCGACGAGGAGGACCCCGACAATCCCGCCGAGGACGATCTGCAGCAGCTTCAGGAACACAGCTGGCTGGTGGCGGGCGACCTGGAGATCTATGAGCTCAACCGCGAGCTCGGGTTGCAGCTGCCTGAATCCGACGAGCACCACACCCTGGCCGGCTTCCTGCTGGAGCGCCTGCAGCACATCCCCGCTCCGGGAGAGAGCCTGCGCTGGAAGGGCCATCAGTTCCAGATCATGGCCATGGACGGCCCGCGGATTGAGCGGGTGGAGATCACCCGTCGCTCGTCGGAGTCGGCCCAGGACCCTGCCGCTGCTGGTGAGCTCGCCTGAACCTCGCGGTTGGCTGACACACCGGCGCGGCGCGATCGCTGATAATTGCGCAGCTCTGCCTCCTGCCCCATGCAGCCGGTTCGCGTTGGGGTCATCGGCATCGGCAACATGGGGTGGCATCACGCCCGTGTGCTGAGCCTGCTGCGGGATGCCGAGCTGGTGGGGGTGGCCGATCTCGATGCCAGGCGGGGCCAGCTGGCGGTGGAGCAGTTCGGCTGTCGCTGGTTCCCCTCCTACGAGGAGATGCTCGGCGAGGTGGAGGCGGTCTGCATTGCCGTACCGACGCTGCTGCATCACCGCGTGGGCATGGCCTGCTTCAACGCCGGCGTGCACGTGCTGATCGAGAAGCCGATCGCCGCCAGTCAGGAGGAGGCCGCCGAGCTGGTGCGTGCCGCCGATGCGGCGGGCTGCCTGCTGCAGGTGGGCCACATCGAGCGCTTCAACCCCGCCTTCCGCGAGCTGGTGAAGGTGGTGGCCAACGAGGAGGTGGTGGTTCTGGAGGCCCGTCGCCACAGCCCCAACCCCGATCGCGCCAACGATGTGTCCGTGGTGCTCGACCTGATGATCCACGACATCGACCTGGTGCTCGAGCTGGCCGGGGCTCCCGTGGTGCGCCTGGCTGCCGCCGGTGGCCGCAGCGCCGAGGGCCCGATCGACTACGTGAACGCCACCCTCGGCTTCGCCAACGGTGTGGTGGCCAGCCTCACCGCCAGCAAGATGGCCCACCGCAAGATCCGCAGCCTCTCGGCCCACTGCCGCACGGCCCTGGTGGAATCGGACTTCCTCAATCGCAGCCTGCAGATCCACCGCCGCAGCCACCAGTCGTTCAGCGCCGACCACGGTGAGCTGCTCTATCGCAACGACGGCTTCATCGAGGAGGTGAGCACCTCGCCTGTGGATCCGCTGGTGGCGGAGCTGGAGCACTTCCTGCAGTGCGTGCGTGGCCTGGAGACGCCAGCTGTGGATGGCCCTCAGGCCTCCCGCGCCCTGCTGCTGGCCGATCTGATCGAGCAGTGCGTGGAACAGCCCACCCTCTGCATGACCCTGGATCAGCCGATCTGAGCCTCAGGCGGCGTCTGGATCCGCCTCCGCCAGCTCGCGCAGCGCCTGCAGCTGCCAGCGACGGCACTGGGCCGGCGAGGCGCGGTAGAAGCGATCCCAGGCATCTCCCTTGTGCTGGGCATACAGCTCCCGTGGTTGCTCGGGGTGCTCCTGCTGCCAGCCCACGCGCACGGCATGGCCGATCACCACGTCGAGGGCGAGGTCGTCGTTGAACTGCACCTGCGGGTTGGCCTCAACAAAGGCGATCAGCGTCAGCAGCGTTTCGGTGCAGAGCTGGCGGTACTCCGCCGCCTCGATCTTGCTGAGCAGGTGTTCCACCAGGCTGGCGAAGTTGCGCTCGCCCGGGGTTTTCTCGCTGATCAGGGCGGCGCTCTCCAGGCGGTTGCGGCGCTCCAGCTTGTCGCCGATCACCAGGCCGCGGCAGTGGTGCAGCAGGTCCCAGATGCCGGGATAGAAATTGCGCGGCACCTGCTGCAGCGCCCCCACCCGCATGCGGTGCTGCAGCCAGCAACCGCCCCGGGGCAGATCCTCGAGAGGGTCGGGCGCCACCCAGCGCACACGGCCGCTCACATGCAGCTGCTCCTTGCGCTGCAGCGCCGCTTTGGCGTGTTCCACATCTGCCATCACCTGTTGCAGGCGGCGGCGGATGGCGTGAGGCGGCTCGTCGCAAAGGGCCTCGAAGGCGTCCACCGGGCTCAGATCGCGCTCCGTGGCCAGCTCACCGGTGAGCAGCAGCAGCAGCTGGCCCAGCTGCAGGGTGAGCATGCCGTTGAGCAGGGCCGGGTTGCGGCGGGCCAGGCCGTCGACGGCCAGCAGCAGCTCCTGCTGCAGCATCCACTCGCGGCCGTCTTCGCCGCTGAAGCGGCGGATCATCGCCGCGATCGCCAGGCTGCCCTGGGGCTGACTGATCAGGGAGTCGTTCGTGTAGTTGCGGCCCACCACCACCTGTTTCTGGCGCACCAGTAGATCGGTGAGGGCGTCCTCCAGCTGCGGGTGCACCAGGCCGAGGGAGCCGGCGCAGCGGCGCACCACGTTCCAGTCGCCGTCGGTCAGGGCGCGGCGGTAGATCTCCTCCAGCAGCAGCTTCGGGCTGGCGCTGCCGCCGGGGCCCTGCAGCACGGCATCAAGGCCGAGGCGCTGCACCAGTTGCTCCAGCACCTCCGCCTGCTCCGGCAGAGAGGTGCTCCCCCACAGCCGCTCGATCAGGGCGGTGAGCGGTGATTCCTCCAGCTCCTGCTCCTCTTCAGCGGTGAGCGGCTGGTGCCCGGTGCTGGCGCGAAGCAGCGGGGCCGGAGTGCTCTGACTGTCGGGGCGGGGCTGAGCCTGGCTGGGCAGGTCGGCCCAGCTGGCCTGATCCAGCAGCACGTTCAGGGGTGCCAGCTGAACGGCCACCCCATCCAGCAGGCCACTGCGCAGCCGTTCCCCCAGCCGCAGGAAGGCCTCGGGACTGCGCTGGAACGGCGCCTGCTCCACCGGGATCAGCAGCAGCGGGGCGCCCACACCGCGCCAGTGGCGCTGCAGCTGGCTGATCTCGCTCTCCACGGCATCCGCCAGCTGCTCCGGGTCGTCGGAGAGGTAGAAGGTGCTCTCCTCCAGCACCGCTGGCTGGAAGGCCAGGGTCTGGCCGTCCTGGCGGTAGAGCCGCGCCGTGACCATCGTTTCCATGCGCATCGGCGGGTGGCCGCTGAGACCCAGCTGCTGGTTGGCTCCCACCGCCGCCATCCGCTCCGCCAGCTCCCGTGAGCTGGCAATCCGCACCCGCTGCTGACCCGGGCGGGTCACCGCCAGCCCGGCGGCCTCCAGGGCCGAGGCAATCGCCTCGGTGGCCGGCACGAAGCTCACCAGCACCTGATCGGCGCCGAGGCTGCTGCCGAGCCGGCGGCCGCTGGGATCCAGGTCGTCCGGGCTGATCAGGCCGTTGAGCAGCAGGTCGCCCAGCCAGGTGAGGCTCTGGGTCCAGAGCAGCGGCACGTTCTCGTTCGGGATCCGCTGCTGGCTGCCAGGCCGCTGTCGCTCCGCGGCGATCGCCTGCTCGGGCACCACATAGAGCTCCGGCAGCAACGGCACGCCGTCCACCTCCACAGCCACCCTGGCCAGCCGCTCGCGCCAGCTCCAGGCCTCGGCCCAGCGCTCCTCGCAGCAGGCTGTGATCAGTTCGTAGGCCAGGAACAGCGGCCATTCGCATTCGATGTGCTCGAACTGGGCCAGCTCCTCGCGCTCGTAGTGCAGGCGCGTGTGGTCTTCGACCAGGGTCTGGTGGCCGTC
Source organism: Cyanobium sp. E1_MAG_00006 (assembly GCA_027488975.1). Classification (GTDB taxonomy): domain Bacteria; phylum Cyanobacteriota; class Cyanobacteriia; order PCC-6307; family Cyanobiaceae; genus Vulcanococcus. The sequence continues at coordinate 13,637 of JAIYAQ010000011.1, forward strand.
GCGGCGGAAGCGCTTGTAGCCGTAGGGGCCGCCCAGCTCGGTGCGGATCTTGTTGCGGGTGCGCTCCACCAGGGCCGGATCCTCCACGGCCCAGGCGGGGTAGCCGATCACCGACAGGCAGGCCGCATCCACCTCCTTGCTGGCGGATTCGCGCGGCAGCAGGCCAGTGAGGGCGCGGCGCAGGCGCACGATCGCATCGTGGGGGATGTGCAGGCTGCGCCGGCCGTCGCCGTGGGGGCCATAGAGATCCAGGCCCTCCAGCGATTCCAGCGCCGCCTTCACCAGGCCGATCGAGCTGGCATTGCGCTCCGGCAGGCCGTGGTTGCCCTTGTCGCCCCGCTCCCAGATGCCGTAGTCGGCCACGCGGTAGGCGCGGGCCACGTAATACACGAGGTTCTGGATGAAGTCGTGCTCGTGGCTGGTCTGGATCACCACTAGGCCGGAGCGGGTGAGCTGGGCCAGCTGCAGCAGGAAGACGGCGGTGGCATCGAGCTGCAGGTGGCCCCAGCCGTCGTCGGGCACCACCGGTTTGCCGCTGCCGGTGTCGTATTTGGCGTGCAGGCAGTCGAGCCGATCGAGGCTGTGCTTGAAGCGCTCCACCTTCGGCGCCTGGCGCAGCATCGCGTTCAGCAGCCCGCGCATCAGCTGCAGCACCCGCTGCTCCAGCTCGAAGGTGCGTGTGCTGGCGCCGCCCAGGCGCCGGTGGGCCAGGGCCAGGCCCCAGACGCATTGAATCGAATAGACGCAGTCGCGCACCCAGGCATCGCCGTAGTTGCCGTGCACGGTGTGGGCGGTGCTGGCCGGCAGCAGACCTGTGATCGGATGCTGACGCTGCAGCACGACGCGATCGATCTGACGATCCAGCTCTTGCAGGCGTTCCCAGGCCTCGGCGCTGCGCAGCTGCAGGGGACCCGACGGCTTGCCGGCACTGGCCATGGGGGCGCTGCTGAGGGTCATGCCGCGGCCAGGCCGTTGGGTGGCCATAGATTCTCCCGCGCGGCCCCACCGGACCTTGGCATCAATGGCGACCGACGCCAGCAGCACAGGCTTCGCAGGCCCCGACACGCCCCCCTCCTGGCGCATCACCCGTGTGCTCGGGGTTCAGGTGGCCGTGAGCCCCAACGTGTTCGCCGCCGCCCTGGATCTCAAACAGCGCGGCGGCGGCCAGATCGTCACGCTCAACGCCGAGATGACGATGGCCGCGCGGGCCAACCCTGAGCTGGGCTCCGCCATCGCCGCTGCCGATCTGGTGATCCCTGACGGCGCAGGCGTGGTGTGGGCACTCGGGCGCCAGGGCTTTCGGGTGCGGCGCAGCCCGGGCATCGAGCTGGCGCGCCAGCTGCTGGAGTACGGCGCCCGCCACCACTGGCGCGTCGCCCTGGTGGGGGCAAGCCCGGAGGTGATGGCGCTGCTGCGCGAGCGGCTCACGGCAGAGATCCCCAGCCTGGATCTCGCGTTCACCATCCATGGCTTTCAGGAGCCGCAGCTCTGGCCCGGCATCGAGGCCGAGCTGCAGGCGGCACAGCCCGATCTGGTGCTGGTGGCCCTGGGGGTGCCGCGCCAGGAGACCTGGGTCCAGCGCCTCCACGACGGCCAGCCGGGTCTGTGGATGGGTGTGGGCGGCAGCTTCGATGTCTGGTCCGGTACCAAGGAGCGGGCACCGGCCTGGATGGGCCGCCTGCACATCGAGTGGCTCTACCGGCTGATCCAGGAGCCCAGCCGCTGGCGGCGCATGCTCGCCCTGCCGGCTTTCGCCATCGCGGTTCTGCGCGGCGGCTGATGGCCGCGGCTGACGACCGAGGCTGTGAAGCCGTGGGCTGAGGGCTGAGCCGTCGCCCAGGCTCAGCCACAAAAAAGCGGCGGGTCTGCACCCACCGCGGCTATCAGCGTCACCCGGCCGTTGGCTGCTCGGGGTGGATGCGCAGATGTGGAGCGTCGATCAGCGGAAACCCACCGAGGCCTGCCAGACGAAGGCCAGCAGCAGGAAGAACAGGGGGATGACCGGCAGGATGTCCACCAGGGGGCCGAAGGCCTGATAGGCCTCGGGCAGCTGGGCCAGGGTCTGCAGGGCGTAGGCGGCCATCCCGGAATTCACGTGGCTGGAGTCGGACGCTACCACGTGTGTGCAGCCGGAGAGCCCGGCTCCCAGGGAGCGAAATCCTCTGAAAAACAACCCTCCTGGATGGCCTTCGCCATGGCCGTGCTGAAGCGCACCAGCTGCGTGATGTTGTGCAGGCTGAGCAGGGTCTTGCCAAGCAGTTCCTCGGCCTTGATCAGGTGATGCAGGTAGGCGCGGCTGTGCTGCCGGCAGGCCAGGCAGGGGCAGCTGGCATCAAGCGGGGTGTGGTCGTGGCGGAAGCGGGCGTTCTTGAGGTTCCAGCGCTCGCCGCCCACCAGCGCCGCGCCGTGGCGGCCCAGGCGCGTCGGCAGCACGCAGTCGAACAGATCGAAACCGTTCGCTACGGCGATCGCCATCTCGCGCAGGGTGCCCACGCCCATCAGGTAGTGGGGCACGGCCTCCGGCAGCAGCGGCCCCACCTGGCGCACGATCCTGTGCATCTCCTCGGCCGGCTCGCCCACGCTCACGCCGCCCACGGCGATGCCCGGCAGGTTCATCGAGGCCACCACCCGGGCCGATTCGGCCCTCAGGTTCGGATAGCAGCCCCCCTGCACGATGCCGAACAGCGCCTGGTCGGCTCTGGTGTGGCTGGCGACGCAGCGTTCCAGCCAGCCGTGGGTGCGCTTGCAGGCGGCTGCCACATCCGCCTCGCTGGCGGGCCAGGGGGGGCACTGGTCGAAGGCCATGGCCACATCAGCGCCGAGGGCCATCTGGATCTCCATCGAGCGCTCGGGGCTGAGCTCGATGCGGGCGCCGTCCCGCGGTGAGCGGAACACCACGCCCGCGTCCGTGATCTTGTTGATGGCCCCCAGGCTGAACACCTGGAAGCCGCCGGAGTCGGTGAGCATCGGCCCGCTCCAGCCCATGAAGAGGTGCAGGCCACCCGCCTCGGCCACCACCGCTTCCCCCGGCATCAGATGCAGGTGATAGGTGTTGGAGAGCACCATCTCGGCGCCGGTTTCGGCCAGCTGGGCGGTGCTGACGCCCTTCACCGTGGCCAGGGTGCCCACCGGCATGAAGCGGGGGGTGTGCACCGGGCCGTGCGGGGTGTCGAAGCAGCCGCAGCGGGCGCGGGTGCGGCTGCAGCGGGCCGTGATCGTGAAGCTGAAGGCCATCGCGGCGGCCGTGCCGGGCTCTGAGCGGACCCTACGCGTCAGCAGGCCGCGGCAGGATCAGGCGGTTGACTCCCCGCCGCCGGCTGCCATGCCCCCGCCTTCGCCCCAGGCCGCGGCGCCCCGCCCACAGGCCGGCTGGCTGGCGGATCTGGCGGGGGCGTGGGTCTTCTACAGCGTGCTGCCGCTGCCGCCAGGGCTGCAGCCGCGTTTTGAGCGCATCGCCCGCTTTGCCCCCTGGGTGGGGGCGCTGATCGGTGCCCTGGAGGCGGGCCTGTGGCTGTTGCTGGCGCCCGGCGGTCTGCTGGCGCAGGTGGCCCTGGTGATCGCCTTCGGCGTGTGGATCAGCGGTGGGCTGCATCTCGATGGCGCCATGGACACCGCCGACGGCCTGGCCGCCGGGCCCGAGCGCTGCCTGGAGGCCATGGACGACAGCCGCGTCGGCGCCAGCGGCGTGCAGGCCCTGCTGCAGGTGCTGTTGCTGCGCCTCGGCGGGCTGGCCCTGCTGGGGGCGGCAGCACCGTGGGCCCTTGTGTGGGCCGCCGTGTGGGGGCGCCTGGCACCGCTGCTGGCGATGGACGCCTTTCCCTACCTGCGCGACCAGGACCGTGGCACCGCTGCCTTCCACCGCCGTCATTGGCGAGGGCTGCTGCCTGAGCTGCTGCCGGCGCTGCTGCTGCTGCTGGTCCTGAGCAGCCTTGCCATGGCGTTGGCCCCGGGGCCATCGGCCTGGCTCGGCTGGATCGGCCTCCTGCCTGCGGTTGTGGTGCCCTGGCGGCTGGGCCGGCAACTGGGCGGACACAGCGGCGATAGTTACGGAGCCTGTGTGGAGTGGACGCTCAGCTGGAGCCTGCTGTTGATGGGGCTGCTGGGGCTTCTGGCGCGGCTTTCGGGCTGAGGTCCTGTGGGTTCAGGTCTGGTGTGATCAGGCTGCGGGCAGCCGCAGGCGGAAGGCATTACCGCAGGCGGGCAGCTGAGGATCGCCCGGGTCGAGGGCCTGCGGTGGCACCAGCAGCTCCAGCGCTCCCCCCAGGCTGCGGGCCAGCTCACGCCCCAGTGCCAGCCCCAGGCCAGTCCCGGGCAGGTGCTCGCCGCTGCTGCCGCGCTCGCCGCGCAGGAAGACCCGCTCCCGCTCCGGTGCAGGGATGTCCGGACCGCTGTCCCACACCGTCAGGCTGATTCCTCCTGCCGTCGTTGCTGCGTGCAGGCCGATCGCCCCGCCGGGCCGGCTGTAGCGGAAGGCATTCTCGAGCAGGTTGGCCAGGATCTCCGAGACGGCCGCGCCATCCCCCATCCAGGCAGGACAGTTGGTGGGCGCGTGCCAGGTCCGTCCCTGCAGAGTGGCGGTGGCCGCGGCCCGCTCCAGCAGTGGCGTGAGGAACTCCGGCAGGGATTGCGGTGCGGCGCCGCTCAGGGCGGGTGGCAGCAGCAAGGGTGTGGGGCCCTCGGCGGCGCCGGGCAGCTCCGGTGGATGGGCCAGCGCATCGATCGCCTCGACGTAGCGGGTCAGCTGGCCTTGTTCCGCCAGCAGCTGATCGACCAGGTTGCGGTTGCCCGGATCCCCATCCAGGCGGCGCCGCAGCAGCTGGCCGAAGGTGCGCAGGGCCGCCAGGGGGTTGCGCAGCTGGTGCACCAGCAGCTGCAGCTGATCCTCACGTCGGCTCAGCTCATGGCCCAGCCTTTGTTGCTCGAGATCCAGCCGCAGGGCCTCCGTGAGGCAGCGGGCCGTCGCATCGAGCCGCTCCGTGAGGGGTTGGGGCCAGGGCCAGCAGCTGGCATCCACCCGCAGGGCGCCCAGCAGCAGAGAGCCGTCGCGCAGTGCCAGCCAGCGTCTGGCCGCTCCGAGGGGCAGCCCCGCGCCGTCTGCCCAGCGTTCTTCGGTATCGGCATCCGGCAGGGCCAGATGGGGTGGCCACTGGCCGATCGCCACCAGGGTGGGTTTGCCGTTGTCGGCCGGCAGGGCCAGGTACACCACCAGGGCCCTCAGGTCGGGACGATCGGTGAATTGGGCCAGCTGCTGCTCCAGCAGAGCCAGAAACCGCTTGGAGACTTGCATCTGGAGCGCGGTTCAGGGTCTCCTCCCGGCCGGCCAGAAGAAATTCCGGCCGCCATGTTGGAAATCTGGGAAAAAGTCTTAAGATCCTGGTATCGACCAATACCTCGCAGTCCGGGAGCGGATCGCGCGGCGTCGGCCCGAGGGCCAAGGTTGCAGTTCTCTGCGACCAAGGCTACAGCAGTGGATGTTGCGTCCCCTGTTGTTCGGAGTCCGTCCGTCGCTGACGGTTGGCTGGTTCGATCGCTTCCGCTTGCGGAGCGACGGGCCGGTCTGGCTTCCCGGTTGACAGTCGTATGGGCGTTCCGACCCATCCCATCCGGGTTTCCGTACTTATGTCCAAGAAGCGCAAGCGCATCAGCCGCCGTCGTCTGGCGGGTCAGCGGGTTTTGGCCCATGTGCCCACCCACAACCTCGAAACCGGCGAGCACAAGCCGGTGACAGCCGCTCGGCGCTTCATCGCCGAAGGCAACATCACGGCTCCGGCTCTGCTCAACGTTCGCCGCAACGAGCACACCACCGATCGCTTCTTCTGGGGCGAGAAGGGCCTGTTCAGCGCCCAGTACGCCGAAGAGAACCATTTCCTGTTCCCCTCCCTGCGGGCCATCGTCGACCGCATCGGCGAGGACACTCTGTTTGCGGGCCTCGAGTCCATGGCCGCCGACGACTGGGAAGAAATGGAGGAGTACGAGTACGCCTTCGTCTGAATCCGAAACGGCTGACTTCGCTGCAGCGTCAAAGTCTCGGAAACGCCGTGCCGGCCCCTGCGGAGGCCGGCTTTTTGCTGGCCTTCAGGTTGCCCCCCTCAGGCAGCGCCGCACGAACGCTCCCAGATCCGGCAGCAGCTCCGGATCGATGCCATGCCCACCGCTGAATGGCAGCAGCTCCACCTGCCCGCCCGCCTGCAGCAGCTGACGCCGCAGCTCCTCGCTGGCCTCGAACGGCACTACGGGATCCTCGCGGCCGTGGCTGAGCAGCACCGGTGGCAGTGCCCCGGCCGCCTGCCAGCCCTGGTGGGGATAGCCGCTGCAGCCAACGATCCCAGCCAGTGGCAGGCCGCAGCCCACATCGATGGCCATCGCACTGCCCTGGGAAAAGCCCAGCAGCACGGTGTTCTCCAGGGCCACGGAGGCAGCCAGCCGCTCGAGCCGCTGGCGCAGGGCCGAGCGGGCGGCGGGCAGGGCCGACCAGTCGATCGGCTGGAGGCTGTACCACTGGCGTCCGCTGCCGCTGGGATGGGCTTCCGGGGCCCGCAGCGCCACCACGCTCACCTCCGGTCCCACGAGCAGCTCGCCCAGATCCAGCAGGTCGTCGGCATCGGCACCCCAGCCGTGCAGCAGCACCAGGCGCTGGCCGGCCTGCGCTGGCCCCAGCCGCAGCGCGTCGTCCGGCTGAGAGTCTGGCTTTGAGTCCTGCAGGGCATCGGGAGTGGAGCTAACCGGGGAGGAGTTCTGCATCGGCGGCGGGGCGGAAACAGCTGCTGCGTAGGTTGGATCCTCAGCCCTCCTGCTCCCCCATGGCGCCCAAGGCCCTGCTCAGCGTGTCGAACAAGCAGGGGCTGGTGCCCCTGGCGCAGGGTCTGCTGGATGCGGGCTATCAGCTGATCTCCAGCGGCGGCACGGCCGCCTCGCTGGCGGCGGCCGGACTACCGGTCACCAAGGTGGCGGAGCACACCGGAGCACCGGAGATCCTGGGCGGACGCGTGAAAACGTTGCACCCACGCATCCACGGCGGCATCCTCGCCCGGCGCGATGAGCCCTCCCATCAGGCTGATCTGGCGGCCCAGGGCATCGATCCGATCGATGTGGTGGTGGTGAATCTCTATCCCTTCCGCGAAACCATCGCCCGCCCGGATGTGACCTGGGAGGTGGCGATCGAGAACATCGATATCGGCGGCCCGGCGATGGTGCGCGCCGCCGCCAAGAACCATGCCGATGTGGCGGTGCTCACCAGTCCCGAGCAGTACCCGGCCTTCCTGGCGGCCCTGGCGGCCGGTGCGATCGGCCAGGAGCTGCGCCGCCGTCTGGCCCTGGAGGCCTTCAGCCACACCGCCGCCTATGACACGGCCATCAGCCAATGGCTGAGCGCCCAGCTGGAGATATCCCCAGCCGCCGAAGGTTCCGAGGCGACCTCCGGCAGCACCGCACCGCTCAGCCTCAGCGTGCCCGTGCGCCAGGGCCTGCGCTACGGCGAGAACCCGCACCAGAGCGCCACCTGGCACTCTCAGCCCGATGCCGGCCTCGGCGGCGGCGCGCAGCTGCAGGGCAAGGAGCTCAGCTACAACAACATCCTTGATCTGGAGGCCGCTCTGGCCACCGTGCGGGAGTTCGGCTACGCCGGCCAGAGCGCCGGCGGCAACGCCTTCCAGCCGGCGGCCGTGGTGGTGAAGCACACCAATCCCTGCGGGGTGGCCACCGGCAGCGGCAGTGCCGATGCCCTGCAGCGGGCCCTCGATGCCGATCGCCTCTCGGCCTTCGGCGGCATCGTGGCGATCAACGGCCCGGTGGATGCGGCCACCGCTGGCCACCTCACCAGCCTGTTCCTGGAATGTGTGGTGGCGCCGGTGTTCGAGCCTGCCGCCCGCGAACTGCTGGCGGCCAAGGCCAATCTGCGCCTGCTGGAGCTCGCTCCGGCGGCGATCGAGCGGGCCAGCCGTCAGCAGCTGCGCAGCGTGCTGGGCGGGGTGCTGGTGCAGGAGCTCGATGATCAGCCGGTCGATGAATCGATCTGGCAGGTGGTGAGCAAGCGCCAGCCCACGGCCGCTGAACTGGAGGATCTGCGCTTTGCCTGGCGCCTGGTGCGCCATGTGCGCTCCAATGCCATCACCGTGGCTAAGGGCGGCCAGAGCCTGGGGATCGGCGCTGGCCAGATGAACCGGGTGGGCTCGGCCCGGATCGCTCTGGACACAGCGGCGGATAAGGCCCGCGGCGCCGTGTTGGCCAGCGATGGCTTCTTCCCCTTCGACGACACGGTTCGCCTGGCGGCCGGCTACGGCATCAGTGCTGTGATCCAGCCGGGCGGCAGCGTGCGCGATGTCGAGTCGATCGCCGCCTGCGATGAGCTGGGCCTGGCGATGGTGGTGACGGGCCGCCGCCATTTCCTGCACTGATTTAGCTTCGCCCCCGACACCCTCCCTCAGGCCCGCGCCCCATGCCGGAAGCCCTCGCCTTCAATCTCAACTTCCTGCACCCGCTGGCCATGTGGGCCCTGCTGGCCCTCAGTGGCTATGCAATGTTCCTTGGCATCAAGGCCAAGAAGACCCGCACCGCTGACGCGGAAACCCGTAAGCAGTTGATCAAGGGGCAGTTCGCCAAGCGCCACTACCTGTTCGGCAGCGCCGTGTTGGCCGTGATGGTGCTCGGCACCTTCGGCGGCATGGCCGTCACCTACCTGAACAACGGCAAGTTGTTCGTTGGCCCCCACCTGCTGGTCGGCATCGCCATGACCTCGATGCTGGTGCTGGCCGCTGCCCTCTCGCCGCTGATGCAGCAGGGCAACCTGATCGCCCGCAAGATCCACGTGGGTCTGAACATGGGCGTGGTCACCCTGTTCCTCTGGCAGGCCGTCACCGGCATGCAGATCGTCAACAAGATCTGGGAGAACCGGCCCGCCTGAGATCTCAAGCTGGTTGGCTGAGTTCTCGGATCTGCGGATCGGCGGATCAGAGGATGAGCCTGAGCCTCAGAACTGAGCCCGTCGCCGTGGCGGGCATTCCAGATCGTGGGTGGCGTGGAAATCTTCCTGCACCTTCCAGGTGAGCTTGCGGGAGATCTGCCGCACGATCTGACGCAGCAGATGATCGCCGCTGCTCTGCACCAGGCTCTCAGGCAGCAGGCCGATCACCGCAGGCAGGCGGATCCAGACGCTGAGATCCAGCCCCCAGCACACCTCGGTCAGCGGCGCTTCACCGCTCTGCTCGGCCAGGCGCAGGGAGGCGTTGAACTCCACGTCGTAGAGCTCGCGCAGGCCCGGCTGGAAGCGTTCGGGCGGCACGGTGCAGATGCGATAGATCCCCTCGCTCTGCGGCAGCAGCTCGAGGCCGATGGTGGGCTCCACCTCGAAGCCGAAGTTGCCGAACCGCCCGAGGGTCAGCACGTAGCCGTTCTCTTCCAGAGCGTTCACCTGCATCGGTGAGGCACAGCGACGGAACCAGCCTTCGTGGCGGTCCAGGTAGGCGGCCACGGTGTTGGCCGGGGCCCGCATCTCCATCACATCGGCGAACTGGCTGCGGTAACAGCGCACCCGGCTGTCATCGCTGTGGCGCAGCGCTGGAGCCAGTCCATCGGGGTTGCTGGCGGTGGAAGCGACGGAACTGGTCACCGATGCAGTCAACGTGTTCCAAACTCCCGACCGCCCGGAGGCGAGTCCGATGAATGAATGTAAAGCGCTGGCCATCCTGGGGCGGCAGCGGTTGTGACAGCGGCCTTTTCAGGGTCCATTCAGGCGTCCGCCAGATCGATCAGGCGGCCGATCACGTCCGCCACCACCCGGTCCGGCGTGGAAGCCCCGGAGGTGATGCCCACCCGCAGTGGCCCTTCCGGCAGGAAGGGCTCCAGCGCCACCAGCTCCGATCCCAGCGGCTTGTGTTCGATGCGGTTGCCGGGACCGATGCGCTCCGGCGTGTCGATGTGGAAGGAGAGGATGCCGCGGCTGACGGCGATCTCCTGGAGGTGCGTCGTGTTGGAGGAGTTGTAACCGCCGATGACGACCATCAGGTCGAGGGGTTCATCCACGAGGGCGAACATGGCGTCCTGCCGCTCCTGGGTGGCGTCGCAGATGGTGTTGAAGGCCAAGAAGTGGTTGTTCAGCTCGGCGGGGCCGAAGCGTTGCAGCATCGTGCGTTCAAACAGCCGGCCGATCTCCTCGGTTTCGCTCTTGAGCATCGTGGTCTGGTTGGCCACGCCCACCTGCACCAGGTCGCGGTCGGGATCGAAGCCCGGTGAGCAGGCCTTGGCGAAGCGGGTCATGAAGGCCTGGCGCTGCTCCGGACTGGGGCCACTGCCGCCGGCGCTGGCCAGGATGTAGTCGCACACCAGCTGGGCTTCGGCCAGATCGAGCACCACCAGGTACGTGCCCGCGAAGGAACTGGTGGCCAGCGTTTCCTCGTGCTTGACCTTGCCGTGGATGATCGAGGTGAAGGCGTGCTTCTTGTGCTTCTCCACCGTGTTCCACACCTTGGAGACCCAGGGGCACGTGGTGTCGACGATGTGGCAGCCGCGCTCGCTCAGCAGCTGCATCTCCTGCACCGTGGCACCGAAGGCCGGCAGGATCACCACATCGCCGCTGGCCACTTCGGAGAAGTCCTTCACGCCGCCCTCCACCTGGATGAACAGCACATCCATCTCGCGCAGGTGATCGTTCACCGAGGGGTTGTGGATGATCTCGTTGGTGATCCAGATCCGCTCGCTCGGATAGTGGCGGCGGGTTTCGTAGGCCATCGCCACGGCGCGCTCCACGCCCCAGCAGAAGCCGAAGGCCTCGGCCAGCTTCACCGTGAGGCGCCCGTGGCGCAGCTCGTGGCCGTTTTCGCGGATGCTGGCAACCAGGTCGCTCTGATAGGCCTGCTCGAGGCTGCCGGCCACTTCATCGCCCAGGCCGAAGCCGCGGCGGTTGTAGCGATCCGAATGGTGCAGGGATCGCTTGAACGCGCGGGTATCCACGGCGATGGGCACGGGGGAGCCCAACTCTATGGGCCCCTCCTGCGGGGCTGGTGGTGGCTCAGCTGTGGGGCTGCACCGGCACCACCCCCAGCCACTGCACCCCGTGGGCATGGAACCCGTAGCGGCAGGGGATCACCTCCACCCCCTGCACTAGGGCCTGGCGGAAGAGTTCGCCGTAGCGCGGGTCTGCCCTGTCGCCCGGGGCGAAGCGCGTGACATCAGCGCGGCTGAGGCAGGGCAGCAGCACGGCTCGTGCCTCCGGCAGCACGCCCATCAGCTCCTCCAGGTGTTTCTGGCCCCGCTCGGTCACCGTGTCGGGGAACAGGGCCAGATCGCCGTCGGTCCAGGTGGTGTTCTTCACCTCCACGTAGATCGGCCTGGGGTCGGCGGCGCCCTCGGCTGGAGTGAGCAGCAGGTCGATCCGGCTGCGGCGGTTGACGCCGTAGGCCACTTCGGCCCGGATGGCGCCGATCGGCCCCAGCCAGGGCTCCAGCAGGCCCGCTTCGATTGTGGTGCGCACCAGCCGGTTGGGCAGGGCGGTGTTGATGCCGACCCAGATCGGCTGGCCGTCGGCCCCGGGAGAGAGGGCCTGCTCCCAGCTCCAGGCCAGCTTGCGGGTGGGCGAAGGGGCGTGGCGCAGGCGCACACGGCCGCCCGGGTGGAGTACGCCGGTCATCGGACCGGTGTTGGCGCAATGGGCCGTCACCACCTCGCCGCTGTCGAGCTCGACGTCGGCCAGGAAGCGTTTGTAGCGCTTGAGCAGGATGCCCTCGTGCAGGTCCGCCAGGGGCAGCAGCAGCGAGGGTTGGGCATCGGTGCTGGCCGGCATGGCAGGCGAAGGCGTGGGCGTGGCGCCATGGTGGCCTCTGGCGGCTTGCGCTTCGCTCACGACCGGCAAGAATCCACGCTCGATCAGGTGGCTCTGTTCCGGATGGGTGAATCGAGTCAGCTCGGCAACGAGGCGCCGGTGGCAAGCGCGGCAGAGGCAACTGCGGCGGCCGATCCCGCCGAGGTCCAGGCCAGCGGCAAGGCTGCCGGCGGCGGCCGGTCGCTGCGGCGTATCGCGCTGATCGTGGCGGTGGCCACCGCCCTGAGCAAGCTGGCCGGCCTCCTGCGGCAGCAGGTGATCGCCGCCGCCTTCGGGGTCGGCGCCGCCTATGACGCCTACAACTACGCCTATGTGCTGCCGGGCTTTCTGCTGATCCTGCTGGGCGGCATCAACGGGCCGTTCCACAGCGCCATGGTCAGCGTGCTGGCGCGCCGGCCCCGTCAGGAAGGGGCCTATGTGCTCGCAGCGATCAACACGCTGGTGGGAGCGGGGCTGATCGTCGTCACGCTGCTGCTGGTGGTGTTCGCCGATCCGCTGATCACCATGCTGGGGCCGGGCCTGGACGGCGTTCGCCACGACATCGCGGTGGTGCAGCTGCGCTGGATGGCGCCGATGGCCTTGTTCGCCGGCCTGATCGGTCTGGGTTTCGGTGCCCTCAACGCCGCTGATGTGTTCTGGCTGCCCTCGGTGAGCCCGCTGCTCTCCAGCGTGGCCGTGATCGCCGGCATCGCCCTGTTGTGGTGGAAGCTCGGCGCGGAGATCCTGTCGCCCACCACCGCAGTGATCGGTGGCATCGTGCTGGCGGCCAGCACCACGATCGGCGCGATCCTGCAGTGGCTGATCCAGCTGCCGGCCCTTGCGCGCGAGGGGCTCAACAAGCTGCAGCTGGTCTGGGACTGGAAGGACCCCGGTGTGCGTGAGGTGCTGCGGGTGATGGGCCCCGCCACCCTCTCCTCGGGGATGCTGCAGATCAATGTGTTCGTCTCCTTGTTCTTCGCCTCCGGCATGCCGGCCGCGGCCGCGGGTCTGGGCTACGCCAACCTGCTGGTGCAGACCCCCCTCGGTCTGCTCTCCAATGCGCTGCTGGTCCCGCTGCTGCCGGTCTACGCCCGGCTTACGGCGCCGGAGGACCGTCAGGAGCTGATCGCCCGCATCCGCCAGGGCCTGATGCTCTCCAATGCCTCGATGCTGCCCCTGGGGGCGCTGATGGTGGGGCTGGCGGTGCCGATCGTGGCCCTGATCTACGAGCGTGGTGCCTTCAATGCTGAGGCGGCGGATCTTGTTGGGCAGCTGCTGATGGCTTATGGCATCGGCATGCCGGCCTATCTGGCCCGCGACGTGCTGGTCCGCGTCTTCTATGCCCTGGGCGATGGTGTCACCCCGTTTCGCTGGTCGCTCGGCGGCATCGGCCTCAATGCCGTCTTCTGCTGGCTGTTCGTGGGGGGGCCCATCCCCGGAGATGTGCTGGTGCTGCCGGGGCTGTACTGCGGTGCTTCAGGTCTGGTGCTTGCCACGGTGGCGGTGAACCTGATCACCTGCCTGGGCCTGTTGCTGGCCCTGCAACGGCGCCTTGGCGGTCTGCCGCTGCGGGTGTGGGGGCGTGACACGCTGCTGCTGCTGGTTTCCGCTGTTGCGGCGGGCCTGACGGCCTGGGTTATGGCCAGCGTGATCGCCTGGCCGACCCATCTGCTCGGCCGGCTTCTGGAATGCAGCGTGGCCAGCGCTGCAGCGCTGCTGGTGTACGGCCTGATCGCCAGCTGGGGGCGGGTGCCGGAGGTGGATCAGATCAGCCGCCAGCTGCGCGCCCGGATTCCTGGCTTGGGCTGACCGCCGGGCTCAGAACTGGGCTCAAAGCTGGACGGTGCGTTCTTCGCGGACCTGGATCGGGATCTCGAGGTGACTGCGGCCGACCATGGCAGGCCCGTCGATCGAATAGATCCTGGCTTCGATGCCGAAGTCGCGGAAGGCGTTCTCCATCTCCTGCATCAGCGCCTTCTCCACCTGGGCTTCGGCATCCACCACCTTGCCGATCAGGCGGCTGCCGAGCCGACCGATGCGCTGTCGCACGACCTCGCGGGCGTTGGTGACCTCGATGACCAGCACGGGGCGGCGGCGGGAGGGCGCAACCCTAGCCGCGGTTGGCCAGCAGATCCTCCAGGTCCTGCAGCTGTCCGGGCGGCACGAGCCTTGCCAGGGGCAGGCGGCTGCTGCCGCCTCCGATCGGCACCAGCACGGCCTCGAGAGCCTGGCGAGCGCAGACGCTCGCCCCCTGATCCAGGCGGGCTGCGCATTCGATCGCCAGCGCCTCCGCCACGCCGGCATCACCCAGGTAGAGGTGCCAGCCGCCCACCTGGATGTAGAGGCGATCGGCCAGCTCCAGCTGCAGCTCGCGGATCTCGCTGGGGGAGAGGCTCATGGCGGGGCTGCTGCTGTTGTTCAGGATGGCGCGTCAGGGCCGGGGCGGCGCAGCAGCACGCTGAGCAGCTGAATCAGGAGCAACGCGCCCCAGATCTCCGTGAGCCAGGCCAGGTGCGGCCAGGGATGGCGCATGCCCTGCACGAACCACAGACCGCTGTTCACTGCCGCGAACACCATGGCGTGCAGCACCAGGTTCACGATGCGCGAGAAGTGGCGGTAGGTGGGGTCGGCCGGGTTGGCGGGTCCGTACCAGCGGATCGGCATCAGGGGTGGCCGCTCGGAGCGGGAGGTGCTGCAGGGATTGTGATCGGCAGCCCTGGTTGACGGATGGGCCCTCGGTGTGACGAGAATGTCAGGGCAGGCCCAGGCGCTTGTAGCTCAGCGGATTAGAGCATCTGACTACGGATCAGAGGGTCGGGAGTTCGAATCTCTCCAGGCGCGCCTGAATCACCTCCTTCCACTGGGGGTGTCGCAAACCGCCCCTCACCGGGCGGTTTTTTAATGCTCGCAGGGGGCGGCCCCGCCATTGTCGGTTTCTTACGATCAGGTTCACCTGAGCGGCCTTTCATGGCGGACCCCACCGGCGCGGCGATCAACACCTCTCTGGCGGCCGGCGATCCTGCCATCGCCGCCCTGATCAACCGCGAGCTGGTCCGTCAACAGACTCATCTCGAGCTGATCGCTTCCGAGAACTTCGCCTCCCGGGCCGTGATGGAGGCCCAGGGCTCGGTGCTCACCAATAAGTACGCCGAGGGCCTGCCCGCCAAGCGCTACTACGGCGGCTGCGAGCACGTGGATGCGATCGAGGAGCTGGCGATCGAGCGGGCGAAGCAGCTGTTCGGTGCCGCCTGGGCCAACGTGCAGCCCCACAGCGGCGCCCAGGCCAACTTCGCCGTGTTCCTGGCGCTGCTCCAGCCGGGCGACACGATCCTGGGCATGGACCTCAGCCACGGCGGCCACCTCACCCACGGCTCGCCCGTGAACGTGAGCGGCAAGTGGTTCAAGGCCGTCCACTACGGCGTCGACCCCGAGACCCAGCAGCTCAACTTCGACACGATCCGCCAGCTGGCCCTGGAGCACAAGCCGAAGCTGATCGTCTGCGGCTACTCGGCCTACCCCCGCACGATTGATTTCGAGGGCTTCCGCGCCATCGCCGATGAGGTGGGCGCCTATCTCCTGGCCGACATGGCCCACATCGCCGGCCTGGTGGCCGCCGGTGTGCACCCCAACCCGGTGCCCGTCTGTGACGTGGTGACAACCACCACCCACAAGACCCTGCGCGGCCCCCGCGGCGGCTTGATCCTCTGCCGCGACGCCGAGTTCGGCAAGCAGTTCGACAAGGCTGTCTTCCCCGGCAGCCAGGGCGGCCCGCTCGAACACGTGATTGCCGCCAAGGCGGTGGCCTTCGGTGAGGCGCTGCAGCCCAGCTTCCGCACCTACAGCAAACAGGTGATCGCCAACGCCCAGGCCCTGGCCGAGCGCATCCAGGAGCGTGGCATCGCCGTGGTGAGCGGCGGCACCGATAACCACATCGTTCTGCTCGATCTGCGCAGCATCGGCATGACCGGCAAGGTGGCCGACCTGCTGGTGAGCGATGTGCACATCACCGCCAACAAGAACACCGTGCCCTTCGATCCGCAGTCGCCCTTCGTGACCAGCGGCCTGCGCCTCGGCACCGCTGCCTGCACCACGCGCGGCTTCGATGAGGCCGCCTTCCGCGAGGTGGCCGATGTGATCGCCGATCGCCTGCTCAACCCCGAAGACACCGCCATCGAGCTGCGCTGCCGCGAGCGGGTGGCCGCGCTGTGCGAGCGCTTCCCCCTCTATTCCGCCGAGCGTCAGCTGCAGCCGGTCTGAGTGCTTGAACCGTCCGCCCTGCTTAAGCTTTCGGCGGCAGCCCAGCCTCCGGCCCCATGCCGACCGTGCAGCGCTCGTGATGATTTCCAGCCGGCCGGACCTCGCCGCGGTCCTGGCCTTCGGCATGGCGGCCCTTGGCACGGCTCTGATCGTGCCGCTTGTGCGTCGCGCCGGCCTGCGCTTGGGTCTCACGGACCAGCCTGATGCCCGCAAGCAGCACACCAAGCCGATGGTGCGCCTCGGCGGTGTGGGCATCGTTGCCGGCTTCGTGCTGGCCCTGCTGCTGATCTGGGGCCTGGGTGGCTTCGTGGAGCTGCCGCCCGAGCGTGATGCGCTGATCTGGACCACACTGGCCGGTTCGCTTTGCTTCTTCCTGATCGGCCTGGCGGACGACCTGTTTGCCCTGCCGCCCCTGCCGCGGCTGGCCCTGCAACTTGGGGTGGCGATGGCCGTCTGGAGCCAGGGCGTGCGCATCGGTGCGATCGATCTGCCCTTCGCCCTGTTCGGAAGCCAGACCGGCGCGATTGTTCTGCCGGATGGCCTCAGCCTCCTGGCCACCGTGATCTGGCTGGTGGGCATCACCAATGCGATCAACTGGCTCGACGGTCTGGATGGCCTGGCCGCCGGTGTCAGCGGCATCGCCGCCGTGGGCCTGCTCTCGGTGAGCTACAGCCTCAACCAGCCGGCGCCGGGTCTGCTGGCGGCGGCCCTGGCCGGCAGCTGCCTGGGCTTTCTGCGCCACAACTTCAATCCCGCCCGCATCTTCATGGGTGACGGCGGCTCCTACTTCCTGGGCTTCGCCCTGGCGGCCATCAGCATCGTCGGCCCGGCCAAGGGCCTCACCAGCGTCAGCCTGCTGCTGCCCCTGCTGATCCTGTCGCTGCCGCTGGCCGACATGTCGGCCGTGATCATGGGCCGCGTCAGCGCAGGTCATTCACCCTTCTATCCCGACCGGCGCCATCTGCATCACCGCTTGCTGCGGGTGGGCTTCAGCCATCGCCGCACGGTGGTGCTGATCTATGCCTTCACCCAGTGGCTTGTGGCGCTTGCCCTGGTGCTGGCGAACGCCGAGCTCCGTTTCCTCTGGTTGGCCCTGGCCACCGCGGTGCTGATCAGCGTGGTGATCGGCTGCCGCCGCAGCCTCAGCCGCGAGCAGGATCATCAGGAGCATGATCTGTCTGCTCCCGCTGCCGGCGCCGCCGGCGGAGATCACCAGCGGTGAGCGGTACCGCTGAGATCCTCTGCATCGGCACGGAGCTGCTGCTCGGCAACATCACCAATGGCAACGCCCGCTGGCTGGCCGAACAGCTGGCGGCCTTGGGCATCAGCCATCAGCGCCAGGCTGTGGTGGGCGATAACCGCGAGCGGTTGATCGCCATGGTGCGCGAAGCCTCGGGCCGCTGCCGGGTGCTGATCACCACCGGGGGCCTCGGACCCACACCCGATGACCTCACCACCGAAGCGATTGCTGCGGCCCTCGGCGCTCCGTTGGTGGAGCACCCGCAGGTGTGGGCCACCATCCAGGCCAGGCTCAGTGCCCGCGGACGCCCGGTGGCGGCCAGCAACCGCCGGCAGGCGCTGCTGCCAGTGGGAGCCGCGCTGCTGCCCAATCCCACCGGCACCGCGCCTGGCATCATCTGGACTCCCGATCCGGCCGGGCTGGATTTCTCGGTGGAGCCGGGGTTCACGGTGCTCACATTTCCGGGAGTGCCCAGTGAGATGCAGGCGATGTGGCACGCCACAGCGGCCCCCTGGCTGCGGGACTCGGGCCTCGCAGACGGGGTGGTCGCCAGCCGGATGCTGCGGTTCTGGGGCGTGGCGGAATCGACCCTGGCCGAGCAGATGGCGGATCTGCTGGAGCAGGCCAACCCCACGGTGGCGCCCTATGCCGGTGCTGGTGAGGTGAAGCTGCGGATCACGGCCCGGGCGGTCAGTGCGGCGGAGGCCGATGCGCTTCTGGGGCCGGTGGAGGCCGAGATCCGTGCCCGCAGTGGCAGCGTCTGCTTCGGCGCCGACGACGACAGCTTGGCGGCGGTGGTGCTGCAGCAGCTGCGGGCTCGCGGTCAGACCCTGGCGGTGGCGGAGAGCTGCACTGGTGGGGGGCTTGGTGCAGCGCTGGCGGCCGTGCCCGGTGCCTCGGATGTGTTTCTCGGCGGGGTGATCGCTTACGCCAATGCGCTCAAGCAGGGCCTGCTGGCGGTGCCGGCCGACCTTCTGGAGGTCCATGGCGCCGTGAGTGATCCGGTGGCGTGCGCCATGGCCGGAGGAGCCCGCCGTGCCACCGGTGCCGACTGGGCTCTGGCCATCAGCGGCATCGCCGGCCCCGGCGGCGGCAGCGCCGACAAGCCCGTGGGCCTGGTGCACATCGCCGTGGCTGGTCCTGATGGTTGCCACAGTGAGGGTGTGCGCTTCGGATCGAGCCGCGGCCGCAGTTGGATTCAGACCCTCAGCGCCGGCGAGGCCCTCAACCGGCTGCGGTTGCGGCTGGCGACCTGAGCCGGCAGCGATCCGCCGATCCTTCTCCAGCCAGCGGTTTTTTAGGGTGGCCGATTCCAATGGCAGCAACGCCGTGAGCGCCGGCACCCTCTACGACAAGGTCTGGGATCTGCATCGGGTCGCCGAGCTGCCCGGCGGGGCCAGCCAGCTGTTCATCGGCCTGCACCTGATCCACGAAGTCACCAGCCCACAGGCCTTCGCGGGCCTCAGGGATCTGGGCCTGAGCGTGCGCCACCCCGAGCGCACCGTGGCCACGGTGGATCACATCGTGCCCACCACCTCCCAGGCGCGGCCCTTCGCCGATCCGCTGGCGGAGGAGATGCTGGTCACCCTCGAGGCCAATTGCGCCGAGCACGGCATCACCCTGCATGGCCTTGGCAGTGGCCGTCAGGGCATCGTGCACGTGATCGCCCCCGAACTTGGCCTCACCCAGCCGGGCATGACCGTCGCCTGCGGCGACTCCCACACCTCCACCCACGGCGCCTTCGGAGCGATCGCGTTCGGTATCGGCACCAGTCAGGTGCGCGACGTGCTGGCCAGCCAGAGCCTGGCGATGGGCAAGCTGAAGGTGCGCCGCATCTGGGTGGACGGTGCGCTGCAGAGCGGCGTCTACGCCAAGGATCTGGTGCTGCATGTGATCCGCACCCTCGGCGTGAAGGGCGGCGTGGGCTACGCCTACGAATTCGCCGGTCCGGCGATCGATGCGCTCTCGATGGAGGAGCGCATGACTCTCTGCAACATGGCGATCGAGGGTGGCGCGCGCTGCGGCTACGTCAACCCCGACCAGATCACGTTCGACTACCTGCAGGGCCGCCCCTTCGCCCCGAGCGGTGAGGCCTGGGAGCGTGCCGTGGCCTGGTGGAGCAGCCTGGCCAGTGGCCCGGACGCCGTGTTCGACGACGAGGTGCGTTTCGATGCGGCGGCCATCGCCCCCACCGTGACCTGGGGCATCACCCCTGGCCAGGGCATCGGCGTGGATGAGACCGTGCCCACCCTGGAACAGACCGAGGCCGACGAGCGCCCCCTGGCGGAGGAGGCCTACCGCTACATGGATCTGCAGCCCGGCACGCCGATCGCCGGCACGCCGGTGGATGTGTGCTTCATCGGCAGCTGCACCAACGGCCGCCTCAGTGATCTTCAGGCGGCGGCAGCGGTGGCGAAGGGCCGGCATGTCGCGCCCGGCATCAAGGCCTTCGTGGTTCCCGGCAGCGAGCAGGTGGCCGCGGCGGCGGAAGCCGCCGGCCTCGATGCGCTGTTCCGTGAGGCCGGTTTCGAGTGGCGCGAGCCCGGCTGCTCGATGTGCCTGGCGATGAATCCCGATCGCCTGGAGGGCCGGCAGATCAGCGCCAGCTCCAGCAACCGCAATTTCAAGGGCCGCCAGGGTTCCGCTAGCGGCCGGACCCTGCTGATGAGCCCGGCCATGGTGGCGGCCGCCGCCGTCACCGGCCGGGTGAGCGATGTGCGCACGCTCCTCAACGCCTGATCACCTGCCGCCAGCCCATCCCATGACCAACCCCACACCCTTCCCGTCCGGATCGATCGGCACGGTCACCGGCACCACCGTGGTGGTGCGCGGCGATGACATCGACACCGATCGGATCATTCCGGCGCGCTTTCTCAAGTGCGTCACCTTCGAGGCCCTTGGTCCGGCTGTCTTCGCCGACGATCGGGCGGAACTGGCGGCCGACCCTGCCGGTCAGCACCCCTTCGACCGGCCGGAGCATCAGGGCGCGGCGATCCTGCTGGTGAACCGCAACTTCGGCTGCGGCTCCAGCCGCGAGCATGCGCCGCAGGCGCTGATGCGCTGGGGCATCCGCGCCGTGGTGGGTGAGAGCTTTGCCGAGATCTTTCACGGCAACTGCCTGGCCCTCGGTATTCCCTGCCTGGTGGCCGGTCATGACCAGATGCTGGCGATCCAGGCGGCCGCGGCGGCGGCGCCGGCTGAGGGCTTCCGGCTGGAGGTGGCCGGAGCTTGTCTGAGCGGCGCGGGCCAGCACTGGGATCTGGAACTGGCAGCCGGCCCGCGCCAGATGCTGGCGAGCGGTCAGTGGGATGCCACCGGCCAGCTGGTGGCCAATGCCGAGGCGCTGCAGGCCACGGTTCAGAGGCTGCCTTATCTGCAGGGCTTCACCAGCATCTGAGTGCCCCCGGAGGCGATCTCACCACGCCGTTGTGGCGGCCGGTCTCACAACTGTCTATCAAGGAGACAGGTGCTCGTGGGGCTGGCGGTGATGGGCGACGCAGGCGCAGGGATGGTTGGGCAGCAGGTTGGGCGGGCGGCGGGCGCCCTGCTGCTGGCGGGAACAATGTGTGGCTTGGTTTCGGACTTATCTGTTCCACGCGGGGTACGGGCGGCGCCACCGGTCGTGGTCTCCCTGCCGGTGCAGCCATGGCAGCCTCGGATTCCCGTGCGTCTGCGGCCGACGGAGCCCCCTTGGAGTGCCTGTCGCGGCTGTGATCTTCGGCGCGCCGATCTGCGCGGTCTGTTGCTCACGGGGGTCGATCTGCGTGGGGCGGACCTGCGTGGGGCGGATCTGCGCGGCAGCAACCTTGAGGGTGCCGACCTCACTGGCGCCAATCTGCGGGGGGCTCGCCTCGCGGGCGCCTGGCTCAGCAATGCCGACCTCAGTGAGGCTGATCTCCGCGATGCCGACCTGCGCGACGCGGTGGTGATCCAGGCCCTGACCCCAGGCGTTCAGCTGGAGGGGGCGGTGCTGGTCGGCGCGCAGATCACGGGGAGCGATCTGGTGATCGGCGGGCCCGAGGAGCGGGTGCCGCCGCTACCGCCGCTGCGGGGCCTGCCCGGCGCTGATCAGAAACCGCGGCGTTGAAGCGTGGCTGGATCCGTGGACATGGTCATGGGGTTGTAGGGAACGAAGGGCACACCGGTGCCGCGGAAGTTGAAGTCGTTCAGCTTCACGCGAATGCCGCCAAGTTGTTGATAGGGGCTGTAATAGACGGCCAGCTCATAGGCGCGCCGCTGCCAGCGCAGCTCGACGTAGGAGTCCACCGTGTCGCCGAAGAATTCGGAACTGGCATCAACATTCAGGCCGATGCCACCGCTGAGCAGCAGTGGCCCCACGATCTGCTGGGTCAGACCGATGCCAACCGTGGCCAGATCAACGGCGCGGTCGAAGCTGAAGGGACTGACCCCATCGCGCAGGGTTCCACCGCCGGTGATGGTGAGCTGGGTGTAGTCCAGAACATTGCGCTGCAGGCGGCCCAGGGTGAGGGTGGGGCCGCCGCTGAAGCTGATCAGGTTCTGACGGCTGCCATCGCCGAAGTAGGCGAGGCTCACGGTGGTGTTCGTGTTGAGCGTGAGCCCGGGCACGATCGGCGTCGGGGTGTAGCGGCTCGATGAGTCCGTCACGGGTGTCACCGGCTTGCCCGTCCAGAGAGGCAGCTGACTGTTGAGCGAGGCGAAGAAGCTGCCCCGCCAGAGTTCGGTCAGATTGGTGCTCTGGAACTCGTCAGCCTGAAAGTTGCCGATTCCGGCACGCCAGTAGAGCTGATTGCTGAGACGGCCCCAATTCGGCAGGGTCTGCGCCTGCTCGAGGGAAACGCCGACCGCGGAGTAGACATCCTCCTCACCCAGCGATCCGTTCCAGACCCGGTAGCGGTAGGCGGCGAAACCACGGGCTATGGTGCTTCCGATCCATGGCAAGCGCAGCTCCCGGGACACGTTCCCCCAGCTGCGGGTGCCGTTGGCGAAGTTGCTGGGATCGAAGGTGGAGATGTCGGCGGTCGCATCCACCTTGAAGCCCAGAGCTGTGCTCTCCAGCCGCGCCAGCAGGCCGAACAGGTCGCCGATTCTGGTGGGCTGGCTGCTGGCGGGATCTCCGGCTGACTGTCCCGGCAGGATGTAGCTGTCCGTGGTGCCATCAAGGGCGCGGCGCACCATGAACTGCGGCTGGAGCTTCAGGGTTCCGTTCTTGCCGAAGTTGATGGCCTTGGCGTTGTAGCCGATGTAGGCGCCATCACGGTCTTCGCCATCGCTGGCCAGCACCCAGCCGCTTTCCACCTTTTTCTTCTTCTCGAAGCGCTGGTTGCGCTGAATGGGGATCGGCAGTCGGTCCTCCAGGATCAGCTGGTTGCGGCTGCTCTGGATCACCAGGTCGCCGTTGGGCTCGAGCTTGGCTACCACCCCTTCGGCATCCATCCAGGCCTGGGCGGGTGTGTAGGGGTCGTTGCTGAAGGCGGCCCGATCGGCCTGCCAGCCATCGGGGGTCACGGTGATCTTGTTGGCCTGCATCCGCCAGCGGCTGATGGTGCCGCTCACGAGCTTGCTGTTCTCCTCAGTCAGGATCGGTTGGAGCTGCACGGGCCTGACGGCGCCGTAGGTCACTTCGGCGGTCTTGATGTCGTAGTCATCCGGCTGGGCGCCGAAGCGACGGTCCGCCCGGAGGCTCTGCTGGAACTGGAGGTCGCTCACCCGCTGGTCGACCCCGGCGTTGAGAGCCTCTCGGCGCAGCTGCTCCTGCTGGCGCGGTGGGAGGCCTTGGCTTGCTCGGTTGGCGGCGGGTCCAGACTTGCTGGGCGTGGCTGTGGCCTGGCCAGCGCTGCCGAGGGCCACCGCGTTGAGCTGTTCAGCCAAAGACCGGGCCTTGCCATTGCCCTTGGCTGCTGTCGTGCTGCCGGGACAGGGATCCGGCGGCAGCATCGCCACGCCCAGCTGTTTGGCGGCTGCGCTACCGAAGCGATAGCGGAGGCCCAGCAGATAGGCATTGCTGCCTTCACTCACACCGCTGTAGGTGCCATAGGCCCCGGAGCGGTGATGGATGCGGCCCACCATCGACCATTGCGGCGAAACCAGAGCCTCGATTTCAAAGCCCAGGTAGTTCAGGAAGTTGGTGTACTGCTCACGGAAGGTCTTCTCGTAATTGCTGACGTTGGTGTTCAGGCTGACACCCTCGACAAAACCCAGGCTCAGCCAAGGTTGCAGCCAGGCCCGCAGGCCGAATCCCCAGGTGAATTCACCGAAGGTCTGGGCCGGTGTGTTGGCGAACGGGTCGCTCTGGTTGAAGCCCCCTCCAGGCTGCGACAGGGCGCGGTGCAGCAGGGCATTGGAGTCGAACTCCAGTGCCAGTGGCCCGGCGCGCAGCAGGCGCCGGTTGAGGCCGACACCCAAGAGGTATTCAGGCCGTAACTCACCTCTGAAGATGAAGGTGTCGCCGAAGTTGGCATCGATCATCTGGCCGCCCCACAGCGTTGCGGCCCATGGGTATGGGTGCCAATCGGGCAGCGGCGGTAGCGGCGGCGGGCAGGCCATGGTCTGGGCTGCCGGAGACAGGGCCACCGGTGGCATGCGCCAGCTGTCTTCGGGCAGCTCCATAGCGCTGCCGGCTGGCGGTCCGTCCAAGCCAGCAAAAGGTGCGCTCAAGCCAAGAGCCTCGTGTTCGCCTGGATCGCCAAGTGGCCGCTGGGTGAGGGCGACGTTGGTGCTGGCTGCTTCGGCGTTCTCCTCTGCCCGTTCAGATGCCAGAGGGGCGTTGAAGGGAGGGGTCAGCTGCTCCCAGTAACTCAGAGGCAGCAGCGCTGCGGCTGGAGCGGCGGCCGGGTTGAGATCGAGGGCGCTGCTGTCGAGATCGAGAACGCCGTAGACCTCCTCCAGCTCTCCGCTGTTTTCGATCAGGCTGTAGCGGAGCCGGCTCGCCTGCAGGTAGTGATTGCCGCGCTGGAAGCGCACCCGTCCGCTGGCCTCGATGGTGCGGCTGGCGGTGTCGTACTCCAGCCTGTCCGCCAGAAGCCGTCCGCCGGCGAGCATGGCCCGGACATTGCCGGTGGCCACGAAGCGATTGGTCAGCAGATCGAACCCCTGGCTGTCCGCCTGGATGGTCAGCTCCTGCGGGGGCTGCTGGGCTGGGGTGGCTGCGATCAGCCCGCGTTCGGCTGGGCGTGCTTGCAGTGGGGGCGGTTGGGCCGGAGCTGCTGGAACTGCGCTGCCGGTGACAACGGGACTGCCAGCAACAACCTGAAGGGATGCTGTCGGTGAGGCTGCTGACTGTTGGTCAGCGCCGCTCGGTGCTTCGCCGGCGCGAGCGCTGGTTCCAATCAGCGTGGACGCTGCTCCCAGGGCCGCGATCAGCAGGCAGGCTCGCTGGGAAGGTGGCACCAAGGCTTCGGGAGCGGGCGTGATCCTGCCACGCCCTGCGGGTGCTCAGCGGCGGATCAGCTGAAGGACTGGATCACTCCTCGAGATCCTTGCGGCTGGGGGTACGGCTGGGATCGCTGGCCAGGAAGCCGAACACGAAGATCCCGATGAAGAAGAAGACGACGGAGTAAACCGAGATCTTGAGGGCGAGCATGGATCCGTCCGGCGGGTGACAGGGAGTGACAGGCGCCAGGTGGGCCCAGAACGACCCTGCGGCAGCCGCATCATCCTATGGGTCACGATCACGTTGACCGCCGCCGGAGGCTCCAGAGGCCGTGCTTCGCTCCTGGATTGAAACGTTTCAGGCGCAGACGCGACTGGACCTCCTGCCCCTGTGGGAGTGCCGGGGCCCTGATGGCACCGCCGTCGCGGCTCTGGCGGACCCCTGGGGTGCGGCCCAGCGTCCCGACTGGCACGCCCGTGGGCTGCTGAGCTGGCCTCGCGGTGGGCGCTGGCAGCGGTTGCTGCTGCAACTGCCCTGCCCACCAGCCTGGCGGCAGCAACAGCGGGGTGATCGCCAGGCGCGGCTGGTGCTGCGTTGGTGGGCCGATGCCGTGCAGCTGCGGGTCGACGGCCGTGTGGTGCATGAAGGCGACCTGTTCGACAGCGCCTGCCGTTGGCTGCTGCCTGAGCGCTGGTGGCAGGGCGAGCCCCTTGCGCTGGAGCTGGACCTGCGCTCTCCCCTGCACGACGACGGAGCGCTGATCGAGAGCCGGCTGGAGCTGGAGCCGATCGATCCCGCAGATCCGGCCGGCCTGTTGCAGGCCCAGGCGCTCAGCCTGCTGGAGTTGCGTCAGGGTGCTGATGTCTGTCAGGCCCTGCTGCAGGGGCTGGATTCGGCTGATCCCGCCAGCGGTTCCGCCATCCGGACGCGGCTCTCCCAGCTGGCGCTGCAGCGTCCGGCCGGTGGATTTCAGGTGCTGGGCCATGCCCACCTTGATCTGGCCTGGCTGTGGCCGGTGGCCGATACCTGGCAGGCGGCGGTCCGCACGTTCGCTTCGGCGCTGACTTTGCTGGAGCGCCATCCGCAGCTGCACTTCGCCCACTCCACTCCGGCCCTCTACGCCTGGATCGAGCGCCATCACCCCGCCCTGTTTGGCCGGATCCGCGCCGCCATGCAGGCCGGTCGCTGGGAGCCGATCAACGGCCCCTGGGTGGAGAGCGACTGCGTGCTGATCAGCACCGCGTCGCTGTTGCGTCAGTTCCAGCTCGGGCAGGCCTACAGCCGCCGCGCCTTCCCGGAATGGCGTCACGAGCTGTGCTGGCTGCCGGACAGCTTCGGCTTCGCAGCGGGGTTGCCGGCTGTGGCCCAGGCCACGGGTGTGCGCTGGTTTTGCACCCACAAGCTGGCCTGGAACGCCACCAATCCCTTCCCGCACCGTCTGTTCCGCTGGCGCAGCCGCTGCGGCGCCGAGCTGCTGGCGCTGATGACGGCGCCGATCGGCACCGATGGTGATCCCGTGGCGATGGAGCGCTACCGCCTGCAGTGGCAGGCCGGTACCGGCCTCGACGAGGCCCTCTGGCTGCCGGGTGTGGGCGACCACGGTGGCGGCCCCACCGAGGAGATGCTGCAGCAGCTTGAGCTCTGGCAGCAGCAGCCTCTGGCCTGCCCGCAGCGGCACGGCACGCTGCGGGACTATCTCGATCGGCTCGAACCGCTCGCTCCGCAGCTGCCGGTGTGGCGTGATGAGCTCTACCTGGAGCTGCATCGTGGCTGCGCCACCAGCCGCCCGGATCAGAAGCGCCACAACCGCAGCCTGGAGCGGCTGCTGCGGGAGGCGGATCTTGCCCTGGCCTTGCTGAGCCTGAGCGGCCAGGCCAGCGGCACCACACAGCAGAGCGCCGACTGGCGGCCACTGCTGTTTCAGCAGTTCCACGACATCCTCCCCGGCACCTCGATCAGCGCGGTGTTCGAGCAGGCGGAACCTCAGTGGCGCTCCAGTCGCCGCGCCGCTGCCCGCCTGCGTGATCGCGCGCTGCAGCAGCTGCTGGGTCCGGGGTCTGCCGGTTGCTGGTGGCTGATGAGCCTGCAAGCCACGGCCGCTGGCCCGCGCACCCTGCGCCTGCCGCGCGGCAGCTGGCGGCTGGCGGGGGAGCCGGCGGCGGCGGCGCCCCTGCGGAGTCAGCCGGCTCCGGGTGGTGGCAGCTGGGTTCAGCTGCCGGCCACCAGCGGCATCGCCGGGCTTGCCCTCGAACGCTCAGATCCGGCACCAGCCGCAGCGCCTGAGGCGATCCTGCAGCCGGTGGAGCTCCGCGAGCTCCCTGAGCTCAGTGATGGTGCGTCTGGACGCCGCTGGCTGCTCGGCAATGGCCTGGTGAGCGCCGAGCTGGCGGCCGCCGGGGTGGTGCAGCTCTGGGGTGCCGATGGTTTGCCTCAGCTGTCACAGCCCTTGCAATGGTGCCGCTGGCGCGATCAGGGCGAGTTCTGGGATGCCTGGGATATCGCCGCCGACTACCGCGAACAGCCTCTGCCGCTCGAGTGGCAGGGCACGCCTGAGCTGGTGGAGCAGGGGCCTCTCTGCTGCCGCCTGCTCTGGCGCGGGCGTTGCGGCAGCAGTTCGCTGCGGCTGGATGTGCAGCTGCGGGCGGCCAGTCCGTGGCTGGAGCTGACGCTGCAGGTGGACTGGCGCCAGTGTCACGAGCTGTTGCGGCTGGAGATCCCCCTGGCCCAGCCGGCCGTGCGGCTGGCGGCGGACACCGCTGGAGGTGTTCTGGAGCGTCCGGCGCGGCCCGTCACCGCCCGCGAGCAGACGCGCTGGGAGGTGCCGATGATCAGCTGGATCGCCTCCCAACCGCTGTCCGGCGCGGGCGGCGGTCTGGCCGTGCTGCTGGATGGTCCGCAGGGAGCCTCCATCGCGCCGGAGCGGCTTGGGGTGTCGCTGCTGCGTGCGCCAACCTGGCCGGATCCAGGGGCAGACAACGGTCTGCAGCGCCTGCGGCTGGCGCTCATGCCATGCACAGCAGGCTGGCGTCAGCAGGCTGTGCCGGGCCACGCGCGCAGCTTCCGCGAACCATTCTGGCTGCGGCCGGCGTCCCCGGTACCGCCAGGCTTAGGTCAGCCTTCTGGCTCGTGCCCTCAGGCCTCCCTGCCGCCGTTGCGGTTCGGTTCGGAAGCTCTGGAGCTGATCGGTCTTGAGCCGGCTGAAACGGCTGGGCAGGTCTGGTTGACCCTGCAGAACCTCAGTCCGCTGCGGCAGCGCCTGCAGCTCTCCATGGGCTGGAGGCTGCTGGAGGGATCGCCTGCTATCAGCCCCTGGCAGCTGGTGCGGCTGCGGCTGGCACTGGTGCCGCCTGATCAGTCGTCGTGATCGTCGAAGGGGTCAGTGAGCCCCTTGGACGGCGGGCCGAAGGCCAGGTAGATGCCGAAGCCAGTCAGGCCGAGCAGCACAGCCAGCACGGCGATCGCCACGGAGAGGGCTGGCGAGCCGCTGGCGGCAACGCTGCTGTCAATCAGGCTGGTTTCCATCACAACTCTCGACGTGGGCCGCGGTGCGGGCCGGCAGCACCCTTACAGTAACCAGACCTTTTCCCTGCCAGAGAGCATCGCGCCGTCATGGCTCAACGCACCCGCTTGGGAGACCTGCTCCGCCCCCTCAACTCCGAGTACGGCAAGGTGGTGCCGGGTTGGGGAACCACGCCGGTGATGGGCATCTTCATGGCCCTGTTCCTGGTGTTTCTGCTGGTGATCCTGCAGCTGTACAACAAGTCGCTGCTGCTCGACGGCATCACCGTCAACTGGAACGGCATGGGCTGAGCCTGATGAACGTCTTCGGGATCGGACTGCCCGAGCTGGCTGTCATCGCCGCCATCGGCTTGTTGGTGTTCGGCCCGAAGCGCCTGCCTGAACTGGGTAAGACCCTTGGTCGCACCCTCAAGGGCTTCCAGGCGGCCTCCAGCGAGTTTGAGCAGGAGTTCCGCAAGGCGGTCGACACGGTTGAAGCGGAGGTGAGCGCCGCTCCTTCCGAGGCCGAGCGTTCAACTGCTGACCGTCTGCCTGCTGCCTCGGAGCCCGAAGCCGCCAATCCTGTCGACAAGCCGGCCAGCTGAGCTCGCCATGGCTGATCCCTGTGGGCTCTTGCCCCTGCAGTTGCTGGTGGGTTTAGGCAACCCTGGGGAGAAGTACGCCGGCACCCGCCACAACGTTGGTTTCATGGCCCTGGAGCGGCTTGCGTCGCGTGCCGGGACCGCTTTCCGCCAGCAAGCCAAACTTCACGGTCTGCTGGCGGAGGTGGGCCAGGGCCAGAAACGCTTGCGTCTGCTGATGCCGCAGACCTACATGAACGACAGCGGGCGTTCCATCCGTGCCGCCCTCGACTGGTACGGCATTGAGCCGGTGCAGATGTTGGTGCTCGTCGACGACATGGATCTGCCCCTGGGCCGCCTGCGGCTGCGCAGCTCCGGGGGGGCGGGTGGACACAACGGCCTGCGCAGCACCACCGCTCACCTGGGTGGGCAGGAGTTTCCGCGCCTGCGCATCGGCATCGGGGCTCCAGCACTCAATCCGGTGGAGCGCAAGCAGCGCACCGTGGGCCATGTGCTCGGTCGTTTCGCTCCTGCCGAGCAGCCCGTGCTGGAGGAGGTGCTGGATGAGGTGCTGGCGGGCATTGATCTGATCCAGCGCCTCGGTATTGAGCGGGCCGGTAACCGATTGAACGGGTTTGTAGCCCCGGCTGCCGCCAAGCTGGCCCAGGCCCCCGTCGCCTGAGGCCCATCCCGTGAGCCGTCTGCCTGCCACCACTGCCCAGCTGCGGGTGCTGCATCAGAGCTTCAGCCAGCGGCTGCTGGAGGGGGAGGTGAGCGCCGGTGGGTTTCAGTGGACCTTCAGCTGGTTCTTCGATCGCGGTGAACTGCTCGTGGAGCCATCTTTGGGCCGGGCCCTGATCCAGGACGCCCTGCTGCGGTTTCTGCTCAAGGCCGATTACCAGCTGGAGCCCGGCGGCGACTATGCCTTCACGGTCCGGGCGAAGTTCTGATCCTGGCCAGCCAGTGTGTCCGGCTGCGCTGCAGCGGCCGCCCCAGGTGGCGCTCCAGCAGCAGTTGCGCCACGACGTCGTCCACGTCCCGCGGCGGTAGCCGCATCCCTTTCGGCAGCAGCCGTTGCCAGCCCCTGGGCGGCTCCAGCTGCCAGTACCGCTGCCGTGCCGCCAGGGTCGTGCCGGCCTCGTCCACCAGCACAACCGGCAGCCTGAGGCGGGCCAGTTGCTGCTGCCAGTGGGAGCTGCCCGTGCCGTTGCCGAGTACCACGGCGGCGATCAGCCCCTGCTGGCACCACTGCTCGAGCTGCCGCCAGCAGATTTCCGGTTCGAGAACGCCGGCGCTCAGGATCTCCAGGGCGTCCTGGTCGCTGCGCACCAGGCCGCATTTGCTGCGGCCTGGATCCAGGCCTGCATAGGGCGCCACCGCAGGGCTGGTGGCGCTGCGGGGCATCGGCGGCTTCATCGATTGGCGGGACCACGCTGCAGCTGGGGCGCAACCGGCACGGTCTGCAGTGCACGGATGTCAACCACCACAGGGTCGGCCAGGTCGCTGCTGCGGCGGGCGACGGCCTCGAGGCGCACCGTCTGGCCGCTGGGACGGTTGGTGAGTGCCGCTCCGAGCTGATTGAAGCTGCCAGCGTCGAACTGAAGCCCGTCGCTGAGGGTGCCGCGGCGCTGGGCCTGGCTGAAGGCCGCGGCCAGCAGCAGGTTCAGGCGGCTGCGCACCTGCTCGGGGCTGCGTTCATCCCCTTCAAGAACGGTGGTGGACAGCTGCTCGCCCGCCTGAACCACCTGTCGGTTGGGCCGTGCATCCATGAAGGCCACCACCTGCCGTTCCCCCTTGAGCACGTTGGCGGCGGAGATCACGCTCACCACCCAGCTGCCGCGCTTGCTGATGACCGTCTCCAGCTTGGCGATGTCGCTGCGGGGCACCAGCAGGATCTGACGGTTGGCCGTCTCGCCGGGAAGAACGCGGCGGTAGGCGTTGAGATTGGCCTGGCGCAGCAGGGCCTCGATCACCTCCTTCGCCTGGCTCGGCTTGTCGATCTGAACCTTGGCGATCTCGATGGGCTGGCCGCTGGAGATCACCACGTCGCCCCGGCGCAGGGCGATCAGATTGGTTTCCAGCTGCTGGAGTTCACGGGCGCTTTTGGTGATCTTGCTGGTCACCTGGGCCAGTTCAGCCCGGTTGCGGCGGATGTCGGCATCCTTGGCGGTGATGTCGCGGCTGAGTCGATCGCGCTCCTGTTCCAGCTGCAGGCGCTGCTGGTTCAGGGGCACCAGTTCCCGGCGCAGCCCACTGGCCTGCTGCTCCACCACGGCCAGCTTGCTGCGCGCCTGACGCTGTCCGCCTTCAGCGCGGCGCAGCTCACTCTGGCTGCGCTGCAGTTGTTCACGGCTGCTCTCCAGGGCGTTGCGGCTGTCCCGCAGCCGGCGCTCCAGCTGGTCGAGCTCGAACAGTCCGGTGCGTAGCCGCTGGCTCACCAGCAGCATCAGTCCGAGCGACACAGCACTGATCAGGCTGCCTGTCAGCACCGTGATCAGCACCGCTGTGCGGCGTGGACGGAGGTTGAACAGGCTGAGCCTCGCCTTGCCCACCCGTGTTCCCAGGCGATCTCCGAGGGTCGAGAGCACGCCCCCGAGGACCAGCAGGGCCAGGATCAGAAGCCAGCCAGACACGGGACGGAGCGAAGAACGCCAGTATCGACGCGGAGGTTTTTGTTCAGGCCCAGGGTGTGACCAGCCTCACAGCTGAACTGAGCAGCTGAACTGAGCTGCGAACCGATCAACGGCTCGGTTCAGCTGAAGCGCTTGGCCAGGGCCAGGGGGTCGAACACGGTGATCTTCTTGCGGTCGATCTGCACCAGACCGGCATTGCGGAGGTCGCCCAGCAGGCGGGTGATGGTCACCCGGGTGGAGCCGATGGCCTCGGCGATGGCCTGGTGGGAGAGCCGCAGGTCGATGGTGATCCCCTCGCTGCTGGGCACGCCGAAGTCGCGGCAGAGCACCAGCAGAAAGCTCACCAGCCGCGAGGACATGTCGCGGTGCGTGAGCGTTTCGATCATGGTCTCGGTCTGCAGGATGCGCGAGGAGAGGCCCTGCAGCATTAGCAGTCCAACGCTGGCGTCCTGCTCGATCGCCTTGCGCACCGAGGTGGCCGGTGCTGTCACCATCTCGACGCGGGTAAAGGCGATGGCGTGATAGAAGCGATCGGAACGCTGACCGGTGAGCAGCGACAGCACCCCGAAGAGGCTGTTTTCCCGCAGCAGTGCCACGGTGATCTCCTCGCCGGATTCGTACACCCGCGAGAGGCGCACGGCGCCACGGCGCAGCAGATAGACCTTTTCGGCTGGGTCGCCGGGGAAGAAAATCGTCTTGCCCCGTTCCACCGTTTCGGTGGTGCTTCCCGACAGCGCGCGGATCACATCCAGCAGGGTGGTATTCGCCGGCTGCATGCTGGAGGCTGCGGGGGGCAGCCCCGAAACGCCGGTGGTTGGACTGGCGGAGTAGCGGCTGAAGCCGCCTGTGGCGCCGACCATGACGGCGGTGCGAGGTGAGCCGGACCCTACGGATCGCCTTCGCAGCGCCATGTAACGGTTGACACCAATCGACGGCTTGCGCCCTGGTCTCTGGCTGGGTCTGCGGCGCCTCCTCAGGTCCCTTGTCGCCTGCGTCGGGAGTGGATCGTCTGACCACAGCTCGGACGCTCACCCCGCCGCCGTCCCGTCCCGGCGTTGGCCTGCACGCCTCACAACGGATTGCTGCCCCGCTGGTACGGGTGTTTCCACTACAGGTGGTGGCCGCAGCTTGCCTGCTGGGCCGACACCGCTACATTCAGGTTTCAAGCGGAGTCGAGCGGGAATGACGGTGAGCATGGCGGCCTCGGCCAAGCACCAGCCCCGCTCCGGACCCGCGCCCCTGCGTTCCGCTGTCCCACCCCGACCCGCGGAGCCCGTGCGCAGCCTGCGGCTGGTGGCGCAGCAGGAAGGATTGGTTCAGGTCCATACCGCCCCGTTCCGCGGCAGCTTCAGCGGTGTGTTCAGCCAGGCCCTGCGCAGCGCCGGTCTCGGTAGCCGCGTGCTGATCAGTCAGTTCCTCAAGGGCGGCGTCGACCAGGGGATCGAGCACAGCGTCTGGCTGTGCGGTCGCCTGCAATGGTTGCGGCCGGCGGTGGCTGCCTGCCTGGCGGAGCCCGCCCGTGCGGAGAGCGGCTCGGCAGAGGATCGTGATGCGGTGCGGGCTGTCTGGGACTACACCCGTGCCCAACTGCTGGGCGGTGAACTGGATCAGCTGGTGCTGGATGAGCTGGGCCTGGCGGTCGAGCTGGGTTATCTCTCCGCCACCGATGTGATCGCGGCGCTGGAGCAGCGGCCGCCCCATCTGGATGTGATCCTGACTGGACCCTGCATGCCTGCTGCCCTTCTCGCCATGGCTGATCAGGTCACCCAGTTGCGCCGAGGCTTCTGATGCTCAAGAACGACCGCTGGATCAAGGAGCAGGCAGGCGCCGGCATGCTCGAGCCGTTCCAGCCCGAGCTGGTGCGTCACCTGGATCCCGGCAACGGCACCGGCCCGGTGCTGAGCTTCGGCTGCTCCTCCTACGGCTACGACCTGCGGCTCTCGGCCAAGGAATTCATGATTTTCCGGCATGTGCCCGGCACGGTGATGAACCCCAAGCGGTTCAACCCGGCCAACCTGGACACGGCACCCTTGCACGAGGACGAGGACGGCGCCTACTTCATCTTGCCGGCCCACTCCTACGGCCTCGGGGTGGCCTTGGAGCACATGCGCGTGCCGCCGAATATCACGGTGATCTGCCTGGGCAAGAGCACCTACGCGAGGCTGGGCATCATCGTGAACACAACGCCGGCTGAAGCCAGCTGGGAGGGCCATCTCACCCTGGAGTTCAGCAACTCCTCCGGAGCCGATTGCCGCATCTACGCCAACGAGGGCATCTGCCAGCTGCTGTTCTTTGAGGGCGATCCCTGCGAGACCACTTACAAGGATCGCGCCGGTAAGTACCAACATCAGCCCGAACGGGTGACGCTGGCCAGGATCTAGGGGGCGAGCCGGGCCTTGTGCAGGCGGGTCTTCTCGTACCAGGCGGCAATTTCCGGTGCCCAGGCCTGCATGTGCGGCCACATCAGGTCGCACAGCACGCGGATTTCCTCCTGAGCGTCGAGCTTGGCGCGCAGGTCCATGAAGTGCAGGAAGGCGCGCAGCGAGAAGCTCACCACGAAGTGCTGGCGGTAGTCGAACGGCAGGATGCCGCGCGCATGCTCCTCGGCGAATCCGGCGTCCAGCATCTCCCGATAGCGTTCGGCGGCGGCTCGGCAGAGGTCGAGATCCTTGTTGCGCTCCTCGGCGGTGTAGGTGTACTTCTTGCCTTGGCGGTCGCTGTACTGACCCACCGGCCGCAGGTAGAACACCTCCTCCAGATCGAGCTCGCCGCTAGCGGCGCGGCAGATGCGATCGCCCGTGTACCGCATCGACTGCACATCGAAGCTCACGCCCACCCGGTGGGTGCGGGCCTGTTGCATCACCGAGTGGGGGAACCAGCCCACGTTCAGCACGATCTGGGCATGCTCGAGCGGGCCGTAGTGGCCGCGCTCGCCGGCCAGCAGACGCTTGACGCAGACCTCACCAGCCTTCGTCTCATCGGGCCAGTTGGCGCGGTCGGCCACTACGAATCCTTCGCTGTAGTCCTGGTGCATCGCCGCGTAGATGCACTGCTGCGGATTCGGGGTGGCGGCGATCAGCTCGACCCGGAAGCGGTTCATGGGAATCCGGCGGCGGGACGGCCGGGGTGCGGGTCGGTGCAGGCTAGGCGGCCTCCAGGGCTCTGATCGGCTGCTTGGGTCAGCGCGTCGCTCCCCGGCTCGCCGGGGCTCAGCTATGACTGCGGGGACCGGCCTGGGATGTGCTGGTGACGCCGCCGCCGGGGCTGATCGCACTGAGGGTTCCTACCCCGGGCAGGCTTGGCAGCGGCGTTTGAGCGATCAGGGCATGGCTGAGGGCTTCGAGCTCAGGCCTGCTGCGGGCACCGAGGGAGCGGCCAATGGCGGCGCCCTCGGCATCAAACAGTTCCAGCTGGGGGATGCCGTTCACCTCGAAGCGATCGATCTCGGGTTGCCAGCGCGGGTTGTCGACATTGAGAAGAACCACGTCAAGTTCGCCGCGGTGTTGCTGCTCAATCGTCTCCATTGCCGGAGCCATTGCACGGCAGGCTTCGCACCAGTCGGCATAGAACTCCACCATGGTCGGACGACCATCGGCCAGTGCCACCGGTAGATCCAGCGATTGGCGGGCGAGTTTCTCCAGGGGAGCGGCCGGCTGCAGACCGCCACGGAGCAGCACCAGCAGCACCGCCAGCAGCGCAGCCAGAGCGGCGAGCACCACACGCTCCCGCCGACCGAGTGGCGAGGCGGTGTCGGGTTGCGGTGCAGGTGCGCTCACGGCCGGCCCGTTGAGAAGGGTGACCCAATCTGACAGTTCCGGCGGGCCCGTTACGCTGCATTCAGGCGGGAGCTGACGTGTGAAGCGCCGCATCACCCTCCACTTCCCCCGCGAGGCGGTGCATCAGCCGATCACCTATCGGCTGGCCGTTGATTTCGACATCGCCGCCAAGATCCTGCGGGCCCAGATCGCACCCAACCAGAGCGGCACCATGGTCGTGGAGCTCTCGGGCGACATCGACGATCTCGATGCGGCCGAGCAGTGGCTGGAGAGCCAGGGGCTGGGACTGAACCGTGCGCCCGGGGAGATCCGCATCGATCGGGATCGCTGCGTGGACTGCGGCATCTGCAGCAGCCTGTGCCCCAGTGGTGCCCTCAGTCTGCAGACCCCCACTTGGCAGCTGCAGTTCGACACGCAACGCTGTTTCGTGTGCGAACAATGCATCCCCTCCTGTCCGTTCGAGGCCATCGCTCTGGTGTTGGATCAACCGGCCGCTGACCCTCTGGGAGCTTCGCTGTGAGACGGCTGATGCTGCTGCTGTTCCTGCCGCTGCGGGCACCCATGCTGCTGTTGCTCCTTCTGGTGAGCGCCTTCATGGGGCTGCACTGGGCGGATGTGGATCCTGCCCTGATCCAGGAGGCCCAAGGCACGGCCACCCGTGCCATGGCGGGACCGTTCTTCTGGCCGCTCCAGTGCCTGCAGGCGGTGTTCGTGGTGGTGCTCTGCACCATGCCGGATCTGCTGATGCGTGAGATCTCCCTGCTGATGGCCTCCAGCAAGGCGCTCACCCTGGTGGTGACGCTGCTGGCGGTGATCACCGGCGGTCTCTACATGCTGCACCTGGCTGTTTTCGCCGAAGTGCTGGTGCTGGCGTCGGCGGTGCTGCTGGCGCGCCTGGATCTCACCCGGCTGCGGCTGGTGCCGCCGCCGCTGCTGGGTTGTGTGGCGATCAGCGGCTGGGTGCTGTTGGGCATTGCCATTGGCCGGAGTCTCCACAACAGGCTGGGCAGTTACCTCAGCTGAGCGCGGTCCCGCACTCAGCAGGGAGGGCGGAGTCCCTGACGGTACGTCCAGTAATTGCCCAGAACTTTTTTGGTGTACAGCCTGGTTTCGGGGTAGGGAATGGCCTCGGTCCACAGTTCCGGTTCGCTGGTCACATCCGGGTTGGCAGCACCCCGCCAGCCCTGGACCGCTCCAGGCCCGGCGTTGTAGCTAGCCACGGCGAGGAAAGGATTGCCGCCCCAGGAGTCCAGCAGCTGGCGTAGAAAGCGCGCTCCTAGCCGTGCGTTGCGATCAGGGTCCTGCAGATCTTGCGTGGAGAGCGC
The DNA here is from genome assembly GCA_027488975.1 of Cyanobium sp. E1_MAG_00006. Classification (GTDB taxonomy): domain Bacteria; phylum Cyanobacteriota; class Cyanobacteriia; order PCC-6307; family Cyanobiaceae; genus Vulcanococcus. The sequence goes on from JAIYAQ010000011.1 coordinate 50,089, forward strand.
AGAGCCCGCCAGCTCAGCTGCCGTTTCTGGCATCAGCTGCAGGAGCCCCACCGCCCCCACCGCGGAGCTCACCGCCGGCGTGAATCGCGATTCCTGGCGTGCCACCGCCAGGAGCAGTGCCGGATCCAGGCCTGCCTGAGCAGCCGCCTCGCCGAAGGCACTCTGGAAGCGGCGGGGGTGCAGCTGCAGATCCCGTTGCCACTGGTTCAGGCAGCTGGTCTGCGGCAGGCGCAGCCCAGCCTGCTCCAGCTGGCCCAGCCCGGTCCAGTCATCGCCGACGGCGGTGCGCAGCCGTCCTTCCAGCAGCAGCTCCCTGGCTCCCTGCGGCTGACGCCCTCCCTGGCGATGCCGCCAGTGCTCCCAGGCTTCGAGCGGTTGGCCCAGGCGCCAGAGCGCATCGAGATGGGCATCCCCGCTGGCGAGCGCATGCCAGGGAAGCTCCGCTGCTGTGTTGTCTGAGCGGTTGATCCCTGCCGTACTGCTTTGGGAGGCCGTGCTGCGACGTGGGTCATCGTTACTGCCCTGGCCCAACCGCAGCCGTGCCCGCCAGGCGTAGTAGCCGCCGGGGCTGAAGGTCAGAAGCCGGCGCCAGCTTGTTTCAGCCTGCTGCGGATCGCCCAGTCGGCGGGCGCTGTAGCCCTGCCAGAACAGTTGCCGTGCTGCGAGCTGGCTCGGCAGGAGGCGGCTGTCGAGGCTGGCCAGCACGGCGGCGGCCTGCCGCCACTGCCGCTGCAGCAGGGCCTTGCGGGCCAGCTCCCACTGCAGATCCCAGCTGCTGGGTTCGTTTGGCCAGCGCTGCAGGACCCGCCGCCAGGGCACCTGCCCCTCCAGGGCAACCCGGGCCTGCACGGGGGCGCTGGCGCGCAACACGGCGGGCAGCCGCTGCAGGGCCAGCAGGGCCGCGGCGCCCGGCTGCTGGGCGAGGAGGGCCGTGGCCTCCCGTGCATCCGGGCTGTCGGGCTGCCGGCGCGCCACCGTGAGCAGCAAGTCCTCCGTCCGCAGCTGCTCCTGGCTCGATCCCCGCAGCAGTGTTCTCGCGAGGGTCAGCTGCAGAGGCGCCGGCGCCGGGGCACCGGCGAGGCACTCCAGGGCTGCGGCACCATCGTTCAGCTTCACCAGGCCAGCTGCCAGCTGCTGCCGCTCGTCCGTGGTCGGTGGGTTCTGGCGTTTGCGGCAGCTCTGGCGCAGCAGGGCGTCCGCTCCGGGCCAGCGCGGCCCCCAGCGGGCCAGGTGCAGGGCCTGACGCGCTTCCAGAGCGGCCGCCAGAGCGGCGGGATGGGCCGGAAAGCGCTGCAGAAGCTGGCGGCGCAGGGGTGGTGATCGGCGGCCAAGGGCATAGAGCGCATCGGCGCTGGCCGCCTGAGCCGGGAAGCGTTGCAGCAGTTGCCGCCACAGGCTCTCGGCCTCGCCGGGATGGCCGCTGGCTTCCGCAGCGAGGGCCGCCTGCTTCAGGGTCACCGCTGCCAGGGGGTCAGGTCCCCAGGCCTGCCCGTGCAGCAGGCGAGTGCGTTGCAGAGCGGTTGTGCGATCCCGCGCACTGAGCAGCAGGGCGGCGTCGCGGCGGCGTTGCGGATCGACGCTCCAGTGGCGGCTGCGCTCCAGCTGGGCTGCGGTGCTGTCCGGGGTGAGGGGCGGAGCGAGGCGCACCAACACATCGCGACCGGCGGCCAGGACCGCCCCGCTGGCCAGGCAGGTGAGGCCGATCAGCAGGGGGCCGAACGTCCCGGTGGACGGGCGGTTGGTCGGGCTCGGCAGCGGCACGGATCCTGGGCGGATGCTGGCATTCTTGAGGAGCTCGTGGTCCCGGGCCACGCAGCGTCAGCCCTGCCCCCCCGTTGCCCTTGCTGCGATCGCTGCCCACTCTCCCGGCCCTGCCTCCGGAGCTCACCGCGCTGCCGGGCTGGCGACAGCGGCGACGGCTGCTGCAGGTGTGGGCGCTTGCCGGGGCCGTGATGCTTCTGCGTCCCCTCTGGCCTGTTCGCCTGCTGCCCGGCTGGTTGGTGGGGACGTTGCTGCTCTGGGCCGTGCTGGAGCTCGTTCTTTTCTGCTGGCGGCCGCGGCGCTGGCGCTGATCGGGGTGCGAAAGCCCCTTCCCCTTAGCGTGACGCCACTCTCGCTGCTCTTTCGCGATGGCTGAGCCGGTCCGCCACCCTCTCGGCGCACCGCTGGCGCCGGGTTCGGCCGGTTTCGGCACCGACGGCATCCGCGGTCGGGTGGGCCAGCTGATCACGCCTGCCCTGGCGCTGCAGCTTGGCTTCTGGTGCGGCCGCGAGCTGCCGCAGGGTGGTCCGATCGTGCTGGGCATGGACTCGCGCAGCAGCGGGCCGATGCTTGTGGCGGCGCTTACGGCGGGACTCACCGCCGCCGGTCGTGAGGTGCTCGACATCGGCCTCTGCCCCACCCCCGCCGTCCCTGGTGCGATCCGTCAGCTGGGGGCCAGCGGTGGCTTGATGGTGTCCGCCAGCCACAACCCTCCCCACGACAACGGCATCAAGGTCTTCGGGGCCTGCGGCGCCAAGTTGGGCAAGCAGCAGCAGCAGGCGATCGAAGCGGGCCTGCACGGCGTCGTGCCGTTGGCCGAGGGCTTCCGGGCTGATGGGCGTCTCCAGGCGCGCCCTGATCTGCTGGCGGACTACCAGCAGCGGCTGCTGGAGAGCGTCGGCGCGATCCGCCTCGACGGCTGCCGGATCGTGCTGGATCTGTGCTGGGGCTCCGCCACGAGCTGCGGGGATGCTGTCTTCCGCGCCCTTGGCACCGAGGTGCACGTGCTGCATGGCAGTCCCGATGGCAGCCGCATCAATCAGGGCTGCGGCAGCACGCATCTGGGGCAGCTTCGGGCCGCTGTGCTGGAGCAGGGCGCTGCCATGGGTTTCGCCTTTGATGGCGACGCCGATCGGATGCTGGCGGTGGATGGCCGCGGCCGGATCGTCGACGGTGATCAGGTGCTCTACCTCTGGGGCCAGGCCCTGATGGCCGCCGGCGACCTGCCGCAGAACCGCCTGGTGGCCACGGTGATGAGCAATCTCGGCTTCGAGAGGGCCTGGCAGGCCCGCGGCGGTGTGCTGGAGCGCACCGCCGTGGGTGATCAATACGTGCATGCCGCCATGGAAGAGCTTGGGGCGGCCCTGGGTGGTGAGCAGTCGGGGCACATCCTTTCGGCTCGTCATGGCATGAGCGGGGATGGGTTGCTCACGGCACTTCAGGTGGCCTCCCTGATCCAGACGAGCGGCGGCTCCCTGGCCGACTGGCTGGATGGCAGCTTCCACCCCTATCCCCAGAAGCTGGTGAATGTCACGGTCCCGGATCGCGCCCGCCGCAGCGGCTGGCAGAGCTGTGAGCCCCTGGCGGATGCCGTTGCCGCAGCCGAGGCCGCCATGGCTGGCAGTGGCCGTGTGCTGGTGCGGGCCAGCGGTACCGAGCCGCTGCTGCGGGTGATGGTGGAGGCCGCCGAGGCGGGCGATGTGGAGCATTGGAGCTCCCACCTGGCTCAGCTGGCCGATCAGCACCTCAACGCGGCCTGAGCCGCCAGGCTGAGGGCGCCGGCACAGGCATCACCCGCAGCTGCCTGCAGCTGGGCACCGGGGCAGTGCCGTTCCACCGCGATGGAGAAGGCGGCCTGCAGCGTGCCGAGATGCTGCAGCGCGCCACCCACGCCGCAGACCGCCGGCCGCGCCAGATCCAGGCGGAGGCTTACCCCCGCCACCATCTGGGCCAGCGCCTCGGCGGAGCGCTCGATCACAGCCCTGGCCTGGGGATCACCTGACGCCGCGGCGGCATCCAGCAGCGGTGCCAGTCGGGCGAAACCGGCCGGTGCAAACCCGTCGGCCACCACCGCCGCCTTCACCTGCTGCGGCGTCTCCACCGCCAGGGCTTGCCAGAGGGCGGCCCGCAGCGGGGTTTCGGCCAGGCGGCCGTCGGCCATCTGCACGCTCAGGGCCAGGCCGTCGCGGCCGATGTCCATCGCCGATCCGGCCCCATCCAGCAGCCAGCCCCAGCCGCCGCAGCGGTGGGTGCGGCCGCCGGCATCGCGGCCAAGGGCGATGCAGCCGGTGCCGCTGATCACCAGCACACCGGGCTGCTCACCGAACGCCCCCAGCAGGGCCGTGTACTCATCGCCGCAGACATCGGCCTGCTGCAGCCTGAGCCCGAGGGCTGCGGCGGTCAGGGCCAGTCCCCGTTGCTGCACCGCGGTGCCAGCCTCGATGCCGCTGGCCCCCACCGCCGCCGCTGCCAGGCGCTGATGGCCCGGTAGGCCCGCCGCGGCCAGCGCGGCCGTGAAGCTGCTGCGCAGGGCGGCCTCGAAACGCTGCTCACCGGCAGGTGCCCCAAGGTGGCTCACGCCGCTTCCCTCACCCTCCGCCAGGGATGTCCAGGTGCCGGTGGCCGTCAGCAGGGCCAGCCGGCAGGTGGTGTGGGTCTGGCCGGCGTCGAAGCCGGCGATCAGCGGCTGCTGCAACGGCTGGTGCAGCTGCTGCTGCTGTGGGGGTGCTTCGGCCATGGAGGCAATGCCTCAGTCCGCCCGGCTGGCGCTGAGGGTGGCCAGGCAGAACCAGCCGCTCATCTGCACCTCGGGGCGGAAGAAGATCGTGTCGGTGGCACCCTGCACGCACAGGCCGGCGATGGCTGCCACCGCCGCCAGGGCCGGCAGTGCCCAGGCCGATTCCCCTTTGAGCTGGGCGAGCCCGGTGCGCAGGCTCGCCAGCAGCAGCCCCAGCCCAGCCAGCAGTCCCGGCACACCGCCCTCCACGAGCAGCTCCAACGGCACGGAGTAGGCGCTGAGGGCGTTGAACTTCGGTTGCTGGTACAGCGGATAGATCAGGTTGAAGGCACTGTTGCCGGGGCCGATCCCAAGCCAGGGACGGTCCTGGATCATCTCGATCGCCGCCAGCCAGACGTTGATGCGGAAGTTGTTGGAGCTGTCCTGACGGCCGGCCACCAGGCTCATCACGCGGATGCGCAACGGCTCGATCTGGGTGACGGCCACCACCAGCAGGGCAACGCCGGCGGCGATCAGCAGCACGGGAAACAGGCGTCGCCACAGGGGCGGCCAGCTGCGGGTCTGGCGCAGCACCAGCAGCAGCACCAGGCTGCCCAGGGCCGCCAGCATGCCCAGCCAGCCGCCGCGGCTATAGCTCAGGAACAGGGCCGCGGTGCCCAGCACCAGGGCGGCGGCGGCGAACAGCCGCTGCGGCCAGGACCGCCAGCGCAGCAGGGCCACCGCGGCGATCGGCAGGATCGGGATCAGATAGCCCGCCAGCAGGTTGGGGTTCTCCAGCGGGCCGTAGACGCGGATCGTGCCATCGGCCACGGAGTTGGGATCGGCCCAGCGCGCTAACTCACCGGTGTCGCCGTAGAGCTGGCGGATGGCGATCACGGTGCTGGCCAGTTCCCCTGCCAGCAGCGCCGCCACGATCCGGTCCCACCATGGCGGTGCTGCCTCCAGCAGCTGGCGCATCAGGGCGTAGACACCCAGGTAACTCACCAGTTTGAGAAGGCCCTTGAAGGCCGCCAGCGGCACCGGTGAGAAGCCGGTGGCCAGCACGGCCACCGCCAGCATCACCAGCAGCCAGGCGCTGATCGGTCGGATCGGCCCGGCCGGGGTGCGCAGGCTCCAGAGCAGCCAGAGCAGGCCCGCCGCCAGGATCAGCAGGCTGAGGCCGCCGCGGGTCACCAGGGGCAGGCCGGCCATCAGGGCGCAGAGCACTAGGCCGGCAATCAGGCTGAGGCGTCCGTTGAGCGGGCCAGGCTCGCCGCTGGCCAGCAGCCCCTGCCAGCGCAGCAGCCAGGGGGTGGGGGAAGCCGGAGCCGGAGTCATTGGGATGTAGTTGCGGCCGGCGCGGCTGCCGGGGCGGTGGCCGGATTATCGGCGGCTTCCAGCCATTCCTCCAGGGTCTGCAGCGTCGGCAAGGGAGCGCTGTTGCGTTCGTAGAGCACCCGATACACGGGCAGGCCCTGGCTGAGCACGAAGGTTTCGCGCTCGGTGGGCAACGGCAGCGGGTTGTCCCGGCGCCAGGGCTGCTGATCGCCGGCGGGTCGCTCGAAGCAGCCGCTGGCCTCGCACAGGGCCACCATCGGCTCGATCACCGCCAGCACATCGCTCTGCAGGAACAGCTGGCGGCCGGGGGCCAGGGCCGCAGCAATCGCTAACAGCAGCGCTGGCTGAAGCACCCGCCGCTTGTGGTGTTTTTTCTTGAACCAGGGATCCGGGAACTGGATCGACACCAGCTCCAGTTGGTCCGCCGGCAGGGCGCTCAGCCAGGCCTCAAGGCTGATGTTGGCGTTGCAGAACAGAACGCGCAGATTGCCCAGCCCCAGGCCGCGGCGCTCCTCCTCGGCGGCAGCCACCAGGGCACGGCGGATCTCCACCCCGAGGTGGTTGCGCTGGGGTTGCAGCGGTGCCAGACCCAGCAGGAAGCGCCCGCGTGCGCAGCCGATATCCAGGTGGATGGGCAGCGCGGGATCGGAAAACAACGCAGCCGGTTGCGGCAGTTCGAGCGGTTGCTGGAAGAAGCGGCTGAGGGGATTGACGTGTTGGCGCACGATCGCAGACTCAGGTGGCGGGGTTGTTGGGCACCAGGAAGCCCCAGCTGGCGGTGTAGCCATGCAGGTGGCTGGCGCCGCCCACCGGGCCGATCTCCCCGTTGCAGAAGGCCCCCGCCACCGGCACGGCCGGGAACGGATCGCGGCAGGCCTGCACATCGCCGTCTGGCTGGCCGTAGAGGCCTTCACCGCGCCCGAGGCAGGCGAACAGCAGCGCGGCCAGTGGTTCCGCTTCACGCTGCCGCTGTTGCTCCAGCAGCTGGCGCTGCTCCTGACGCGAGGCCGCGGCATCGCGCAGCTGGAATTGAATCTGCTGACCCACCCGCAGCCGCTCGCCCACGGCCACTGAGCCTGTGCGCGGGTCCACGCCGATCAGGTTGCGCACCAGGAAGGCTGAACCCTCCTGCGGTTCAGCTCCGAGCTGAAAGTTGCTCTTGGCCACCCCGAGGAAGAGCGAGTGGCGCACCAGGTCCCGTTCCTCTGGGTTCAGGGTTTCAAGGATCGCCTGCAGACAGGCCACTGGTGTGCCCTTGAGGTCGGGGCTGCTGATCTGTTGGACCACATTCCGTTCGGCCCGCTCGATCTCGAACACCGGCCCGATCGGTCGGCAGCCTTGCGCCACGACTGGATCGATGCGCCAGGGCCCGGCGATCAGGCAGCCGATCGCGCCCTCGACCACCTGATCGTCGAACAGGAGCGAGCCATGGCTGGCGCTGTGCTGGCCGGCGATGCCACCGACCTTCACGGTGTTCGGGTAGGCGTAGTCGAGCCCGCTGATCAGGTCGTTGATTGAGGGGCAGCCGGGGTCCACCAGCAGCAGCATGGAGTGGCTCTGCAGCGGATCGCCACCCACCCAGTCAATCCACTGCTGGCTGGGGCCATCCAGGTCGGGAAGCCGGCCCGGTTCAAGCCGGAAGGGCTGCAGGGTGCAGCCCGGCAGGCTGATCACTGTCAGGTTGATCGCCGGCTGACTCTCCAGTTCATGGGGGGTTCCATCAGGGTCGGTGCCGACCACGCCGCCACAGGCGCAGCCGAGCCAGTGGCGCGCTGGAACCGCCTGCCGCAGCAGCGGCAGCAGCCGCTGCAGGTCGCTGGCGTAGGCGGTGGAGCAGAACACCAGGGCCAGATCCGCCCCGGCGCCGTCGCTTCCTCTGGGCAGGCCGCAGCGGCGCAGCTCGGCCGCCAGTTCGGCCACGGCGCCCTCGAGTGAGGGATTGCGGCTGAGAGCCGTGCAGCAGAGGGCCTGCTCCGGCCTGCGGGGCTTCAGCAGGCCGCTCAGCGCTGGGGGAAGCGAGGGGCGCCAGACCATCGGCGGACCCTACAGCCCCTGCGTGCACCGGACCCGCGGATAATGACGACTTGCCGACCCCCTGTTGCGTGCCGGACCTGCTGCTCTATCGCACCCTCGTCTGGCTCGATTACCGCCTGGCGGCCCTGTTCGCGGTTGGTCTGCCACTGGTCCTGCTCATCTGGGCATCCGTGCGTCAGGAACGGGCCCTGCAGCGCCTGCTCGGCATCTACTGGAAGGTGGCCAGCCTGCTGCTGATTGCCGTGCTGTTGCTCACGGACAATCGCCCCATGGGGTACGTGGTGGCGGTTCTGGCCCAGCTGCTGGTGGTGGTCAGCCTCTGGTTCTGGGTGGATCTCAATGAGGAGCTGGCAGACCTCCCGCCCTGGCGACCCTTGCCCTTCGTGGTGCGCTCCTGGCGCTGGGGGCTGAGCGTGTTCGGCTTGCTCGGTGCTGGCCTCAGCGCCCTGGCCCTCAGCTGCCTTGGCGGCCCTCTCAGCCGTCCACTCTGTCGGGCCTGGCTGGAGGCTCCCGATGATCTGCACGGCGGCTTTGCCCGCGTGTTCGGCTTCCTGTTCGGTGGCACCTGGACCGGAGCCATCGCCGCCTTTGTGGGCTACGTGGCCCTGGTGGCCTACGTGGTGGGCCTGCTGCAGTGGCTGCTGGTGCGCCTTCCCCGCCAGGGACGGGTGGCCGGCGGGTTCTGAGCCACCTGGATCGTTCGATGGCCATGCCCGTTGCAGATCTGTTGGCTGCTCTGGAGGTGATCAGCCGTGAGCACCCCGATCGTGTGCTGCGGCTGCGCGGTGAGCTCTCGGGGGAGGAGGGGCAGTCTGAAGCCTTCGAGCTGCTGATCTTCCGCGGCTTCTCCAGCAGCGTCAGCCATCCAACCGCCTTTGATCCGGATCAGCCGGCATTGCCGGCTGACGCCCGCATCGATGGCGCCGAGCTGTTGCAGGGTCCTCTCAGTCCCACCGACGAGCGCCTTTTGGCTGGCCCGGCTGCGGCGCAGCGGTTTCTCGAGGCTGCGGCCTGGTCCTGATCCGGGCCCTCAGGAACGGCTGCAGAGGTCTTGCCAGTGGGGACAGATCCGGTTCAGGGCTTCCCGATGGCCGAGCAGCTGTCGGGGGCTGGCCAGTTCGAAATCCTCAAACACAAATCCCGGTGCCACGGTGCAGCTCACCAGGCTCCAGGGGGCGTCGCCGGCCGGTTCCGCTGCGAACCAGCGGCCCGCCGGCACTACATGCTGCGGTGTGTCCCCGGCCAGCAGATCGAGCCCAAGGCGGCTGGAGCGAGTCTGGCCGTCAGGCGAGAGCTCGTGGATCAGCAGCGGCCCGCCGGCGTGATGGTGCCAGGCTTCGTCGGAGTGGATCCGGTGCCAGGCGGATCGCTCCCCCGCGGCCAGCAGGAACAGGATGGCCGTGCTGGCCGGGCGCGAGCCTCTCGCCGTGGCCACCTGGAGGCTGGCGCGGTAGGTCTCCCGGTAGTGGCCGCCTTCCGGATGGGCCACCAGGGCGAACTGCGCGATCAGCGCCTCGGCGCTCAGGTGCTGCGACTGTGAGGCGATTGCCATCGGCTTCAGCCCAGCACGGCCACGCAGCGGCCGCAGAGGCTGGGATGGGCGCTGTGCTGGCCGATGTCGGTTTCGTAGTGCCAGCAGCGCTCGCACTTCTGGCCTTCGGCCCGGGCGATGCGCACCGTGACACCGCCGTCGCTGGTTTCGCTGAGCACCTCCGCCGGCGTCTCGCCCCCCTGCTGCAGGGCCGACACCAGCAGCCAGTCGGCCAGGTTGTCGACGCTGGGGTGCGCTGATCCCTCGAGCCATTCGATGGCGGCCGCGATGGCCTCGGCGCCCTCGGCCAGCTCCAGTTGAACCTGGGCCTCAAGCGAGGCGCCGATCCCCTGCCCGTGCCCGTGCGTGGACCCCGCTTGTTGCTTGCGGCAGCTCTCCAGTTGGCGGTTCACCAGGCTGCGCAGTTCGAGGATCCTTTCCATCGGCTGCTCCAGTTCGGCCCGGCGCCAGGCATCGGGGGCCGAGGGCCAGCCGCGTTCGAACACCGAGGCCTCCGCCACCGGGTAGGGCAGGTTCTGCCAGATGTCCTCGGCCATGTGGCAGAGCACCGGCGCGATCAGGCCGGCCAGGCGCTCCACCACCAGGGCCAGCACCGTCTGGCAGCTGCGGCGGCGGAATTCGTCTGCTCCGCTCACGTAGAGGCGGTCCTTGGCGATGTCGAGGTAGACGTTGGAGAGGTCCACCACGCAGAAGTTCTGCAGCGCCTGGAAGAAGCGGTAGAACTCGAAGCGCTTGAAGTCGCCCGTCACGCTGTCGATCAGGGCGGCGGTGCGCTGCAGCATCCACTGATCCAGCAGCGGTAGGTCGGGGGTGGCGATGGCATCACCGCCTTCGCTCACCGGCCGCGGATCGAAGTCGTGCAGGTTGCCCAGCAGATAGCGGGCGGTGTTGCGCACCTTGCGGTAGACGTCCGCCAGCTGCTTGACGATGCCTGGCCCCAACGGCACATCGGCGGAGTAATCCACCGAGCTCACCCACAGCCGCAGCACATCAGCGCCGTAGGCCGGCTCCTGCTTTTCGTTCTTGCCGCCCTCCACCAGCACCGCCGGATCGACGACGTTGCCCAGGGATTTGCTCATCTTGCGGCCCTTCTCATCGAGGGTGAAGCCGTGGGTGAGCACGCGTTTGTAGGGGGCGTGGCCGTTGACGGCCACCGAGGTGAGCAGGCTGCTCTGGAACCAGCCGCGGTGCTGATCGCTGCCCTCGAGATACAGATCAGCCGGGTACTGCAACCCGGGGCGGCCCTCCGCTGCTGCCAGTCCCCCCAGAACGCCGGCCCAGGAGGAGCCGGAGTCGAACCACACGTCCATCGTGTCGGTGCCCTTGCACCACTGCGCGGCATCGGCGGCGTAGGGCTCCGGCAGCAGCCCGGCCTCATCGCGCTGCCACCACACATCGGCGCCGTGCTCGGCGATCAGGGCCTGGATGTGGGAGAGGGTGGCCTCATTGAGCAGCACCTCGCCGGTGTCGCGGTGATAGAAAACGGGAATGGGCACGCCCCAGGTGCGCTGGCGGCTGATGCACCAATCGCCCCGCTCGCTCACCATCGCCTCGATGCGGTTGCGGCCGCTGGCGGGCAGCCACTCCACCGCCGCGATCGCTTCGAGTGCCGCGGCGCGGAAGCCTTCCACCGAGGCGAACCACTGCTCGGTGGCGCGGAAGATCGTCGGTTTCTTGGTGCGCCAGTCGTAGGGGTAACGGTGCTCATAACGCTCCTGCTTCAGCAGCAGGCCCGTGCCTTCCAACGCCGCGATGATCGTGGGGTTGGCGTCCTTCAGCACATTGGTGCCGGCGAACGGCCCGGCTTCGCTGGTGAGGGTGCCTGCTGCATCCACCGGACAGAGCACCGGCAGCCCGTACTTCTTGCCGGTGTTGAAGTCGTCCACGCCGTGGCCGGGGGCGGTGTGCACCAGGCCCGTGCCGGCTTCGGTGGTGATGTAGTCGCCGCCGATCACCACCGGGCTGGTGCGCTCCAGCAGCGGGTGGCGATAGCTGATCCCCTCCAGGGCGGCACCTTTCACGCTGAGGATCGGCGTGAGTGCGAGGCCGAGGCTGCTCTCCAGGTTCTCGCGCAGCTCGGCGGCCACCACCAAGTGGCTGGCGGCCGGCAATGGAGTTTCGCCGCGCCCTGCCACCGCACAGATGGCGTAGTCGAGCCGCTCGTTCACGGACACGGCCAGGTTGGCCGGCAGGGTCCAGGGGGTGGTGGTCCAGATCGCCACCGCAAGGCCACCCGCTCCGGTGGTGGCCTCGGGGCTGAGGCCCGCGTCGCTCAGTTGCTGGGCCAGGGCCTCCGGCAGCGCAACGGCCGGGAAGGCCACATACAAGCTGGGGGAGGTGTGGCCGTCGGGATACTCCAGTTCGGCCTCGGCCAGGGCTGTGCGGGAGCTGGGGCTCCAGTGCACGGGTTTGAGGCCCCGGTAGATGTGGCCGGCAAGCACCATGGCGCCGAACACGCCGATCTGGGCGGCCTCGTAGCTGGTCTGCAGGGTGAGGTAGGGCTGGTCCCAGTCGGCCCAGATGCCCCAGCGGCGGAAACCTGCCTTCTGGCCGTCCACCTGCTCGAGGGCATAGGCGTGGGCCTTCTGGCGCAGGCTGATCGGGGTAAGTTCGGCGCGCTCGCTGCTGCTGAGGCCCTGCAGCACCTTGAGCTCGATTGGCAGGCCGTGGCAGTCCCAGCCCGGCACGAACCGTGCCTTCTTGCCCTGTAGCAGGGCGGTTTTGTTGATGATGTCCTTGAGGATCTTGTTGAGCGCGTGGCCCACATGCAGGGCCCCGTTGGCGTAGGGCGGCCCGTCGTGCAGGGTGAAGGTTTCGCCCGGGTTCTCCTGGCTCAGGCGTTCGTAGAGCTTGCGCTCGGCCCAGAAGGCCTGGATTTCGGGTTCACGCACCTTGGCGTTGGCCCGCATGTTGAAGGGCGTCTGCAGCAGGTTGAGCGTGTCCTTGTAGGAGATCTGGCCCGCTTCGGACTGGCCCGCTGTGGGAGTTGTCTCGGGCGCAGAGCTGGCGGTCACGTCGCCACAGGGCAGCAAGGGGCGATTATCCCGCCTCGCCGCTGGCGGCTTCGATCAGGGCATCGATCTCGGCGAAGGAGCGCACCACCACGGTGTCGGTGCTGGAGGCGTTGGAAGGTTCCGTGGTTTCGGGCCGCACCCAGCGCTTGCCGCTGCCGGCTGACTTGCTGCGGCCGCTGCCCCGTTGCAGGGCCGCCGTCAGGCTGGTCAGGCTCTCGCTCAGGGCGCCGGCGCCGCGGTTCAGGCTGGTCGTCAGCTCGCTGACGCTCGTCTGCCAGCGCTCCAGCGAGCTGAGCCGCTGCTGCTCCTCTGGTGTGAGCTGGCTCCAGCGCAGCTGCATCACTTCGCCACCCAGCCGCCCGATCAGCAGGCCGCCGCAGAGCACGGCCAGCATCGGTGAGCCGCTGAGGCGATCGGCGCCGGTGACCAGCACCAGCCCCAGCAGCAGGAGAACCGCTCCCCAGACGGCGTCGCGTGGCCGGCTCAGCTCCGGGCTGAGCAGGGGCAGCAGCATCACGGCCAGCCCGAGGGCCAGGGCGAAGCTTCCACTGAGGCTGGCGAGCATCGTGCCGTGCTGCGTTGACCCCATTCTGAGCGGCCCGTACAGTCGCGGTCTGCCCACCTGGCGGAATTGGTAGACGCGCTGGGTTTAGGTTCCAGTGGCTTCGGCTGTGGGGGTTCAAGTCCCCCGGTGGGCATTGATCTCGCGGACAACCGCCCAGAACATCCGTTCAGGACATCCGCCCAGGACATTGGCCTGATTGGTCGCATGCCTGGACATCAGCCGTGACTGTCGGCGAGGGGTGTCTGCTGAGCGGCCTCAGTTCCTAAGGTGGTGCGTCAAAGGTTCAGACGCGCTGCCCAGAGGATGATGCAAGCTCTGGTTCAGTCGATGGACACCACAGGCGAAGGCCAAGAGCTTCGGGCCTCGGTCAGTGCCGTACCCAAGCAGTATCTCGCCCCGCCGGCGTCCTGGAATCCCACCGTGGGCCTGTTCCTGGGTGGTTACGCCCTGGCACTGATCACGATTGCCGGTTGGTTCCTCTGGGGGTGGCCCCTGCCGCTGCTGCTGGCCACCGGCTTTCTGGCGCTCCATCTGGAAGGCACCGTCATTCACGACGCCTGCCACAACGCCGCCCATCCCAGCCGCTTCTGGAACGCCGTGATGGGCCATGGTGCGGCACTGCTGCTGGGCTTTAGCTTCCCGGTGTTCACGCGGGTGCATCTGCAGCACCACGCCCATGTGAACGACCCGAAGCACGATCCCGATCACATCGTCAGCACCTTCGGGCCGCTCTGGTTGATCGCCCCGCGCTTCTTCTACCACGAGTATTTCTTCTTCAATCGCCGTCTCTGGCGTCGGTATGAACTGATTGAGTGGGGCATCGCCCGCGGCATCTTTTTGTGCATCGTGCTGGCCGGGGTCAAGTTTGGCTTCATCGATTTCATCTTCAACTGCTGGTTCGCACCGGCGTTGATGGTGGGCGTAACCCTCGGCCTGTTCTTCGATTACCTGCCGCATCGGCCCTTTTCATCACGCAACCGCTGGCACAATGCCCGGGTTTACCCAAGCAGGCTGATGAACTGGCTGATCATGGGCCAGAACTATCACCTGATTCATCACCTCTGGCCCTCAATCCCCTGGTTCGAATACCGGCCGGCTTATCACGCCACCAAGCCGATCCTGGATGCCAAGGGTTCACCCCAGAGGCTTGGCCTGTTCGAGAGCCGCAGTGATTTCAGTAATTTCGTTTACGACATTGTCCTAGGGGTGCGGAGCCACAAGCGTCGTCGCAGCAGGCTCAGGCCGATTGCCGGCCTTATGCCCAGTTTCCGGGCGCGCCGCCACGTGTTGGCTCTGCTGCATCGCACCGCGGTATCGCCGACGCGCTGAGCCGCTTCGAGCTCAGGCTCGGCGCGTCGGTCTAAAAGTCGACGTCAGTCGGCCAGGATCTTCGGCACACGGAAGAAGTCACCCTCGCGCTGGGGGGCTTCATTAAGCAACTGCTCGCGCACATCCGTGGGCACCACAACATCATCGCGGGTCACGTTCACCACCTCAACGGCGCGGGTGGTGGGCGGTACCCCCTCAGTGTCCACAGCCTGGAGGTGATCCACGTAGTCGAGGATCCGCTCGAGCTGGGCGGTGTAGGTCGCGATCTTCTCCTCAGGCAGCTCCAACCGAGCCAGGTGGGCCACCTTGCGGACGTCGTCAGCGCTGATGTTGCTCATGCTGCGAACTTAACCGGCCGGCTCCGCCAGGAAGCGCTCCAGGTCGGCCGCCAGGGCAGTGGCGGCCACCTCAAGGAAGCGGGCGCCGTGCTCGGCGGTGGCCAGCGAGGGGTCTGACCCCATGCGGCCATCGGGATGGCGGCGGCGGAAATCCTCAGGGCCGTGAATCGGGCCGGCCGGCGCTGGCTCCGGCAGCGGGCGCTGCTTGGCCTCAAGGCTGGGTTCGAGCTGCAGGGTGATGGCGATCTCGCTGGGGGTGGCGTGGTGGCCCTCGCGATCGCCGTAGAGCTCGCGTGCCAGGCCGATCGCCTCGGGGGCCATGAACCAGTTGGCCAGCTTGCAGCGCAGGTCGGTGGCGTTGGGCAGGCCACGGGCGGCGGCGGTGCCATAGGCCTGGGCGAAGGCGGCCCTGGTGGTGGCGATGTTGCCGCCGTGGCCATTGATCACGTAGACGCGCTCGAAGCCGTGGCGGGCCAGCGACATCACCAGGTCGTGCATCACCGCCAGCAGCGTGGCCGGCTGCAGGCTCATGGTGCCGGCGAAGCCCAGGTGGTGTTCGGCCATGCCGAAGGCCTGGGCCGGCGTCACCAGAACACCCGTGCGGCGACCCACCTCCAGGGCCACGGCTTCGGCGGTGAGGGCATCCGTGCCGATGGCGCCGGTGGGGCCGTGTTGTTCTGTGGAGCCGAGGGGAACGATCACCCCCTTGCAGCGCTGCAGATAGGCGTCGACCTCCGGCCAGCTGCGCAGCTGCAGGCGAATGGCCTCCGTGGAACCGACAGGGCCCGGGTGAGCGGCTGGGGAGCTTGTGGCAACCACGACGGCAGCGCAGCGTCAGGAACGCCCATCATCCCTAGGATTCAGGCCAGGTGGTTCCCGAGGGCGCCCCATGCTTCAGCGCAAGCTCTACCGCTTCCAGTGCGAGCAGCGACCGATCTGGGTATTCCTGCGCGATCAGCAGCGCTGGATCGAGCAGGCGCTGGTGGTCGAACTGGAGGGTGATCTGGTCACCCTGCGCTACGACGCCGAAGAGGACGACGAGCTGCACAGCTGGGAGGAGTGCGTGCGGCTCGATTCGATCGGCGCGATCAGCACCCGCCTGGCCTTCTTCAGCCGCAGTGCCGAGGCGGACGATATCGAGGTGACCGGCGACTGCCCGGAATCGGAGCAGCTGCCCAGCCAGGGCTAGTGGGCGGTGCCGTTGCCGTTGTATTGGTCGGTGTCGTAGTAGCCGCCCTTGGTGCCGAAGAACAGGGTGGCCAGCACGAACAGGCCGCTGCCCCCCAGCAGCACGGTGGCGAGGGTGAAACCGCTGGCAGCTGAAAGCATTGGCGTTGGATGGGGTTGGTGATTCAAGTCTGGCGGTCCTGGCGAGGATCGGCGCGGGATCGTCGTCAGCCCTGAACCGTTGTGTTGAACCGTTGTGTTGCCCCGGTGTGTTGACCGATGCGTGATCACCATGATTGGCTGATGCCTGGCTCCGCCTGCCTCCCCCAATCCTTCTTCGCCCGCCCGGCTGAGGTGGTGGCCCCCGACCTCATCGGCTGCCTGCTGGTGAAACGCCAAGCGGGTGGCGCGCTGCTGTGGGGCGTGATTGTGGAAACGGAGGCGTATTCCCAAGACGACCCCGCCTGTCACGGCTATCGCCGCCGCTCCCCCAGCAACGAAACCCTGTTTGGCGAGCCTGGACGGTTTTTATGTCTATGTGAGCTATGGCATTCACCACTGCGTGAACGTGGTGACGGATCGGGCCGAGTGGGCCAATGGCGTGTTGCTGCGCGCGGTCGCCATCCCCACTGAGCCCGAGCGGGTGGCGGCGGGTCCAGCCCTGCTGGCCCGTCGCTTCGGACTGGATCGCAGTCACGACGCTCTGCCGGCTGTGCCGTGTTGCGGGGCCTGGCTGGCGCCGCGGCCGCCACACCTGGAGGCGCTTGGACCGAACGATCTGGTTCAGACCTCCCGGATCGGCATCAGCCAGGGGCAGGAGCTGCCCTGGCGCTGGTATCTGAGCCGCAGCCGCAGCGTGAGCCGCCGCGCCCCAGGTGATCGCACGCCGCCGCAGGCGCAGACCTGGCCTCTGGTCGCCGGTGCCGGCGGCTTCTAGCCTGCGATCAGGAGCCCCCCGCAGCCTTGAGCGACTGGACCCACCGCCACGTGCTCGATCTGGCGGCGTTCTCGCTCGACGACTACGCCACGGTGCTGGAGCTGGCCCAGCGCTTCCGCGCCATGCCCACCAGTGGCGCTCGCAAGCTGCCGGCCCTGCAGGGCCGCCTGGTGACCACCTTCTTCTTCGAACCCAGCACCCGCACCCGCAGCAGCTTTGAGCTGGCGGCCCGGCGTCTCTCGGCCGATGTGCAGAGCTTCTCCCCCTCCTCCAGCTCCCTGAGTAAGGGCGAGAGCCTGCTCGACACCGTGCGCACCTACGTGGCCATGGGCGCCGAGCTGCTGGTGGTGCGACACCGCTGCACGGGGGTGCCGGCGCGCCTGGCCCGCGATCTGGAGGCCAGCGGTGAGCGGGCGGCGGTGCTCAACGGTGGCGATGGCCTGCACAGCCACCCCAGCCAGGGGCTGTTGGATCTGTTCACCCTGGCGCGCCACTTCGCGCCTGAGGCACCTGGCCCTGAGGCCCTGAGGGGCCGGCGCATCGTGATCGTGGGCGACATCCTCCATTCGCGTGTGGCCCGTTCCAACCTCTGGGCCCTCACCGCCTGCGGGGCGGATGTGGTGCTGTGCGGCCCGCCGACGCTGCTGCCCGACGCCTTTGCCGACTTTGTGGCCGCGCCTCCGCCCGGCCAGAGCCGCGACCCGGTGGGGCAGCGCGGGCGTATCTCGCTGGAGCGCAACCTGGAGCGCGCCCTACCGGGGGCTGATGCGGTGATGACCCTGCGCCTGCAGAAGGAGCGCATGCACCAGCACCTGCTCACCAGTCTGGAGAGCTATCACCGCCACTACGGCCTCACCCACGAACGTCTTGAGCTGTGCGGTGCACCCGTGCCCGTGCTGCATCCCGGGCCGGTGAACAGGGGTGTGGAACTGAGTGGTGCCCTGCTTGATGACCCCGGCCGCTGTCTGGTGGAGGAGCAGGTGTGCAATGGCATCCCGATCCGGATGGCCCTGCTCTATCTGCTGGCGGCGGTCTGATCGGCGCTGGCCGCGCTGGAGTCAGAGCAGCTTGAACCCCTCCAGCAGCAGGCCGTAGGTGAAACCGATGCGGGCCATGTCCAGCAGTTGCAGTCGCAACGGATCCCCGCCTCGTCGGCGCAGCGGCCGCCGCAGCCGGATCGCCAGCTCGATGGCGATCACGCACAGCAGCGACGCCAGGGGATCCAGCAGCGAGCGTGCGCCGCTGAGGGCGCCAATCCCATTGCCGAGCACGAAGCAGCCCAGCAACACGATCAGCAGCAGCGAGAGCCGCCTCCAGGGGTTGCCGGCCCAGCGTTCCAGTCGGGCCCAGCCTCCACCGAGCGTCTGCTGCAGGCGGGTGCGCTGCGGTGGGGGGAAGGGGGTCAGAGCGCTGTTGCCACTGGGCTGATGGCCCGAGTTCTACCTCAGGCGATCGCGCCTACCCAGCACAGGCGCTCAGCCGTCGCTGTCCTTCTTGCGGGAGCCCTTGCCCTCGAGCAGCTCCAGCAGGGCCTCCATCTGGGCCATCACACCACGCACCTCACCCGCTTCGGGCAGCAGACCGTCGTCCATGACGCCCTGATGCATCTCACGCAGTTCCTGGCGGATGTATCGGAGGTGGCTCACCACCTGCTCACGCTTCGACTGCGACATGGAGTCGGATCGGAATCGGAATTAACCACCCCTTTTACCGCATCGCCCCTCTAGCAGAGCGCGTCCCACCGTCACCGCACCGAAACCGATCAGGGCCGCGGGGCGTGCCGCCAGCAGCAGATAGGCCAGTCCGCCGAGTCCCAGCAGGGTGCGGCGCCGGGGTGGCCCCTGCAGGTGGCGCAGGGATCGGGCGTTGACCGCGCCTGGTTCCCGGGGGGTCATTTCTGGCCGAAACGGGCCTTGGCGTCTTCGTAGAAGGCGAGATCGATCGCCTCCCTGCCGCTTTCGCCGGCCATCGCCTCGATCCGCTTGCGCACGGCCGGCCGTACGAAGAAGGGCACTTCCTTGAGCTTGGCCTCGGCGTCAGCGCTCCAGTTCATGCCCAGACACCAGCTGCTGCAAGGTTGATGGAGAATAGGGGACTCGAACCCCTGACCTCTGCGGTGCGATCGCAGCGCTCTACCAGCTGAGCTAATTCCCCGGAAGCGGAGCTACCGGCCAGAAATTACCAGTCCTGGCGGCGTTCGGGGCCGCTGGTGGAGAGAATGCTGGTGTGTGCGCTCCTGCCATGACCGATTCCCCTGCCGCGGCAGCCGACGCCATCACACCCGAGCGCATTGCTGCCTTTGATGAGGAGGGCGCAGCCGAGCTGGCCCGCCGGCTGGAGGACGATGACTACCCCACCCCCTTTGCCGGCCTGGCCGACTGGCATCTGATGCGCGCCCTGGCCATTCACCGCCCGGAGCTGGCGCGCCCCTACGTGCACCTGGTGGATCAGGAACCCTTTGATGAGGACTGACGCCGCTCCGGTGTCCGACCCCCTGGCGGGCCGCCGCATCCTCGTAGGCATCAGCGGCAGCATCGCCGCCGTGAAGCTGCCGCTTGTGGTGAGCGCGCTGGCCAAGCGTGGTGCCGAGGTGCGCTGCGTGCTCACCCCCAGTGCCGAGCGGCTGGTGAGCCCCGTGGCCCTGGCCAGCCTGAGCCGCCACCGCTGCTATCTCGACGTTGATCAGTGGAGCCACACGGCCGCCCGGCCGCTGCACGTGGAGCTGGCGGAGTGGGCGGAGCTGGTGCTGCTGGCGCCCCTCTCGGCCACGAGCCTCGGCCGCTGGCTGCATGGGCTGGGCGACACGCTGCTGGCCTCGCTGCTGCTGGCCACCGAGGCGCCGGTGCTCGCCGCCGCCGCCATGAACACGGCCATGTGGGGCTCCCAGGGCGTGGCCCGCAACTGGCAGGCCCTGCAGACCTTCGAGCGGGTGCTGCCCCTCGGGCCGGCCGAGGGCCTGCTGGCCTGCGATCGTCAGGGCAATGGCCGCATGGCCGAACCCGCGGCCCTGCTACTGGCCCTGGAATCCCTGGCCTGCTGGGGTTGGCGGCGCGACTGGCAGGGACTGCGCCTGCTGGTGACGGCCGGCCCCACCCGCGAATGGCTTGACCCAGCCCGCTGCCTCAGCAACCCCAGCACGGGCCGCATGGGTGTGCTGCTGGCCCAGGCCGCGCGCCTGCGCGGGGCGGAGGTGCAGCTGGTGCATGGCCCGCTGCAGGTGGATCCAGCCTGGCTGGATGGGCTGCAGTGCCATGCCGTTGAGACCGGCCAGCAGCTGCAGCAGGCCCTCCAGCAGCTCCAGCCGGAGGCTGATGCCATCGCCATGGCCGCCGCTGTGGCGGATCATCGCTTGCGCGCACCGTTTGCCCACAAGCCCGACAAGCTCGCTCTGGCTGAAGCGCTGCAAACCGGCTGGGAATCCGTGCCCGATCTGCTGCGGGAGCTGGTGGAGCACCGGCCGAAGGGGCAGCGCATCCTCGGTTTCGCGGCCCATTCCGGCGACGTGCTGCCCCAGGCCAGCGCCAAATTCGCCCGTAAGGGCTGCGATCTGCTGTTCGCCAACCCGATCGATCAACCCGGCGCCGGCTTCGGCAGCGCGGGGAATGAGGGCTGGTTGCTCGGGCCTGGCGACATCGTCACCAGGCTGGAGCCGATGGGCAAGCTGCCGCTCGCCCACCAGCTGCTCACGGCCCTCAGGCCGCCAGGGCCGCTCCCGACTCGCCGCTCTGCAGCAGATCCATGAAGGTGCGCAGCTGCAGCCGTGGGATGTAAGGCCAGCCGCCACTCTTCTCCATGCTCTGCAGAAGATCGAACAGCTCGCCGCGATCGGCCGGCAGGCTTGAGCGGAACGGACCGTCCTGAATCGTGCGGTGCAGGTCCTCCAGGCGGCGCAGCAGCACCAGCAGGGCATCCGGCTGTCCGTCAGCCTCGTCGGCAAGGCCCTGCAGGGCGGCCAGCGCCGCATTCAGGCGTTCATCCCAGCTCTCGCTGCCAAGGCTGCTGGAACCGGAGTCGGCTGGGCTGGCGCTGGTGCTGGAGTCGGTCATGGGGCCGTCCGGATCCGCTCCCGCATACGGGTTGTTGAGAGCCGCGACATGGTACGCGGAATCAGGGTTTTGCACCGGTAGTATCCCGAGCGGGCGCACCCCAAACCAGAGGTTTTTCCCTGCCAGACCGGCTTTTCCCCATGCGTTTCCGTCCTCTGCTGGCCCTCGTGCTGGCGCTCTGCCTGACCCTGGTCACCGCCTGCAGCGGCGGGGCCAAGGCCGTGGACCGGGCCAACCTGACCTACGACGACATCCACAACACCGGTCTGGCCAACGACTGCCCGACCCTGCCGGACTCGGCCCGTGGCTCGATCGCGCTGGATGCTTCCGCCAAGTACCAGCTGCGCGAGATCTGCCTGCACCCCTCGGAGGTGTACGTGAAGGGTGAGCCCACCAACAAGCGTCAGGAAGCTCAGTTCCTGCCCAGCAAGATCCTGACCCGCTTCACCACAAGCCTGGACCAGGTGTATGGCGATCTGACGGTGACCGGAGACGGCATCAACTTCAAGGAGCAGGGCGGCCTCGACTTCCAGATCGTCACCGTGTTGCTGCCCGGTGGTGAGGAAGTGCCGTTCACCTTCTCCAGCAAGGAGCTCAACGCCACCGCTGACGGCGCTGCCATCAGCACCAGCACCGATCTGAACGGCAGCTATCGCGTGCCCAGCTATCGCACCTCGAACTTCCTGGATCCCAAGGGTCGTGCCCTGACCACCGGTGTGCAGTACGCCCAGGGTCTCGTGGCTCTGAACGGACAGGACGACGAGCTGGTTCGCGAGAACAACAAGGAGTACGTCGACGGCATTGGTGAGATGAACCTCTCGATCACCAAGGTGGATGCCTCCACCGGTGAGTTCGCCGGGGTGTTCACCGCCGTGCAGCCCTCTGACACCGACATGGGCGGTCACGATCCCCTCGACGTGAAGATCACCGGTCAGGTCTACGGCCGGCTGGAGAAGGCCTGAATCGTCAGCCAGCCGCTGGCTCCGTTCAGCCCAGTCCAAGGGGGGCATGGCCCCCCTTTTTTAGTGCCTGGGTGAAGAAGCGCCCTGCCGCTTGAACGCCGCTGGTCCTGCCGGAACCCTGGCCGCCCGGTTCAGGTCCTCTGGGAGAATCCAGCGCATCTCCCCTCTCCCGCACCGTCACCCTCCGCCATGACGAGCACCGTCGCCTTCGCCCGGCAGGGCCTGATCGCACCCCATGGCGGCAGCCTGGTGGATCTGCGGCTGCCGGCTGAGCAGCGCGAGGCCGCCAAGGCCGGTGTGGATCACGTGCTCGAGTGCTCCGATCGCAATGCCTGTGATGTGGAGCTGTTGATGGTGGGTGGCTTCTCGCCCCTGCGCGGCTTCATGCACCAGGAGGACTACCAGTCGGTGGTGGAGAGCAACCGCACCACGAGCGGCCTGCTGTTCGGCCTGCCGATCGTGATGGACACCCAGCGCGACGACATCGCGGTGGGTCAGAAGCTGCTGCTCACCTACCGCGGCCAGGAGCTGGCGGTGATGACGGTGGAGAGCAAGTGGGAGCCCGACAAGGCCCGTGAGGCCAAGGGCTGCTACGGCACCACCTCGCTCGAGCATCCGGCCGTGAAGATGATCGCCACCGAGCGCGGTCGTTTCTACCTCGGCGGTGCCATCCAGGGCCTGGAGCTGCCCACTCGCGTCTTCCCCTGCAAGACCCCGGCTGAGGTGCGCGCCACTCTGCCCGAGGGCCAGGACGTGGTGGCGTTCCAGTGCCGCAACCCCATCCACCGCGCCCACTACGAGCTGTTCACCCGGGCTCTGGAGGCCAGCAATGTGAGCGAGCAGGGCGTGGTGCTGGTGCACCCCACCTGCGGTCCCACCCAGGACGACGACATCTCCGGCGCGGTGCGCTTCCAGACCTACGAGCGCCTGGCCGCCGAGGTGAACAACCCCCGCATCCGCTGGGCCTACCTGCCCTACTCGATGCACATGGCCGGCCCGCGTGAGGCGCTGCAGCACATGATCATCCGCAAGAACTACGGTTGCACGCACTTCATCATCGGCCGCGACATGGCCGGCTGTAAGTCGTCCATCAGCGGCGACGACTTCTACGGCCCCTACCAGGCGCAGGACTTCGCCCGCGACAACGCCCCGGAGCTGGGCATGGAGACCGTGCCCTCGCTCAACCTGGTGTTCACCGAGGAGGAGGGCTACGTGACGGCCGAGCACGCCGAGGCCCGCGGCCTGCATGTGCGCAAGCTCAGCGGTACCCAGTTCCGCCAGATGCTGCGCAGCGGTGAGGAGATCCCCGAGTGGTTCGCCTTCCGCAGCGTGGTGGAAGTGCTGCGCTCCGCTGCCTGAGCGGCCGCGTTCAGCGGTCCACGCCCCGGTCGCCTGAGGGCCGGTTAACATTCCTTTACTAATCACTCCGGAGAGCCAAGGTGAAGAAGCGCTGGCGCAATGCGGGGCTCTATGTGCTCCTGGCGGTCGTTGTGATCGCCGTGGGCACCGCCTTCCTGGATCGCCCGGATCCGGCCAATGCCCCTCGGAGCCTGCGCTACAGCGACTTCGTCGAGGCCGTCGAGGCCAATGATGTGTCGCGGGTGCTGATCGCTCCCGATCGCGGTACCGCCCAGGTGGTCGAGAACGACGGCCAGCGTGCCGTTGTCAACCTTGCCCCCGACAAGGATCTGCTCAAGCTGCTGGAAGCGCACAAGGTCGACATCGCCGTCGAGCCCTCCCGTCAGCCGCAGGCCTGGCAGCAGGCTGTGGGATCGCTGATCTTCCCGCTGCTGCTGCTTGGTGGCCTGTTCTTTCTGCTGCGTCGTGCCCAGGGCGGCGGCGGCAACCCGGCCATGAATTTCGGCAAGAGCAAGGCGCGGGTGCAGATGGAGCCTCAGACCCAGGTCACCTTCGGTGATGTGGCCGGAATCGAAGGCGCCAAGCTTGAGCTCACCGAGGTTGTCGACTTCCTCAAGAACCCCGATCGTTTCACGGCCGTTGGCGCCAAGATCCCCAAGGGCGTTCTGCTCGTGGGCCCTCCGGGCACCGGCAAGACCCTGCTGGCGAAGGCGGTGGCCGGTGAGGCCGTTGTGCCGTTCTTCTCGATCTCCGGCTCGGAGTTCGTGGAGATGTTCGTGGGCGTCGGCGCCAGCCGCGTGCGTGATCTGTTTGAGCAGGCCAAGAAGAACGCACCCTGCATCGTGTTCATCGACGAGATCGATGCCGTGGGCCGTCAGCGCGGTGCCGGCCTAGGCGGCGGCAACGACGAGCGCGAGCAGACCCTCAACCAGCTGCTCACCGAGATGGACGGTTTTGAGGGCAATACGGGCATCATCATCGTGGCCGCCACCAACAGGCCCGATGTGCTCGATGCAGCGCTGATGCGTCCCGGCCGCTTCGACCGCCAGGTTGTGGTGGATCGCCCCGACTACGCCGGTCGACTGCAGATCCTCGGCGTGCACGCCCGCGGCAAGACCCTGGCCAAGGACGTCGATCTCGACAAGATTGCCCGCCGCACTCCCGGTTACACCGGCGCCGATCTGGCCAACTTGCTCAATGAGGCGGCGATCCTGGCGGCCCGCCGTCAGCTCACCGAGATCGCTATGGACGAGGTGAACGACGCGATCGAGCGCGTGATGGCTGGTCCTGAGAAGAAGGACCGCGTGATGAGCGAGAAGCGCAAGCGCCTGGTGGCCTACCACGAAGCGGGCCATGCTCTCGTGGGCGCCCTTATGCCGGACTACGACCCCGTTCAGAAGATCTCAATCATTCCGCGCGGCAACGCCGGCGGCCTCACCTTCTTCACCCCCTCTGAGGAGCGGATGGAGTCGGGTCTGTATTCCAGGGCTTACCTGCAGAACCAGATGGCCGTTGCCCTGGGCGGTCGTGTTGCCGAAGAGATCGTCTACGGCGAGGACGAGGTGACAACCGGTGCCAGCAATGACCTGCAGCAGGTGGCCCGGGTCGCCCGCCAGATGGTGACCCGCTTCGGCATGAGCGATCGCCTCGGCCCCGTGGCCCTGGGCCGCAGCCAGGGCGGCATGTTTCTCGGCCGTGATATTGCTGCAGAACGCGACTTCTCGGAGGACACCGCGGCTGCCATCGACGAGGAGGTGAGTCAGCTGGTGGCAGAGGCCTACAAGCGGGCCACGGCTGTGCTCAAGGACAACCGCTCCGTGCTTGACGAGCTGGCCGAGATGCTGGTGGAGAGCGAAACCGTGGATGCGGAAGATCTGCAGGAGCTGCTGATCCGCAGTGATGTGCGGGTGGCCGAGTACGTCTGATCCTGGAGCGCTGCTGACGTCGTTGCACCGCCAGCCCTTGCTGGCGGTGCTGCGTCCCACCAGTTCTGAACAGGCCCGTTGCCAGCTTGAGCAGTTGCTGGCGACGGGCCTTGTCCATGTCGAGCTTGCGGTTTCGCCGTCGCCGGCTTGGGTGGAGATGATCCGCGAGCTGATTGCGGCCTTCCCCGCGATGCGCCTGGGCGCGGCTTCGGTGTGTTCCGCCGATCACCTCGCTGCTGTGGATGCCGCCGGCCTGGCTTATGCCGTGTCTCCGATCCTGGATCGACAGTTGCAGGCGCAGGCGCAGGCTCTGGGCATCACCCTGGTGCCAGGGGTGTTCACGCCCACGGAGATCGCCATGGCCGTGCGTGCTGGCGCGGCGGCGGTGAAGCTGTTCCCAGCGTCTGCACTGGGCTCTGGATACTGGCGCTCGCTGGCGGGTCCGCTGGGACCATTGCCGTTCTGCATCGCGGCCGGTGGCCTCAGTCCCGACGATGTTCCTGCATGGCTCGCCGCTGGTGTCGATGCGGTTGCCCTGGGCAACAGCCTGTTCGTGGACGGCGTTGCGACCAGTGTCGATGGCGGCTCAACCCCTCGGCTGGGCTCTGATCTGACCACCTTGCTCACACGGCTCGCCGCCCCCGCCGATCGGCAATGGTTGTCAACCTGAGATCGCAGTGCTACTTCTGAGAAAGAGCTGTTCTCGCTTATGTCTCAACTCACGATCAAACTCAGCGACAAGGCCGACGCCCTGATCGCTCAGCTGCAGAAGGAGATCTTCAACCGTCGCCGGAAGAAGGTGTCCCCTGCTGGTGTGGTTGAGACGCTGGTGGAGAGCGGTGCCAAGTCTCAGTCGGACAAGCGCTTCGCCACCTCCTGGAAGAATCTGATCGCCGACATCGAGAAGGCCGCCAAGGTGGCCAACGCCCACGGCAGCAAGCCCGCCAACCTCAGTGATGCCGAGTGGGCGCTGATCCTCAGTCATCGCAGTCGCGCGGCAGCCACCAAGAGCTCAGCCAAGCCCGCCGCCAAGGCCCCCGCCCGCAAGCCTGCGGCCAAGACGGCTACGGCCAAGGCTGCAGTCGCTAAGACCGCCACCAAGACCGCCACCAAAACGGCGGTGAAAACCGCCAAGCCGGCGGTGAAAGCAGCCGCGAAAGCCGCTGTGAAGAGCACTGCCGCCAAGGCAAAGCCGGGCACGGCCGCCCGCAACCCAATCCGCAAGAGCGCGGTGAAGGAGTCGACCGTGAAGCCAGCAGCCGCCAGCAAGCCTGCTGCCCGCAGCGCGGTTCGCAGGAAGGCTCAGCCCTCGGCTGCTGCCAAGGCCGGCACCTCCTCCGTCGCCCGGCGCATGGCGAAGGCCGTGAGCCGACTCAGCGCTGGTGGGGCTGTTGCGTCCACCACCCCGAGCAGCAACGGCGCTGCTCCCCTCGTCGAGGTTGGTTGAGCCCGGTTGGGCGAGCCTCGCTGAGCGCAGTGAGTGATCTTGCTGCGCTTCGGGATCTCCCCTGCAGCCTCCTTCACCAGAGGCTGCACTGACCCTGCTGGCGCAGCAGGTGATCGGCCAGCACCAAGGCCACCATCGCCTCCACCATCGGCACGGCCCGCGGCAGGACGCACGGGTCGTGCCGACCTTTGGCTTCCAGCGTGGTGGCCTCACCGCGATCGTTGATCGTCTGCTGCGCCTTGCGGATCGTGGCTGTGGGTTTGAAGGCCACGCGGATCACGATCGGCTCGCCGTTGCTGATCCCCCCCTGGATGCCACCGGAGTTGTTGGTGGCGGTGCGCAACCGGCCGGCTTCGCTGGGCAGGAAGGCGTCGTTGTGCTCGCTGCCCCGCAGCATGGTGCCCTCAAAACCCGAGCCGATCTCGAAGCCTTTGGTGGCCGGCAGAGACATCACCGCCTTGGCCAGGTCGGCTTCCAGCTTGTCGAACACCGGCATGCCCAGCCCCACGGGCGGCTTGCGCACCACGCAGGTGATCACGCCGCCGCAGGAGTCGCCATCACGGCCGATCGCCTCGATCCGCTCGATCATCTGCTCGGCCATCGCCGCATCGGGGCAGCGCACGATGTTGGCCTCCACGGCGTCGAGGCTCACGGCCTCAGGGTCGATGCTCGCTTCAAGCGTGTGAATGCGCTGCACCCAGGCCAGCACCTCGGTGCCATGGGCCTTGCGCAGCAGCTGCTTGGCGATCGCACCCGCCGCCACACGCCCGATCGTTTCCCTCGCTGAGGCTCGTCCGCCGCCGCTGCGGGCCTGGATGCCGTATTTGGTCTGATAGGTGGCATCGGCATGGGAGGGGCGGAACGCCACCTCCATCTCCTTGTAGTCCTGTGGGCGCTGGTCCTTGTTGCGCACCACCATCGCGATCGGCGTCCCGAGGGTGACGCCGTCGAGCAGACCGCTGAGGATCTCGACCCGGTCGTCCTCCTTGCGAGGGGTTGTGATCTTGCTCTGCCCCGGTTTGCGGCGATCGAGTTCGCTCTGAATGGCCTCAAGATCCAGCGGCAGCCGCGGCGGGCAACCATCCACGATCACGCCCACCCCACCGCCGTGGGATTCCCCGAAGGTGCTGATGCGAAAGAGATCGCCGAAGCTGCTGCCCATGAGCCTGCACTGATCTGCTGAGCGTAAGGACTCGCCAGCCTGCCGCGCTCCGCTGGTCATCCTGCTGACAGGGACAGCCAGTGCAACCGTTAGGGTCAGCCTCCAGTGCAGCGGCAGCCGGCCGGTGAAGAAGCAGGAGCGCGCCGCCCTGATCCTGCAGCGGCTGGAGGAGCACTATCCCCGCACCCCCATCCCGCTTGACCACAGCGATCCGTTCACGCTGCTGGTGGCAGTGCTGCTCAGCGCCCAGTGCACCGATAAGAAGGTGAATGAAGTCACGCCGGCGCTGTTCGCTGCCGGCCCCACCCCCGCCCGTATGGCGGCATTGGATGAGGCCGCGATCCTCGGTCATATCCGCCAGCTGGGCCTGGCTCGCACCAAGGCCCGCAATGTCAAGCGTCTGGCCGAGCTGCTGCTGGAGCGCCATGGCGGTGCGGTGCCGGCCAGCTTCGCTGCCCTTGAGGCCCTGCCCGGTGTTGGGCACAAGACGGCTTCCGTGGTGATGGCCCAGGCCTTTGGCGTGCCGGCCTTCCCGGTTGATACGCACATCCATCGCCTCGCCCAGCGCTGGGGTCTCAGCAGCGGCGACAACGTGGTGCAGACCGAGCGCGACCTCAAGGCCCTGTTCCCCACGGATGCCTGGAACAAGCTGCACCTGCAGATCATTTTCTACGGCCGCGAGCACTGCACGGCCCGGGGCTGCGACGGCACCGTCTGCCCCCTCTGCCGGGAGCTTTACCCCAGGCGCCGCAGACCGGTGCCCTGGCGCAAGCCTTGATCCACATCGTCTCTCAGGCCGGCAGGCGTTCAGTCCTGGGCCGAACTGCGGGCCTGCCCTCTCCGGCGACAACCCGTGGCGGCCGTTCTGTTTCTCTGGACGGCGCTGGCCGCTGGCTTCGCTGATCAGGCCTGGTCCTGATGCCTCGGCCATGACGACAGTCGCTCAGTGAACCGATCCGACTCTAAAGCCTCCGTCCTCAGCAGTCGTTGCCACCCACACAAAAAAGCCCCTGCTTGCGCAGGGGCTCAAGGTGGTGGATCCGTGGATCAACCGATGAGAGCTGACGCTCAGCCGATGGCAGGAGCGGTCAGAGCCACGGGGGTGGCTTCTGCAGCGGCCAGGTCGAGGGGGAAGTTGTGAGCATTGCGCTCGTGCATCACTTCCATGCCGAGACCA
>JAIYAQ010000037.1 GCA_027488975.1 Cyanobium sp. E1_MAG_00006
GGCTGCGTTCCCTCCGCCGCCAGCAGATCCAGCAGCTCCGTGTCCTCGCCATCGCCCACCTTCGTCTCCAGGCTCACCGGCTGACGCGCACGGCACAGCAGATCCTTCACCTCCTCCTCTGGCAGCTCCACGTACTCCGCCAGCTCCGTCACCGTCGGCGTCCGGCCTAGCTCCTGGCTCAGCTCGCGCTGACCCTTCTTCAGCTTGTTCAGCGTCTCCGTGATGTGGATCGGCAGCCGGATCGTGCGGCTCTTCTCGGCGATCGCCCGCGTGATCCCCTGACGGATCCACCAGTACGCATACGTACTGAACTTGTAGCCCCGCGTCGGATCGAATTTCTCCACACCCCGCACCAGGCCGATCGTTCCCTCCTGGATCAGGTCCAGCAGCTCCATGTTCCGCTTGGTGTACTTCTTCGCCACGCTCACCACCAGCCGCAGGTTGGCGGACACCATCCGCTCCTTGGCCCGCTGACCCGCCCGTAGACGGCGCCGCAGCAACTGCGGCGTCAAGCCAGCGGCCTCGGCCAGCTGTTCACGGGTGGGCTGGCCACCGCCGGCGCGCATGGTCAGTTCCTGCTCCAGCTCCTCCAGCGCCACCAGCTCCTGCACCTGGCGGCCCAGGGTGATCTCCTGCTCATGACTGAGCAATGGCACACGGCCGATGTCGCGCAGGTAGGAGCGAACCAGGTCAGCACTCAGCGCGGCCGGCTCTGCAGCTGCACGGGCGGGGGCTTGAGCGGAGGCAACAGCAACGACCACGACCGGATCCGTGAACTGTTGTGAAGCCTAACCTGAAGAAGTGTGAACTCCCTCTCAGAAAGCCCGGATTGCTCGAAAAAGCGCTAGGGGGGAATCCGAATCAGCCCGGAGCAACGCGCCCCAGCAGCCAGCTGGCTGTCCGCAGGTAGATGAAGACGCCCGCCACGTCGGTGGCGGTGGCGATGAACGGAGCCGACATCAGGGCCGGATCCAGGCCGATCCGCTCGAATAGCAGCGGCAGGGCCGCACCCGCGGTTGCCGCCAGGGTGGTGATCGCCACCAGGCTGATGCCCGCCGCCCAGGCCACCAACCAGTTCCAGTGCGACACGTAGGCCGCCCAGGGAATCACCACGATGATCATGAGCAGGCCGAGCAGGGCGCCGGCCACCGACTCGCGCCAGATGGCCGCCCATGTGCCGAGGCTCTGGATTCGCTGGGTGCTGAGACCGCGGATCACCACCGTGGAGCTCTGGGCACCAACGTTGCCACCGGTGCCGATCAGCAGCGGGATGAAGGCGGCCAGCACCACCACCTTGTTGAGCACGTCATCCATTGAGGCGATCACCGCGGCGGTGCCGCTGTTGGCCAGCAGCAGCACCAGCAGCCACACCACACGGCGGCGAGCCACGGTGAACAGGTTGCTCTGGAAGTAGTCGTCCTCATCGCCGGCCTGCACGGCGCCGGCGGCATAGAGGTCACGGGTGGCCTCCTGCTGGATCACGTCGATCACGTCGTCAACGGTGACGATCCCCACCAACCGCTCCTCGCGGTCCACCACCGGCACGGCCAGGAAGTCGTAGCGCTGGATCACGCGCGCCACCTCCTCCTGGTCGGTGTCGGTGCCCACGCTCACCACCTCGCGGGTCATCACATCGCCGAGGCGCTCCTCCGGCTCAGCCACCACCAGATCCCTCAGCGAGAGGATGCCGGTGAGATGGCGCGAGGCGTCGGTCACATACAGGGCGTAGATCGTCTCGGTGTCGCGGGCGCGGCGGCGGATGATCGTCAGCGCCTGGGCCACGCTGTGGAACTCCTTGAGGTCGATGAACTCCGTTGTCATCAACCGGCCGGCGGTCTCCGGCTCGTAACCCAACAGCTGGGCCGTCACGCGGCGCTCCGCCGGGCTGAGCTCCGCCAGCAACCGGCGCACCACCTTGGCGGGCAGCTCATCGAAGAGGGTCACCCGATCATCGGGTGACATCTCCTCAACGAGCTCCAGAACCTCGCTGGAGCGCAGACGCTCCAGCAGGGTCTGCTGCACGCTCGGATCCAGATATTCGTAGACCTCGATCGCCTCGTCCTTGGGCAGCAGCCGGAAGGCCAGGGCCTGCAGGGTGCGCGGTAGGCCGCCAATCGCCTCGGCGATATCCACCTCCTGCACAGGCTGGAGGAGCAGCTTGACGCCGTCGTAATTCCCGGCCTCCAGCAGACCCTTGAGCTGCTGGGTGAGCAACTCCGTGAGCACGGCCCCGTTGGCCGACTTGGTGGTGGCGTTCTTGGAGCTGGTGCTGTTGCCGGCAGCGGTCGCGTCGCTCATGGCTCCGGTGCTGCGGCAATTCGAGTGTATGAGCTCAGGTCGCTAGGGTCGCGCCATCCCGAACACCGGCTGAGGCGGCCGGAGAGAACCATGGCTGTGAACGTGAGTGCCGTGCCGGTGATCGATGCCAGCGGCGAGGAGCAGACGCTCGGAGCCTTCGCCGGCCAGGTGGTTCTGGCGGTGAACGTGGCCAGCCGCTGCGGCTTCACCCGTCAGTACACGGGCCTGCAGGCCCTGCAGGAGGCCTACGGGCCTCAGGGCTTCACGGTGCTGGCCTTCCCCTGCAACGACTTCGGCGCCCAGGAACCCGGCAGCCTGAGCGAGATCCAGCAGTTCTGCTCCACCACCTATGGGGTGAACTTTCCGGTCTTCAGCAAGGTGGCGATCAGCGCCGAGCCCTTCAGCAGCCTGGTGCAGACCGAACCGGCCGGTCCGGTGGCCTGGAACTTCGAGAAATTCCTGATCGGCAAAGACGGCACTGTGCTGGCCCGCTTCAAGAGCGGCGTGGAGCCAGAGGCTGCCGAACTGAAGGCGGCCATTGAGGCGGCGCTGGCTGCCTGAGGGCAAGCAGGGCCCGGATCAACGCCGCCGTGCCCTCAGCCGTCCCGCCGGGTTCGAAAAACCATCCGGCTGCTGAGCAGCCCAAGCAGGGAAGCGCCAAGACCCAGGCTGAGTGTTGCCAGCACCAGCACCAATCCCTGCCAGGGCTGCTGCGCCTCGATCAGGTGCACCACATCAAGCATCCAGCTGCTGAAGGTGGTGAGGCAGCCGCAGAAACCGATGCCCAGCCAGAGCAACAGGCTGGTGCGGTGTGGGATCGGTCCGGCCAGAAAGCCCAGCAGGAAGGAACCCAGCACATTCACCAGCAGATCGGCGCCGGCACTGCCCCCCAGCCAGGGGCCGAGCTGGACGGCGGCTTGCCAGCGCAGCAGAGCCCCGGGAACCCCTCCAGCCGCCACCAGCAACAGCTCGCGCAGCTCAAAGCGCAGACGACGGCGGCCCAGCTCGCGATCGGCAGCCTGCGTCATCGCGTTCCGGCGCCCAGCCACAGACCCAGTGCCACCGCCAGCAGACCCGCAAGCACGGAACCGAACAGCAACCCCACGGCCTGACGGCGCGCGCCGCTCAACCAGGCCTGCAGCAGCTCGACACTGAAGGTGGAGAAGGTGCTGAAGCTGCCGAGAAAGCCCACGCCGAGCAGAAGGCCCAGCTGAAGCTGCGGGCCGCAGGCCTGCTCAAGGGCGCTGATCAGGCCCAGAGCGAAGCAGGCCGACACATTCACGCCGAAGGTGGCCCAGTGCTTGCGGGGAAGCAGCGGCTCGAAATGGTTCACCAAGCGGAAGCGCAGCCAGGCTCCAGGCACGGCGCCGATGGCCACCAACAGGGCATCACGCATGGGCAGAACCGACTCTCCTGGCGGCGGCGAGGTTCAGGCCGCCAGCCAACCGCGGCGGGCGGGCACCAGGCCTGGAACGGCAGCAGCCTCAACCTGCAGCCAGCGTGCACCGGCAGGGCTGCGCCAGGTGCGCAGCACGCGCAATGGTTGATCAGCCGCCAGCTGGCCAAGGGCAGGAGCCCGACACTCCGGAGCGGCCTGCAGGCTCCGGACGCTGGCGGGCAGCAACGGCTCACCAGCCTGGCGTCGGCGCACCTCCGGGAGCCGTCGCTCGGCACCACCGGCCGGCAGCGCCACCGGAGCGATCAGGGCAAAGCCCAGCAACGCCGCCCAGCGCCAGGGCCCCGGGACAGGAATCCGGGCCATCAGATGTCGAGCTGAGCCAGATCGAGCTCGGCGCTGTGGGTTTCGATGAACTCGCGGCGGGGGGCGACCTTGTCACCCATCAGGATCGTGAAGATGCGATCGGCCTCGGCCGCATCCTCGATCTCCACCCGCTTCATCGTGCGCGTGGTGGGATCCATCGTGGTTTCCCAAAGCTGCTTCGGCATCATCTCGCCCAGACCTTTGAAGCGCTGGATCGTGTAGTTGGCCTTTTCGCCGTAAGACTCGATCACCTTCTTGAGATCGCCTTCGTTGTAACAGTAGCTGTGGTTCTTGCCGCGCTCAACCTTGTAAAGCGGTGGGCAGGCAATGTAAATGTAACCGCCTTCCACCAGCGCCTTCTGATAGCGGTAGAAGAAGGTGAGCAGCAGCGTGCGGATGTGGGCGCCGTCCACATCAGCATCGGTCATGATCACGATACGGTGGTAACGCAGGTTTTTCTCATCGAATTCCTCGCCCTTGATCCCGAGGCCGAGGGCCGTGATCAAAGCCTGGATCTCGGTGTTCTTGTAGATCTTGGCGTCGTCGGTCTTCTCAATATTGAGGATCTTGCCCCGTAGCGGCAGGATCGCCTGGAAGCGGCGATCGCGACCCTGCTTGGCGGAGCCACCGGCGGAATCACCCTCCACGATGTAGATCTCCGATTCACCCGGATCGCGGGAAGAGCAGTCGGCCAGCTTGCCGGGCAGCGTGGAGCTCTCCAGCACGCTCTTGCGGCGAACCAGCTCGCGGGCGCGGCGGGCGGCTTCAGCGGCATTGAAGGCCTGGATCGCCTTCTCGAGGATCAGATCGATCACCGAGGGGTTGAATTCCAGATATTCGCTGAGGGATTCGCCTACAAGGGAATCCACAATGCCGCGCACCTCGGTGTTGCCGAGCTTGGTTTTGGTCTGACCCTCAAATTCCGGTTCGGGCACCTTCACCGACAGCACAGCGGTGAGACCTTCGCGGATGTTTTCACCGGCGAGATTTGTATCTGCTTCCTTGCGCTTGCCGCGCTTCTTGGCAAAGGCGTTGAGGGTGCGGGTGAGCACCGTCTTCAAACCCTCGATGTGAGTGCCGCCATCGACAGTGCGGATGTTGTTGGCGAAGCCGAAGATGTTGTCGGAGTAGGCATCGACGCACCACTGCAGGGCCGCCTCCACCTGAACGCCATCTTTCTCCGAGTTCACATAGATGATCTCGGGATGCAGAGCATCTTTCTCGGCATTCATGTAGGCGACATATTCCTTGATGCCGCCTTCGTAGTGATAGATCTCCTCATGGGCCTCGCCTGCAGCGTTGCAGGCCGCGGGCCGTTCATCGCGGAAGACGATGCGCACACCGCCGTTCAGGTAGGCCAGCTCACGCAGACGGGCCGAGAGCGTGTGGTAATCGAACTCGATGCCACCGCTGAAGATCTCGATGTCCGGCTTGAAGCACACCGAGGTGCCGGTGCGGCTGGGATCGGCGGCGGGGGTGGAGGCGAGCGTGCCGATCGGGGCGCCGCGCTCGAAACGTTGGCGGTGCTCCTGCCCCTGCCGATGAACCGTGACCTCCACCCACTCGGAGAGGGCGTTCACCACCGACACGCCGACGCCATGCAGGCCGCCGGACACCTTGTAGCCACCGGCGCCGAACTTGCCGCCGGCATGCAGGACCGTGAGCACCGTTTCCAGAGCGCTCCTGCCGGTGCGCGGGTGCACATCGGTGGGAATGCCGCGACCGTTATCGGTGACGGCGCAGCTGCCGTCCTCGTTGAGGACGACGAGGATCTGGTCGCAATGGCCGGCGAGGGCCTCGTCGACCGAGTTGTCGACCACCTCGTAAACGAGGTGATGCAGACCACGGGGGCCCGTGGTGCCGATATACATGCCCGGCCGCTTACGCACCGGCTCCAGGCCTTCCAGCACCTGGATCTGCTCGGCGCCGTAGGCCGCCTGAACTTTCGTGGCTTCGCTCATGGGTTCCGGCGTGGGCACGACCTGGTGCCGTCGGGACGCGCGGCAAGGGCCTGGGAGGCGCGCAGAGGCGGTGCCTTGAAACCCAATCTACCACCGATGCAATAGAGAGGCTCCTGGGGGCCTCTGCGTTGACATTTGAGTCAGGGGTGCAACCCTGACACCCGCAGGAACCGCCACGAGGCGACGCCGCGGTCGCCAGCAAGGCCGCCAGCGAGACGCGCCAGAGCCCGGGCAAAGTGCCTGGATGGAGAGCGTGATCCACCCCGCGACGGCCACCACCGACCAGCCCGACCTGCCGCTGCTGATCGTTCTGCTCGGCCCCACAGCCAGCGGCAAGACCGACCTGGGCATCGCCATCGCCCAGGCCCTGGATCTGGCGGTGCTGTCGGTGGATTCACGCCAGCTCTATGCGGAGATGGACATCGGCACCGCCAAACCCACCCCGGAGCAGCGGGCGGCGGTGCGGCATGAGCTGCTGGATCTGCGCCGGCCCGACCAACCGATCAACCTTCAGGAGTTCCGCGCGGAGGCGGAACAGGCCATCGCCGCCGAACACCGGCGCCGCGGCATCGCCCTGCTGGTGGGCGGCAGCGGCCTCTATCTGAAGGCGATCAGCCAGGGGATGACGCCACCGGCAGTCCCTCCCCAGCCGCAACTGCGGGCCCAGCTGGAGGCCCTCGGCCAGCCCCTCTGCCACGGGCTGCTGGCGAGCGCGGATCCGGTGGCAGCAGCGCGGATCATGCCCCGCGATGCCGTGCGCACCCAGCGGGCCCTGGAAGTCCTGTACGCCACGGGGCGTCCGCTGAGCGCCCAGCAGGGGGCCAGCGCACCGCCCTGGCGGGTGCTGGAGCTGGGTCTGAACCCCGTGGACCTCAAACCGCGCATCGCCGCCCGCAGCGGTGCCATGTTCGCGGCGGGACTGGTGCAGGAAACCCGCGGGCTGGCGGAGCGCTACGGCGAGGGCTGCCCGCTGCTGGACACGATCGGCTACAGCGAGGCCAGGGCCGTGCTGCGTGGCGACCTCAGCGAAGCGGAGGCCATCAGCCAGACCAGCCGCCGCACCCAGCAGTTCGCCAAGCGCCAGCGCACCTGGTTCCGGCGCCAGCACAAGCCCCTATGGCTGACAGGCGACGGCGCGATCACCGATACCGGTTCCGATCCGCTGCAGGTGGCCTTGTCGGCGATCGAGCGCGTTCTAGGGTGAACGATGAACAGCAACACCCTTTACCCGACCTCTCGCCCGCCTGAATGCCACCCCGTCCCCGTTTTGACCGTCGCGCTCCTGTACGGGAGCTCCCCAACATCAACGACCGCATCAGTTACCCCCAGCTGCGGGTGGTCGATGCCGACGGCAGTCAGCTGGGGGTGATCTCAAGGGAGGCAGCCCTGGAGGTGGCCCAGGACCGCGAGCTCGACCTAGTGCTGGTCAGTGAGAAGGCCGACCCGCCGGTCTGCCGGATCATGGACTACGGCAAATACAAGTTCGAGCAGGAAAAGAAGGCCAAGGAAGCCAAGAAGAAGTCGCATCAGACCGAGGTCAAGGAGGTCAAGATGCGCTACAAGATCGACCAGCACGACTATGACGTGCGCATCGGTCAGGCCGTGCGCTTCCTCAAGGCCGGCGACAAGGTGAAGTGCACGGTGATCTTCCGCGGTCGCGAGATCCAGCACACCGCGCTGGCTGAGCTGCTGCTGATGCGCATGGCCAAGGACCTCGAGGAGAGCGCCGAGATTCAGCAGGAGCCGAAGCGCGAGGGCCGCAACATGATCATGTTCCTCAGCCCGCGCAAGACACCGCTGGCCAAGGAGAAGGAGGCCGCTGCAGCCGCCAGCAAGGCCGTGCGAACGATCGAAACCCCGCGCCAGGCTGCCGCCAGCGCTGCGGCCGCCGCCGAGAGCTGAGGGCGAAAGCTCAAGGCGAGTTGAGGGGCCAGGCAAGCCCGCCCGAAAGCTGCAGCCGCTACAGCATCTCGCTGAAGAGCGCGAGCATGGCCGCCCAGCCGGAGGCGGCACCCTCGGGCTGGAAATCAGCCCGGGCTTCGCACAGGTAACCGTGGCCGGCCCCCGGCGCCATCACCAGCCTGTGGCGCGCCTGAGGGCTGCCGCAATCGACGCCGCCATTGGCGGCCGTGAGCGCCGCCGCCAACGCCTTGATCTCCTCCGCGGGGATCAGCGGATCGGCGTCGCCACGGAAGCAGAACAGGCGGCCGGGGATCTCGGGCAGCGCGTCCAGCGTGGGCGGCCCGCCCCCTGGCCGAAACGATGCCACCCGGGCGCCGTAGAAGTCGCAGGTGGCGGCGACCTGAGGCAGGGTGGCCGCCAGCATCGCCAGGTGGCCGCCGAAGCAGAAGCCCACGCAGCCAAGGGGCCGCTCCGCCAGGCCATCGCCGGCATGGGCCTGTTGCAGCCAGGCCGCCGCCGCCGCGACGTCATCAAGCAGCTGATCGGCGCTCACCTGGTCGCGATGCTCCCGGCCCGCCGCCAGTCCCTCTTCGTCGTAGCCCACATCCAGCTGAGGCGCCGTGCGCCAGAAGGTGCTGATCGCCAGGGCGGCATAGCCCTCCTCCGCCAGGCGGTCGGCCACGCTGCGCACCCAGGCGTTGACGCCGAACACCTCCGGTAGCACCAGCACCCCCGCCCGCGGGGGCCTGGCGCCCGCCGGCCGCGCCCACCAGGCGGGCATGGCGGCAGGGATCGTCACCCACTCGGACTGGATGGTCATGGCTGGGCTCTGCAGGCCACCGTCACACTGCCGTATGCCAACGCTGCAATTGTCACGGGCGGCAAAGGTCCGTAAGGTGCGGCGACAGCGTTGTGCCAATCCGGCGTGCGGTTCCACATCCAGCAGGACAGCGACATTCCGGCGTCGAGCCAGCTGTACAACCAGATCTGCTTCGCCATCGCGGCGCGCCACTTCCCGCCGGGCCATCGCCTGCCGAGCACGCGCCAGCTCGCCATGCAGACCGGCCTGCATCGCAACACGATCAGCAAGGTCTACCGCCAGCTCGAGACCGATGGGGTGGTGGAGGCGATGGCCGGCTCGGGCATCTATGTGCGCGACCAGCAGAACCCCCGCGAGATCAAGCCGCCGCCCGGTCTGCGCGGCCGACCGCTGCCGGATATCGACCGGGAGGTGCGCCAGAGCATCGACGGCCTGCTCAACGCCGGCTGCACCCTGCAGCAGGCCCGTGACCTGCTCACCCGCGAGATCGACTGGCGCCTGCGCTGCGGCGCCCGCGTACTGGTGAGCACCCCCCGCGAGGACATCGGTGCCTCGATGCTCATCGCGGAGGAACTCACACCCAGCCTCGACGTGCCGGTGGAGGTGGTGCCCATGGAGGAGCTGGAGGCTGTGCTCGAGAGCTCCAGCAATGGGACGGTGGTGACCAGCCGGTACTTCCTGCAGCCGGTGGAGGAGATCGCCCGCCGCCATGGCGTGCGGGCCGTGCCGGTGGACCTCAACGACTTCCGTCACGAACTCGACCTGCTCAAGGATCTGCGCGCCGGCAGCTGCGTGGGCCTGGTGAGCATCAGCCCGGGCATCCTGCGGGCCGCCGAGGTGATCCTGCACAGCATGCGCGGCAACGAGCTACTGCTGATGACCGCCACCCCCGACGTGAGCAGCCGCCTGCTGGCCCTGCTGCGGGCCGCCAGCCATGTGCTGTGCGACCGCCCCAGCCTGCCGCTGGTGGAGCAGAGCCTGCGCCAGAACCGTGCCCAGCTGATGCGCCTGCCGCAGGTGCACTGCGCCCAGAGCTACCTGGGCAGCGCCACGATCGATCTGCTGCGCAAAGAGATCGGGCTGCTGGCGGCCTGACGCAGGCCTGGCACCCGCCTGCCCCTCAAGCGAGCGGCGCCACGCGAAACTGCCCTCATGCTTAAGGCCCTGCGCGCCGACCTGGCGATCATCAAGGAGCGCGACCCGGCGGCGCGCGGCACGCTGGAGATCCTGCTCTGCTATCCGGGGCTGCACGCCCTCAGCCTGCACCGCCTCAGCCACCGGCTCTGGCGGCAGCGCTGGCCACTGACCCCCCTGCTCGCCAGATTGATCAGCCAGCTGGGGCGCTGGCTCACCGGCATCGAGATCCACCCAGGGGCCCGCATCGGCCACGGCGTGTTCATCGACCACGGCATGGGCGTGGTGATCGGTGAAACCAGCGTGATCGGTGACAAGTGCCTGCTGTACCAGGGCGTGACGCTGGGGGGCACCGGCAAGGCCCACGGCAAGCGCCACCCCACCCTGGCGGAGAACGTGGTGGTGGGCGCAGGCGCCAAGGTGCTGGGGGCGATCACGGTGGGCGCCAACACACGCATCGGCGCCGGCTCGGTGCTGCTGCGCGATGTGGACGCGGACAGCACCGTGGTGGGCATCCCCGGCCGCGTGATTCACCAGAGCGGCGTGCGCATCGACCCGCTGGCCCACTCGGCACTGCCCGATGCCGAAGCGCGCGTGATCCGCAATCTGATGGAGCGGATCGATCAGCTCGAGAGCGACCTGGCCCGCACCCAGACCTGCCTGCGTGAACTGGCAGCAGGACGCCCCCTGCTCGAACCCTGCAGGGGGGTGGCCCAGAGCCTCAAGGATCGGGAGATCCTGGAGTTTCTGGGGGACGGTTCCGAAGAAGGCAGCTGAGAGAACCGATCAGGCAGCCGCACCGGCAGGGGCCGGCTGGAACATGAACATCGAGTAGATCACATTGCGACGCATCTGGGTCATCATCTCCAGGAACATGTCGTAGCCCTCATTCTTGTATTCGATCAAAGGATCCTTCTGGCCATAGCCACGCAGGCCTACGGATTCGCGCAGGGCATCCATCGCCTGCAGATGCTCGCGCCAAAGGGTATCGATCTGCTGAAGAATGAAAAAGCGTTCGGCCTCTCGCATCAGGCCGGGGCGCTCCTGTTCAATCTGACCCTCCTTAATGTCGTAGGCGTTGCGGAGCTGCTCCTGCAGAAAGGCCTTGAGTTCCTCCACCGACAAACCGCGAAGCTGATCAGGCTTGAGATCTTCAAGGATGTAGACAAATTCCTGAACCTTGCTCACCAGCCGATCGAGATTCCACTCCTCGGGCGGTAGATCAGGATTCACGTAGGCTTCAACTATATCCTCCATCGTGCGCTCTCCGTAGCCCACCACCTGAGCTTTGAGCTCACGACCTTCAAGCACGCGCCGGCGCTCGGCGTAGACGGCTTTGCGCTGATTATTCATGACTTCGTCATACTCGAACACCTGCTTGCGGATGTCGTAGTAGTAGGTCTCCACCTTCTTCTGGGCACCCTCCAGGGAGCGAGTGAGCATGCCGGATTCAATCGGCATGTCTTCCTCCACGCGGAAGGCATTCATCAGGCCGGCCACGCGATCACCGCCGAAGATGCGCAACAGGTTGTCTTCCAGCGAAAGGAAGAAACGGGTGGTGCCCGGGTCGCCTTGGCGCCCGGCGCGGCCACGTAGCTGGTTGTCCACCCGGCGAGATTCATGGCGCTCGGTGCCCACCACGTGCAGGCCACCGGCCTCGCGCACCTGTTGCTCCTCGGTGTGGGTCACCCCCTCATATTCCGCTTTGACGCGGTTGATTAGCGCCCGCAGCTGCTGAATGGGCGCGTCATCTGTGGGGGCCTTCTCCGCCGCCTGGGCGATGCGGTCTTCCAGTTCCAGCACCGTGAGCTGGCGGTCGCCCCAGCTCTTCACCAGATCCTGCACCAGCTCGTTGAGCGATTGCTCGGTGGCCTCACTCAACTTGCAGGGATAGAGCTCGCGCACGGCCTTGGCTTCAGCCGAACTGCCGGCACCGGGGCCACGGCGAGGTGCCACGGGGCGATGCTCATCCTCCGGCCGCACCAGCCGCGGCAGCAGCACCTCGCGCAGCTTGAGGCGGGCCATGTAGTCGGCGTTGCCGCCGAGGATGATGTCCGTACCGCGGCCGGCCATGTTGGTGGCGATGGTCACGGCACCGGCGCGACCGGCCTGGGCGATGATTTCGGCCTCCCGCTCCACGTTCTCAGGCTTGGCATTCAGCAGGTTGTGGGGAATGTCCTGCTCGGCCAGCAGCGAGCTGAGCAGCTCCGATTTCTCCACGCTGGTGGTACCCACCAGCACCGGCCGGCCGCCCCTGTGCACCTCGGCGGTTTCCAGAGCGACAGCGCGCCACTTGGCCACCTCGTTCTTGTACACCTGATCGGTCCAGTCGGCCCGTGAGCGCACGCGGTTGGTGGGAACGATCGTGACCTCAAGCTTG
This sequence comes from Cyanobium sp. E1_MAG_00006, assembly GCA_027488975.1. Classification (GTDB taxonomy): domain Bacteria; phylum Cyanobacteriota; class Cyanobacteriia; order PCC-6307; family Cyanobiaceae; genus Vulcanococcus. The sequence continues at coordinate 12,258 of JAIYAQ010000037.1, forward strand.
TAGGTCTTCTCGAACTCCACCTCCTCGGTCTTGGCGGTGCCGGTCATGCCCGCCAGACGCGGATAGAGCAGGAAGAAGTTCTGGTAGGTGATCGAGGCGAGCGTCTGCGTTTCGGGCTGGATCGGCAGACCTTCCTTGGCCTCGATCGCCTGGTGCTGGCCATCGCTCCAGCGGCGGCCCGGCATCACCCTGCCGGTGAATTCGTCAACGATCACCGCATCGCCGCCACGCACGATGTAATTGACATCCTTGATGAACAGTTCCTTGGCCTTGAGGGCATTGTTGATGTAATGGGCCCAGGGGTCCTGCGGATCAAACAGATCGCTGACGCCCAGCAGCTCCTCAGCCTTGGCATAGCCCTCATCGGTGAGGGTGCAATTGCGCTGCTTCTCGTCGACTTCGTAGTCGCCCTCGGGATCAATGCCGTCCTTGCCCAGCTCAGCCGCGCGCACCAAGGCAGCGGCCACCTCAGCGGCCTTCTGGTACTTCTCCTGCGGGCGCTCCACCTGGCCGGAGATGATCAAGGGCGTGCGGGCCTCATCGATCAGGATCGAATCGACCTCGTCGATCACGCAGTAGTGGAACTCGCGCTGCACCACCTCGGCGATGTCCGCCGCCATGTTGTCGCGCAGATAGTCGAAGCCGAGCTCCGAGTTGGTTGCGTAGGTGATGTCGCAGCCGTAGTTTCGGCGGCGGCTGGCGGGATCCATGTCCTGCTGGATCAGACCAACGCTCAAACCGAGGAAGCGGTGCACCTGGCCCATCCACTCGGCGTCGCGTCGGGCCAGATAGTCGTTCACCGTGACCACGTGCACGCCGCGGCCGGTGAGGGCGTTGAGGTAAGCGGGCAGGGTGGCCACGAGGGTCTTGCCCTCGCCGGTCTTCATCTCGGCGATCTGGCCGTCGTGCAGCACCATGCCGCCGATCAGCTGGACATCGAAGTGGCGCATGCCGAGCACACGCTTGCCGGCCTCGCGCACCACGGCGAAGGCCTGAGGCAGCAGCTCATCGAGCAGCTTGCGTTCCCGCTCCAGAGTGGTGTCGAGGCTCAGGCCCCGGCTGCGGCACTCCTCCTGCAGGGCTGAGAGCTTTTGGCGGAATTCCGAGGTGAGGCCACGCAGGTCCTCGTCGCTGAGGGAGGCCACCTCCTCCTCAAGCAGGCTGATGTCGGAGACGATCGGCTGGTAGCGCTTCAGCTTGCGGGCATTGGGATCACCCAGCAACAGCTTGAGCATGGAAAAAGGGCCGGATCGTGCTGGCAGCCAGCCTACTGAGGGCTGTTACCCGCCAAGGGTGAGGATTTGCTCTGCACCGATTGCGAAGGTGACCCGTTGAGCGCGGCCATCCAACTGATCTGCCACCGGGCCGGGGCGTTGCGACTGCGCTGGTGGCCGGGACAGCTGCGACAGCTCCGGGCCCTGCTGGATGACCACAGCTTCTGGGCCCAGGGGCGCTCGCCGGCGCAGCTGCGACAGATGCTGGCGGGAAGCCAGGCGGTGGTGAGCGCCTGGCGAGGCGGACGCCTGGTGGGCTTCGGCCGGGCAACGAGTGACGGCGTGTTCCGGGCCGTTCTCTGGGATGTCGTGGTGGCTGGCGAGGAGCAGGGCCAGGGGTTGGGGCGGCAGCTGGTGGAGGCGCTGCTCGCCAGCAGGAACCTGGCTGGAGTGGAAAGGGTCTACCTGATGACCACGAACAGCACCGGCTTCTACAAGCGGCTGGGATTCGACGTGATCACCAACCAGAAGCTGATGATTTTGGATCAATCAAGCGGATGAAGAGATTCGAACTCTCGACCCTCTCCTTGGCAAGGAGATGCTCTACCACTGAGCTACATCCGCATCCGACTGGTGACGTCACCGATGGTGGCGTGTCCGTCGACCGGCAGTTCCGCCGACTGAATGAGCATGCACCACCGAGGTGCCCGAGGTCAAATGGGACTCGTGGCCTGGCCGATGCGCTGACCGTGGTAGCCGGCCCGGGCCCGCACCTGGCTGCACCAGTCCTGGTGCTCCAGATACCAGCGCACGGTGGCCTCCAGGCCGGCCTCAAAGCTGTGGCTGGGCTGCCAGCCCAGCTCGCTGCTGATGCGGGCCGGATCGATGGCATAGCGGCGATCGTGGCCGGGGCGATCTGTCACCGGCGTGATCAGGCGGGCATGGGGGGCACCGGCGGGCAGCAGCTGATCAAGCAGGGTGCAGATCGATTCCACCACCTGCTTGTTGGTGCGCTCACCGTGCCCCCCTACGCAATAGCTCCGGCCCAGCTCGCCGCGGGTGGCCGCCAGCAGCAGGGCATCCACGTGGTCATCCACGTAGAGCCAGTCGCGCACGTTGGCACCATCGCCGTAGAGCGGGATCGGCTCGCCGGCGGCGGCCTTAAGGATCACCACCGGGATGAGTTTCTCGGGGAACTGCCAGGAGCCGTAGTTGTTGGAGCAATTGGTGAGCACCACCGGCAGGCCGTAGGTGTGGTGCCAGGCGTTCACCAGGTGGTCGCTGGCTGCCTTGCTGGCCGAATAGGGGCTGCGCGGGTCGTACGGGGTGGTTTCCGAGAAGCGGCCTGTGTCGCCCAGCGAGCCGAACACCTCATCGGTGGAGATGTGGTGGAAGCGGAAGCCATCGCGACGCTCAGCCGGCAGGGTCTCCCAATGGGCGCGCACCGCCTGCAGCAGGTGGAAGGTGCCGCTCACGTTGCTGTCGATGAAGGCAGCCGGCCCATCGATGGAGCGGTCCACATGGCTCTCGGCTGCCAGGTGCAGCACCAGATCGGGATCGGCCTGACGCACGGCCTCAGCGGTGGCGACCGCATCGGTGAGGTTCACCCGCAGCAGGGTGTGACGCTCCGCAGCCTGGGGCAGCGCCTCGATGCTGGTGAGGTCGCTGGCGTAGCCCATCTTGTCGAGGTTGAACACCTCGGCCTTGCTGTCGGCCAGCAGGCGCCGCACCATCGCCCCGCCGATGAAGCCAGCGCCGCCGGTCACCAGGATGCGGCGGCGGTTGGCGAGGAGCTCAGCGGCAGAAGGCATGGGGGTCATGGACGCTGGAGAGTCGTTAGGGACGAGAGGGAGACTGTGATGCGCTGGTCTGAGACGCTGCTCAGACGCTGGCAGCAAGCAGCTGCCGCAGAGCCGTGCGCCAATGCGTGGGCTCCAGCGCCAGAGCCCGGCGTGTGTCCGTGCAGTCGAGCAGGGAGTAGCTGGGGCGCTGCGCTGGGGTGGGGTAGTCGACCGTGGTGATGGGATTCACCACGGCAGCGCACTCCAGCAGACCAAGATCCACAGCCAGCTCCCCCACCGCCACGGCGACGTCGTACCAGCTGGCGGCACCGGCATCGCTCCAATGCAGGATCGGGCCCAAGGCGCTGCTGGAGTCAGCGCTGAGGCCTGCGGACCGTTCGATCACGCGCCAGCAGGCCTGCGCCAGGGTGTGGGTGCAGGTGGGGCAGCCAACCTGATCGGCCACCACAGCCAGGGGCTGGCCACTGGCCCCGCGCTCGCGGTGCAGCCGCAGCATGGTGAGCGCAAAGTTGCGGCCCACCGGACCCATCACCCAGCTGGTGCGCAGGATCACGCCCCGGCCATTGCTCCCCAGCAGCTGCTCCACGGCGTCCTCGCCAGCTGCTTTGCTGGCGCCATAGACCCCCAGAGGATCGCGGGGCTGCTCCGGGCGGTAGGGACTGCCCTGAGCGCCGTTGAAGACGAAATCGGTGCTCACCTGCAGCAGGCTCCCACCGGTTTCCCTCAGGGCCTCAGCGAAGGCGCGCGGGGCGCCGGCATTGACGGCATGGGCCAGCTCGGGCTCGCTTTCGGCCTTGTCCACCGCGGTGTAGGCGCCGCCGTTGAGCACCCAGTCCGGCCGGTGCTGATTCACAGCGGCACGGCAGGCCTCGGCATCGGCCAGATCGAGCGCGATCAGGCCATCGCCATCAGCGCCGCTGCCACTGCGGCTGGTGGCGATCAGCTCCACGCCGGTGGGCACCTGCTGGCGCAGGGCGTGGCCGAGCTGACCGGCGGCGCCGGTGAGAAGAACCTTCATGGGAACACATCCCCTGCTGCCAGGGCCTCGGCAAGGCTGGGTGCCTGGGCGTCCTTGGCAGCCAGCAGCGGCTGACCAGCTGGGCCACCTGGCTGCTCTGCGGGCAGGCCCTCCTCTGGCCAGTGGATCGCAAGCGCAGGGTCATCCCAGCGGACAGCCCGTTCGCAGGCCTGGCTCCAGAAGTCGGTGGTCTTGTAGAGCACCTCAGCGTGGTCGCTCAGGGTGAGAAAGCCATGGGCGAAACCCACAGGCACCCAGAGTTGCTGGTGGTTCTCGGCGCTCAGGCGCGCCCCCACCCACTGCCCGAAGCTGGGCGAACTGCGGCGCAGATCGACCGCCACATCGAAGATCTCACCCAGCACGCAACGCACGAGCTTGCCCTGGGGATTGGGAGGCAGCTGGTAGTGCAGGCCTCGCAGCACACCGCGACTGGAGCGGGAATGGTTGTCCTGCACCAGAGCCACCGGCTCCTGCCCGTGATCCGCCAGCAGCAGCTGCCAGTGGCGCTCATTCCAGCTCTCGAAGAAGAAGCCGCGGGCGTCGCCGAACACCCGTGGTGTGATCAGCAGCGGCCCGGCGATCGAGAAGGCCTGAACAGACGGACTCATGGGGGCTCCTGCATCACGGCATCCTCAGGCAGGGCATCCTCAGAGCAGGTTCGTCTGGCCATCGTCGAGCAGCCGCAGCAGGTATCCGCCGTAGCCGCTCTTGCGCAGGGGTTCCGCCAGGGCAGCGAGCTGCTCGCCGCTGATCCAGCCCTGGCGCCAGGCCACCTCCTCCGGGCAGCCCACCTTGAGAGCCTGACGGTGCTCGAGCGTGCGGATGTAGCTGCTGGCCTCGTGCAGGGAATCGCAGGTGCCGGTATCCAGCCAGGCCATGCCGCGGCCCATCAGCTCCACGCGCAGCAGGCCCTCCTCAAGGTATAGACGGTTGAGGTCGGTGATCTCCAGCTCTCCCCGCGGCGAGGGCTGCACCTGGCGGGCCCGCTCCACAACGGTGGCGTCATAGAAATACAGCCCGGTGACGGCGTAACGGGATCGCGGCTTGCTGGGCTTCTCCTCAATGCCCACCACCCGGCCGTCGCCGGCGAACTCCACCACGCCGTAGCGCTCCGGATCGCGCACCGGGTAGGCGAACACCGTGGCACCCTCGTCGCCGCCGTTGCTGGACTGCAACTGCGGCACCAGATCATGGCCGTGGAACAGGTTGTCGCCCAGCACCAGCGCCGCCGGTGCACCAGAGAGAAAGTCGGCTCCGATCAGGAAGGCCTGAGCCAGGCCATCGGGGCTGGGTTGCACCGCGTACTGAATCGTCATGCCCCAGGCGCTGCCATCACCGAGCAGGCGCTGGAAGGCGGCCTGATCTTGGGGGGTGGTGATGATCAGCACCTCACGGAGTCCGGCCAGCATCAACGTGCTGAGCGGATAGAAGATCATCGGCTTGTCGTACACCGGCAGCAACTGCTTGCTTACGGCCTGGGTGATCGGGTGCAGGCGTGTGCCGCTACCGCCGGCCAGGATGATCCCCTTGCGTGTCATCAGCTCGCCTCAGTTCGCCAGCGCAGCCATCAGGCTGCCCATCTCAATCGCCTGAAGGCCGTAGCTCCAGCCCAGGTTGCTCTTGATGCCGGCACGCTCGAGCGCCTGCTGCATCGTGTCGGTTGTGAGTACACCGAAGATCACCGGCACACCCGTGTCGCGGCTGACGGCTGCCACACCCTTGCTCACCTCGGCCACCACCACATCGAAGTGGGGGGTGTCGCCGCGGATCACGGCCCCCAGGGTGACCACCACCTGATAGCGACCGCTGGCGGCCAGCTTCTGAGCCACCAGCGGGATCTCGAAGCTGCCCGGCACCCAGGCCGTATCGAGCTGTGCGCTGCTGGCAGACGTATCGATGCCGTGGCGACCGAGGCAGTCGAGGCAGCCGCTCAACAACTTGGCGGTAACGAGGTCATTGAAGCGGGCCACCACGATGGCCACGTGCAGGGATGAAGCCCCCGAGAACTGCCCTTCAAAGACGGTCACCGATCAGCGGCGCAGATCTGCCGAGCCTAGGCAGTGACCGGAAACGGGCTGTTGAGCCCGGCAGCGGATGGCGCGGTGTGACCTCAGGCCACGAAGACGCTCATGCCCCAGTTCACCAGCACCAGCGCCACCCAGGCGAGGCTGCCCAACAGGATCAGGCGGTTGGAGTTGCCGCTGGTGTCGTTGCTGGCGTACAGCACCGGCACGGCGACGATCAGCGCGAACGACAGCACCACCAGGGCCAGAACGGTGAGGGTGTTGAGGATCGTCATGGATCAGCGGTGGGGAGCAGCTGCGGGACCAGCCGGTCAGTCTGGGGATTCTCACATGGGGGTTCAACCACGCCGGCCGGGGGGTCGGGCTTGCTTCACATGTTGTGGCGCGGCTGCGGCGCGCAGGGGCGGAGCGGACGGACGCAAGGGCCAAAGCGACTGGCTGGAAGACTCCCCCTACGATCAGGCCCCGTCCTGAGTGCCTGTGGCCGCGCCCGCCAAGCAGCAGCCGGAGCTGAACCTGCAGGGAAGCCTCTTCGCCACGGGCACTTTCGCGGCCGAAACACCTCCCGATCCGCATCCAGAAACAACACCCGCAACGGCTGGATCGGAACCACTCCCAGAGCTTCTTTCGGAATCCAACCCCGACCGACCGCGGCAGCGCCGAGCCTCCAAGGCCCCCGCGGCAGACAACGCCCCTGCACCCGAGAGCGGCGCAGAAGCAGCCGCAGAGCCTGACGACGACTCCGACCTGCCCGCCTGGCACCACCACGGCCTGGTGGATCCGGAGCAGCTCACGCCGATGCTGCGTCACTACGTGGAGCTCAAGGCCGCCCACCCGGAGCGGGTGTTGCTCTACCGCCTGGGTGATTTCTTCGAATGCTTCTTTGAGGACGCCATCAAGCTCTCGCGCCTGCTGGAGCTGACACTTACCGGCAAGGAGGGCGGCAAGGCGATCGGTCGGGTGCCGATGGCAGGCATCCCCCACCATGCCGCCGAGCGCTACTGCGGCGAGCTGGTGCGGCGCGGACTGAGCGTGGCCCTGTGCGACCAAGTGGAGGCCACCCCAGCCAAGGGGGCCCTGCTCAAGCGCGAGATCACGCGCGTGCTCACCCCCGGCACGGTGCTGGAAGAGGGCATGCTGAGCGCACGCCGGAACAACTGGCTCTGCGCCGTGATCTGCGAGGGCCCGGGCTGGGGGCTGGCCATCGCCGACGTGAGCACTGGCGAATTCCGCGTCACCGAACGGCAAGGCAGCGACCAGCTGCATCAGGAGCTGCTGCAGGTGGAAGCGGCCGAAGTGCTGTGGCCGGCCCCTGATCACATGCCCGACGACACCGCCGCACCGGCCTGGTGCCCGGATGCCAAACGGCTCACGCCGCTGCCCCGCACCCCCTTCAGCAGCCAAGAGGCGCGCCGCAGCCTGCTGCAACGCTTCCGGCTGGCCAGCCTCGATGGTCTGGGACTGGGCGAGATGCCACTGGGGCTGCGCGCCGCCGGTGGACTGCTGCGCTATCTCGACGACACCCAGCCCGGCAACGCCATCCCCCTGGAGCTGCCCAACACCTGGCAGGCCGGCGACCAGCTGGTGCTCGATGCCGCAACCCGCCGCAACCTGGAACTCACCCGCACCCAGCTGGGCGGAGGCTTCCATGGCTCCCTGCTCTGGGCCCTGGATCGCACCATGACCGCCATGGGCGGCCGCTGCCTGCGCCGCTGGATCGAGGCACCGCTGCTGGATCGCGCCGCCATCACCGCCCGCCAGGACGGCGTCGGCGAGCTGGTGCAAAGCTGCGGCGGTTCGGCCCGGCGATTGCGCCTGGCCCTGCGCCGGCTGCTGCGGCCCATGGGCGATCTGGAACGCCTGGCCGGCCGCGCCGGCGCCGGCACCGCTTCAGCGCGTGATCTTGTAGCCCTGGCCGACGGCCTGGAGCGACTGCCCCAGCTGGCGGTCCTTGTGAACAGTGCCGGCTCCGCCAGTCCACCGCTGGCAGCCCTGGGTCGACCCTGGCCGGAGCTAGCGGCCCTGGCTGCGGAGCTGCGCCACCAACTGCTCGACACCCCACCCCTCAGCCTCACGGAGGGGGGCCTGATCCACGACGGCGTCGATCCCCAGCTCGATGCCCTGCGCAACCGGCTCGACGATCAGGACGCCTGGCTGGCCGAGCAGGAGCAGGCCGAGCGGCGGGCCAGCGGCATCAGCACGCTGAAACTGCAGTACCACCGCACCTTCGGCTACTTCCTGGCGGTGAGCCGGGCCAAGGCCACGGCAGTCCCGGAACACTGGATCCGCCGCCAGACACTGGCCAATGAGGAGCGCTTCATCACGCCGGAGCTGAAGGCGCGCGAAGGCCAGATCCTTCAACTCAAGGCCCGGGCCGCCCAGCGCGAATACGAGCTGTTCTGCCAGCTGCGCAGCCGCGTCGGCGAGCAGGCCGGCCCGATCCGCTCCGCCGCGCGGCTGGTGGCCGAGCTTGATGCGATCGCCTCGCTGGCGGAGGTGGCGGCCACCAGCGGCTACTGCCGCCCTGAGATCAGCGATCCCGCAGGGCCGGAGGCCCGCATCCTGGCGATCGAGGACGGCCGCCACCCGGTGGTGGAACAGCTGCTGGTGGAGGAGCGGTTCACCCCCAACGGCATCGCCCTGGGGTCAACAGCGCAGGCCACCGCAACCGACTCGACCGCCGCGTCCCGGCCGGACCTGCTGGTGCTCACGGGCCCCAATGCCAGCGGCAAGAGTTGTTATCTGCGCCAGACCGGCCTATTGCAGCTGATGGCGCAGATCGGCAGCTGGATCCCGGCACGCTCAGCGCGGCTGGGCATCACCGACCGCATCTTCACGCGCGTCGGCGCCGGCGATGACCTGGCGGCAGGGCAGTCCACCTTCATGGTGGAGATGGCCGAGACCGCCAACATCCTTCATCACGCCAGCGAGCGCTCGCTGGTGCTGCTCGATGAGATCGGCCGCGGCACCGCCACCTTCGACGGCCTCTCGATCGCCTGGGCTGTGGCCGAATACCTGGCGGGCGATCTGCGGGCCCGCAGCATCTTCGCCACGCACTACCACGAGCTCAACGAGCTGGCCGATCAGCTGCCCAACGTGGCCAACGCCCAGGTGCTGGTGGAGGAAACCGGCGACGATCTGCGCTTCCTGCACCGGGTGGTGCCCGGCGGCGCCAGCCGCAGCTATGGCATCGAAGCCGCCCGCCTGGCCGGCGTGCCGCCGGCGGTGGTGAAGCGGGCCCGTCAGGTGCTCAGCCGCATCGAGGCCAACAGTTACGTGGCGGTGGCCTGAAGCAGCCAGGCCCGCCGCAGCAACGCGTTGAGCGCCGCCGCCACCAGGCCCGCCCCGCCGCGGCTGCCATCGAGGCGGATCTGCGGCAGAGCGCTGGCGGCCAGATGCCGCTTGCTCTCCGCCACCCCCACGAATCCCACCGGCATGCCAATCACCAGAGCCGGGGCCGCGGCCCCCGGGTGCACGGCCTCAAGCAGCACCTCCAGCGCCGTGGGGGCGCTGCCGATCAGCACCACAGCTCCGGGATGCTCCGCCAGCGCCCGCTGCATGCCTGCGGCGGCGCGGGTGCTGCCGGCAGGCGCCTCCGGAGGAGCCCAAACGAGCACGTTGTGCACCGGGTTGACAAAGGTGCGCCTGGCCATCGGTGCCACGGCCGCGGCCGCCATGGCGGTATCGGTGAGGATCGGCGCGCCGGCCGCCACAGCGGCCAGCCCGGCCTGGCAGGCTCCAGACGCGATCACGAGATCCGCCGGCAGTGTGAGATCGCCGCTGCTGTGCACCAGCCGCTCCAGCACGTCGCGCTCGGCAGGGTCACGGAAGCGGGCGTAGACCCCCGTGGGCTCGAGAGCCGCGCGGATCAGGTGGATGCTCTCGCGAAAGATCGGATGATCCAGCGGGGAAGCCGCAAGCAGGGGGTCGTGGGGATCGATCACGCTGATGGTGAACAGGCCTGCTGCCATCCCATTGTGAGCGGCGCCCTGGCCAGGCATGCACGTACTTCGCAGCAGCGTCCGGCTTTCTGTACGGTCTGTACATAATCAGGGACAGTGCTGCAGGCAGACCTGTAATCCCTGCTGCAACCCCGTCGCGACCCACCCCAACCACACCCGGCCATGGTGCAGCCCATCGGTGACGAGACCCTCGGGGTTGAGGAGGCCCGGCGACGCCTGCCGGAACTGCTCAGCCGGGCCCAGACGGGCGCCACCACGCTGATCAGTCGCCATGGCCGGCCCGTGGCCGCGCTGACACCTCTGGGGGGTCGCATTCCCGCCGATCCGATGCTGCGACAACGGCGCTTGCAGGCCCTGCTGAACCTGAAAGGCAGCGGCAAGGACTGCTGGACCGGCAAAGCAGCACCAGCCGCCGTGCAACCAATGCCGGCGAGCAGCGGCCAGACAAACGGTTTCAACCCCCAGCAGCTGCGCCAGGGCGATGCGATCGCCTTCGACGGCTCTGCCCTGGTGGCCTTCGTGCGCGACACCAAGGGCACGGGCCTGTTCCTGGAACCCCTGCTGCGGGGCATTGCCCAGGGAACCTGGCGGGGTGTGATCAGCAGCCTCAGCCTGGCGGAACTGCTGCAGGGTCCCCTCCAGCAGGGCAACGAAGCCCTGGCGCAGCGCTACGCCGCCGTTTTCCGAGATCCTCAGAGCTGGACCGTGGTGCCCGCCGATGCCGACCTGGTGCAGTCGGCTGCACGGCTGCAACAGGGCAACTCTGGTCTGACGGCGAACCTCAGCTTGACGGCCGCCATCGAGCTGGCCACCGCCATCGCCGCCGGCGCCGCCGTGCTGGTGAGCGACAACCCGGAGCTGGCCCAGACTGAGCACCATCCCGTGCTCAGCGCCCTGCACCGCTGAGCCCGCCCTTCGCGCCAACGGGGCCCGCCGTCTGATGCCGATCCACCTCTACTGGGGCGACGACGAGGCCGCCCGCACTCGGGCGGTGGAGGCCCTGATCGCTGAGCTCACCGATCCGGCCTGGCAAAGCATCAACCTCAGCCGCCTCGACGGCTCGGATGCCGTGCAGGCAGCCCAGGCCCTGGCGGAGGCCCGCACCCCACCCTTCGGCGGCGGCGATCGCGTGGTGCTGCTGCAGCGCAGTCCGTTCTGCAGTCAGTGCCCGGCGGAACTGGCGCAGCAGTTGGAGGCCAACCTGGAGCTGATCCCAAATAGCTGCCATCTGCTGCTGGTGAGCCCCGGCAAACCGGATGCCCGCCTGCGCAGCACCAAGGCCCTGCAGAAGCTGGTGAAGGCCGGCGGCGCCACGGAGAAGAGCTTCACCCTGCCGGCCATCTGGGATGGGGCGGGCCAGGTGGAGCTCGTGCAGCGCACGGCTCGCGAGCTGGGGCTGACGCTCGAGCCCGCCGCCGCCGAAGCCCTCAGCGACGCCATCGGCAGCGACAGCGCCCGCCTGGCCAGCGAACTGGAGAAGCTGTCGCTCTACGTGGGCAGCGGCAAGCCGATCACGGCCGCGGCCGTGGCCGCGCTGGTGGGCAGCCAGGCCACCAACGCCCTGCAGGTGGGCGATGCCCTGCTGGCCGGCAGACCCGCCGAGGCCATCGCCCTGGTGGAGGCCCTGCTGGCCGCCAATGAGCCGGCGCTGCGCATCGTCGCCACCCTCAGCGGTCAGATCCGCGGCTGGCTGTGGGTGAGCCTGCTGGACCGCCAGGGCGAGCAGGACGTGAACGCCATCGCCAAGGCTGCCGGCATCGGCAACCCCAAGCGCATCTACGTGATGCGCAAGCAGATCCGCGGTCGCGAACCGAAGCGCTTTCTGCAGCTGCTGAGCCAGCTGCTGGAGGTGGAGAGCGCCCTCAAACGCGGCAGCGATCCCGGCGACGCCTTCCGCGATGGCTTCCTGTTGGCCAGCTGAGGCCACCCGATAGGCCCCAGCCAGCCAAGTGCCCAGCGCTCAATAGGCCGCGTAGCTCTTCTCCTCCACAAGCTCAGAACCCACCAGCGCATTGATGCGGCGCTTGAGATCAGCGCGCTGGTCGTTGGTGCGGTAAACGGCGCGGGCCAGGGCGATAAAGGCGGCATCGAAGCGCTGCTGGCGCTCGTGCTCACGGATGCTGTCCTCGATCTCCCAGAGCTGCTCATTCACCCGGCGCAGCTCGGCCTCCAGCTCGGCCACCCCGACGGCAGCCCGCAACCCCGCGGCGGCCACCACGATCTCCAGCGCCTCCTGTTCACGGGCGATATTGGCGCGCTTGGCCGCATCGTCGATGCGCTGCAGCTTGATCGCCAGGATCGTGAGCTTGTCGAGCAGCTCCCCCACGGACACGGGCACCTGAACGGGCATGGCGGACAACCGGGCTGGCCGGCGGGTGAGCGGGAGCTGGCCGGAGCGTAGAGACGGATAATCCCTCAGATCCACGACCGCCACAGCCGGCGTCCCCCTGCACTGCCATGGCCCTGCTGGTTCAGAAATTCGGGGGCACCTCGGTGGCCGATCCGGAGCGCATCCAGGCGGTGGCCCGGCGCATCGCCGCCAGCCGCCAGGCCGGCAACGATCTGGTGATCGTGGTGTCGGCCATGGGGCACACCACCGACGAACTCACCGGGCTGGCCAGGGCGATCAGCAGCAATCCTCCGCAGCGGGAGATGGACATGCTGCTGGCCACCGGCGAGCAGGTGTCGATCGCGCTGCTCGCCATGGCCCTGCACGCCATCGGGGTACCGGCCGTGTCCATGACAGGCCCGCAGGTGGGCATCCTCACCGAATCGGCCCACGGCCGCGCCCGCATCCTCGAGGTGCGCACCGACCGACTGCATCGGCTGCTGGGCGACGGAAACGTGGTGGTGGTGGCAGGTTTCCAGGGCACAAGCAACGGCCTGAGCGGCGTGCCTGAGATCACCACCCTCGGCCGCGGCGGCTCCGACACCTCGGCCGTAGCCCTGGCCGCTGCCCTGGGGGCTGACGCCTGTGAGATCTACACCGATGTGCCGGGTGTGCTCACCACCGACCCGCGCAAGGTGGCCGATGCCCAGCTGATGGAGACGATCACCTGCAACGAGATGCTGGAACTGGCCAGCCTCGGGGCCGCCGTACTGCACCCGCGGGCCGTGGAGATCGCCCGCAACTACGGCGTACCGCTGGTGGTGCGCTCCAGCTGGAGTGAGGCCCCTGGCACCCTGCTCACCAGCGACGCCGCCAGCCGCCGCGGCAGCGGGGTGGGACTGGAACTGGGTAAGCCGGTGGATGGCGCAGATCTCGAAACCGATCAGGCGGTGCTGGCCCTGGCCCATGTGCCTGATCGCCCCGGCGTGGCTGCTCAGCTGTTCGAGGCCCTCTCCGGGGCAGGCCTGAACGTGGACCTGATCGTGCAGGCCACCCACGAGGCGGAGGGCCAGTGCAGCGGCAGCGACTGCACCTTCACCAACGACATCGCCTTCACCGTGGCCGAGGAGCAGCTGGATCGGGCCCAGCTCGTGTGCCGTGAAGTGCTGGCGGCGATGGGCCCGGCCGCCAGCGGCGCCACCCTCAGCGCCGAGGCCGGCATGGCGAAACTCAGCATCTCCGGCGCCGGCATCATGGGTCGCCCCGGCGTGGCGGCTCGACTGTTCGACACCCTTGCCAAACAGGGCGTGAACCTGCGCCTGATCGCCACCAGCGAGGTGAAGGTGAGCTGCCTGGTGGCTGGCTTCCAGGGGGCCAAGGCCCTGCAGGCAGCAGCCAACTGCTTCGAACTGAAAGAGCGCCAGCTGCACCACAACCCCCCACCGGCCGGTGCCGGCGAACCGGAGGTGCGCGGCGTGGCCCTCGATCGCGATCAGGCCCAGGTGGCCGTGCGCCACATCCCGGACAAACCCGGCACCGCGGCGGCCGTATGCCGCGCGCTGGCCGATGCCGCCATCAGCCTCGATGCGATCGTGCAGTCGGAGCGCACCCACGGCAGCGGCGAGCAGCGCAGCCGCGACATGGGCTTCACCCTCAAGCGCGACGACCTCGATCGCGCCCACACAGCCCTGCAGCCCCTGCTGAACCAGTGGCCCGGCGCCAGCTTCGAGGAGGGCCCGGCGATCGCCCGCGTGAGCGCCGTGGGCGCCGGCATGCCCTGCACCGCCGGCACGGCGGCGCGGATGTTCCGCTCCCTGGCAACCGAAGGCATCAACATCGAAATGATCGCCACCAGCGAGATCCGCACCAGCTGCGTGGTGCCGGAAGCCGACGGTGTGCGCGCCCTGCAGGCGGTGCATGCCGCCTTCGGCCTGGGCGGCGCGGTGGTGCACAAAGCTGAGGGCACCGAAGCGCCTGTCTGAGGCGCCCGGCTCGCAGGCCAAGCTCAGGCAGCCAACGCTCAGACCGTGGCCGCGATGCCACCAGGCTCCAGCATCAGCTTGCTGTTGCGCAGCGACTCCTCCATCTCAATCGGGTAGGCGCCGTCGAAGCAGGCGGTGCAAAAGTGGCCGGCATTCGACCGTGCCGCTTCCACCATGCCCTCCTTGCTGAGGTAGGCCAGCGAATCCACGCCCAGGTGGGCGGCGATCTCGGCCAGGGTGAGGCGGGCAGCGATCAACTGGTCCTGGGTGTCGGTGTCGATGCCGTAGAAGCAGGGGTGGGTGACGGGCGGCGAGCTGATGCGCATATGCACCTCGGTGGCGCCGGCATCACGAATGGCGGCCACCAGCTTGCGGCTGGTGGTACCGCGCACGATCGAATCGTCGATCACCACCACCCGCTTGCCGGCCAGCACGTCCGGCAGGGGATTGAGCTTCACGCGGATGCCTGCTTCGCGCATCGCCTGGGTGGGCTGGATGAAGGTGCGGCCCACATAGCGGTTCTTGATCAGGCCATCGCCGAAGGGGATGCCGCTGTACTGGGAGTAGCCGATGGCCGCCGGGATACCGGAATCGGGAACACCGATCACGATGTCTGCCGCCACGGGCGTTTCACGGGCCAGGGCTTCGCCGATGCGCACCCGATAGCTGTAGAGCGACTCGCCAAAAAAGCGACTGTCGGGCCGGGCGAAGTAGATCATCTCGAACACGCACAGCCTGGCGGGTTCGCTGATCCAGCGGCTGCGCTGCGGCTCTGGATCGCCGAGGCGGAACTGGATGATCTCGCCGGGCTCGACATCGCCGTCAAAACTGGAGCCAATGATGTCGAGGCCGCAGCTCTCGCTGCTCACAACCCACTGCGCTTCGCTGCGCTCGCCCATGTGGCCGAACACCAGCGGACGGATGCCATGCCCATCCCGCAGGGCGAACAGACCTTCA
This sequence comes from Cyanobium sp. E1_MAG_00006, assembly GCA_027488975.1. Lineage (GTDB taxonomy): Bacteria > Cyanobacteriota > Cyanobacteriia > PCC-6307 > Cyanobiaceae > Vulcanococcus. Next base: position 27,546 of record JAIYAQ010000037.1, read on the forward strand.
GGGGTGCCGATCACCAGGCTGAAGGCACCGCGGCAGCGCTCGGCGGCGGCGCGGATGGCGGCGTCCCAGTCGAGCCCACCGTTCACCGCCTGCTGGATGGCGAAGGCGATCAACTCCGAATCGGTGGTGGAGGTGAACTCCGCCTCGGGGGTGTCGGCGGCGATGGCCTGGCGCAGCTCGGCCGCGTTCACCAGGTTGCCGTTGTGGGCGAAGGCGAAGGCCCCCAGGCGCGTGTTGAGCACCACCGGCTGGGCGTTGCAGGCCTTGCTGCTGCCGGTGGTGGAATAGCGGTTGTGGCCGATGGCCAGGTGGCCGGGCAGGCGCTGCAGCAGCTCCTGATCGAACACCTGACTCACGAGCCCCATGTCCTTGTGCAGGCGCACCTGCAAACGCCCGTCCACAGGGCCATCGAACACCGCGATGCCGGCAGACTCCTGGCCGCGGTGCTGCAGGGCGTAGAGGCCGAAGTAGGTGAGATTGGCCACCGGCTGGTCGGCCGCCAGCACCGCGAACACACCGCAGGCCTCCTCGGGCTTGTCGGGGCGCTCCAGAGCCTCGTCCTGCCGGGTGGGGCTGATGCCGGGCTGCAGATCGCTCACAGCAGGTCCCACCGTTGGATTGGCTTCAGCATTGTGCATCAGGGCTGGTGGTGCTCCGGCGGGAATCCGTTCAGGCGCTGGGCGGCAGATCCACGCCCATGCGGCGCGGGATCGCCTGCTCAAAACGCTCGCTCATCTGGGCCACAGGCAGCTGCAGCAGGCGGTTGCCGGCCTGGCTGATGGTGAGCTCAGGCTCGTCCTCCACCACGCCCAGGCACTGGGCCGGCACCGACCCGGGCGCGGCGGCGTTAGCGGCATCGAGGGCCTCCTGCCAGGCCACCGTGTGGGCGGGCGCCACGCTCACCAGGATGCGAGCGCCGCCCTCGGCAAACAGCAGACGATCGAGGCGGGCCGTGCCCGCGGGGATCTCCAGGTGGGCACCGAGGGGGGAGGAAGCCCCGCTGACGGCACCGGCCCCGGAGGCCATGCAGCACTCGGCCGCGGCGACCGCCAGGCCGCCGTCGCTCAGGTCGTGGGCGGAGCGCACCAGGCCGGCGGCGATCGCCTGGCGCAGGAAGCCCTGAACCGAGCGCTCCAGCGCCAGATCGATCTCGGGCGGGCGCCCCGTGACGGCTCCATGCAGCCGCTCCAGATAGCTGCTGCCGGCCAGGCCCAGGCGTGGATCGGCGGGAGTCTCCCCCCCTTCCAGCGGCGCCCCCAGCAACCAGATCACATCGCCGGCTTCACGCCAGGCCTGGCCGCGCACCTGGGCCAGATCGTGCACCAGGCCCACCATTCCCACCACCGGCGTGGGGTGGATCGGCTGCATGGTGCCGTTCGGCAGGCGGGTCTCGTTGTAGAGGGAGACGTTGCCGCCGGTGACGGGGGTATCGAGGGCCGAGCAGGCGGCCGACAGGCCGCGGCAAGCAAGGGCCAGCTGCCAGTAGCCGGTGGGGGTTTCTGGTGAAGGGAAATTGAGGTTGTCGGTGACGGCCAGGGGCTCGGCGCCCACGCAGCTGAGGTTGCGGGCCGCCTCGGCCACCGCCGCCATGCCGCCGCGCTCCGGGTCGAGAGCAACCCAGCGATTGGGGCAGTCGACCACCGCGGCCACACCGCGCGTAGACGCCGCCACAGCGCCCGCGCCCTGCTGGGGGCGCAGCCGCACCACGGCCGCATCGGCACCGCCGGGGGGCACCACAGTGTTGGCCTGCACCTGATGGTCGTACTGGCGATACACCCAGCGCTTAGAGGCGATGGTGGGGTCATCGAGCAGCTCCAACAGGGCCTCGTTCCAGCTGGTGGGCTGCCCGCCGCGGGCGCCCGCGGCGGGTGTGATGCCGGTGGCGCTGGCGGCGGGCAGCTCCGCCTCGCTCCAGCGCCAGTGGGCCTGGATCTCGGCCGGCGGCTCGCTGATCAGCTCATGGTGGTTGATGGGGGTGTCGTCCGCCAAGGCGCTGGCGGGCACCTCGGCAGCAACCTCGCCGTTCTGCAGCACGCGCACGATGTTGTCCTCCAGCACGCGGCCCACCACGGCCGCCTGCAGGCCCCAGCGGCTGAAGCGATCCATCAGCGCCTGCTCCGTGCCGGGCTTCACCACAAACAGCATCCGCTCCTGGGATTCGCTCAGCAGAAACTCGTAGGGGGTCATGCCGGCCTCGCGGGCGGGCACGCGATCGAGATCCAGCTCGATGCCCAGGCCCCCCTTGGCGGCCATCTCCGAGCAGCTGCAGGTGAGGCCGGCAGCCCCCATGTCCTGCGCGGCCACCACATCGCCGCTCTGGAAGGCCTCGAGGCAGGCCTCGATCAGCCCCTTCTCCAGGAACGGATCGCCCACCTGCACGGCAGGGCGGTCATCCAGGGAGGCCTCGGTGAGCTCGGCGGAGGCGAAGCTGGCGCCGCCCATGCCGTCGCGACCGGTGGTGCTGCCTACATACACAACGGGATAGCCCACCCCCTCGGCGCCGGAGCAGACGATCTCCTCGGTTTCCATCAGCCCCAGGGCCATGGCATTGACCAAGGGATTACCGGAGTAGCTGGGGTCGAAGGCCACCTCACCGCCCACGGTGGGCACACCCACGCAGTTGCCGTAATGGGCAATGCCAGCCACCACGCCCTCCATCAGGCCCACGTTGCGCTCGTCCTCCAGGGGACCGAAGCGCAGGGCGTTGAGCAGGGCGATGGGCCGCGCGCCCATGGTGAAGATGTCGCGCAGAATGCCGCCCACGCCCGTGGCCGCGCCCTGGAACGGCTCCACCGCCGAGGGGTGGTTGTGGCTCTCGATCTTGAACGCCAGCCGCTGGCCCTCGCCCAGATCCACCACGCCGGCGTTCTCGCCGGGGCCCACCAGGATGCGCGGGCCAGTGGTGGGGAAGCCCTGCAGCAGCGGCCGCGAGTTGCGGTAGCAGCAGTGCTCCGACCACATCACCCCGAACATGCCGAGCTCGGCCCGGTTGGGGGCCCGGCCGAGGCGGCGGCAGATCTCGTCGTAGTCGGCCTGGCTGAGGTTCTCCTTCTTCAGCGCCTCGGGCACCGAATAGGCGGGGGCGGCGTACTCAGGAGCGGCGACCACGAACTCACGGGCGGGATGACGCCAGTCTTGCCGAGCGACTTACCGGCAGCTCAGAACCAGGGATCGTCCTCGCGCTCATCCGGGCCAGCGGCGGGCTCGGAGCGGCGGCGACGGGGAGCGGGGGGGGTCTCATCGGGCCAGTCGTCCCAGGTGTCTCCGGAGCGCGGCCGCTCCAGCCAGGGAGCAGCGGCGTCATCCTCTGGTGGGGCGTCCCAGGGAGGCTCCTCCAGCCAGCCCTCGAGGCGGTCCTCGAAGCGATCGCCGGCCTGCTGGAACTGATCACGCAGCCGGGAGGTCTCCTCCTGCACCTGGTCGCGCCAGCGGCGTGAACGCCGCAGGAACTCCTGGCGCACGCTTGCACGGGCCAAAGGCAGATCATCGAGGCCCTCGAGGGCGGTGAACACCTGACCGGGCTGCTGGTCAACGATCCGTTCGGGGCTGAGGCGCCAGCGGCTGCTGCCCGGCAGGCGCGGATCGCTGCGGGCCACCAGGTAATGAACGATGCGACCGCTGCTGAATTCCACGGCAGCATCCGCCACACGGCCGATCACGTCGCGATCGCGCCCCAGCAGGGAGGCGCCAATCAAGGTAGGCAGCCGGTCGACGGTGGGCTGATCGGTATCGGCCCCAGCGCCCTGCACGTACAGCTCCTGCTCGGCCAGACCGCGCAGCTGATCGAGGCGCCAGGCGAGACGCCGCTCTCCAAAGCTGGAAGGCCGACTGATCCACCCCAGAAGCCGGTGCACCGGTGGGTGCATCCAGGCCTCGCTGCCGGGGCCGTGGTCAAGGCCCTGATCGCAGCGCACGCGCCGGCGCAGAAGATCGCTGAGAAGAAGTAGCTCGGGAAGGCTCACCGGCTCAGTCTGCCGCTGCCGACCTACTGGCGGATCTGAACCGGCATCACCAGGTAGGTGAAGGCGGGGTCGTCATGGGGTGCGAGCACCACGGGAGTCGTGGGTGCGTTGCAGCGCAGCTCGACCCGTTCGGAGGTCATGGCCTTGAGACCATCAAGCACATAGCGGACGTTGAAGGCGATCTGGATGGCATCGCCGGTGATCTCGGCGGCCAGGGATTCGGAGCCGCTGCCCACATCCTGGGCATCGGCGCTGATGGCCAGCTGACCATGGGCCGGATCACTGCTGAGCTTGACCACGTTGTTGTGCTGGTCAGCCAGAACCGCCACCCGTTCCAGGGCGCTCACAAGGCCGCGGCGATCGATCGTGAGGGTGCGCACGAAGCTGTCTGGGATCAGCTGGCGATAGTTGGGATACGTGCCATCGAGGCTGCGGCTGGTGAGCACCTGATCAGCCCACTGGAACACGACTTGGCCGCGATCACAGAACAGACTCACGGCCTCAGCGCCACCACGACCGGAGAGCAGGCGCTCCAGTTCCCGCAGGGAGCGCGCGGGCACGGTGACATCCACAGCACCCTCTCCCTCGGCGCTGTTCTCCAGCCGCAGCACCGCCAGGCGATGGCCATCGGTGGCGGCGCATTCGAGGCCCTGCTCATCGAGGCCGAGGTGCACACCGGTGAGCAGCTGCTTGGCCTCGTCGCCACTGCTGGCGAACAGGGTGGCCCGCAGGCCCCTCACCAACACATCGGGATCGAGGCGGATCGGTGTGCTGCTCTGGGCCAGCGGCAGCTCGGGGAAGTCATCTGCCGGCATGCCGCGCATCTGGTAGCTGCCTGAGGCGCTGGTGAGCTCCACCTGCTCACTGGCCTCCGCGCAGCTGAGGCTGATCGGGCTGTCGGCCGGCATGCGGGCCACGATCTCGCCGAACAGGCGTGCCGGCAGGGTGATGGCGCCGCTGGTCTGGACAGAGGCCGCGAGGCTGGTCTGAATTCCGAGGCTGAGGTCGTAACCGGTGAGGCTGAGACGCCCGGTGCCGGCATCAGCGGTGAGCAGCACGTTGGCCAGCACCGGATGGGTGGGGCGGCCTGCCACGGCCCGACTCACCAGCTGAAGGCTGGCGTTGAGTTCGGCCTGGGAGCAGACCAGCTTCATGGCGGAGTGGAAGGGTCCCCCACGCTTCCACAGGGCGCCCCGAAGCGCAACGGGCGGCTCCCTCACCCAGCCTCGCGTTCCCCAGCCGATCGCTAAACGGATTTAAAGGTTTGAAGAGAAGAGATGGAATCCGTAGTCGTAGGGCCTGGGGAAAGCGGCAAGAAGCCTTAAAACCCCCTGTGCCGCAAAGGCTTTTTAAAACACAGCCCTGCGGAAAGCCGCCTGAGAGAAAACACTCATTCGACCTTTTCCTGAGATTCCGGAGGCTGGGGAAAACAACGGCTTGGTTGGGCTGTGTTGACCCCGGCGGTTTTCCCGGTTCCGACGGGAGCTTTTCCTGAGGTTGTGGACAGACACTTTCTGGCCTGGCGGCGGTTTGCTGACCCTGTCGGAGCACAAAAAAGCCGCCGGTTGGATCGGCGGCGGCAGGGTTAGAGCTGGATCGGCTGCGCTGGCGTCAGAAGCCCATCACGCGGGCCACGGTGTCGGTGTCGGGATCGAGGCCGGTGTGGAACTTGGAATCGTTGTGCTCGATGGCCGTGGTGGGGTCCTTGAGGCCGTTGCCGGTGAGGACGCACACCACCGTGGCGCCGGCGGGCACCTCTTCGCGGCGCTTGATCAGGCCGGCCACTGAGGCTGCGCTGGCGGGCTCGCAGAACACACCCTCACCGCTGCCCAGCAGCTTGTAGGCGTCGATGATTTCGGCGTCGGTCACGGCCATGAAGTCGCCGTTGCTCTCGGCACGGGCCTTGAGGGCGTTCTCCCTGTTCACCGGGTTGCCGATGCGGATCGCGGTGGCGATCGTGTCCGGCTGTTCCACCGTGTGGCCCAGCACCAGCGGTGCGGCTCCGGCGGCCTGGAAGCCCATCATCCGCGGCAGCCTGCGGCTGTGGCCGGCGGCCTTGTACTCGTTGAAGCCCATCCAGTAGGCGCTGATGTTGCCGGCGTTGCCCACGGGGACGCACAGCCAGTCGGGCGCCTCGCCCAGGGCATCCACCACTTCGAAGGCGGCGGTCTTCTGACCTTGGAGCCGGTAGGGGTTGAGCGAGTTCACCAGGGTGACCGGGTACTGATCGGCCACCTCGCGCACGATCGCCAGGGCCCGGTCGAAGTTGCCCTTCACCGCCAGAACCTCAGCGCCGTAGAGCAGGGCCTGGGCCAGCTTGCCCTGGGCCACGTAGCCATCGGGAATCAGCACGAAGGCCCGCATGCCGCCGCGGCGGGCATAGGCGGCAGCGGCCGCCGAGGTGTTGCCGGTGCTGGCGCAGATCACCGCCTCCGAGCCCGCTTCCTTGGCCTTGCTGATGGCCATGGTCATACCCCGGTCCTTGAAGGAGCCGGTGGGGTTGAGGCCGTCGTATTTGAGGTAGACCTTCACGCCCTTGCCGATGCGCTCGGCGATCACCGGGGCGGGAATCAGAGGCGTGGCGCCCTCGCGCAGGGTGATCACCGGTGTCCTGTCGCTCACCGGCAGCCACTTGCGGTAGCCCTCGATCAGCCCCGGCCAATCCTGCATGGCCGGTTTGGTGCCACCCAGGCGCCGGCGGATGGAGGACAGCAGGGGCACGGGCGATGGGCTGGTGGTCTGAATCTGAATCTACGGGGCCGGTTTCAGGCCCTTGGGGGCATCGGATTCACCGCGCAGCCCATCGAGCGGTGCATCGGTGAAATAGCTCACCAGCTGGCTGATCGAGCTGGCTTTGCGCATCAACGCCAGCAGCGCCGGGATGTTGACCTCCAGCTCATCCACCGGATAGGCCTGCAGGAAGCCGATGGCATTGAGCCTGCCGTCGCCCGCCACCAGGCCGTTGATCACACCGGCTCGCAGCGCCGGAATGCCGGCGGGTTTCGCCTTGAGCGGGTACATGATCTGAGCGAGCCTGTTGAGGATCGCTTCACCGATGCGGGTGTTGAGCAGGCGGCTGGTGAGAACCAGCGGCAGGCTCAGTTCCGCATTTAGCAGCTTGGCGACGTCCTGTGGCTTCTGCCTGGCGAAGGACATCACATCCGCCAGCAGACCACGCGCTTCGCCTGTGGTGGCCAGATGCTTCATATCGGCCACGGCGATCGAACGCCGGAAGGCCCCGCTCACGAACACCACGTTCTGGGCGGCCAGGCTCGCGCTGGGCAGCAGCGGCGATCCCGCCAGCAGGCCTGCGCCCAGAAGAACGGCGGCCAGGCGCTGACGCTTCAAGGAGGCCATGGTGGGGCGACGCGGCGGGTACGGGCGTGGGGCAACCCTAGGCGCTGCCTGCTGCCGTTCCAGGACCCACCAGCACATCGCGCAGGAGACGCACCACGCTGCGTTCGGCAAGCCCGCGTGCCAGCTCTGCCCCCATGCGGCGCAATTCGGTTTCCTGCAGCAGCCGTGGCAGTCGACGCAGCAGCAGCTGCGGCTCAAAGCCGGGTAGCTGGCCCAGGATCGCCACCAGCCGCTGGATCGGTTCGAGGGACAGCATTTCCAGGTCGCTGACCGTGGCTGGTTGCCGGTCCCGCAGCCCCGGTGGCAGCAGCCGCCTCGGCAGCCGCTGGCTGAGGCGCAGGGTTGTCTGCCAGCCGAAGGCATCCATCTGGTTCACGGCGGCTTCCACCAGCTGGTTGCGCAACAGACCGGCCTTTGGTGAGAAGAGGAAGTCGAGAACCTGATCGAGCAGACCCTCCAGATCGAGCGCGGCGCCGCTGGCGGCACTGGTGATCAGGTTGTCCAGCCGCTGCCAGCGGAAGATCTCGCCGTCGAACAGCATTTCCCGCAGGCTGTCGCGCAGCTGGGGGTCGGGATCCTCCATCAACCGGCGGGCAAAGTAGGGGTAGGCGGCGCCGAGGATCTTGAACTCGGGGTCCACGCTCAGGGCGATCCCCTCGAGCGTCACCAGCGAGCGGATGATCAGGGCGTAGTAAGGGGGCACCCGGAACGGGAAGCGATACATCACGCCCGAGAGGTCGTCGGTGACGGCCTTGAAGTCCATGCGGCTGACCCCCATCTCCAGGGCCTGGCCGAACACGCTTTCGAACGCTGGCACGATCGGTTCAAGGTTGACGTCCTCCGCCAGGAAGCCGAGGGCAACGAAGTCCTTCGAAAGCTTGGCGAAGTTGCGGTTCACCAGGTGCACCACCGCCTGGATCAGGCCGGTGCGCGATTCGCGGCTCACCGTGCTCATCATGCCGAAATCGAGATAGGCCAGGCGGCCATCCGGCAGCGCCAGCAGGTTGCCCGGGTGGGGATCGGCGTGGAAGAACCCGTGTTCCAGCAGTTGCTGCAGAGAGCAGTTCACCCCCACAGTCACCATGTCGTCCGGGTCGATGCCCAGCTGGCGCACCGCCTCGAGGTTGGTGAGCTTGACCCCGTCGATCCATTCCATGGTGAGCACCCGGCGCGCCGTGGCCTCGTGGTGGATGCGCGGCACGGCGATGCGCGGGTTATGGGCGTGCAGCCGGGCGAATTCCTCGGCGTTGCTCGCTTCATTGCAGTAATCCATCTCCTCGAACACTCGCTGGCCCAGTTCATCGATCAAGGCCACCAGGTCGGAGCGGATCAGTCCGACGTTGCGGTTCAGCCAGGCGGCGATGTTGCGCACGATGTAGAGATCGAGCGTGATCTGCTCGCGCAGGCCCGGGCGCTGCACCTTTACGGCAACCTTCTCGCCGCTGAGCAGCACGCCGCGGTGCACCTGGCCCAGCGAGGCCGCCGAGATCGGCTCCCGTTCCAGCTCGGCGTAGATCGTGTGGATCGGTGCTCCGAGGTCCTCCTCGATGCAGGCCATGGCCAGGGCTGAATCGAAGCCCGGCAGTTGGTCCTGCAGTTGGGCCAGTTCCTCCAGCAGCAGTGGCGGAATGATGTCCGGTCGGGTGGAGAGGGCCTGACCGGCTTTGATGAAAGCGGGCCCCAGCGACGCCACCAGATCCGCGGCCTCCTTGGCCCGGGCCCGGGCATGGCTGGGGTCCTGCAGTCGGCGCGTGAGCCAGTCGACGCCAACGCCCAGCAGATAGAGGCCGATCGGCACCAGGGTCTGCCAGAGGCGGCGCAGCAACCGCTGGGGATGACCGGCATAGATGCGGGTGATCGCCGCAGGGTCGTAGGTGAGCAGGCCGGAGGCCTCGATGAAGTCGCTCAGTTCCGCATCAGAGCCTTGTGCCGGTGCGGCCTGGGCTGCTGGTTTGACCGCGCCTTGGTTCTGGATGTCGTGCTCTGTGATCAGGTTCAGCTGAGGTGTCGCGCCGTCGTTCAGGTCTGTCCAGAACTCCTGGGGCGCTGCTTCGGTTGCGCAGGCAGTGCTGCCGTTGTCGGCCTGTTCACCGAACACTGCCGCCCGCATGGCCGCCGCCGCTGCTTCAGCCGGGGTTAGGGGGGTGACGCGATCGACCATGTCGCCCTGGCGCTTGGGCCTTCACTGGTCACCCCCTTCTAAACGAAAGATGCTGCCGCTACGGTCGGGCCGCCTACCCTCCGGCTGCCGGACGCGCCTGTGCTCACCGGACTGCGCCTCGAGAACATCGCCCTGATCGAGGCGTTGCAGCTGAGCTTCAGTGGCGGTTTCACGGTGCTCACCGGCGAAACCGGAGCCGGTAAATCAATCCTCCTGGATGCCCTCGATGCCCTGCTGGGGGGCGCTGCGGGCAGCGGCAGCGGCAGCGGTCTGCGCTTGCTGCGCCAGGGGGCGGAGCGGGGCGTGATCGAGGCCAGCTTCAGCCTGACGCCACCGCTGCAGGCCTGGCTGGAGCAGCAGGAGCTGGAGCCTGAGGACGGCGAGATCCTGCTCAGCCGGGAGTGGCGCCTCAGCGAGGGTCGCCTTGGCAGCCGCCATCGGCTCAACGGCGTCGCGGTCAACCGCGCCCAGATCCAGGAGCTGCGGCCGCTGCTGCTCGACCTCACGGTTCAGGGGCAGACCCAGCAGCTGGCACGGCCGGGTCAGCAGCGCCGCTGGCTGGATCGCTTCGCCGGCGAGCCGCTGCAGCGTCAGCTGCCGGAGGTGGCCCAGGCCTGGCGGGCCTGGCGGCAGGCGGCGGCGGCCCTGGAGCAGGCCCAGGCCAACTGGCAGCAGCTGCAGCAGGAGCGGGCCCGCCAGGAGCAGCTGCTTGAAGATCTCGAGACGGCGCGACTTGAGGATCCGCTCGAGCGGGAGCGCCTGCAGGCGGAGGAGAACCGCCTGGCCCACGGCGTGCGCCTGCAGGAGGGGGTGATGGCCTTGATCGGGCGCCTGGTGGAGGGGGCTGATGAGGCACCGGCGGTTCTCGATCACCTGGCCGCCTGCGAGGCGGAGCTGGCGCAGATGCAGCAGCTGGACCCCTCCGTGGCTGAGCTTGCGGCCCGCTGCAGCGATGGCCTGGCCCAGCTGCAGGACCTGGCTCGTGATCTCGACCGCTACGGCGCCTGCCTGGAAAGCGATCCCGAGAGCCTGGGCCAGCTGCAGGAGCGCATCGCCCAGCTCAAGGCCCTGGAACGCCGCCATGGCAAGGATCTGGCTGAATTGATCCACTGGCGCGATGACCTGCGCGAGCAGCTCGCCCCCGGTGGCGCTGAGGCCAGCCTCGAGGCGCTCCAGGCCGCTGAGGTTGCCGCCCGGGCCGGCCGCGACCGGGCCAATGCCGCGCTCACGGCAGCCCGCCGCACCGCGGCCTCGGCTCTGGAGCAGCAGCTGATGGAGGCTCTGCGGCCGATGGGGCTGGCCAATGTGCGCTTCGCGGTGGCGATCGCGTCCGCCACGCCCGGGGAGGAGGGGGCCGATGCAGTGCAGTTCCTGTTCTCCGCCAACCCCGGCCAGGCCCTGGCCCCGCTGGCGGAGGTGGCCTCCGGCGGCGAGATGTCGCGCTTCCTGTTGGCCTTGAAAACCTGCCTGGCGGCGGCAGATCCGCACGTCACCCTGCTGTTCGATGAGATCGACACCGGTGTCAGCGGCCGGGTGAGCGGTGCCATGGCCGAGCTGCTGCGGCGTTTGGCGGCCAAACGGCAGGTGTTCTGCGTTACCCACCAGCCGCTGCTGGCGGCGGCGGCGGATCATCACTTCCGTGTGGCTAAGCAGGTGGTGAAGGGCATCACCCACACGCGTGTGTCCCAGCTGCGGGACACTCAGGCCCGTCAGGCGGAACTGGCGGAACTTGCCGGCGGCGACGTCGGTCAGGCCCAGAGCTACGCGGCCAGCCTGCTGGAGGCCCACAGCTCGTGAGCAGCGCCCGCGGCGCGTTGCCCTATGTGCTCGCGTTGCTGGCGTCCGTGCTGATCGGCGCTCTGATCCGCTGGCAGTTGCTGCAGCATCTTCTGCATCGACAGATCGCCACCGCCAGCTGGCTGGTGGCCTGCCGCTACGGGTTGATGGTGGCCTACGGCCTCAGCCTGCTGCTGTTCCTGGCGCTGTTGCTGTGGGCCTATCTGCCCCGGCTGCGCCGGGACGCAGCCTGTTCCCGCGGGTTGCTGGCACTGCTGGGCGCTCTGGCCTCGGCTGAGCTGATGGTCAATCTGGCGTCACTGAATCTGGGCATCGTGCGCCTGGGCATCGCCTCCTATGCGTTGTTGTTCGAGGGTCTGCTGCTGTATGTCGCGGTGAATCTCAGTTTCTTGTTCTGGTACTGGTATTTCGATCACCCCTTGCGTCTGATCAGCGCCGATGCTCACGCTTCCGCGCAGCCCCGGCTGCCGCTGGGCATTCTCTTTCCAGAAGAGGCGATCGAGGATGTGCGCTTCCATTCGGCCAACTGGATCCCCGGGCCGATTGATTATCTCTACTTCACAACACTATCCAGCAACTGTTTTGCAGCCCCTGAGGGGCATCTGTTGATCGGATCCAAACTCAAGACCCTGCAGCTGATCCACAGCTTTTCGATGATTATTGTGTTCATTGTGATCCTGGCCCGTGCCATCAACACGCTCGGCTGACAGTCGACCGGGCACGGCTCCTAGAGTGCACTGTTGCTGAACCTGCAGGATGCCCCGCGCGCGCGCCGCTTCCGGGACCAAGGCCGCCCCTGCGCCGGCCACCACCCTGCATGAGAAGGCGGCCCAGCTCGATGGCAGCCGTGTGCTCAGCGGTGGCGCCCTGGAGGACGTGATCCGGGTGCGGGGTGCCCGCCAGCACAACCTCCGCAATGTCGACGTCACGATCCCGCGCAACCGTCTGGTGGTGTTCACGGGGGTGAGCGGCAGCGGCAAGAGCTCGCTGGCGTTCGACACGATCTTCGCCGAGGGTCAGCGCCGCTACGTCGAGAGCCTCTCGGCCTATGCGCGTCAGTTCCTCGGCCAGGTCGACAAGCCGGATGTCGACGCGATCGAGGGCCTCTCGCCGGCGATCTCGATCGACCAGAAATCCACCAGTCACAACCCCCGTTCCACCGTCGGCACGGTCACCGAGATCCAGGACTATCTGCGCCTGCTGTTCGGCCGTGCCGGTGAGCCCCACTGCCCGGAGTGCGACCGCTCGATCCGGCCTCAGTCGATCGACGAGATGGTCGATCAGATCCTGCAGCTGCCGGAGAGCACCCGCTATCAGCTGCTGGCACCGGTGGTGCGCGGCAAGAAAGGCACCCACGTGAAGCTGCTGAGCGGCCTGGTGGCCGAGGGCTTCGCGCGGGTGCGCATCAACGGCGAGGTGCGCGAGCTGGCCGACAACATCGAGCTCGACAAGAACCACGCCCACAACATCGAGGTGGTAGTGGATCGCCTCGTGGCTCGCGAGGGGGTGCAGGAGCGCCTCACGGATTCGTTGCGCACGGCCCTGAAGCGCGGCGATGGCCTGGCTCTGGTTGAGGTGGTGCCCAAGGCGGAGGAGGAGCTGCCCGACACGATCGAGCGCGAGCGGCTCTACTCGGAAAACTTCGCCTGCCCGGTGCACGGGGCGGTGATGGAGGAGCTGTCGCCGCGGCTGTTCTCGTTCAACAGTCCCTATGGGGCCTGCGCCGATTGCCACGGCATCGGCCATCTGCGCAAGTTCACCACCGAGCGGGTGATCCCGGATCCAAGCCTGCCGGTGTATGCGGCCGTGGCCCCCTGGGCTGAGAAGGACAACTCCTACTACTTTTCGCTGCTCTATTCGGTGGGCGAGGCCTTCGGCTTCGAGATCAAGACCCCCTGGAACCAGCTCACGGCTGAGCAGCGGGAGGTGCTGCTCAATGGCTCCCATGAGCCGATCGCCATTCAGGCCGACAGCCGCTACCGCAAGGCGCAGACCTACCTGCGGCCCTTCGAGGGGATCCTGCCGATCCTGGAGCGGCAGCTGCGCGATGCCAGCGGTGAGGCGATGCGCCAGAAGCTGGAGAAGTTTCTCGAGCTGGTGCCTTGCGCCAGCTGCCATGGCCTGCGGCTGCGGCCTGAGGCGCTGGCTGTGCGGGTGGGGCCTTACCGGATTCATGAGCTCACCAGCACCAGCGTGGGCGAGAGCCTGCGGCGGATCGAGCAGCTGATGGGGGTGGGTGCCAGCGAGGGTGCCGAGCCGTTGCTGAATGCCCGCCAGATCCAGATCGGTGATCTGGTGCTGCGAGAGATCCGCCTGCGGCTGCGCTTCCTGCTGGATGTGGGTCTGGATTACCTCAGCCTCGATCGCCCGGCGATGACGCTCAGCGGCGGCGAGGCCCAGCGCATCCGCCTGGCCACCCAGATCGGTGCCGGCCTCACGGGCGTGCTGTATGTGCTCGATGAGCCGAGCATCGGCCTGCACCAGCGCGACAACGATCGCCTGCTCAACACGCTGCTGAAACTGCGCGATTTAGGCAACACGCTGATCGTCGTCGAGCACGACGAAGACACGATCCGCGCCGCCGATCACATCGTCGACATCGGCCCCGGCGCCGGCGTGCACGGCGGCCGCATCGTGGCCGAGGGCAGCTTCGCCGATCTGCTGGCGGCGGAGGATTCGCTCACTGGTGCCTACCTGAGCGGGCGCCGCACGATTCCCACACCGGCAGAACGGAGAACCAGCGGCACCCGCAAGCTGACCCTGGTGGGTTGCGGCCGCAACAACCTCTCCGGCTTCGATGTGGAGTTTCCGCTCGGGCGGCTGGTGTGCGTGACGGGAGTGAGCGGCAGCGGCAAGAGCACCCTGGTGAACGAACTGCTGCACCCGGCGCTCGAGCACAAGTTGGGCATGAAGGTGCCCTTCCCTGCGGGGCTTGAGGAGCTGAAGGGCATCAAGGCGATCGACAAGGTGATCGTGATCGACCAGTCACCGATCGGTCGTACGCCCCGCTCCAACCCCGCCACCTACACCGGCGCCTTTGATCCCATCCGCCAGGTGTTCGCCGCCACGGTGGAGGCCAAGGCCCGCGGCTATCAGGTGGGCCAGTTCAGCTTCAACGTCAAGGGCGGCCGCTGCGAGTCATGCAGTGGTCAGGGTGTGAACGTGATCGAGATGAACTTCCTGCCGGACGTTTATGTGCAGTGCGACGTCTGCAAGGGCGCCCGCTACAACCGCGAGACGTTGCAGGTGCGTTACAAGGGCCACACCATCGCCGATGTGCTGGAGATGACGGTGGAGCAGGCCTGCGAGGTCTTCTCCGCCATCCCCCAGGCGGCCGATCGTCTGCGCACTCTGGTGGATGTGGGCCTTGGCTACGTCAAGCTCGGCCAGCCGGCTCCCACCCTCTCCGGCGGTGAAGCGCAGCGTGTGAAGCTGGCCACCGAACTCTCCAAACGAGCCACCGGCAAAACGCTGTATCTGATCGACGAACCCACCACCGGCCTCAGCTTCTACGACGTGCACAAGTTGATGGATGTGATGCAGCGGCTCGTGGATAAGGGCAACTCAATCCTGGTGATCGAGCACAACCTCGATGTGATTCGCTGCTCCGATTGGATCGTCGATCTCGGTCCAGAAGGCGGCGACAAGGGCGGACAGATTGTGGTGATGGGCACCCCCGAAGAGGTGGCCGATCATCCAACCAGTCACACAGGCCGGTATCTCAAGCAGGTGCTGGCGCAGCATCCGCCTGCGCTGTAGTTCAGAGTCCGAGCGGCACCAGCGCATTCAGGCGGTCTGACGGGTTCAGCGGCAGTGCCATGCCGCTGCCACCTGGATCCTCCGCGATCAGTGCTGCCGTGGCCAGCCGCAGGCTGCGGCCATCGCTGAGCAGACCTGCTACGAGATCGGCGCTGCCGGGGCGCAGGTCGATCAATTGATCCTCGCGCTGCTCGAAACGCAGACCGATCTGGCCGAGATCGCCGCGCTGGCAGCGACGCAGTCCGGCCACCCCCAGCCGCTTGATCTGGCCGCGCGCGCTGGCCAGCAGCACGCTGCCCTCGCCATCCACTCCGGCGGCCCCCACCACCGTCTCGCCCGGCAGCAGACGCAGCAGCACCGGTCCCTGCGCGTTGCGGCCCATCACCGGCAGGTTGGCCTCGTTCACCGCAAGCCGCAGCAGTCGGCCGGTGTTGCTCGCCACCACCAGCTCCTCGCCGTCGCGGCAGAGCACCACCCGTTGCAGGCTCACCCCGTCCTTCAGTTTCAGCACCGAGGCGGCCCTGCCGGAGAGCTCCTGGAACTCCTCGATCGGCAGGCGCTTGAAGCGGCCGTCGCTGCTGAGCAGACCCACGCTCACACCGCTGGCGTGCTCGGGCGCTGGCAGGGGCAGCAGCTGCACCACCCGCTCGCCGCTCATACCCTCGGGCAGGAATCTCTCGAGTGGGCCCGGCTGCTGGCCGGCGAACTCCCAGCGCAGCAGGGCCACCCGACCGGTATCGGTGAAGGCCAGCACTGCCGGCTGGCTGGCCACCGGCAGGATCAGCCGGGCTGGTGCAGGGTGCTCGCCCAGCTCAATCGGCTCCTCGAGATGCAGGCGCCCCAGCAGTTGCGGGCCAACGATCTTCACCTGGCCATCGGCCTGGATCAGCAGCCGGCCGTCGCTGGCCAGCCCATCAAGGGCGCGCTGGCGCAGCAGTTCGGCATTGGGGCGGATGGCCGCGCTGCGCTGGGCCACCAGTTCATCGCCTCCCTCCACCAACCGGGTGCGCCGCGGCGTGGCGAAGCGCTTCTTGAGCGCCTTGAACTCCGTCACCATCGTCTCGAGCAGCACCGGCCGCTCCTCCAGCAGGTGGCGCAGGCGCTCGCGTTCCTGGGCCAGGTCGTCGGCCTCCTTGCGCAGGCTCTCCTGTTCCAGCCCCGTGAGCCGCCGCAGCGGCATCGCCAGCACCGCATCGGCCTGCCGCTCGCTCAGGTCCAGCTGGACCTGCAGGCTGGCGCGGGCGCTGGCGGCATCAGGCGCCGCTGTGATCAGGGCGATCACCTGCTGCAGGGCGTTGAGGGCGGCGATCAGGCCCTCCACCACCTCCAGCCGGTCTTCCGCCCGCTTGAGCGCGTGGCGGGTGCGGCGGATGATGGTGAGTTCACGGTATTCCAGGAACTCCTGCAGCAGCTGGCGCAGGCTCAGCTGCTGGGGCTTGCCGTTCACCAGGGCCAGCAGAATCGCGCCGTAGTTGCTCTGCAGGGCCGTGCGGCGCTGCAGGTCCTGCAGCACCTTCTCCGGCTCGGAATCCCGGCGCAGCTCCACCACCACCCGCATGCCCTCACGGTCGGATTCATCGCGGATGTCGGCGATGCCGGTGATCTTGCCCTCGTTCACCTGCTCTGCCAGCTTCTCGATCCAGCCGGCCTTACTGAGCTGATAGGGCAGTTCGGTGATCACCACAGCGCCGCGTTTGTGACGGCCCTTGCCGGGCTGCACTTCCTCGATGTGGGCCACGCCGCGCATGGGGATGCTGCCGCGGCCGTGCAGGTAGGTGTCGCGCACACCGCTGCCGGTGAGCACCTCGCCGCCGGTGGGGAAGTCGGGGCCGGGCACCAGCTCCAGCAGCTTCTCGTCGGCCAGGTCCGGCTGGCGGATCAGGGCGATCAGGGCATCCACCACCTCCCCCAGGTTGTGGGGCGGGATGTTGGTGGCCATGCCCACGGCGATGCCGGTGCAGCCGTTCAGGATCAGGAAGGGCAGCTGGGCCGGCAGCACCGTGGGCTCCTGCTGGGAGCCATCGAAGTTCGCTGCGAAATCAACGGTGTCGTTGCCGATCTCATCGAGCAGCCCCTCGTTGGCGATCGGCGCCAGCCGCGTTTCCGTGTAGCGCATGGCGGCCGGCGGGTCGTCGTCGACCGAGCCGAAGTTGCCGTGGCCATCCAGCAGCGGATGGCGGCTGGCGAAGGTCTGCACCAGCCGCACCAGGGCGTCGTAGACGGCCTGATCGCCATGGGGGTGGTATTTGCCCAGCACGTCGCCCACCACGCGGGCGCACTTGCGGTAAGGCCGATCCGGTGTCAGCCCCAGCTCGTGCATCGCGTAGAGGATCCGCCGCTGCACCGGTTTGAGCCCATCGCGGGCATCGGGCAGAGCCCGGCCCACGATCACGCTCATGGCGTACTCGAGATAGGAGCGCTGCATCTCCTGATGCAGCTCGATCGGCTGGATGCGCCGCTCGTCGGGCGGCTCCGGCAGCGGCTGGTCGGGGCGCGCCTTGGGCATCCGTTGCTGCGGCCGGGGGCTGGAAAGTGGCGCTCAGCCTACCGATGGCGTCCAGGCCGGGTCAGGCGGGGCCGGGGCGTCAGGGCTCGTCGTCGCTGCTGCCGCCGCCGGCGTTGGCCTGGGCTCGCTCCACATCGCCTTTGAGGGCCGGCTGGCTGAGCAGGATTGCAGTGGCGGCCCGCAGCCGGCTGCCCCACAGCTGCTCCTTCTGGTAGCTGTCCAGCACGTAGTTCGGTTCACCGGCCAGGGCCTTGTGGGCCAGTTCCAGGCTTTCGCTGCTGCCCGGTTGCCGGCTGTTGAGGGCCGAGGCCAGGGCCAGCATCGGTTCGGAGGCGGTCGGGCTGATCTTCAGAACCCGCCGCCAGCGCTGGATTGCGGCGTCATCCTTGCGCTGCTCGAACAGCACCAGGGCCTGGTTGTTGATCGCCTCCCAGAAGTCCTTGCGCAGGCCGGCGGCCTTTTCGAACGCCGCCAGGGCCTCGCCGTTGCGGCCCATCAGGATGTGGGCGTTGCCCAGATCGAAGTAAGCGCCTGCGTTGCGGCCATCGAGCTTGAGCCCCTGCTGGATCAGTTCCACCGCCTGGGTGGGGTTGTTGGCCTTCAGCGCCAGCGACCCCTGGGCGAACAGGATGCCGGGGTTGCGCGGGTCGAGGCTGCGGGCCTTTTCCAGTGCCACCGCTGCCGCTTTCTCCTGGCCGCTGCGCAGATCTGCCTCCGCCAGCAACACCCAGCCGCGGGGGTCGTCGGGGATCAGCTGCACCACCAGGGCCGCCAGTCGGGCGGCGTCATCTGCCTGACCCAGCCGCAGAAGCCGGGCCGCCGCCTGGGCGATGCCGAGCCCGGCTCCCTCCAGGTTGGCGGGGCTCGGTACGAGCACGTAGGGCACCAGGGCTCTGGCGGGCGCTGCGCTGCTGAGGATGAAACCGCTCGCTGCCGCTCCTGCGAGCAGCCCGCCGAACATCAGGGGAGCTGCCGCCAGAGACCTCAACCAGCGCGCAGCCATCGATGGGGATCAACTCAGCTGCAGCCTAGGCAGGGACGGCTTCGTTGCCCTTCCGCCGTGCGCCATCAACCCTGGGTGGCACGGATGTTGCGGCGCCACATCGCCGGTTTGATGCGGCGCAGGGCTGAGGCGCGCAGCTTCTCGTCCCACTCGGCATCGCTCCAGCTCAGGGCTTCGCTCGCCTGCAGATTCAGCCACCAGGGGCGCGGCTGCAGATCCGGGTCGGTGTTGAGCGGCCCCGGCCGCCGGTTCCAGGGGCACACCTCCTGGCAGATGTCGCAGCCGGCCACCCAGCCCTGCAGGGCGCCGGCGATGGCGGGCGGCAGCTCCGGCTCGCGGTTCTCGATCGTGTGAAAGGCGATGCAGCGGCGGGCATCCACCACGAACGGCTCCACGATCGCGGTGGTGGGGCAGGCGTCGAGGCAGGCGGTGCAGGCACCGCAGGCGGGTTTTGCTGGCGCATCGGCCGGCAGGGCCAGGTCGGTGAGCAGGTGGCCGAGCAGCAGCCAGGAGCCGCGTTTCGGGTGGATCAGGTTGCCGTGCTTGCCGATCCAGCCCAGGCCCGCCTCCTCGGCCCAGGCCTTGTCCAGCAGCGGGGCGCTGTCCACGCAGGCCCGCCAGCGCATCCCCGGCACCTGGCTCGCCAGCCAGCGGCCCAGGGTCCGCAGCCGCCCGTCGATCACGCGGTGGTAGTCGCGCCCCCAGCCGTAGCGCGCCACTTTCAGGCTGCCGGGCGCTCGCTCGGCCGGCACGTGGTAGTCCAGGCCCACCGCCACCAGGCTGCGCACCCCCTCCAGCAGCTGGCTCACATCGCGCCGTCGTGGGTCTGCCATCCAGGCCATCTCCGCCTGGTGGCCGGCCGCCAGCCAGCGCTCCAGGGCGGCGGTGCGCAGTGGCAGCCGCTCGCCGCCGGGCACCGCCGCGATCCCCACCGGATCGAAGCCCAGGCGCCGTGCCTCGGCCTTGATTGCCGTCACCAGCGCCCCGCTGGCCTGCAACCCAGGGTCGTCTGGATGCCCCATCCGCCCACCACCCCTACGATTGCGCGATTGCGTCAGATCCACTGTGAGCACAGCAGCACCCGGCCGCCTCGGCAACCTGTTCCGCTGGCTGGGACTCACCCTGGTGCTGCTGCTCGGGCTGCAGCTGCTTTCGGTGCTGGCGGTGAACGGCTGGGGTGAAGAGAGTTTCCGCCAGCTGGTGTCCACCACCCTGGTCACCCAGTCACCGATGGCCTTCGTGGGGCTGTTGCTGATGCTGATCGCCTCCCGCCTGGATGATCCGCATGCCCGGCGCACGCCGATCCACTGGTTCATCACGGTGGTCAGTGGTGTGCTGGCCCTGGCTCTGATGGTGACCATCCCCGTCACCATCGCCGGCGACCGGACCATCAGCGAACAGGCGGATCAGGCGCTGATGGCTCAGAAGGGTCAGCTCGAGATGGCCCGCGCCCAGCTCCAGAACCCCCAGGTGATCGAGCAGGTGATCGCTCAGGGCGAGAAGGCCGGTCAGATTCCGGCCACGGCCACCGAGGCCCAGAAGCAGCAGGTGGCCAAGTCCTTCATGGACCGCCAGCTCTCCCAGGCCGATGAGCAGCTGAAGCAGGCCGAAAGCCGCCGTGATCTGGCCGCCAATCAGCGGCGGATCGGTGGTCTCGGCACCGCCGCCGTGCTGCTGGTGGCCTTCGTCCTGCTGGCCGTCGTGGCCGTCGTGTGAGGGCGGCTGGCTAAGTTGCGGATTGGTTTCTGTTGACCGGAACAGCCGGCCCGCCGTTGGTGCAGTCCAGTCCCAGACCTGATCAGCCGCTGGGCGACCGCCTGCAGCAGGATCTGAAGAACGATCTGATCGCCGGCCTGCTGGTGGTCATCCCCTTGGCCACCACGATCTGGCTGGCCACCACGGTGAGCCGCTTCGTGCTGGCGTTCCTCACCTCGATCCCCAAGCAGCTCAATCCGTTCAACACCCTCAACCCACTGCTCCAGGAGCTGATCAACCTGGGTCTGGGTCTGGTGGTGCCGCTGCTGGCGATCCTCCTGATCGGCCTGATGGCGCGCAACATCGTCGGACGCTGGTTGCTCGAGTTCGGCGAGGGCACCCTGCAGCGCATCCCCGTGGCCGGCAGCGTCTACAAGACGCTCAAGCAGCTGCTGGAAACATTCCTGCGCGACAACTCCAGTCGCTTCCGCCGGGTGGTGTTGATCGAGTACCCCCGTGAGGGCCTCTATGCGCTCGGCTTCGTCACCGGGGTGCTGGGGGCGACCCTCTCGGCCGGCTTCGACAAACCGATGCTGAGCGTGTTCATTCCCACGGCCCCCAACCCCACCACCGGCTGGTATGCCGTGGTGCCGGAAACGTCGGTGCGCGATCTCGATCTGTCGGTGGAGGATGCCTTCCGCACGATCATCTCGGCGGGCATCGTCAATCCCGACGAGCGAGAAACCCCCGCAAGCCGCAGTTTCTCGAGCCTGCTGGCTCAGTTGCGCGCTCCGGCTTACTCCCCTCTCCCCTCCAACAAGGCCTGATGCAGAGCCGCACCGTTGCCCGTGAACTGGCCCTGCTGATGCTCGGCCAGATCAGTGACCGGCCGGCCGGCGCTGGTGCGGCCCCCGCCGCTGACATGGCGCTCGACACCCTGCTTCACCAGGCCCTGGCCACCCTCAGCAACCACGTGCGCGAAGCGCTCGACCAGGCAGCAGGCGATCTACAGGCGGCGCAGCAGCAGCTGCTCGACAGCGAACTGCAGGATGAGGGCAGCGCCGGCCAGCTGCCGAAGGTGCGTCAGCACCTCCAGGAGGGCCTCGGCCACGCTGAGCACGCTTTGAACCGCCTCTCCGCCAGCCTTGAACTGCCGCGCCTGCTGATGCTGGCCGACCAGGAAGAGGTGCGTCGCGGCGCCGTGGACCGCACCCGGGCCGTGCTGCGTGGCCGCGAGGATCTCGATCAGCGCATCGATGCCGTGATGGAGGGTTGGCGCCTCACCCGCCTGCCCCGCATCGACCGCGACATCCTGCGCCTGGCCGCCGTGGAGATTGAGGCCTTCAACACGCCCCCCGCCGTCGCCTGCAACGAGGCGGTGGAATTGGCCAACCGCTACAGCGACGAACAGGGCCGCCGCATGATCAACGGCGTGCTGCGTCGCTTCACCAGCGCCGGCGCTCCCCAGCGCTGACGCCACCGGCCCGAGCGCAACAGGAGAGCGATGGTTTTCGACTGGTTCAACCGGGGCCAGGCCCCCCAGAACCCCCAGCCCGCCGCGCCGGAACCGGCCCCGGAGCCGCCTCGGGCCGACGAGTCTGTGGCGGCTGAGGCTCCTGCAGCCGATCCAGCCCCAGAACCCCCGAGCGTTACTGCCCCGGCCCCCGACAGCCCGAGCGCTCCCGTCGGCGTCGATCAGGACGCCTTGGAGTGGGCCCGCCAGGCCTACGCGCGCCTCAAGGCCCAGCAGGAGGCCGAACGGCAGGCCTCCCAGGCTGCTGAGGCCGCGCCACCCGCGGCGGCCGCTGCGCCTGGTGCGAGTGCCCAGGCTTCTGTACAGGCTGTACAGAAATCGGGAGAGGTGCCTGCAGGCCTGTCCCCTGATGATGTGTCTGGCCCGGCCCCTGCGGCTGTGGGTGAGCCTGCTTTGCAGCCCGAGCCCGAGCCTGCGCTCGAAACCGAGCCGGCTGCTCCCGCCTCCGCTCCGTCTGCGGGACTGTCGCTGCTGGAGCTGGCCGCCGCCCAGCGCGCGCAGCGGCAGCAGGAGATCCGCGAGCGAGCGCTCGACGTTGTTCAGGAGCCCGCCGCGCCGTCAGCGGCGACTGTGCCGGCTCCTGCTGCCGCCACACCATTCACTGCAGCCGGGGCGGTGGATGAGGCCGCGCCCCAGCTCGGTGCCTTTGATGACGACTTCACCTGGTCGGCGGAGGTGCTGGCCGCCCAGGGCCGCCAGCTCGAAGACATCTCCCTGGAGGAGATCGACTGGCTCGGCCGCCTGCGGCGCGGCATGGAGAAGACGCGCCGCGGCTTCGTCACCCAGTTGCTCGACACCCTCGGCGACGATCCCCTCAGTCCCGAGGTGCTCGACGACCTCGAGACCCTGCTGCTGCGCGCCGATGTGGGCGTCCAGGCCACCGATCAGGTGCTCGAGGCCCTGCGCCGCCGCATGAACGAGGAGGTGGTGGATCCGGCCGAAGGCATCCGCTTCCTCAAGGATCAGCTGCGGGGCCTGCTTGAGGCCCCGATCCAGGCCAGCGGCGTTCCGCTGCTGGCGCCCGAGCGCGGGCGCCTGAATGTCTGGCTGATGGTGGGTGTGAACGGTGTCGGCAAGACCACCACCCTCGGCAAGCTGGCCAATCTCGCCATCCGCAGCGGCTACAGCTGCCTGATCGCCGCCGCCGACACCTTCCGCGCCGCCGCCGTGCGCCAGGTGGAGGTGTGGGGGGAGCGCAGCGGCGTGAGCGTGGTCTCGAACCCCTCGGCCAACGCCGATCCGGCTGCTGTGGTTTTTGATGCCATCGGTGCCGCCCGCGCCAAGGGCACCGATCTGGTGCTGGTGGACACGGCCGGTCGCCTGCAGACCAAGCACAACCTGATGGAGGAGCTCACCAAGGTGCGCCGCATCGTCGACAAGCTGGCGCCGGAAGCGGTGGTGCAGTCGCTGCTGGTGCTGGATGCCAGCCAGGGCCAGAACGGCCTCAAGCAGGCAATGGCCTTCGCGCAGGCCGCCGGTCTCACCGGCGTGGTGCTCACCAAGCTCGATGGCAGTGCCCGCGGTGGCGTTGCCCTGGCGGTGGCCTCCGAGGCCAACCTTCCCATCCGCTTCATCGGCGCCGGCGAGGGCATCCGCGACCTTCGGCCCTTCAACAGCTTCGAGTTCATCGAGGCCCTGCTGGCCTCCTAACGGTGGTTTCTCACCAGGTCATGCAGCGGCCCGCAGCGGGTTGTCCGGTTCTGGCGTGCGGTTGAACGGGGAAGCCCCCGTCCGATCACGGCACCGCCGCTATCTTGCGGGCTCCTATGCGGCCGCGCGGTGAGCAGCAAGCCGCCACCACTGCCGTCAGCGCCACTGCCGTCGCGGCCGCTGACGGCGATGGCCTCCCTGCGCCAGCTGCTCGACAGCCTCAGCCGCGAACAGCGCCGCAACCAGGAGCTGCTGGCATCGCTGGGGTTCGCCCTGCGCAGCTTCACCAACCTCGGCCGCTTCCTCGAGCTCGTGCCGCTGGTGACGGCCCGGCTGGTGGAGGCCGAAGGCGCCGTGCTGGTGGTGTTTCACCCGGATGGGCGCCTCTGGCGCGAGCAGCTGCATGCCGCCCCGCCCGGTGCCAGCGGCGAACTACTGCGCCAGCTGGCCAGCCTCAGCGATCAGGAGCTGCTGCAGGCCTCCGGTGATGAGGCGGTGGCGGCGCTGCTGGATCGGTTGGTGCGGCGTCAGCTGGGAGATCGGCCCCTGTTCGCCACATCGGTGGTGGCCCGCAGCCGGGTGCGCGGCCGTCTGTATCTGTTCGGCGCCCGCAGTGGCCTCAGCTGGAGCGAGGTCCACCGCGGCCATGCCCAGCTGGTGGCCGACCTCACCGGCGTGGCGATCGAGAGCGAACAGCTGCAGCAGCAGGCCCGTCGCCATGAGCGGGTCGATCGACAGCTCTCGATCGGCGCCGAGATTCAGGCCCAGCTGCTGCCCGATCACCCGCCGGTGATTGATGGGGTGGAGCTGGCGGCCCGCTGCCGTCCTGCCTTTCAGGTGGGCGGCGATTACTACGACTTCATCCCCACCCGGCCCCAGCTGCTGGGGCGCCGTCGCGAGCAGGGCCGCTGGGCTCTGGTGATGGGGGACGTGATGGGCAAGGGGGTCCCCGCCGGCCTGCTGATGACCCTGCTGCGCGGCATGCTGCGGGCCGAGGTGCTCAGCGGCCATCCGCCCGATCGCATCCTGCACGACCTCAACCAGCTGGCACAGGAGGATCTCGCCCACTCGCACCGCTTTGTCACCCTCTTCTATTCCGACTTCGACCCGCGCACCCGCCTGCTGCGCTATGCCAACGCAGCCCACAACCCGCCGCTGATCTGGCGGCGCCTGCGCAATGCCGTGGATCGTCTGGATGCCCCTGGTCTGCTGATCGGCCTGCAGGCCGAGGCTGAGTACGGCTGTGAGCAGATCGTGCTCGATCCCGGCGATGTGCTGCTGTACTACACCGACGGTGTGACCGAGGCGTCTGGCCTCAACGGCGAGCGCTTCGATGAGCAGCGGCTGGTGCAGGCCCTGCAAACCGCCTGCCGCTCCGGTGTTGGCGCCCAGGGCATCCTCGATCAGCTCTACGCCCGCCTCGATCGCTTCGTCGGCCCCGATCGCCCGCTTGAGGACGACGCCTCGATGGTGGTGCTGAAGGTGCGTGAGGAGGTCATGCTCCCTTCCCTGCCCGCCTGAAGCACCGTTTGCCAAGCTGAGCCCAGCCGTCTGCCCGGGCCCGTGGCCGTCGATTCCACCGCCTCCACCTGGAGCCAGCGCTTCGAGCAGGGGCTGCATCCGGCGATCGAGCGCTTCAACGCCTCGATCGGCTTCGATATCGCCCTGCTGCAGGAGGACCTCGACGGCTCCATCGCCCACGCCCGCATGCTGGCCAGCACCGGTGTGCTCACAGCCGAGGAGGCCGAGCAGCTGGTGGGCGGGCTTGAGCAGGTGCGTTCCGAGGCCGCGGCCGGCACCTTCAACCCCGGTCTGGAGGACGAGGACGTGCACTTCGCCGTCGAGCGGCGTCTGATCGCCATCCTCGGCCCCTTGGGCAAGAAGCTCCACACCGGCCGCTCCCGCAACGACCAGGTGGGCACGGACCTGCGCCTGTGGCTGCGCCGCCGCATCGCTGAGATCGACGCGGCCCTGCTGCGATTCGAGCGGGCCCTGCTGGCCCAGGCCGAAGACCATGCCGGCGTGATGATCCCGGGCTACACCCACCTGCAGCGGGCTCAGCCGATCGCCCTGGCCCACCATCTGCTGGCCTACATCGAGATGGCCGAGCGCGACCGGGCCCGCCTGCGGGATCTGCGCCAGCGCGTGAATATCTGCCCGCTCGGTGCCGCTGCCCTGGCCGGCACACCGGTGCCGATCGATCGGCGCCACACCGCCGCCGCCCTGGGCTTTGACGACGTCTACGCCAACAGCCTCGATGCGGTCAGCGACCGCGACTTCGCCGTGGAGTTCAGCGCCGCCGCCAGCCTGGTGCTGGTGCACCTCAGCCGCCTCAGTGAGGAGGTGATCCTCTGGGCCAGCGAGGAGTTCCGCTTTGTCAGCCTCAGCGACCGCTGCGCCACCGGCAGCAGCCTGATGCCTCAGAAGAAGAACCCCGACGTGCCCGAGCTGGTGCGCGGCAAGTGCGGCCGCGTGTTCGGCCACCTGCAGGGGCTGCTGGTGATGATCAAGGGCTTGCCCCTGGCCTACAACAAGGACTTCCAGGAGGACAAGGAAGCCCTGTTCGACACGGTGCGCACGACGCTCGACTGTCTGGAGGCGATGGCGATCCTGTTCGAGGAGGGCCTCACGTTCAGGCCGGAGCGACTGGAACAGGCGGTCGCGGCCGACTTCTCCAACGCCACCGACGTGGCCGACTACCTGGTGGGCAAGGGGGTGCCGTTCCGCGAGGCTTACCAGCTGGTGGGCGGTCTGGTGAAGGGCTGTCTGCAGGAGGGGGTACTGCTGCGGGATCTGCCGCTGGAGCGCTGGCAGCAGCTGCATCCCGCTTTCGAGGCCGACATCCACGAGGCGATCCACCCGCGCCAGGTGGTGTCGGCCCGGCGCAGTGAGGGGGGCACCGGCTTTGAGCAGGTGCAGCTGCAGCTAGAGCGCGCCCGGACGCGACTGGGCGCCGCCTGAATCGGGAGTCGTGTGGGTGAAGTTCCGCCGGGAACCTGTCAGGTCGAAATCAGCGGTTTAGGCTCAGTAGGCTGGACTTCCGCCTGATCGGCCCCTTCGGCCTGTGAGCATTTTTGTTGGAAATCTCCCCTTCCGTGCTGAGAAGGAGGATGTTGCTGAGCTGTTCTCGCCCTTCGGTGATGTGGCGAACTGCTCTTTGCCCCTGGAGCGCGACACCGGCCGCAAACGCGGCTTCGCCTTCGTGGAGATGGCGGATGACGACAGTGAGAACCGTGCCATCGCGGCCCTGCAGGGCGCCGAGCTGATGGGCCGCCCGCTGCGCATCAACAAGGCCGAGCCCCGCACCGGCGGTGGCGGTGGTGGCGCCGGTGGCCCTCGCCGCGGTGGCGGTGGTTACGGCGGCGGCGGTGGCGGCTACTCCGGTGGCGGTGGTGGTTACGGCGGTGGAGGTGGTGGCTACTCCGGTGGTGGCGGTGCCGCTACCCCTTCCGCTGAGCGTGGCTCCGGAGCCCGTGGCTGGGAAGACCGCAGCTATGGCGGTGGCGGCGGTGGCGACAGCTTTGGCGAGGCCCGCAGTCGTCGGCGACGCAGCAGCGGGGGTGACAGCGCGGGAGACGCTTACGGCGGTTACAGCGGCGCTGAGGACTGACGGCTGAGTGCGGACCGCTGCGGACCGCTGTTGAGGGACTGCGTGGGGCGCTGGCTCATGCTGGTGCCTCAGAGTCCCCGCTCCTCCAGTTGCTGCGCAGCCCGCTCAAGGATCTCCGGACCGGCACTGCGCGCGCCGGCCGCCTGGCCGAGATCGCGCCGCCAGTGGCGGGCGCCGCTGACCCCTTCCACCACCTGCACCAGGTGGCGGGCGATCGCCCAGAGGCGTCCGCCATCACGGCACCAGCGCTCGGCGTAGGGGATGAGGCCTCGCACAATCGTTGAAGCGGTGGCGAGTGGCTGGTTGTCGTCGCCGAACAGTTCCCTGTCCACCTCAGCCCAGCGCAGGGGATGGTCGTAGACGGCGCGGCCCACCATCACGCCATCGATCAGGGTCAGCTGCTGCCGGCAGGCGTCCAGATCCTGCAGGCCGCCGTTCAGTTCGATGGTGAGCTGCGGTCGATCCCGCTTGAGCTGCTGCACCAGCTCGTGGCGCAGGGGAGGAATGGTGCGATTTTGCTTTGGATCGAGTCCCTCCAGCCAGGCCTTGCGCGCATGCACGCTGAAGCGGCGGGCGCCGGCATCGGCCAGGGTGTCCACGAAGGCCAGCAGCTCGGCGTAGGAGTCGCGCTCGTCGATGCCGATGCGGTGCTTCACCGTCACCGGCAGGGGGCTGGCCTCCGCCATGGCGGCGATGCAGCGGGCCACCACCGCCGGCTCCGCCATCAGGCAGGCGCCGAAGCGCCCCTTCTGCACCTTCTCACTGGGGCAGCCCACGTTGAGGTTCACTTCGTCGTAACCGCGATCCGCCGCGATCCGCGTGGCCTCCGCCAGCAGC
This sequence comes from Cyanobium sp. E1_MAG_00006, assembly GCA_027488975.1. Lineage (GTDB taxonomy): Bacteria > Cyanobacteriota > Cyanobacteriia > PCC-6307 > Cyanobiaceae > Vulcanococcus. The sequence continues at coordinate 55,417 of JAIYAQ010000037.1, forward strand.
CCCGGGTCGTCACCCCCCAGCTGCAGGGCCACGGGATGCTCGATCGGGTCGAAGCCGATCAGCCGCTCGAGCCGTTGCTGAGCCCGTTGATCGCCGCCCGCGCCGGCCAGCCGGCAGTGGTGCAAGGCCTGGGCCACCACCATCTCGCTGTAGAGCAGGCTGCGGCGGCTGATCTGGCGGAACAGCACCCGGAAGTGCCGATCGGTGTAATCCAGCATCGGCGCCACACTGAAGCGGTGGGCTCCTGCCGGAGCGGCCGCGGCCGGCTTGGCCGGGGTGGCAGGGTTCTGGGGCTGGATGGCGACCATCCCCCCATGCTGCCCTCTGCTCCGCCGGCGCCGGTTCTTGCCGCTGCTGTTGCCTCGCTGTGCTCACCTCGTCGCCTCTCCACTGCTGCGGTTGTTGATGTCCTCGTCCACCCCGTTCTGGAATCTGGTGGTGGCTGGCGGTGGTCCGGCCGGGTTCATGGCGGCGATCACCGCTGCTGAAGCCGGCCTGGATCGGGTTCTGCTGCTGGAGAGCACTCCTGAGCCCCTCGGCAAGGTGCGGATCAGCGGTGGTGGCCGCTGCAACGTGACCCACGCCTGCTGGGATCCGCGTGAGCTGGTGGGCCATTACCCCCGCGGTGGGCGGGCCCTGCGCGGACCGTTCAGTCGCTTCGCCAGCGGGGATGCGGTCGCCTGGTTCGACGAGCGCGGCCTGGAGCTGGTGGAGGAAGCCGATGGACGCCTGTTTCCGCGCAGCAACCGCTCCAGCTCCGTGATCCAGACCCTGCGGGAGGCTGCAGGCAGGGCCGGTGTGGTGGTGCAGACGCACACGGCCTTGCAGCGGGCGGAGGCGCTGCCCGCCGGTGGATTCGCCCTGGCACTCCGGTGCGGCGACGATGCGCCATCCCTGCAGTGTCAGCGTTTGGTGCTGGCCACCGGCAGCCACCCCAGCGGTCGGCGCCTGGCTCAGGCGCTGGGCCACGGCCTCGTGCCGCCGGTGCCCTCCCTGTTCACCCTGGCCTTTCGGCCCAACCCCCTGCTGGTGCTGGCGGGGGTCAGTCAGGATCCGGTGGGTTTGGACCTGGAGCTGGAGGATCCCCTGCCCGGGTCAGCCGGGCGTGCTGCGCACACGGCAGGCCTGCCGCGCCGCTTCCGGCAGCAGGGGCCGGTGCTGATCACCCACTGGGGCCTGAGCGGTCCGGCCACCCTGCGGCTCACGGCCTTCGCGGCGCGGGCGCTGCACCACGGCGGCTATCACGCAACCCTGCGGCTCGACTGGAGTGGCGGTCGCTCCCAGGCCGAGCTGGAGCAGTTGTTCGCCCTCTGCCGGCAGGAGCAGGCCCGCCGCCAGCTCAGCAACGCCCGACCCTGGCCCCAGCTCAGCCGTCGCCTCTGGCTGCATCTGCTCGATCAGCAGGGCGCCGATCCGGAGCTGCGCTGGGCTGATTGGCCACGACGCCAGGAGCGGGCCCTGATCGCCGCCCTGCGCTCCAGTTGCTACGCCGTGGCCGGGCGGGGACCCTTCGGCGAGGAGTTCGTCACCGCCGGTGGCGTACCCCTGGGTGAAGTGAACCTGGCCACGATGGAAAGCCGTCAGGTGGCCGGCCTGCATCTGGTTGGGGAGCTGCTCGATGTCGACGGCGTCACCGGCGGCTTCAACTTCCAGCACTGCTGGACCTCAGGCTGGCTGGCGGGCCAGGCTGTTGCCGCTGCCCGAGGGCATTGAACTATCTGATCTTCTCGAACACCGAGAACATCGGCAGGTACATGGCCACCAGGATGGAGGCCACGATGCCGCCGCAGATCACGATCATGGCTGGCTCCAGCATGGCCGTCATGATCTTGACGGCGGCCTCCACCTCGTCTTCATAGAAATCAGCCACCTTGGAAAGCATTGCATCCATCTGGCCGGTTTCTTCGCCGATGGATAACATGCTCATGGCGAGCTCAGGAAATACATCTTTGCGTTGAAGAGCCAGGCTGAGCGGAATCCCTTCCTGGATATCAAGTCTGGAGTTGAGAATCGCATCGGATATGATGGCATTGCCGGCAATTTCGTGAACGATTTCCAGAGACATCAGGATCGGCACGCCCGCTCTGGTCAGAGAACTGAAGGTGCGGGAGAACTGCGCTGTTGCGGTTTTGCGCAGCAGATCGCCGAACAGCGGCAGCTTGAGGATGATTCCATCAACACGCCGTTTGCCAACTGGTGTGGCGTAGAAGCGTGAGAACAGCACAATGCCGCCAATGATGGCCAGAACCAGAAAAAAGGAGAAGGGTGATCGCAGCAGTTCGCTTAGATCCACCATTGCCTGTGTGAAGGCGGGCAGATCGGCGCCAAGGCTGTCAAAGATTCCTTCAAATGTTGGAATCAGAAAGATGGTCATCGCCAGAAAGATGATCACCGCGAGAGACAGCACAGCGATGGGATAGCCCATGGCGCCCTTGATCTGGTTCTGCAACTTGGCATTGCCTTCCAGCAAGGTGGCCAGACGTTTGAGCGTTTCGTCCAGAACGCCACCGGCTTCACCGGCTTCGATCATGGCGATCATGAGCTTGTCGAACACCTTCGGCCAGCGGCGCATCGATGTTCCGATGCCTTCCCCCTGGCTCACTTCTTCGGTGATGGCCTGCAGCGCCCGCTTGAACAGCGGCATCTTCTGCTGCTGGGCCATCAGCGTGAGGCCGCGCACGATCGGCACGCCGGCATCCACCAGGGCAGCCAGCTTGTTGGCGAACAGCGCCTTCTCCTTGACCCCCGGCTTCGCCTCCAGCAGGCGTGAGAGATCCGCGCTGAAGAGGCTGTTGGCGCTGCCGGCTTTCTTGGTCTTGCTCGGCTCACCTGTGAAGGCCTGCAGGGAGCTAGGGATGATGCCGCGTTGCCTCAGGCTTCGTCTGGCACTGCCGAGATCGCTGGCCTGTAGCCGGATGTTCCGATTCTGTCCGGATGCTGTGGTGTAACTGGCAGTGAAGGTCGGCATCGCGGTTGCTCAGTGCTGGTCAGGAGTCATTTCCATCGAGCAGCCGTCCCAGTTCCTCCGGTTTGCCTGCCTTGGCCATCGCTTCGTTACGGCTCACGTCGCCCTGCTGCACCAGGTTGGCCAGGGCCCGCTCCAGGGTCTGCATGCCCATCTGGCCGCTCGTCTGGATCTGCGAATACAGCTGGGCGGTCTTGCCCTCGCGGATCAGGTTGGCGATGGCCGGCGTGTTGATCATGATCTCCTGGGCCATCACCCGCCCGAACTGGCCGGGGGCCGGGTTGAGGCGCTTGCAGAGGGTCTGCGAGAAGACGCCCACCAGCGAGCTGCTCAGCTGCACCCGGATCTGGGTCTGTTGCACAGGCGGGAACACATCCACCACGCGGTCGACCGTCTGAGCGGCGGAGCTGGTGTGCAGCGTGCCCAGCACCAGGTGGCCCGTCTCCGCCGCGGTGATGGCCAGCTGAATCGTTTCCAGGTCGCGCATCTCCCCCACCAGGATCACGTCCGGGTCTTCGCGCAGTGCAGCGCGCAGGGCCGCGGAGAAGCTGCGGGTGTCCTCGCCAAGCTGCCGCTGGTGGATCAGGCTTTTCTCGTTGCGGTAGGTGAATTCGATCGGATCCTCGATCGTGAGGATGTGCTCCGAGCGGGTCTGGTTGATGTGCTCCAGCAGCGCCGCCAGCGTGGTGGTCTTGCCGGAGCCGGTGGGTCCCGTCACCAGGATCAGGCCGCGGGGGCGGTGGCTGGTCTCCTCCACCACCGGCGGCAGATCCAGGGCCTTGAGGGTGGGAATCGAGTTGCCAAGGGCCCGCAGGCAGGCGGCGTAGGTGTTGCGCTGCCGGTAGACGTTGACGCGGAAGCGGGCGACCCCCCTGAGGCCATAGGCGCAGTCGAGTTCCCAGGTCTGCTCCAGCTGTTTGCGCTGGGCATTGTTGATCATCGAGAAGATCAGCCGGTTGCAGGCGTCCTCGCTGAGTTTGTCCTCGCGCATCGGCCGCAGGCCGCCGCTGAACCGTCCGTAGGGAGGTTGGCCGGCCGCCAGATGCAGATCACTGCCGCCCTCCTTCACCAGTTCCTCCATCAGGTCCTCGATCTGGAGGTCCATGGTCTGCGTGATCGTCCAGGCGTCTGTTGAGTCTGCGGCCGCTGGCCCGGCAAAGCAACAGGTTGCGGTTTCAGCCGATCCCTCGTGGCGTCAGGCAATACGGGCATTCCAGCCACTCATCCTCCAGGCCGGCGCCGCACCCCTGGCAGCTGATCGTGTGCAGCGCCTTGGCCCGCCGCTCCGATTCCAGGCCTGAATCCGTAAGGATCATCCGCTCCACCTCCTCGAGGGTGGTCCGGCCCTGCCGCACCAGATCCAGGCTGTAGCCGAGCAGGGTTTTCATGCCTGATTCCACGGCAAGCTTGCGGATCTTCTCGGTGGTGGCCTTCTGGGCGATCGCGGTGGTGAGGGCTTCGTTGAGCCGCAGCACCTCATAGACACCGATCCGGCCCTTGTAGCCCAGTCCCTGGCAGGTCGGGCAGCCTGCGCCGCGGCTGTTGCGCTTGGCCTTGTAGAAGGTGATGGTCTGCTCTCGGCTGGCCAGCAGGCCGAAGCGTCCCAGCTCCGCTTCGCTGGGCTTGTAGGCCACGCGGCAGTCGGGGCAGACGCGGCGCAGAAGGCGCTGCGACACGATTCCGAGCAGGGAGGCGCTCACCATGAACGGCTCCACACCCATCTCGGTCAGACGGGCGATGGCGCTCGGGGCATCGTTGCAGTGCAGGGTGGTGAGCACCAGGTGACCGGTCAGTGCTGCCTCGATGGCGGTCTTGGCGGTCTCCTCGTCGCGGGTTTCCCCCACCAGCAGCACATCCGGGTCCTGTCGCATGAAGGCGCGCAGGGCCATGGAGAAGTCGTAGCCCTTGTCGCGGTTCACCTGGGTCTGGGAGATGCCCTTGAGGGAGTACTCAATCGGGTCCTCCACTGTGGAGATGTTCACCCCCGGGCTGTTGCGTTCCGCCAGGAGCGAATAGAGCGTGGTGCTCTTGCCGGAGCCGGTCGGGCCGGTCACCAGTACCATGCCGAATGGCTTGGACCCCATGTCGCGGACCGTCGCCAGTGCCATCGGGTCGGAGATCAGCTTGTCGAGGCCGAGGTGGGTGGCGCCGCTGTCCAGCAGACGCATGCACACCTTCTCGCCGTAACGGGTCGGCAGGGTGCTGACCCGCAGATCAAACAGCCGGCCCTGGTAGCGACGTCGGATCCGGCCGTCCTGGGGCATCCGCCGCTCGGCGATGTCCAGGTCGGCGATGATCTTCACCCGTGAGGTGACGGCCGGGATCAGATTCTTCGGCAGCCTTTCAATCGGCTCGAGCACGCCGTCCTGGCGGAAGCGGATCAGCAGTCCGTCCTCCTGGGGTTCCATGTGGATGTCACTCGCGCCGCGGCTGAGGGCGTGCACGAGCACCTTGTCCACCAGGGTCACCACAGGGGAGGAGGTGGAGGCGTTGAGGTTCTTCTCCACATCGATGTCGGAGAAGTCCTCGTCGGCCACCTCCTCGAGCGGGCCGCTGAGCTGGAGGTCGTCCACCAGGGAGGGCCGGATCCTCTCGGCTGCCTCAACCGGATCGAGAGGCTCGTCGTCTTCCTCCTCGGCCTCTTTCACAGGATTGTCTTGATCGGCGCCCTCGGTCTGCGCTGCCTCCAGGTCCGCTGCTGTGCGATTTAGCTCCGCCTCGATGTCGCCCTGGAGGGCCAGTCGCAGGGCCAGGTTCAGGCCCGCTGTAGCACCGAGCTCCAGAAATGCCTGGCGCTGCGCCTGGCTCCACTGGGTCGGCACGGCCACCGTCAGGGTTGCGTCATCTCGTCGCGTTGGCAGACAGCCCAGCTGACGGCATTGGTCCTTGCTGAACCGGTCGCTCCAGTTCCAGCGCGCAGCACCGGCTTCAGTCAGATCCTCCGCGGAGAGCACCACTTCACCCAGCAGCAGTTCCACCTCCAGCCGCTGCTGGGCTGCGGTGATCGCGGGAGGAACAGGACGGCTTGGGGTGAGGGTCATCGCCGGGCGCCGGCAGCTGGCTCCGAAGTGGGCTCTGAGGTGCGGGCTTCCGCCAATTGTGAGGAGGAACCCCTTCAGAGGAACATGTTTACAGCAATTCTCCGGTTCGGACAGCATGAGCGGCGAGACCACCCCGTTCCCCATGGACTCCGCCGAGGACAGGTCCGAGGCCAGCACACAGGCCAGAAGCGAGGCTGCCGCTGAGGCCGCCGGTGTGGATGCGGATGTTCAGGACAGCCCCGCATCGCAGGCCTCAGCTCCGGAGGTCGCCGCGGTGCCTGACCCCACCGAATCTGCCCAGGTGAGTGATCCGCCGGAACGCCTCCGGCAACTGGAGGGCGAGCTGGAGTCTCTGCGCAGCGAGCATGAGGCCCTGCGCAGTCAGTACATGCGCATCGCCGCCGACTTCGACAACTTCCGCAAGCGCCAGAGCCGCGACCAGGAGGATCAGCGCCTGCAGATCGCCTGCTCCACCCTCAGCGAGATCCTGCCGGTGGTGGACAACTTCGAGCGGGCCCGCCAGCAGCTGGATCCTCAGGCCGAGGAGGCCCAGACCATCCATCGCAGCTACCAGGGGCTCTACAAGCAGCTGGTTGAGGTCTTCAAGCAGCTGGGCGTTTCGCCGATGCGGGTGGAGGGAGAGGCCTTCGACCCCAGCCTGCACGAGGCGGTGCTGCGCGAGCCCAGCGAGGAACACGAGGAGGATGTGGTGATCGCGGAGCTGCAGCGCGGCTATCACCTCAACGGCCGTGTGCTGCGCCATGCCCTGGTGAAGGTGTCGATGGGGCCCGGTCGTGGCGGGGCCGGCGGGGATTCCATGCCCCCGGTTGATCCGGAGCCCGCTGAGCACGGGGCCTGATCGATGGCCGACTACTACGACCTGCTGGGTGTGGCGCGCGACGCCGATGCCGACACCCTCAAGCGGGCCTATCGCCGTCTGGCGCGGCAGTACCACCCCGACATCAACAAGGAACCGGGCGCTGAGGACAGGTTCAAGGAGATCGGCCGGGCCTACGAGGTGCTCAGCGATCCTCAGACTCGCTCCCGTTACGACCAGTTCGGCGAAGCCGGCCTGGGCGGCGGCGGCGGCATGCCGGACATGGGCGATATGGGGGGATTCGCCGATCTGTTCGAAACCTTCTTCAGCGGTTTCGGCGGGGGCCCAGCCGGCTCCGGTGGCGCCGGCGCCCGCCGTCGCGGACCCCGCCAGGGGGATGACCTCCGCTTCGACCTGACGATCAGCTTCAGCGAGGCCGTGTTCGGCCAGGAGAAGGAGATCCAGATCCGCCACCTGGAAACCTGCAGCACGTGCAGTGGTTCCGGCGCGAAAAGCGGCAGCGGTCCCACCAGCTGTGGCACCTGCGGCGGCGCTGGTCAGGTGCGCCGCGCCACCCGGACCCCCTTCGGCAGCTTCACCCAGGTGGCCCCCTGCCCCACCTGCGAGGGCACAGGCCAGGTGATCGCCGATCCCTGCTCCGCCTGCGGCGGCCAGGGGTTGCAGCAGGTGCGCAAGAAACTGCGGATCAACATCCCCGCCGGCGTGGATTCCGGCACCCGGCTACGGGTCGCCAGCGAGGGCAATGCCGGCCAGCGGGGCGGCCCCGCTGGCGATCTCTACGTGTTCCTCACGGTGCAGTCACACCCGACCCTGCGGCGCGATGGCATCAACATCCACGCGGAGGTCACCATCAACTACCTCCAGGCGATCCTCGGCGACACGATCGAGGTGGAAACCGTGGAGGGTCCGGCTCAGCTGGAGATCCCGGCTGGCACCCAGCCCGGCGCTGTGCTCACCCTGAATGGCAAGGGCGTGCCCAGGCTCGGTAACCCGGTGGCGCGCGGCAACCAGCTGATCAGCATCAAGGTGCAGCTGCCCACCAAGCTCAACGGCGAGGAGCGGGAGCTGCTGGAGCAGCTGGCAGGCCACCACAGTGCCCGCGGCCAAAAACACCCACACAAGAGCGGGCTGTTCGGCGGCCTGTTCGGCTGAGGACCTCCGCTTGAGCACCCCGTCTGCCCATCCGCCCAGCTCGGGCGCCGCTGGCGAAACCAGTCTTGATCTGCGCGGCACCCCCTGCCCGCTCAACTACATCCGCAGCAAGCTGGCCCTGGAGAAACTGGAGACCGGTGCCTGGCTGCAGGTGGAGCTGGATGCCGGCGAACCGGAGCACATGGTGATGGCCGGCCTGCGCGATGCAGGCCATCGGGTGGAGCGGGAGCCGCTGGAGCCGGGGATCGTGCGGTTGCGCATCCGCCGGGATGGCTGAGCCCTCGGCGCAGGTTGAGGGCCTTGTGACGGCCCTGGAGGCCAATTTCTGCCGGGTACGACTGGATGGCATCGATCCAGCCGCCGCCGGGGAGTTGCTCTGCGTGCGCCGCACCCGCCTGGGCAAGACCGGCCAGCGCATCTACGTGGGTGATCGCGTGCGTGTGGAGGGGATCGACTGGTCGGCGCGCCGGGGGGCGATCGCCGCCGTGGCCGAGCGCCGCACCCAGCTGGAGCGCCCTGCTGTGGCCAACTGCAGCCGGGTGGTGGTGGTGGTCGCTCTCGAGCAGCCAAGGCTCGACCCTCCCCAGCTGAACCGTTTTCTGCTCACCGCTGAGCGCACGGGGGTTGCCGTGGAGCTGGTGCTCACCAAAGCGGATCTGGTGGCACCCCAGGATCTGCAGGCCTGGTGCGCACGGCTGCAGGGCTGGGGCTACGCACCGCTGCCGGTCTCGACGCTGCGGGGCGACGGGCTTGAGTCCCTGCGCCGGCGGTTGCAGCAGCCCGGCATCAGCGTGCTCTGCGGCCCGTCCGGGGTGGGCAAGAGCAGCTTGATCAATGCCCTGGTGCCTGCGCTCGATCTGCGGGTCAGTGCGGTGTCGGGGCGTCTGCAGCGGGGACGTCACACCACCCGGCATGTGGAGCTGTTTTCCCTGGCGCCTGGCGCCCTGCTGGCTGATACACCCGGCTTCAACCGGCCGGATCTACCCCGCGATCCGATCGAGCTGGGGCCCCTGTTCCCGGAGATCCGGCGGCGTCAGGCTCAGGCCAGCTGCCGCTTCCGCAATTGCCTGCACCAGGGTGATCCCGGCTGTGCCGTGGGCGACGCCTGGGATCGGCATCCGCTCTACCTCAGCTGCCTGGAGGCCGTGCTGGCTGAGGCGGAGCGGGAGGGCCCGCGCGACTCATCCGAGCCAGCGAGCCGCCGCGGTGATCGCAGCGAATCCCGCCTGGATCAGCGCCTGCGCCAGTTATCGCGGCGACGGCAGCGGCAGGGGCCGGCGGACGAGTGAACGTCAGCGTTCAGCCCATACCCGGCAGGTTCAGGTTGATGCCGCCGGTGAGCTCCTCCATCCGTTCCTTCATCGTGTTGGTGGAGAGGTCGTAGGCCGACTTCAGCGCCTCAAGGGTGGCGGTTTCGGTTGCACTCTGACCCTCGGCCAGAAGCTCCGGGGCCAGGCTCACCTTCAGGGGTTGCTGATTGCCGGACAGCCAGACGCCAGCCCGGCCGCAGCTGCTGCGACCCTGGAGTTCCATCGCATCCAGTTCCTCCTGCAGCTTGGCTGCGTCCTGCTGGATCTGCTGCGCCTTCTTGAAGGCCTCGGTGAGCTGGCCGAAGTTGGGAAGTCCGAAACCGGCCATGGATGTCGCCTGGGCGAGGAAGTCCGGAGCAGGTTACGCGGCACCAGCCGCTTCGGCCACGGCCACGAACAGGCCAAGCCGCTTCACCTCCGGATGCAGGCTGATGCCATGGGCCGCATGCACTCTCCGCTGAACCTCCTGGATCAGTTGGTCGATGTCCGTCGCCGTGGCCTGGCCGGTGTTGACGATGAAGTTGGCGTGGATCGGCGACACCTGGGCTGCGCCGATGCTGAGCCCCTTCAGCCCGAGGGCCTCGATCAGTTGACCGGCCTTGCGAGGCTCCGGATTGCGGAACACGCTGCCGCAGCTGGGTTGCTGATAGGGCTGCGTGCTGGTGCGGCTGTGCAGGTTCGCGCTGGTGCGGCGGCTCACCGTGGCGGGATCGTGGCCGGGTGTCAGGCGGAAGCGGGCGCTGAGCACCACCAGTGGTTCGTCCTGAAGGCGGCTGTGGCGGTAGGCGAAGTCCAGCGCGTCGGCCCGCAGTTGGAAGGGGCTTTCGGGTCGGGCCGGATCCACCACCGTGATGCTCTCGAGCACGTCGGCGGTGCAGCCGCCCTGCGCACCGGCATTCATCACCACGGCACCGCCGACGGTTCCCGGGATCCCCACCGACCACTCCAGTCCGGCCAGCCCGGCGCGAGCGGCCCGGCGGGCCAGGGTGGGGATCGGCTCACCTGCGCGAGCTTCGATCAGGCCGCTGCTGAGCTCCAGTTCAGCCCCCTGCAGCCGCCGGTTGCAGAGCGTGAGACCGCCCAGGCCTGCATCGCTCACCAGCAGGTTGGAGCCGGCGCCGATCACGCGGCAGGGGAGCCCTTCAGCCTGCCCCCAGGCCAGAAGCTGCGCCAGCTGTTCGGGGGTGTCCGGTTCGGCGAACCACTGCGCGGGGCCGCCCACCTTCCAAGTGGTGAAATCGGCGAGAGCGACGGCCCGCCGCAGTCCCAGGGGGGCGGCGTTGCCCATGAATTCAGGCGGCCAGGGGCAGCGCTGCGGGGGCCTCGAGCTCCTGCAGCCGGCCCCACAGACCGTTCACATCGCCGGCGCCCATGGCCAGAACCAGATCACCGGGCCGGCTGTGATTGGCCACCGCCTCGGCGAGATCATCCAGGCTGCTGCTCACGGCCACGGCCAGGTTCGGGTTGATGCGGCGCAGTGCCGCTGCCAGGGCTTCGCTGGAGATACCGGGGATCGGCGCCTCACCGGCGGCGTAGAGGGGAGCGAGCAGTACGGCGTCCGCCTGGCTGAGGGCACGGGCAAACGGTTCGAGGAATTCGGCTGTGCGGCTGTAGCGGTGGGGCTGGAAGATCGCCAGCAGTCGCTGGGGTGCCATCGGCAGCGGACTGCGGCCGGTCTGCACCATCAGCCGTGCTGTCGCCAGGGTTGCATCCACCTCGCTGGGGTGATGGGCGTAGTCATCCACCACCAGCCGCCCGTTCCAGTCGCCGCGGAAGTCGAAGCGGCGGCCTGGGGCCTGCAGGCCCTCCACCGCCCGGCGCAGCTCGGCGAAGGACACGCCGTGCAGCCGGCAGACCGCCATGGCGGCCGTGGCATTGCTGAGGTTGTGCAGTCCGGGCAGGGGCAGGCGGAACTGGCCCACGGGCAGCCCCTGTTCGTAGAAGGTGGCGAGGGTGCTGTCGCCGCTGAGGTCGTCTGCCAAGGCGGCGAAGTCGACCCCCTCCGCACTTGTGGTGGACCACCAGTGCCTGGCCTGGAAGTGCTCCCGCAGGATCGGACAATCCCTGTTGGCGAGTAGTTGGCCGCAGCGGCGTGCGAAGCGCTGCAGCGTTGCGATCAGGGCGTTCAGGTCGGGGTAGTGATCGGTGTGATCCAGCTCCAGGTTGGTGATCACCCCCAGCCAGGCCTGGAACTTCACCAGCGAGCCGTCGGATTCATCCGCCTCGGCCACCAGCAGGGCGCCTGCACCGTTGCGGCCGTTGCTGCCGAAGGCGGGCACGATGCCGCCGATCACCGCGGTGGGGTCGTGGTCGGTGGCGTGCAGCAGGCTGGCCACCAGGCTGCTGGTGGTGGTCTTGCCATGGCTGCCGGCCACGGCCACGGAATCCTGCCCGGCGATCAGGGCGGCGAGCACATCGGAGCGGTGCAGGATCGTCAGACCCACCCGGCGCGCTTCCTGCAGCTCGGGGTTGCTGGGCGGCACCGCCGAGCTCACCACCACCAGGGGCGCCTGGGCGGTGCCGCTGCGAATGGCGGCGATGGTGGCGGCGCTCTGCTCACGGAACACCCGCACCCCACGGCTGCGCAGGTCCTGCAGCACGGCGTTGTCGCGTGGGTCGGAGCCGCTCACCTGATATCTGCGATCCGCCAGGATCCCGGCGATGGCCGACATGCCGATCCCGCCAACTCCAATGAAATGGAGAGGTTGACGGCGATCGAGCTGCTGGGCCAAGGGGGTCTTCCAAGCCTGGCGCGAGGCTAAGCCGTGATCTGGCGGTTGTCCCGCCATCGCTCGGCAGGACGACCCTTTCGCAAGCCTTTGAAGCCTTGTCCCCATCTGGGGACCCCAAGTTCCAGGTCTGTATGATCGGCAGCCAAATCTCTCTTGCTAGCGGGTTTGCCCGCGTCCTGCCATGACCTTGAAGGTTGCGATCAACGGATTTGGGCGCATCGGTCGCAACTTCATGCGCTGCTGGCTCAGCCGTGGCGTCAATACCGGTATCGAGGTGGTGGGCATCAACGGCTCGGGCGACACCTACACCAACGCCCACCTGCTCAAGTACGACACGATGCTGGGCCCGCTGCGCAACGCGGAGGTGACCACCACTGATGACACGATCGTCATCAACGGCAAGACGATCAAGACCTTCTACGACCGCAACCCCGCCAACCTCCCCTGGAAGGAGTGGGGCGTCGATCTGGTGATCGAGTCCACCGGCGTGTTCAACGATGACGTGGGCGCCAGCAAGCACTTCGAATCCGGTGCCAAGAAGGTGATCCTTACGGCCCCCGGCAAGGGTGCACGGGTGGGCACCTTCGTGGTGGGCGTCAACGCCGATCAGTACCGCCACGAGGACTGGGACATCCTCAGCAATGCCAGCTGCACCACCAACTGCATGGCACCGATCGTTAAGACGATCGATCAGGCCTTCGGCATCGTCAAGGGCACGATGACGACCACCCACAGCTACACCGGTGACCAGCGCATTCTCGATGCGGCTCACCGCGACCTGCGCCGCGCCCGCGCTGCTGCCGTCAACATCGTGCCCACCAGCACCGGCGCCGCCAAGGCCGTGGCTCTGGTTTACCCCGAAGTCAAGGGCAAGCTCAGTGGCATTGCCCTGCGCGTTCCCACCCCCAACGTGTCGGTGTGCGACATGGTGTTCGAGACGGGGCGCGACACCAGCGCTGAAGAAGTCAACGCCGTGCTCAAGGCCGCATCCGAGAACGGCATGAAGGGCATCATCAAATACTGCGATCTTCCCCTGGTGTCGAGCGATCACGCCGGTACCGATGAGAGCACGATCGTGGATGCCGATCTCACCCTGGTGATGGGCGGCAACATGGTGAAGATCGTCTGCTGGTACGACAACGAGTGGGGCTACAGCCAGCGCGTTGTCGATCTGGCCGAGATCGTGGCCAAGAACTGGAAGTGAGAACAACCTCAACCTGAGATGCATCGCAACGCCTGGTGGCGTTGCGGGCTTGAAGATATCGGCAGGCCGTCCTTCGGGGCGGCTTTTTGTTGCCTTACCGGTTCGGCCCGCTGCGTTAGCTGGTGCTGGCGATGGGGTCAGCGGAAGTGGCTGAACCCTTCGCTTCCCTGCGGCAGGGGCTCACCGTTGTCCTGCCAGCGCACCGGGCAGTTTTGGCCATCGGTCGCAGCCTGCGCCAGCCGTCCGATGTGGCGGGCTCCCGGTAGGCGCTCCAGCAACGCTTCGGCCCAGGCGGGTTCGAGAGCCAGCACCAGTTCAAAGTCCTCCCCGCCGGCGAGGCACCAGTGCTCCCCGTGCGGCAGCGTTGCCAGCTCGGGATCGAGGGGTAGCCGTTCCCGCTCCAGCCAGGCCGCACAGCCGCTGGTCCGGGCGATCGCCGCTACGGCAGCCACCAGGCCATCGCTGCTGTCGGTGCCGCCCACGCGCCAGGGCAGGCCCGCTGGCTGGCTGGCTTCCACGGCCGCCACCGCATCGAAGCGCGGCCTTGGCCTGCGGTGGGCCGTGATGGCCCGCTGCTGCAGGTCGGCGCTCAACCCGTCGCGCCGCTGCTCGGGCAGCTGATCGAGCAGCAGCGCGAGCCCCAGCCGGCTGAGGCCATGGGGGCCGCTGCTGATCAGCCAGTCGCCGGGGCGGCCGTCACACCGGCGGATCGCGCCGCGGCCCAGATGGCCCAGGGCTGTGATCGCCAGCAGGCGCTGGGCGCCGCCGCTGCAGTCACCCCCCAGCAGGGCGCCGCCGTAGCTGGCCAGGGCCTGCGTCAGGCCCTGGTAGGCACCCTCCACCCAGGGCCAGGGTGTCGCTCCCGGTGCCACCAGGCCCACCGTGATCCCCACCACGCTGCGGCAGCCCATGGCCGCCAGGTCCGAGAGGTTGGCCGCTGCCGCCCGCCAGCCCAGATCCTGGGCGCCGATGCTGGCATCGCTGAAGTGCAGAGTCTCCACCAGCACATCGGTGTTCACCACCAGCTGGCGCCCGCTCTGCTCCTGCAGCACGGCGGCGTCGTCATCGAGCTGGCCGGCGGGGGCGAAGGCCGCCAGGCGCCGCAACAGCTCCCATTCCCCCAGATCGCTCAGCCGCTCGGGGTGGGGCTGATCCGGTCGTTCCGCCCTCATCGGCCGTTCCCCTTCAGCCGTGGGCCTGCAGGTTTTCGGCTCCGTCGATCACCCTGGCGCTGACGATGCCGTCATCAACACCCAGCTCCTCGAGCACATCGAAGCCATCCACCACGTAACCGAAGGCGCTGTAGCGGCCATCCACCAGGTTCAGGCCCGCAGGGGTGAGCTCCGCTTCGTAGAGGAAGAAGAAGAACTGGGACGAGCCATCGTCGAGGGCCTCATCGGAGTGGGCCCAGCCAAGGGTGCCCAGGGTGGCGAACGGCAGCACCGGGGTTGCCTTGAATCGGCCCAGGTCCTCGAAGGTCTGGTTGTAGAAGGGGGAGGTCTCGCCGGGCACGCGAATCTCGAGAGGCACCTTGCGTTCGGTCTTGGTCTTCGGGTCGATGTAGCCGCTCTCGGGCCCCTTGGGGTCGCCGGTCTGCAGCACGTAGAAGTCTTCGGCGCGGGTGAAGGGCAGGCCGTCGTAGAAGCCCTTCTGCACCAGATCCACGAAGGCGCCGGCCGTCAGTGGCGCGTTGTAGCCGTCCACCACTGCTGTCAGCGGCCCCTTGGTGGTCTCGATCGCCACGGTGGCGCGCCCCAGCAAGCGGGGCAGGGCCACGAACTCAGTGGGGATCTCGAAGGGGAAGGTCCCCACCAGCAGGGCTTCCAGCTCGCCCACCGTGCTGAGGGCGGCGCGACGGTCCGCCAGGAAGGCATCACGGTTGCTGCTCTCCGATGAGGCGCTCAGGGTCTGCAGCTGCTGCTCCAGCTGATCCAGCAGACCCTCGGCCTGGCTCTGGCCATCGCTGGGCAGGCTGGCCAGGATTGCGGCGCGGCGGGTGCTCAGCAGGGTCTGGCTGCGGCGCACGCTGCCGGTGAGGGCGCTCCAGCGCTTGGCGCGCAGATCATCGCTGGTGCTCTCCAGCCGATGCTGCATCTCCTGCAGATCGTTCTGCTCGATCGGCAGGGAATCGCGCAGGATCGCCGCCGGATCGGTGACGGCGTTGCCCGGTGGCAGGGCGGCCAACACGCGCGCAGGTGCTCCCAGCAGGCCGATGGCGAGGATGGCGCTCAGCAGCAGGCCGCATAGCCTCTGAACGTTCTGCCGCAGGTCCTGCAGCTGCTGCAGGGGCCGAGCGGTGCGGGGTTGACGGGCGCTGGAGCGGGCCGGATCCATGCAGCAGCCATGTCTCTGCTCGGACTCTGGCACAGCCGTACAATCCGGCCTGAACCGTTCTGCCGGAATGATCTCGAGCAACGACTTTCGCACCGGCACAACGATCGAGCTCGATGGCCAGGTGTGGCGCGTCGTTGAGTTCCTGCACGTGAAGCCCGGCAAGGGTTCGGCCTTCGTGCGCACCAAGCTCAAGGCGGTGCAGAGCGGAAACGTGGTGGAGAAGACCTTCCGCGCCGGTGAGACCATGCCCCAGGCGCAGCTGGAGAAGGCTGTGCTGCAGCACACCTACATGGAGGGCGACGACTACATCTTCATGGACATGTCCTCCTACGAGGAGACCCGCCTCACCGCCAAGCAGATCGGCGATCAGCGCAAATACCTCAAGGAGGGCATGGAGGTGAACGTCGTCTACTGGAATGGCAAGCCCCTTGAAGTGGAGCTGCCCAACTCGGTGGTGCTGGAGATCACCCAGACCGATCCTGGGGTCAAGGGCGACACGGCCACCGGTGGCACCAAGCCTGCCATCGTTGAGACCGGCGCTCAGGTGATGGTGCCCCTGTTCCTGTCGATCGGCGAGAAGATCAAAATCGATACCCGCACCGACAGCTACCTCGGCCGCGAGAACTGATCCCCATGCAACTCGATCATCAGCAGCTGCGAGAGCTGATCAGCCTTCTCGGCGACAGCGACATCCAGGAACTCAAGCTCGAAGGCGACGACTTCCGCCTTGAGCTGCGCCGCAACCTGCCAGCCAGCCAGCCCCAGGTGGTGATGCAGGCCCCCCCTGCAATCGCCTCGGTGGCGGCAGTGTCCCCCGCGGCGGCCACTCCTTCGGTGGCACCCCCCGCGGCGGCGGCAGTGCGTGGTGATCTCGTGGAGATCACGGCGCCGATGGTGGCCACCTTCTACCGATCCCCAGCTCCAGGCGAGTCCTCCTTCGTTGAGCTGGGTGCCCGCATCAGCGTCGGCCAGACCGTGTGCATCCTCGAGGCGATGAAGCTGATGAATGAACTCGAGGCCGAGGTGAGCGGTGAGGTCGTGGAGATCCTTGTGGAGAACGGCACGCCGGTGGAGTTCGGCCAGGTGTTGATGCGCGTCAAGCCGGGTTAGGCGAGCTCCAGGGCAGCCTCGATGGCGGCCTGCATCGATGCTGCGCGGGCAATGCCGCGGCCGGCGATGGCGAAGCCCGTGCCGTGATCCGGTGAGGTGCGCAGGAACGGCAGCCCGAGGCTGGTGTTCACCGCCTGATCGAAGGCCAGCAGCTTCACCGGGATCAGCCCCTGGTCGTGATACAGGGCCAGATAGCCGTCGGCAGCGTCGGCATCGGCTGCGCCGCCCCAGGCCCGGCCTGCTTCCAGCCAGCAGGTGTCCGGCGGCAGCGGGCCGATCAACTCCACCTGCGGGTGCCGGCCTCGCCAGGCTTCCAGGGCCGGTGTGAGCCACTCCAGCTCCTCGCGGCCCAGTTGACCTTCCTCGCCCGCGTGGGGATTGAGGCCCGCCACCACCAGCCGCGGGTTGGGTTTGAAGCGCTGGCAGAAGGCCAGCAGAACATCGAGCTTGGTCTGAAGCCGTTCGGCGTTCAGGGCCGCAGGCACCGCCGCCAGGGGGATGTGGGTGGTGGCCAGCAGGGTGTTCAGGCGCCAGTCCCTGCGCGGGGACCGGGCGGTGAACAGCATCGAGGCTTCCGCCACGCCGGCAAGTTCCGCCAGCCGCTCGGTCTGGCCTGGATAACGATGGCCGGCGGCATGCCAGGCGTGCTTGGCGATCGGTGCCGTCACCAGGGCACGGCAGCGGCCGCTCTGCACCTGGGCCACGGCCTCGCTCAGCCACTGGAAGCTGGCCGCACCGCTGGCTGCCCCGGCGGCCCCAGGTGCGATGGCTTCCTGCAGTGGCAGGTCCAGCACTTCCAGGTCGGCGGGGTCCGCCAGGGGTGCATCACTGCAGTCCCGCAACAGGAGGTACTGGCTCTCCAGCCAGCTGCGGCAGCCCACGACGACCGGATTCGCCTGCTCCGCGGGCCAGTGGGCCAGCGCCTTGAGCACCACCTCAGCACCGATGCCGGCCGGATCCCCCAGGGCGATGGCCAACGGCCTGCCCTTAGCGTTGGCGTTGCTGGCCGTGTTGGGCATGCTGCGCTGGTTGCTGCTGGCGGGGATCAGCCTGGGCCTGGTGATGGGGCTGCGCAATGGCTGGGTGGAACTGCGCTGGGACCGTCTTTTGCACGATGTCGGTGTGCCGTTCGTGCCGGATCCCGACCGTGCACCAGCCGGGGCCTCCGGGTCCGGCCGGGAGGCGACCAGGCCGTTAGGGGGATCCTGATCCCCAGGGCGAGCACGACGTTGAATCCGCGCTCTGCTCATTCCACCATCCCGTTCAGGTTGGCGACTGCGCCCGTTCTTCCGACAGGGCGGCGGCGAAGCCCTCGCGGTAGCTCGGGTAGCGCAGCTGGTACCCCAGCTGCCGGCAGAGCAGATGGTTGCTGACGCGCCGATTGTCGGCCCAGAAGCTCAGGGCCATCGGGCTCATGCTGCCGGCGATCATCTCGAAGCGCTGCAGTGGCGGCAGCTTGCAGCCGAGTAGATGGGCGGCGTAGCCCAGGGTTTCGCTGGAGGGGCAGGGGACGTCGTCGCTGACATTGAGCAGTGGCGGCCGCTGCGCCGACGGCAGGCTCAGGCCATGCAGCAGGGCGCCGACGATGTCGTCCACATGAATGCGGCAGAACACCTGGCCGCGCTTATGAACGAGGCGTGTCGTGCCCTGGGCCAGTTGCTGAAAGGGGCAGCGGCCGGGCCCGTAGATCGCCGGCAGCCGGAAGCTCATCGCCGGCAGGCCGCTGTTCAGCCAGCGCTGCTCGCATGCCAGCCGCGCGCGGCTGCGCTCCAGGGTCGGCGTGGTGGGGCTCGTCTCGTCCACCCAGGCGCCCCCCGTGTCGCCGTAGACACCGGTGGTCGAGAGATAGCCGAGCCAGTCCAGGGGCTGGTGGCGCAGCTCCGGCAGCAGAAGGTCCAACGCCGCATCGCTGCCATCTCTGGCCGCCGGGATGGTCACGAGTGCATGGCTGATCGCCTCGGGCATGGCGAGAGGCACCCCATTGGCAGGGTCGAAGCGCAGCCAGGAGAGTGCTGCCGCTGTGGGCGGCGGCTCGGGATTGCGGTGTGTGAGCCAGACCTGTGCCCCCAGGGCTGCAGCGGCGGCGGCGAAGCGTTGGCCGGTGTAGCCACCGCCGATCACCAGGATCCGGGCGCTCCGGTTGACAGTCCGACCGTTCATGAGTACACCTGTATCACTCGCCGTTGCGTCCGTGACCGCTTCCTGTTTCTCTACTCCCCTGACAGGTGCCCTGACTGGTGCCCGGGCCACGTCTCTGGCGGCTTCCCTGCCGGCATCGCTGGCCGGGAGGGTCCATCCGGTTCTTGCTGCCCATCCGTCTCGCGCAGCCAAGGGTCTGGCATCCGCCCAGAGTCTGCGTGGTCTGGCCCTGGTGGGCCTGTTTCTGGTGCTGGCTGCTCTGCTGGCGCCGGAGCAGCCGCGGGCTCAGGCGGAGATCTGCGAGCGCCACAACGGCGCGGCGGCCTGCCGGGTCTGGTGAAGCGGTCTCAGGCGGCCTGCCAGAGCGGTTGCGCAGGCAGCAGCGGGGTGGGATTCGGCTGGCTTCTCGGCACTGCGACGGGCTGCGTTGGTGTGGCCCACTGCAGCAGCCGTGTCGCCAGTCGCAGGTCTCCGTCCATCCAGGCACGGATCGCCATGGCCCGGCGTGGATCGTAGAAGCGCTGGCGTCGGTACCACTCGAACGCGTCGGCGTCGCTTTTGTGTCCGTTGCAGGCCAGGCAGGCCGGCACACAGTTTTCAGTCACACTCAGGCCGCCTCGGCTTTGCGGCAAGAGGTGATCAATGGATTCGGATGGCTTACCGCAGTAAATGCAGGTTTTGTGAGTAATAGAATGGAGAGATTGTCTCCAGCGTCGAACACGAAGTTTGGGGCACAGATCCTCAAGGAAAACCGCATCCCTGGTGTGCATCCGATCGGCTCGGTTGGCAAGAGTCTGCCCGTGGTGCCTGCATTGTCAATGTGTCGAAGGATGCACTTTGTGGAGTTGATTGCGTCTGTTGCGTCCTGCCGCAGTCCAGTTAGATTGAGAGCTGTGCCGGTCGGCTGCTGCGGCGCGGCCTGCTGATCTGTCCTGTCCCGTTGCCCCGCCGCCGAGCCCCTGACCATTCCGGCCGTTGTTTGATGCGTCTGGGCGCCGCCGGCAGCATTGAGCTCGTCCTTCCCTTCGATGCGGTCACGCAGGCCCAGCTGCGGCAGGTGCGCCCCCGTGGTGTCTGGCACTCCCGGCGTGGCTGCTGGGTCTTTCCCCTGGAGGCGGCCGCAGAGCTGCAGCGACGCTTCGGTCATCGCTTCGCCCAGACCCCGGATCTGCGCCGCTGGTTCGCCTGGCTGCAGCAGCCGCTGCCGCCGCTGCCGCCGCACCGCCAGCTGGTGCAGCTGGCTGCGCTGAATCAGCCTCTGGCGGACGGCCGTCAGCTGTTTGCCCATCAGCGGGCAGCGGTGCGTTGGCTGCTGGCCCGGCGCGGTGCCGTTCTCGCCGATGCCATGGGTCTGGGCAAGACCCTCGCCGTCCTGGTCGCCGCGAGGGCGATGGTGCGGGCAGCGCACTGCCGGATCGCGGTGATCGCTCCGGCCGGGCTGCACAACCACTGGCGCCAGGAGGCCGCGGCACTGGAGCTGGAGATCTCTCTGCTGAGCTGGGCGCGCCTGCCGGCAGATCTCCCCCCGGCCGGCACGGTGCTGATTGCCGATGAGGCCCATTACGCCCAGAACCTCAGCAGTGCCCGCACCCAGGCCTTCCTGCGCCTGGCTCGCCACCCTCGCCTGCGCGCCGCCTGGCTGCTGAGTGGCACGCCGATGAAGAACGGTCGGCCCGCCCAGTTGTTTCCCTTGCTGGCGGCCATCGGCCATCCGCTGGCGGCTGATCAGCGGGCCTTTGAGGAGCGCTACTGTCATGGGCACTGGTGTGATGCGGGTGGTGTGCGCCACTGGCAGGCGCTGGGGGCCACCCATCTGGAGGAACTCCATCGCCTCACGCGTCCGTTGCTGTTGCATCGCCGCAAGCAGGATTGTCTCGATCTGCCCCCGAAGCGCCGGCGGCTGGTTCCGCTGCAGCTTTCCGAGCTTGAGGGCCAGGGCTTCCAGCATCGTCTTGCGTTGGTTGTCGACGATTACCGCCGCCGGGCTGCTGCCGGGCTGGTGCGTCGTGATGCCGAGGCTCTGGCGGTGTTCACGGCCCTGCGTCAGATCGCGGCGGAGTACAAACTGCCGGCTGCGGCTGAACTGATTCGTGGGCTGCTGGCGCAGGCGGAACCGGTGGTGGTCTTCTGCACCTTCGTGGCTGCTGCCGAGCTGCTGCAGGCGTGCCTCGGAGGCTCCCTGCTCACCGGCCGTCTCAGGCCGGCAGAGCGTCAGGCCGTGGTGGATGCGTTCCAGCAGGGTGAGAGTTCACTGCTGATCTGCACGTACGGTGCTGGCGGGCTCGGCTTCAACCTGCAGCGTGCCCGCCATGTGGTCCTGCTGGAGCGCCCCTGGACGCCTGGCGATGCGGAACAGGCGGAGGACCGCTGCCATCGCATCGGCATGCAGGCCACGCTGCACTGCCATTGGCTCCAGCTGGGGGTGGCCGACCAGCTGGTGGATGGCCTAATCGCCAGCAAGGCCGAGCGCATCGACCTGCTGCTGCATCGCCGCTCTACCGCCTTGGAGCGTCAGGCGTTGCCGCGGATGGTGCGTCGGTTGCTGGCGGAGTGGTGACGCCGCTTCGGCTGGCGGCTGACCAGGCCTGGCAGCTTCGGCTGCGCAGCTTGATCTCCTCCACCAGCAGGGGGTCGGGTGCCGGCTTTGCCGGGGCGCGGGCCAGCAGGTCCGCCGCCGCCAGGCTGTCGCGGCAGGCCAGCTGGTTGCGGCCCGCCAGACTGAGCAACAGGGCCCGCTCATTGCGGGGTTGAGGATGCCGCGGATGGGCGGCCACGACTGCGTCGCAGCGTCGGATGGCTTCGTTGAGCCTGTCCATGGTCACCTTCTGCAGACAGGCGTCAGCAGCGGGTCCTTGTGGACGCTGCTCAGCCACCGGCGTGTTGATGCAACCCGCCAGCAGCACGCCGGCGCTCAGGGCGCTCAGGCTTGCAACCCAGCCGCGCCCGGGAATTGAATCGGGCACCTGAATCAGTAGCTGTACCGGCTGCTGCCGGAGGCTGGTTTGGCGGGGGTGCTGCTGGGGGTTGGGGCGGCAGCCGCCGCGTCGCGGGCCGCCGTTTTCTCGTACAGGCTGCCGAGGTACTTGCCGCAGTCCGGGTAGCTGCCGGGGTTCTGAACCACCGCTTCGGTGATCATCACGGCAGCGTGTTCCGGCGATGTCTTGAACATGCTGGCGCTCTGACGCTTGATCAGCGCATAGGCGGCCGCCCAGCTCACATCGTGGCTGTTGCCGGCGCTGCGCATGAAGCAGTACACCTGCGCCCCTTTACCGCCGGGGGTGCCTGCCGGATCCGCCGCCTGTGCTGCGGTCATCGCCAGGGCTCCACAAGTCAGCAGGGCCAGTGGCAGCAGAACGCCGAGGCGGATGAACGGGGATCGGGGGAGGAGGGGAGCCATCGGAGGATCCGGCGGTGCCGCAGCGGTGGGCCCACCGTATCGATCGCAGCTCGCGCTATCCAGGGGGCGTGCCCTCGCTGCCGAGAACCAGCCGCACCGTGATCGGCAGCACCAGCAGCACCGTGATCAAGCGCACGGCATGCAGGCTGGCCACCGCTGCCCCCACCCCGAACTCCGCTCCCACCAGGCTCATGCCGCTGATTCCGCCGGGGGCAGCGCCCAGCAGGGCCACCACAGGATCGATGCCCAGCATCCGGCTGCAGAGCAGGCCCACCACCAGGCCCGTGATGACCAGGCTGAGGGTGATCACCACCGCCGGGCGCCACAGCTGGCGCAGCTCCGTCAGCGCAGTACTGGTGAGCCCGGTGCCGATCACGGTGCCGATGCCGATCTCCAGGAGCGTGCGGCTGCCGAGCGGCCATTGCGCCGTTTCGAGTTGCCCGGACATGCTCAGCAGTCCTGCCCCCAGCAAAGCTCCGGCCAGGGGAGCCGCCGGGATGCCGGTGCGCAGAGCGAGGAGGCCGCCTCCAAGGCCCGCGAGCAGGTAGGCCAACAGGTTCAGCGGTGCTGCCATGGCTGGCATTGGTGGACGATCGCTCAAGTCTGCTGGTCGATTCCGGGGCCTGCAGACTTGAGAACCGGCCAGGGCTGTGGTGTTATCGGGGCAGTTGCTTGCAAGGCCATGGTCGGCGAATCGGTGTCCTTCCGGATCACCCGCACCACGGAGGACCTCGCCCAGACCGTGGCAGCCCTCTCCCAGCGTTTGGTGAAACTGGAGCAGCGGCTGGAGGCCATGGCGCTCCAGATCGATCAGGTGGCGCTGCCGGCAGAGCCCGATGCCGAGGAGTTGCGTCGGCTGGATCAGGTTGCCGTGCTGCTGGCTGATTGCCGCAACCTGCTCGAGGACAGCGATGCCTCCGCTGGGCCTGCGCCTCTGCACTCCGAATTGCAGGAGGGCGACACGCAGGACGCGCTGGCCGCCTGATCGCTTCCGCCCCACCCTTGGCAGGAGTGCCACAATGGGAAGAAAGCGAACCATGGCCCACTCCAACAGCCATCGCCCCGCTCCAGCTCAGGCAGCTGCCCCCGCTTCCCCCTCGGCAACGGCCTCCACAGCGATTCAGTTGGGTGGTAACGCCTCCCCGCCAGGCTGCAGGAGCCGCGGGTACAGCGAGAGCGGGCATCAGTTGGAGAAGCTCGAATTCGCCCTAGCCGTGGCGATCACCCGCGGTGATGCCCCACGCATCGACCAGCTCAGGGCTCAGATTGCGGCCCTTGGCGGTAACAGGGAAGAGCCGGGTACCTGAAGCGCCGCTCGTGTGCATCCGGCCACATCCCGATTCACTCGTGCCTGCCGACTAGCATCGCGTTCGTGGCGTGCGTCGATCCTGCGACGTCCGCATTGATCCATTCAGCGCCCGTCCTCACCGCATGCAAGCGATCGGTCAGCCAACCGTCGGTGATCGCCGTGCCGACAATTCCAAGTCAGATCATCAGCGCACGGATCTGCAGCGCCAGGCAGCAGTTCATGAACTCGCTGCTGAGGAGGCTGCGCGTCAGGGAGACCTTGAAGCGTCAGCCCGTCAGATCCTGCAGGCTCTCGACTGCGAACGTCGGGCCGGCAGCGTTGGCCCCCAGGTGCTGCAGTTGATCAAGCCAAGATCCTGAGCTGATTGCCTGCTTCAGAGCAAGCGCACAGCTGGATGGATGAACAACAAGATTGATCTGGGATACCGCAATCCTGGATCAATCTTGTGGGATCGTCTGTTTCAAGCGGGTGACCGGATTCGAACCGGCGACGTTCAGCTTGGGAAGCTGACATTCTACCACTGAATTACACCCGCATTCTTGAATGCTAGCAAGGCCCCCAATGCTCAGGGGCCTTGCGTTCTCAGGGATTTCGGCCCGTGTTCTGCTGAGCCTGTTCCTCAGCCCTGGGCCAGCGCTGCAGCGGCGGCTGCCACGCCGGCCCCGCAGCTGCCCTTGTGCAGTCCCAGGTCAGCGAGGGTGGCCTCAATCGCAGCCACGGCGGTGAGCACGTCGCGGTCGCAGACGAAGCCCAGGTGACCGATGCGGAACACCTTGCCCTTGAGGTGATCCTGGCCGCCGGCCAGCAGGATGTCGAAGCGCTCTTTCACGGCCTTGCGCATCGCCTCGGCGTCGATGCCTTCGGGGGCCACGGCAGTGATCGCCGGGCTGCCGTGCCCCTCAGCCGCGTAGAGGGGCAGGCCGATGGCCTTCATGGCGGCCTGAGCGGCGGCGCGGTGGCGGGCATGGCGGGCGAAGATCGCCTCAAGCCCTTCCTTCTGCATCATCCCCAGAGCGGCTTCCAGGGCGAAGTAGAGGTTGATCGCCGGGGTGAAGGGGTTGCTGTCGGCTTTGGCGGATTTGCGGTATTTGCCCAGATCCAGATAGAACTTCGGCAGATCGGAGTGCACATAGGCACTCCAGGCGCGCTCGCTCATGGCCACGAAGGCCAGGCCCGGCGGCATCATGTAGCCCTTCTGCGAGCCGGAGCCGATCACATCGATGCCCCAGGCATCCATCGGCACGTTGCAGGCACCCAGGCTGGTGACGCAATCCGCGATGGTCAGGGCGGTGCCGTGGGCGCGTACATAGCCGGCGATGGCCTGCAGGTCGTTGATCACCCCGGTGGAGGTTTCCGAGTGGGTGAGGATCACGGCCTTGATCGCCTTGCCGGTGTCGGCTTCCAGGGCAGCGCGGAAGGCCTCGGGGTCCAGTGGCTGGCCCCACTCCGCCTTGATCACCTGCACATCAAGGCCGTAGGCCTTGGCCACCTTCACCCAGCGCTCACCGAACTTGCCGTTGTCGCCGCAGAGAACCCGATCGCCCTTGCTGAGCACGTTGATGATGCCGGCCTCCATGGCGGCGGTGCCGCTGCCGGTGATCACCAGCACGTCGCTGCTGGTCTGATGCAGCCACTGCAGCTGTTCCGTGGTCCGCTTGACGATCTTCTGGAAGTCGGCGCTGCGGTGGCCGATCGGGTGACGACCCATGGCCTGCAGGACGGTTTCCGGCACCGGCGTGGGGCCGGGGATCATCAGGGTGAGCTTGTCCTGCATGGTGAAGGCGGTGAGCGGCGCGGCTGGGCCAATCAACCAACATAAAAAACGGTCTTCCTGCTCCGGCTGCTCCGATGGCTGAAACGGGCTACACCCTGCCGGTGTGGGTAGCGGCGGCGGCGCGCTCGGCCCTCGGGCAGCTGCTGGGTGAATCCTTTGTGGCGCAGCCGATGCTCCGCCTTGATCCCCAGGGCGATCCTCGTGCTGATGGTGTTGACGGTGCCGAGCCCTTCCTCCAGCGGCCGGTGCCGGTGGAGGCGGCCGCCCTGCTGGCGCCGGGCCGGGCCCTGGCCATGGCGCGCTGCGAGGCGGGCGAAGGGTTGGACCTCACGCGCGGGCTGCGGGTCTGGGTGGAGCTCAGCTGGCTGGATCCGCCACCGCTGCCCCAGGACGACTGGCTGCAGCTGGAGGCCGGCGAGGGCGCCGGGGTGCATGCGGCCAGCGGCGGCCTCTGTCATTCGGCCTTCGCTCGGCGCCTGCTGGACTGCAACCTGCGTCCGCACGTGCCGGCGGGCCAGGGTGTGCGGCTGCGGCTCACCCTGCCGCGGGGCCGGGCCCTGGCTGAGCGCACCAGCAACGCGGCATTCGGCGTGGTGGATGGGCTGGCCCTGATCGGCACCCAGGCCGAGGTGCAGCGCAGCGCCGCCCCCGATCAGCTGGCGGCGGTGCGGGCCGAGCTGGAGCGCCGGGCTGCTCGTACGGGCGGCTGTCCCGATCTGGTGCTGGTGATCGGCGAGAACGGTCTGGATCTGGCAGCGCAGCTGGGTGTGTCACCGGCGCTGCTGCTCAAGGCGGGCAACTGGCTCGGGCCTGCCCTCGTGGCGGCGGCGGAGCAGGGGGTGCGGCGGCTATTGCTGTTCGGCTACCAGGGCAAGCTGATCAAGCTGGCCGGCGGCATCTTCCATACCCACCATCACCTGGCAGACGGCCGCCGCGAAGTGCTCACGGCCCTGGCGGCCCTGCAGGGCATCCCGGCACCGCAGCTGGCGGCCCTGCATGCCGCCGCCAGCGTTGAGAGCGCCCTGGCGGAGCTGGAGCAGTGGGATGCCGCCGCCGCCGAGGGGTTGCGCGCCCGTGTGGCGGCGGCGGTGGAGGAGCGCAGTGCCGCCTACCTGGCCCGCTACGGCCAGCATGCCATGACGGTGGGGGCGGTGCTGTTCGATCGGCAGCGCCGGATCTGCGCCCGGGGGCCGCTGGGTCTTCAGCTGCTGGAGGCCTTTCAGGACTGACGTTTGCGATCGGCGCGTTCAGGCCTGAGATCTAGGGTGAAGGCACTGCCCGCGGGCCACAGCTGCTGGCCGCTCCATGTCCAACGCGCAACCTTCCGCCATCGGTGAAACCAATCGCTATCCGGCGATCGTGATTCTCGATTTCGGTTCCCAGTATTCCGAGCTGATCGCCCGGCGTGTGCGGGAAACCGAGGTGTACTCGCTGGTGATGAGCCACAGCACCAGCGCCGAAGAGCTCAGAGCCATCAATCCCCGCGGCATCATCCTCAGCGGCGGCCCCAGTTCGGTCTATGCCGACTATGCGCCCCAATGCGATCCCGAGCTCTGGGAGCTCGGAATTCCCGTGCTGGGCGTCTGCTACGGCATGCAGCTGATGGTGCAGCAGCTGGGTGGATCCGTGGTGGCGGCCGGCCGCGCCGAGTACGGCAAGGCACCGCTGGAGGTGGACGACCCCACCGATCTGCTCACCAACGTCGACGAGGGCTCGACGATGTGGATGAGCCATGGCGATTCGGTGGAGCGGCTGCCGGATGGCTTTGTGCGCCTGGCGCACACCGCCAACACTCCCGAGGCGGCGGTCGCCGATCACCAGCGCCGTCTCTATGGCGTGCAGTTCCACCCGGAGGTGGTGCATTCGGTGTGCGGCATGGCCCTGCTGCGCAACTTCGTGTATCACATCTGCGGCTGTGTGCCCGACTGGACCACGGCCGCCTTCATCGACGAAGCGGTGGCGGATGTGCGTCGCCAGGTGGGCGGCAAGCGGGTGCTGCTGGCACTCTCCGGTGGTGTGGATTCCTCCACCCTCGCCTTTCTGCTGCACAAGGCGATCGGTGATCAGCTCACCTGCATGTTCATCGATCAGGGCTTCATGCGCAAAGGCGAGCCGGAGTTCCTGATGGATTTCTTCGATCGCAAATTCCACATCCGCGTCGAGTACATCAACGCCCGTGAGCGCTTCATCAACAAGCTGGCGGGTATCACCGATCCGGAGGAGAAACGCAAGCTGATCGGCACGGAATTCATCCGCGTGTTCGAGGAGGAGAGCAAGCGCCTCGGCCCCTTCGACTACCTGGCTCAGGGCACGCTCTACCCCGATGTGATCGAGAGTGCCGGCACCAACGTCGACCCCAAGACCGGCGAGCGGGTGGCGGTGAAGATCAAGAGCCACCACAACGTCGGTGGTCTGCCCAAGGATCTGCAGTTCAAGCTCGTTGAACCGCTGCGCAAGCTGTTCAAAGATGAGGTGCGCAAGGTGGGCCGCTCCCTCGGCCTGCCTGAGGAGATCGTCGGTCGCCATCCCTTCCCGGGCCCGGGCCTGGCGATCCGCATCCTCGGTGAGGTGACCGACGAGAAGCTCGACATCCTGCGTGATGCCGACCTGATCGTGCGCGAGGAGGTCAAAGAGGCCGGTCTGTATCACGAGATCTGGCAGGCCTTCGCCGTCTTGCTGCCGGTGCGAAGCGTGGGCGTGATGGGCGACAAGCGCACCTACGCCTTCCCGGTGGTGCTGCGCTGCGTGTCGTCGGAGGACGGCATGACGGCCGACTGGTCGCGCCTGCCTTACGACTTGATGGAGACGATCTCCAACCGCATCGTCAATGAGGTGAAGGGGGTGAATCGGGTGGTGCTCGACATCACCAGCAAGCCCCCCGGCACGATCGAGTGGGAGTGAGGCTCGACCTTCGGGTCTGCCCATGGCCAGCGTCCGGGGGCTTCGTTACCCTCGGGGCCCCGGCCTTGCAGCCTTGACCGCCGCCCCCCAGCAGGACCTCCAGCTGCAGCGCCGCCTCCAGCAGGACAGCATCGAGGTGGCCGGCAAGGTGGTCTACCTCAACCCTTTCCTCTACTGGCGACGCTTCGACGCCAACACCGACCGTTGGCTGCGGGAGCCTGGTCAACTGCCAGAGGATCAGATCGCCCTCAACCGGCTGCGCTTCTTCCCAGAGCTGGCCTGGGACCTTCTCAGTGACGAGGAGCTGGCCATCAAGGATGGGGCGGTGGAGATGTTCCTGAAGAGCCTCGAGCTGATCAGCACCTTCAATCCTGAGCTCACCCCCGGCCAGCTTCTGGAGGTGGAGCGCAAGATGGCCGTCACCAAGAAGCGGGCCTTCGAGCGCTGGGTGGCCCGGTCCCTCAGGCGGCGGCAGCAGCAGCAGGTGAGCGAACGCCGACGCTTTGATCGTGAGCGTCTGCTGCGGGACTGGGGCGAATGGCTGCTGCTGCCGGTGACCCGCCAGGCCCTGGTTCCGATCTCGGCTCTGATGGTGGTGGCCGCCGCGGCGGGCTGGTGGTTCGGTGCGCAGCAGTTCTGCCGTCAGCAGATCGTGCAGCCCGGCATCGAGGCCCCGGCTCCTGCCGCTCTGCCCCAGCCCTGAAGACCCGCCGGTCTCCACGAGGCGTCAGACTGGGGAGCCAAGGTTCCGGCTGCCGGTTCGCGATGGCCACCGATCCCTTCGAAGCACTCCGGCTCACCCTCATGCAGGACGTGCTGCCTGTGGGCATGGCCGTTGTGGAGAGGGCGCGCCGCGGTGGCCCCCGTGAGGTGGCGGAGGCGTTCACGGCCCGTGAAGATCCCCTCGGTGGGTTGCGCGAGGAGGGTGATGCCGCGGCCCGTGAGCTGCGTGACAGCCTTGACCGCCTCCAGCCCGGCCTGGGCAATCCGGTGATGCGGGTGCACGTGCGCGACATACCTGACCCCGCGTCCGAGGGCGTCGCCGTCGCCGCGAGTGGACCTGCTGCCGCTGCTGAGCCGAACGCCGACGACGACCGTCAGGCGCTGCAGTCCACCCTGGCCAGGATCGCTGAACGGCTGGCGCTGCTGGAGCAGAGCCTCAGCACGCCGGGCTGACAGCGGTGGCGCTGCTTCCCACGGCCAATCGGCACAGCGGCATGCAGAAGCAGCCGGCGATTCTGCTGGCGCTGGTGGTGCTGTTCGCCGCGGCCATGGGGGTACGTCTGGTCTGGCTGCAACTGGTGCAGGGGGCCGAGAACCGTGCCCGGGCCGACGAGAACCGCATCCGTCTGGTTCCGCGTCAGCCGATGCGAGGCCGGATTCTCGATCGCCATGGCCAGGTGCTGGTGTCGAGCCGGCTCACCTACAACCTCTACATCCAGCCCCGCCAGGTGAGTGACGCCCAGTGGCCCTCCCTGCGCGACCGTCTGGCCAAGGTGCTTGGCATCCCTGTTGCCAGGCTTGATCAGCAGCGCCGTGACGGCCACAACAACGAGGGCTATCGCATCGAGCTGGCCAGCAATCTCCGCCCGGAGCAGGTTCTGCGCTTCCGCGAGCAGGCGGCCACCCTCACAGGTGCCGAGGTGGATGTGGACTATCTGCGGGCCTATCCCTACGGCAGCCTCGGGGCCCACGTGCTCGGCTACACCAGTCCGATCACCGCTGAGGAATACGACCGGCTGGAGCCCAAGGGCTATCGGATGCAGGACCGCACCGGTCGCAGCGGCATCGAGAACGCCTTCGAGTCGCATCTGCGCGGCGAATGGGGTGGCCAGCAGCTGGAGGTGAACGCCGCCGGTGAAGTGCAGCGGGTGCTGGGCGACAAGCAGGCCCGCGCCGGCAAGGATCTCCGCCTCACCCTCGATCTCGAGCTGCAGCGGACCGCTGAACGCGCTCTGGCCAGCGTGCGCAAGGGGGCGATCGTGGCCATGGATCCCCAGACCGGCGCGATCCGCGCCATGGCCAGCCGGCCCAATTTCGATCCGAACATCTTCTCCACCGGTCCGACCGTGGCCGAGTGGAACGCCCTGGGGGGGCCGGACGCGCCGATGCTCAACCGGGCCTTCCAGGGATTTCCGCCGGCCAGCACCTTCAAGTTGGTCACCACCATCGCCGGCATCGAATCGGGTCACTACGACGAGAACAGCACCGTGCCGACGATGAACTCCTTCTGCTACCACGGTCAGTGCTATGGCGATCACGGAAGCTATGGAGCCATCGGCTTCCCGATGGCTCTGGCTGTGAGCAGCAACACCTTCTACTACCAGGTGGGATTGAAGGTGGGTCCCACGGAGCTGTTCCGGGAGGCGCGGCGCTTCGGCTATGGCCAGCGCACCGGCATTGAACTCAAGGATGAGGATGGTGCTGGTCTGCTGGGCGATCAGGCCTGGAAGAAGAAGGTCTATGGCGAGCCGTGGACCTCGGTGGACACGATCAGCTCCTCCATCGGGCAGGGCCCGGTGCTCGTCACTCCGCTGCAGATGGCCAGGCTCTATGCCGCGGTGGCCAATGGCGGCTGGCTGGTGACACCGCACGTTGTCGAGCGGCCCACGCCGCGGCGCTGGCTGGGGCTCAAGCCGGCGACGTTGCGGTCGCTGCGCAAGGGTTTGCGCATGGTGGTGACCCAGGGAACGGCCAAGATCCTCAACGATCCCAGCCTGCCGCCCGTGGCCGGCAAGACCGGCACGGGTGAGGATCCGCCGCGGCCTGATCATGCCTGGTTCGGCGGTTACGCCCCGGCCGGGAAGCCCACGCTGGTGATCGTGGCCTTCGGTGAGAACAGTGGTGGCTATGGCGGCACCGTGGCCGCCCCGATGGTGAAGGCGTTGATGACCACCTGGTTCCGGGGCAACGTGCCGGAGGCACAGTCGCGCGCCGGCGGTTGATCGGCCTGGGGCTTAACCGGCCAGGGCGGGGCTGCGCTGCTGGCTGAGCACCTGGCGGTAGTAGCCGCGCAGTTGTTCTGTGGCGCCGGCCCAGCCCCAGCGCTCGGCCTCCTCGCGGGCATTCCGCCGCAGCTGCTCCCGCTGGCCAGGGTCCCCCAGCAGCCGCCGGGTGGCGGCGGCCAGGCTGCCCGCGCCGCCATCGGGACCATCGGGTTCGTAGAGGCAGCCATTCACTCCGTCGCTGACGATGTCCGGGATGCCGCCGCGGTTGGCTCCCACCACGGGGCAGCCGGCGGCCATGGCCTCCAGCAGCACAAGGCCGAGGGTTTCGGTGCTGCTTGGGAACAGGAAGGCATCGGCGCTGGCGTAGGCGCTGGCGAGTTCCTCGCCGGCCAGGTAGCCCACGAAGTGGGCGGCGCTGCCGGCGAACAGGCTCTCCAGCTGCTGGCGGTAGGGGCCATCGCCCACCAGGGCCAGGCGTGCCTCGGGCATGGCATCAAGCACCGGTCGAATGCGCTCGATCTGCTTCTCGGCTGAGAGGCGGCCGATATAGAGCAGCAGCTGGCCGCAGTCGCTCCGGCCGGCCAGTAGACGCTGGCGCATGGCGTCGCTGCGCAGCTCGGGTCGGAACAGGTCGGTGTCCACCCCCCGTTGCCACAGGGCCGTGTGCTGGATGCCCTTCTCGCTCAGCTCGGCCACCATCGCCGTGGAGGTGCAGAGATTGAGCTGGGCCTGGTTGTGGGCGGCCTTGAGCAGCTCCCACAGCACCGGCTCGAGCATGCCGAGGCCGTAGTGCTCCAGGTATTTGGGCAGATGGGTGTGGTAGCTGGCCACCAGGGGGTAGCCCTTGGTCTTGGCCAGCCAGATGCCCCCGAGCCCCAGCACGGCGGGGTTCACAACGTGCACCAGATCAGGCCCGAAGGCCTCGAGTCCTTCCGACACCATCGGCCGCGGCAGGGCCAGTTTCAGTTCGGGATAGAGGGGCAGCGGCATGGCCGGCACGCCGAGCACCTGCGCACCCATGTAAGTGTCTGGAGCACCCTCCGGGCAGACGATCAGCACCTCATCGCCGGCCGCCACCAGGTGCTGCACCGTTTTGGTGAGGCGGGTGACGATGCCGTCGACCTTGGGCAGAAAGGTCTCGGTGAAGAGGGCAATCTTCAAGGACGGGGACCGAGGCGGAGGTCGACGGAGCTGGTCGGGTGGAGCGGCCGGGTTCAGGCGTTGCAGATCAGGCCTTGTGGATCGCCTTGGCCTGGGTCTGTGTCCAGGCGGAGACGCAGGGGATGCGGCTGCGGTCGCAGCGGTCGGCCCAGCGGCGGGCCACATCCACCACCTCGGCCAGCAGTCCGTTGTCGAGGGTGGTGGGGTTGAGGCCCAGCTCGATGAAGCAGCGGTTGTCGACGATCAGATCGTTCTCGACCGCCTCGTTGCGGGGGTTCGGCAGATAGTTGATCTCGGCGCCGGTCAGGCCGGCCACTTTGCGGGCCAGTTCACCCACCTGGTGGCTCTCGGTCATCTGGTTGAAGATCTTCACCCGCTCACCGCGGCTGGGGGGGTTTTCCAGGGCCAGCTGCACGCACTTCACCGAGTCGCGGATGTGGATGAAGGCACGGGTCTGCCCGCCGGTGCCGTGCACGGTGAGGGGGTACCCGATCGCTGCCTGCATCAGGAAGCGGTTGAGCACTGTGCCGTAGTCACCGTCGTAGTCGAAGCGGTTGGTGAGGCGCGGGTCGCGGTCGGTGGCTTCGGTGTTGGTGCCCCAGACGATGCCCTGGTGCAGATCGGTGATGCGGACCTGATCGTTCTTGTTGTAGTAGAGGAAGAGCAGCTGATCGAGCGTCTTGGTCATGTGGTAGACGCTGCCTGGGCTGGCCGGGTGCAGGATCTCCTCCTCAAAGCGGCTGCCGTCCGGCTGGGGCACCTCCACCTTCAGGTAGCCCTCGGGGATGGTGGCGCCGCGGTGGGAGCCGTAGCCGTACACGCCCATCGTGCCCAGGTGGACGATGTGAATGTCGAGACCGCTTTCGACGATCGCGGCCAGCAGGTTGTGGGTGCCGTTGACGTTGTTGTCAACGGTGTAGCGCTTGGTGGCGCTGCTCTTCATCGAATAGGGCGCAGCCCGCTGTTCGGCGAAGTGCACCACGGCGTCGGGCTTCTCCGCCAGCAGCAGGTCGAGGAGGCGCTGGTATTCGTGGGCGAGGTCCAGCAGCTCGAAGCGCATCGGCCTCCCACCGGTCTGCTCCCAGGCCCGCAGCCGGTCGGGCATGGTGGCGATCGGCGTGAGCGACTCGACAGCCAGATCAACGTCGATCTTGCGGCGGCTGAGGTTGTCGACGATCAGCACGTCGTGGCCCTGATCGGCCAGGTTCACCGCACAGGGCCAGCCGCAGAAGCCGTCGCCACCGAGAACGAGAACCTTCACCGCTGTGCTCCTCTGAACGCGCGAACCGAACAGGAGTCCGCCCCGTCAGGGCAAGCTACTACAGGGATTCAGCTGATCAAGGCGGCCACCGCCATCAGGGCCAGAACCAGCAGGCCACCGCCGATGAGCAGCAGCCGGCTGCTGCTGCTGGTCTCACCCACCTCCATCACCTGCATGCGGGGTTCCTTGGCGAAGGCGTTCAACCTGCCGCCGTCCTCTTGGGTGACCTGCATGGCCCTGGGATGTGTGTCACGAGACAGTACGGATGTCAGGCCGCTGTGCATTGCCGCCGCGACGAAGCTTCACGTGCCGACCCGGCCGGCTCTCGGGGAACTGGGGCTGGCCTCGGCCCGCACCGGCAGCCGGCCGGCGTGGTGGGCGCTGCGGCCGGCCTCGCAGGCCAGGGCCATGGCCCTGGCCATTGCTGGAGGATCGCCCGCCAGGGCGATGGCGCTGTTGATCAGCAGGGCGTCAGCGCCCATCTCCATGGCCTGGGCGGCTTCGCTGGGGACGCCGATGCCGGCGTCCACCACCACCGGCACACCAGAGTTCTCAATGATCAGGGCAATGTTGGCGGCGTTGCGGATGCCCTGGCCGGAGCCGATCGGAGAGCCCAGGGGCATCACGGTGGCGCAGCCCGCCTCCTCCAGCCGCCGGGCCAGCAGCGGATCGGCATTGATGTAGGGCAGCACGGTGAAGCCCTCCTTCACCAGCTGTTCCGCGGCTTCCAGGGTGCCGATCGGGTCGGGCAGCAGGTGCCGGGTGTCGGGAATCACCTCCAACTTCACGAAGGTGTTGTCCTCCTGGCCGGCCAGCTTCGCCAGCTCCCGCCCCAGGCGCGCCACGCGGATCGCCTCGTCGGCGGTGGCACAGCCGGCGGTGTTCGGCAGCATCCAGATCCGCGACCAGTCGATCGCCTCCATCAGGCCTTCGTGGCCGGCGGCCTGGGTCTGCACCCGTCGCACCGCCACGGTGACGATCTCGCAGGCGCTGCTTACCAGACTGGCCTGCATCGCCGCCAGGCTCGGGTACTTGCCGGTTCCGGTCATCAGCCGGCTGCGGAACGTCCGGCCGCCGATCACCAGGGCGTCCTCGCCGGCGGGCTCACCGATTCCAGCGACATGTGGGGCTGCAGACACGGGAAACGGGCTGGCCATTCAGCGAACGTACCGCGCGGGCCTGACCTCCGCGCTTTTGCCTCTTACCCTTGGCGCAGCTACTGGGACTGCCTTGATTCCGCTGCTGCTGGCTGCCACCCCTCTGCCGGTGGGCAGTGCCGTGCCCTTCCGGGAACCGACCGTGATTCAGCAGGAACTGCCGCAAGGGTTCGGTGAGCAGGTCCAGGTTGAAACGTTCGATCCGGTGGCCCGGGCTGCCGTGATCGCCCAGGAGCTGCCGCGCCAGTGGAGTGGCACCTATCAGTCGTTCGGCTCAGCACCAGCGCAGACGGTGCAGCTGACGCTGGCCTCCGCCACTGCTCTGGGGCAGATGGTCGATGTGCGCGGTGAGATCACCGTCGGTGGCACGACCGTGCCTGTTCAGGGGAACATCAACGCCAAGTCGGATCAGCTGGATCTGCTCCTTCTGGGCGATGTCGGCCAGGCCGGCATCGAGAACGGCGGTGAGTTCCGCGGTCTGCAGGGCTTCAGCCTCTCCGGCTGGCGGGCGCCCCGCTTCACCAACCCCGGCGGCCAGCTCACCCTGACGGCTGTGGAGGCAGCAGAGCCTGCAGCTGCACCCGCAGCCCGCAATCGTGGGCCTGCGATCCGAGGTCTCTGGTGAACAAGTCGGCTGGCTTTGCCGGCCACGCTCACCGTCTGGACCAGCAAGCTTCGCTCGAGTTCAAGGTTCAGGCGGCCAGTCGGTTGAGGCGCTTCAGACGCTTCTGAGCCGTGCTGTTGGAGCTATCCAGCTCCAACACCTTTTCATAGGTGGCCCTGGCTTCGTCTGCCTTCTGCTGCTTCTCAAGCGCGTAGGCCAGGTTGTTGAGGGCAACCGGGTAATCGGCCTTGGCTCGCAGCGCGGCGCGGTAGTGACGGATGGCGCCGCCGTAGTTGTTCTGGGCCGCGAGGGCGAATCCCAGGGCGTTCTCAATGAGGGCCTGGGCTTCCGCCGGCTCGTCAGAGGAGCGCTTGGAGGCCTGTTTGAGGGTGTCGGCGGCCTGGTTGTAGAGCCGCTTGCGCAACTGAACCGAGCCGAGCTCGTAGAGATCAGCGGCTGAGCGAGCTCCTTGGCGGGTTTCCGCCTCGAGCCTCGCCAAAGCCGCTTCATCGCGGCGCACCCGCAGGATCTGTCGGCCCACGACAATGGCCGCGATGCTCAGCAGAACAAGCAGGCCACCGAGGTAGGCCTGGGGAAGGGTGAAATCCATGCGCCCCACCTTGCCAGGCCACTCCGCGCTCTGGGTCAGCCCTTGGCGGTGCCCACCACGGCGCTGAAGCTGCCGGGGTCGAGCACGGCCAGCTGAGCCAGCATCTTGCGGTTCAGCTGCACATCGGCCTTCTTCAGGCCGCCGATCAGACGGCTGTAGCTCAGGCCGTTCAGACGAGCGGCGGCGTTGATGCGTGCGATCCAGAGGCGACGGAAGTCGCGCTTGCGGCGGCGGCGGTCGCGGTAGGCGTTGCAGAGCGCCTTCATCACCCGCTGGTTAGCGGTGCGGAACAGTGAGCCGTTGCCGCCCCGGAAACCACGCGCCAGGCGAAGGATCTTGTTACGGCGTTTACGGGCGACGTTGCCCCTCTTGACGCGGGCCATGAATGGTTCTCAGTAAGTAGGTCGAAACAGCGGGACAGCCGGCGTGGCTCAGCTGTAGGGGAGCATCGCGCTCACGTTGTCCGCATCGCGCTCATCCACCACGGCCATCGTGCCGAGGTGCCGCTTGCGCTTGGCACTCTTGTGGTCGAGCAGGTGATTGCGGAAAGCGTGACGGCGCATGAACTTCCCGCTGCCGGTGGCTTTGAACCGCTTGGCGGCTGCTTTGCGGGTCTTGAGCTTCGGCATGTGTTGACGCGCTCGGGCACAAACGATGAGGGTACGACCTGGAAGTCCCTTCCGCCAACTCCCCTAGGGTCGGAGCCCTGCCCGTGAGATCTCTGGTTCACCTCTGCGCGCCGCGTCGTGTTGGCTCTCTGCCGGTGCTGCTGGCCCTGGGTCTGCTCACCGTTGCCTGTCGTCCGGCCGCGGCCCTGCTCCGTCCGCCCATCCCGGCACCGCCCGCGCTGACAGCGGAGGCGCCCCAGCTGTGGGTGGCGCTGGCGGCCCACCTCGGTCAGGGCCCGCTGCAGCTTGAGGCGGCTGGCGACCCGCTGCAGCTGGTGGATGCCCGCGGTCAGCGCCACAGCGGTTCGCGGCTTGCGCTGCGCTGGCGCTTTGAACCTCTGGCCCAGCCGCTGCAGCTGGAGCGTCAGGTGCTGGGGCCCTTCGCAAGCTTCGAATCGGCGGAGCAGATGGCCCTCGCCTGGGCCCAGCCCGGCCGGGCGGTGGTGATCGCTCATCCGGCTGAGTGGGAGGTCTGGGCGGAGCCGGGTCTGGCGGCCCCCGCCGGCCAGCGGCCGCGGTTGCAGCAGTTGCGCCTCAGCCAGCAGCTGGTTCCCGAACTGAGCACGCCCAGCGGTTGGCGCCGGCTGGAGGGGCCCGTGCGCATCGCGGCCCCGGGGGGGTTGCGCTGGAAGGGGGGCACCTACGCCGGCCCGTTCCGCCTGCAGGCCGATGCCTACGGCGGTTGGTCGCTGGTGGAACAGGTGCCGCTGGAGCGCTATCTCGAGGGGGTGCTGCCCCATGAGATCGGCGCCGGGGCGCCTGCTGCGGCCCTGGCCGCTCAGGCCGTGCTGGCCCGCACCTGGGCCCTGCGCAATCAGCATCGCTTCGCGGTGGATGGCTACCACCTCTGTGCCGACACTCAGTGCCAGGTGTACAGCGATCCACGTCAGGCCGGTGCCGGGGTTCGCCGTGCGATCGCCGCCACCCGCGGCCAGGTGCTCAGCTGGCAGAGGCAGCCGATCCATGCGGTGTATCACGCCAGCAATGGCGGGGTGGCTGCCGGCTACGAGGAGGCCTGGGCCGGAACGGGCCTGCCCTATCTGCGCCCCGTGGTGGATGGGCCGCCTTCCCTGGTGGCGGCGTTGCCGCTGCCCCTGACGGAGGGGGGGCTGCGGACTCTGCTGCAGCGCGGTGACCAGGCCTATGGCGCCGCCCATCCCTTGTTCCGCTGGACGCGCCGCTTCGATCGGAGCCAGATCGTCCAGGCTCTCGGACCGCGTGCCGCTGCCATCGGAGCGCTGCAACAGGTTCAGGTGCTGGAGCGCGGTCCCAGCGGTCGGGTGGTGCGGCTTGCCCTGCGCGGCAGTGCTGGCGAGGTGGTGCTCCAGCGGGATGCCATCCGCCGCACCCTGCGGGGCCTGCCCAGCACCCTGTTTGACCTGACGTCGGCGGGCCCTGGGGTTTGGCGCTTCGAGGGTGGGGGCTTCGGTCATGGGGCCGGCCTCTCCCAGGCCGGTGCGATCGACCTGGCGTCCCGGGGCTGGAGCCTGGAGCGGATCCTCAGCCGCTACTACCCCGGCGCCACCCTGGTGGGCTTGGAGGCTCTGGCGCCTGTCGGGTCTTCCGGAAGAGGCCTTTAGAGTTCGACGCTCTTCTGAGAACGCCATGGCCGCCGGCGGCACAGCCCCAGGAGCCCGCCGGCCGAAGGCCGCACTGTTTCTGCTGAGCTGCCTTGCGGCAGGCATGGCCCCGCACTGGCTCCCCGATCAGCAGCGTCTCTGGCCCGCCCTGGCGCTGACCCTGCTGCTCGGGGCCTATGCCCTGCGCACGGTGTTTCTGCCGTTGCTGGCGCGGGCGGCCGCCTCCGGAGGGGACACCCCTGAGGCGACCGCTGCCGTTGCGCTTCAGACCCCGGACCCATGGCCGAGCATTGACCTGGTGGTGGCCGCCCGCGACGAGGAGGCGGTGATCGGGCGCCTGGTGGAGCGCCTGGCTCAGGTGCGCTACCCCGACGGCCGCCTGCGCTTCTGGGTAGTGGACGATGGCAGCGACGATCGCACCCCTGAGGTGCTGGCCGCCTACCAGCGCCGCTACCCCCAGCTGCAGGTGGTGCGCCGCAGCCGCGATGCCGGTGGCGGAAAGTCCGGGGCGCTGAACACGGTGCTGCCCCAGCTGCAGGGCAGCTGGCTGATGGTCCTCGATGCCGATGCCGAGCTCCAGCCCGATGTGCTTGAGCGGCTGGTGCCCTTCGCTGAAGCCGGCGGCTGGGCCGCAGTACAGCTGCGCAAGGCCGTCGTGAACGCGGATGTGAACTGGCTCACCCGCGCCCAGGCGATGGAGATGGCTCTCGATGCCGTGATCCAGCAGGGGCGGCTGGCCAGCGGCGGCGTGGTCGAGTTGCGTGGCAATGGCCAGCTGCTCCGCCGGGAGGCCGTGCTCGCCTGCGACGGATTCAACGAGGCCACCGTCACCGACGACCTCGACCTCAGCTTCCGCCTGCTGGTGCAGGAGCAGCGGGTGGCGGTGCTCTGGGATCCGCCGGTGCAGGAGGAAGCCGTGACTGGGCTGTCCTCTCTCTGGCGTCAGCGCCAGCGCTGGGCGGAGGGCGGTCTGCAGCGCTTCTTCGATTACTGGCCCAGCCTCACAGGCCCGGCTCTGCCATTCGGCTGCAAGCTCGACCTCAGCTGCTTCTTCCTGCTGCAGTACGTGCTGCCGGTGATGGCGGTGGCTGATCTGATCGGAGCCGGTCTGACCGAGACGGCACCAGCCCTATGGCCGCTCTCCTTCGTGGCCTTCGGCCTCTCAGGCGGCGCGATCCTGGTGGGTTGCCGTCGTTCCAGCGAGGGGCCTGACCTGCCGGTGATGCATCCGCTCAACCTGGCCCTTGGAATCGTTTACCTGGGTCACTGGTTTGTGGTGATCCCGTACACCAGCCTGCGCATGGCGCTGCTGCCCAAACGGCTCGTGTGGGCCAAGACGCTGCATGTGGGCGATGGTCATGGGTCGGAGGAGGCCCCGGAGGCCGATCTCACCACCCAGATTTCCTGAGCTCAGGCAGCGGCCTCATCGCCGTCGAGCAGCTCAGGCAGCGGTCCATCCAGCTGCACAACTTCACCGTTGAAGAATTCAGCCAGCCGCTTGGCCTTGTCGTCGATCAGATTCGGCGTCACAGGGCCTGGCTGAGGCGCGGGAGCGACGCTGTTGGCCGCGCTCGAGTTGCTGGCGGCTGGATTGGCGGGTTGGCTGGCCGCGGGGCTGACCGGTTGGCTGGAGGCTGGCTCGGCCGGGGAAACGGCTTGCTGAGGAGCAGCGAACGGCGGTGCTGTCGTTGCTGCTTGTGGTGGTGCCGGGGGTGCTGCCGGTGCTGGCGCTGCCCCAGCGGACGCTGCCGGCGCCGGCGCCGCCGGAATCGTGCTGCCGGCAGCAGCTTCCAGCAGCACCTGACGATTGCCGCCAAGGGCGCTGGCCACCGCCTTCTCCAGCAGGGGCAGGCGGCTCTGCACCATGGCCATCCAGTTGCCCGCCACCTGCACCACGGCCCGATGCGGATCCAGCCGGGCCAGCACCGCCTGCTGTGAGAGCAGCATGCGGGTGGAGGGCAGCTCCAGCCCCGCCAGGATCTGCTGCCAGAGTTCCGCCAGATCGGGGCCCTCGCTGCCGGTGGCAGCTGCTGGCAGGGGATCCCGCGCCGCGCCGGGCAGGGGCGGCAGCTGCGGGCTGGGCAGGTCAGCGCCGGCTGCGGGCCTGGCGCTGGGCGCTGCCGGTACTGAGACCGGTACTGAGACCGTGGCTTGCGGTGAAGCCGAGATTTGCGGTGATGGGGCCGTGGCTGCCGCGGACCCACTGGGGGCTCTGGCAGGGGCTGATGCTGCGGCAGGTGCTTCCTCCGCCAGCAGGCCCAGCAGCAGCACCTCCAGCCAGAGCCTCGGCTGCACGCTCTGACGCAGCTGCTGCTCGCTGCCTTTGAGCTGGGCCTGCCAGAGCAGCAGACGTGCTTTGCCCAGGCGCCTGGCCAGGCCCGGCAGCTCGGGACGGAACTGGGGCGAGAACGCGGTGAGCTCCAGCCGTTCGGGTGCCACACCCGCCAACACCAGATCGCGCAGCAGGCCGGCCAGCCCCTGAAGCACCGCCGACGGCTCGCGGCCCCGCTCCAGCAGGGTGCGGATCGCCTCGATCACCCCCAGCGGTTCGGCGTCGGCCAGGGCGCCTGCTAGCTGCAGCAGCTCCTGCTCCGGCACAGCGCCCAGCAGCTCCCATACCGCGAGAGGTTCGATCGGAGGGGGCAGGAGGCTGAGCTGATCCAGCAGGCTCTCGGCGTCGCGCAGGCCACCCTGGGCACGCTGGGCCACCACGTGCAGGGCTTCGGCGCTGATGGCGATGCCCTCCTGGCCGGCGATCCAGCGGAGGTGGCCTTCGAGGGCCTCGAGCGGGATGCGACGGAAGTCGAAGCGCTGGCAGCGGCTGAGGATCGTGGGCAGCACCCGTTGCGGGTCCGTGGTGGCCAGCACGAACACCACCCGCGGCGGCGGCTCCTCCAGCGTCTTGAGCAGGGCGTTGAAGGCTGCGGTGGAGAGCATGTGGCATTCGTCCACCACATAGACCTTCCAGCGCGCCTGAACCGGCGCAAAGCGGGAGCGCTCGATCAGCTCGCGGATGTTGTCGACCCCGGTGTTCGAGGCGGCATCGATCTCGATCACATCGAGGGCGATGCCGGCGGCGATGGCGGTGCAGAGCTCGCAGACGCCGCAGGGATCCGGTGTGGGGCCGTCGGAGCCGATGCAGTTGAGCGAGCGGGCCAGGATGCGCGCGCTGGAGGTCTTGCCGGTGCCGCGCGGGCCGCTGAAGAGATAGGCGGGCGCGATGCGTCCGGAGCGCAGGGCATTGCCGAGGGTGGCGGCGATGGCCTCCTGCCCCACCAGCTGATCGAGGCGCTGGGGGCGGTACTTGTGGTGGAGGGGCTGGTAGGCGGGCCGCATGGCTGGAGGCTACTGGCCGCGGGCCGGATCCAGCAGACGCTCCATCCGCCCCTCCAGCTCCTCCACCTCACTGAGCTGGTCCGCGAGTTTTTGGGCCGCCAGGCGCAGGGCGGTGAACTGGCTGTCGCCGCCCGCTGTGGGGTCACCGGCGGCGCCCCAGCGCTCCTCTGCCTGGGCGAGTTCCGCCTCCAGCCTGTTCTGCAATTTGAGGCGCAGGCCATCGAGCTGTTCGAGGCTGCGCAGGGCCAGCTGGCGTCCCTTCTCCAGCTGCTGGGGGTCGAGGTTCAGGCCCTGGCGCAGCAGCACCCGCGCGCCGGTGAGCGCCGCCGCCGGCACGAACTGGCCGAAGGCCAGGGCACCGAGGCTGCCGGTGTGCAGCCAGTCCTCCACCTGAGCGCTGCGGTGACGCCCCGTCTTGCACCAGTGGGCGAAGTGCTCGCAGTTGTTGAACAGCAGGTTGTAGTTCTGCTCCCCCAGCCGGCCCATGGCTCGCCGCAGGGTCACCCCGGCCGGCGAGCATTGCTCCGCTGGGTACGGCACCACGCTGACGGGCTGGTCGCGGCTGAAGTCCGCCAGGGGGCTGCGCAGGATCTCCCGGCCTTCCAGGTAGTGGGCCACGGTGCCGTCGCCCAGGTCGATGCCGTGGTGGTTGAACAGGCCGTGCTGGCGCGGCACCTGCAGGTGGTCGGCGGCGGCCATGGTCCTGAGCGTGTTGGCCTGAGGCTCGCGCCGGCGGGTCAGCGGCCGCAAGGGTGTTCCGGGGTGGAATGCCGCCCCGTCAGAGCGCGATCAGGCTGTTTCCTTCTGGGGCGTGTCGCTGCCCGGCAGGGCCAGCACCTTGGCCTGGGTGCGCTCCTCCACCAGCTCGCGGGTGATCGTGAAGGCCTTGGTGCCCTTGTCGGAGGGCAGCTCGTACATCACATCGAGCATCAGCTCCTCAACGATGCCGCGCAGGGCGCGGGCACCGGTCTTGCGGCGGTGGGCCTCGGTGGCGATCGCCTCAACGGCCCCCGGTTCGAACACCAGCCGCACCTCGTCCATGCTCAGCAGCGTCTGGAACTGCTTCACCAGCGCATCGCGCGGCTCGGTGAGGATCGCCTCCAGGGCGTGGGTGTCGAGCGGTTCGA
This sequence comes from Cyanobium sp. E1_MAG_00006, assembly GCA_027488975.1. Classification (GTDB taxonomy): domain Bacteria; phylum Cyanobacteriota; class Cyanobacteriia; order PCC-6307; family Cyanobiaceae; genus Vulcanococcus. The sequence continues at coordinate 98,075 of JAIYAQ010000037.1, forward strand.
GAACGGCGCTCACCGGCAGGCGGCCGATGAACTCGGGGATCAGGCCGTACTTCACCAAGTCGTCCGGCTCGAGGTGACGCAGCACATGGGCGGCCTGCTGATCCTTGCCGTGGCGGCTGCGGCTGCGGCCCCCCTCGGGGATGAAGCCGATGGCGTTGCGGCCCATGCGCCGCTGCACCACATCCTCAAGGCCCACGAAGGCACCGCCGCAGATGAACAGGATCTGGCTGGTGTCGATCTGGATGCAGTCCTGGTAGGGGTGCTTACGGCCGCCCTGCGGGGGCACGTTGGCCACGGTGCCCTCCAGCAGCTTCAGCAGCGCCTGCTGCACCCCCTCGCCGGAAACGTCGCGGGTGATCGAGGGGTTCTCGCTCTTGCGGGCGATCTTGTCGATCTCGTCGATGTAGATGATGCCCCGCTGGGCCTGCTCCACATCCAGGTCGGCCTTCTGCAGCAGCCGCAGCAGGATGTTTTCCACGTCCTCGCCGACGTAGCCCGCCTCGGTGAGGGTGGTGGCGTCGGCCACGGCGAAGGGCACATCCAGCAGTTCGGCCAGGGTCTGGGCCAGCAGGGTCTTGCCGCAGCCGGTGGGGCCGATCAGCAGGATGTTGCTCTTGTGCAGGCGGGTGGCGGTCTGGCTGGCCTCGCCCTTGCCGTCGCCCTGCCAGGCCAGGCGCTTGTAGTGGTTGTACACCGCCACAGACAGAACCTTCTTGGCCTCCTCCTGGCCCACCACCTGCTCGTCCAGGTGGGCCTTGATCTCCATGGGTTTGGGGATCTGGGCCAGGGTCGGCGCCGGCTTGCTGGTCTTCTTGGCGGGTGCTTTGCCCTTGGGTTCGGACGCCTGGCGGCCGGCGGCGGTGCCCTGGCCGTCCACCAGCTCCTCATCGAGGATCTCGTTACAGAGATCGATGCACTCGTCGCAGATGTAGACCCCGGGGCCGGCGATCAGCTTGCGCACCTGATCCTGCGACTTGCCGCAGAACGAGCACTTCAGGTGGGCATCGAACTTGGCCATCGGGCGGGGGAGGGCTGCGGAGCGCTGGAGGGAACGTCCGGGGTGGGTGGGCTGCGGGCCCGAAACTCCAGGATCGACGTGATCCCGTGCTTCGTCAGCCGTCCTTAAGGATCAAACCGGAGCGCCGTCTTCGACGACCCGATCGATCAGGCCGTATTGAACCGCTTCCGCCGGTGAAAGGAAGTAGTCGCGGTCGGTGTCCTCGGCGATCTTCTCCAGGGGTTGGCCGGTGTGCTCCGCCATCAGGCCGTTGAGGGTGTCCTTGAGGAAGAGGATCTCCTTGGCCTGGATCTCGATGTCCACCGCCTGGCCCTGGGCGCCGCCGAGGGGCTGGTGGATCATGATGCGCGCGTTCGGCAGGGCTAGGCGTTTGCCCTTGGTGCCGCCCGAGAGCAGGAAGGCGCCCATGGAGGCGGCCAGGCCGTAGCAGATGGTCACCACGTCCGGTGCCACCTGCTGCATCGTGTCGTAGATGGCCAGGCCGGCGGTCACCGAGCCGCCCGGTGAATTGATGTAGATCTGGATGTCCTTCTCAGGGTCCTCGGCTTCGAGAAACAGCAGCTGTGCCACGAGGGCATCGGCCACCTGATCGTCGATGCCTGTGCCCAGGAAGATGATTCGTTCGCGCAGCAGGCGGGAATAGATGTCGAACGCCCGCTCGCCGCGGCCCGACTGCTCCACCACCGTGGGCAGCACGCCTGGGGCGGCCATGGGTGCGATTGAGACCGCCGCCGCGATGGTGGCCTCAGGGCGCTGACCCCGCCAGCGGTTCTCGATCGGGTGGGGGCTGCTGGCGTTGATCACGCGGCCGGTTCGGATGCGGTCCGGCCAATCTATGGGGATCGGGTCGGGGTGGCGGCGCGGATCACCGGCCACCCCGATCCGTTGGGGCCTCAGGCGTCGGCGTCGGTCTCGTCAGTTTCGGCCTTGGCCTTCTTGGCCGCTGCCTTCTTTGCGGCGGGCTTGGCCTGGGTGTCGCCGTCGTCGCTGGGGGCCTTCTCGCTGAGGGTGCTGTTGGCTTCCAGGAAGCCCAGCAGCTTCTCGCGCATCAGGTCCTCCTGCACGGCCTCGCGCAGGCGGACCGGATCGATGTTGGAGCTGTCGCTGAAGCCGCGGCTGAGCTCCTTCACCTTGGCCTCGATCTCGCCGGCCTCGAGGGCGATCGCCTCGGCAGTGGCCAGGGCCTTGAGGGCCAGGCTGCGCTTGAGGCGCTCTTCGGCCTCGGGGCGGGAGGTGTCGCGCAGGCTCTGGATCAGCTGCGGGGTGAACAGCTTCTTGACGTCCATCCCCTGCTGAGCGAGCTGGCCGGCGGTCTGCTCCAGCAGCGAAACGATCTCCTGCTGCACCAGGGTTTCCGGCAGTTCCACCTCCAGCTGCTCCACCAGGGCCGCCAGCAGGGCGTCGTGGCGGTTGGAGCGGTTGCGACGCTCGGCGTCTTCCTTGAGGCGCTCCTCCAGGTCGGCGCGCAGCTCGGCCAGGGTCTGTTTGTCGCTGGCCTGCTGGGCGAAGGCGTCGTCGAGGGCGGGCAGCTCACGGGCCTTGAGCTCGCTCAGGCTGATCACGAAGCTGGCCTTGCGACCGGCGGCGTCCTCCTGGGGGTACTCGTCGGGGAACTGGCAGACCACGGTCTTCGTTTCACCGGGCGTCATGCCGAGGATGCCTTCAACGAAGCCGGGGATCATGCGACCGTCCTCCAGCTCCACCTCCATGGCTTCGGCGCTGCCGCCACTGATGGCCTCGCCGTTGTCGGCGTAGGTGCCCTCGAAGCTGATCACCGCCACATCGCCGTTGGCGGCGGCCCGGCCCTCCACGGGCACGAGCGTGGCCAGCTGGCGGCGGGACTGGTCGATCAGCTCATCCACCCGGGCGGGGTCGAAGCTGACGCTCTCGGCTTCGGCCTTCAGCCCCTTGGTGGCCTTGAGGCTGGGGGTGGGTTCCACATCCATCTCGAGGGTGAGGCTCAGCTCCTGGCCGGGCTCGAAGCGCTCCAGCAGCGCCTCGAAGCCGCCATCGAGGGCGGGCTGGCCGATGGCGGCGATCTCCGCCTGTTGCAGGGCATCGCGGAAGACGCTGTCCACCAGGTCTTCCAGGGCGGTGGCGCGGATGCGCAGGGCGCCGATCTGCTGCAGCAGCACGGCGCGGGGCACCTTGCCCTTGCGGAAGCCGGGCAGCTTGACGCTGCGGCTCAGCTTCTCCACGGCCTGGTCGTGGCAGGTCTGGGTGCGGCCGGCCGGCACGGCGATCTCCACAGCCAGGCGGCTGCCCGGACGGGGCGTGGTGCTCAGCGTCAGTGCGGCGGCGGCCGCCTTGGTGCTGGGCTTGTCGGCAGTGCTGGCGGCAGGACTCATGGAAGGGGAGCGGCTGGGATGGCCGAAGCGATTCGGCAGGGCAGCCCACGATCCTAGGAACTGGCCCGTGACAGTCCTCCGTAGCCCCTCGCCAGGACCGTGGCGGCCACGTATTGTTACTGGCAAGAACAAGCGACCTGAATTGCCCAAGTCCGGACTCCCGCAGGGGCTCCGGACAGTGCTTCGCAGGCGCGCTCTACACCGACGCCAGCCTCCAGTCAGTTCCACCTCATTTCACAGGGCATTCAGCCCGCCACCCCATCAAGGCCTCTGAACCGCTGCTGTCTGAGCGGCCGTTCAACTGACTCACCTCCAACTCGCCGCAGTCCGGCGGTTCTTAGGTGGCAGTCCGGCGATTTCGATTCACAGCTTCCAACCGCCAGCCCACCACCTGCCTCCCACAGCGTCGTCGCCTGTTGCGACGAGCGTGATGCCAGGGCACCGCAACAGGCCCCCATTTCTTCCAGACCCCTTTCCGCATTGGCCAGCTCCACCGGCACACCCCGTTCCCTGCCCCAGCGCCCGCTGCATGTGGCCGTTCTCGGCTCGACAGGCGCCGTTGGTCAGGAGCTGCTGGCCCTGCTGGCGGAACGCCGCTTTCCAGTCGGCCGCCTCACGCTGCTGGCCTCGCCTCGCTCCGCCGGCCAGACCGTGACCTGGAACGGCCAGACCCTGACCGTTGAACCCGTCAGCGCCGAAGCCTTCAACGGTGTGGATGTGGTGCTGGCGTCCGCCGGGGGCTCGGTGTCGAAGCAGTGGGCGCCGGTTGCCGCCGCCGCCGGCGCTGTGGTGATCGACAACTCCAGTGCCTTCCGCATGGATCCCTCCGTGCCGCTGGTAGTGCCCGAGGTGAATCCGCAGGCAGCGTTCCAGCACACCGGCGTGATCGCCAACCCCAACTGCACCACGATCCTGATGACCCTGGCCCTGGCGCCCCTGGCGGCACGGCGGCCTCTGCGTCGGGTGGTGGTGAGCACGTATCAGTCCGCCAGCGGCGCCGGCGCCAGGGCGATGGAAGAGCTGCGCCAGCTGAGCCGCACCGTGCTGGAGGGAGGCACACCCGAAAGCGAGGTGCTGCCTTACTCGCTGGCGTTCAATCTGTTCCTGCACAACTCGCCCCTGCAGGACAACAGCTATTGCGAGGAGGAGCTGAAGATGCTCCACGAGACCCGCAAGATCATGGGCCTGCCGGAGCTGCGCGTGTCGGCAACCTGCGTGCGCGTGCCGGTGCTGCGGGCCCACTCCGAGGCCATCAACATCGAGTTCACCGAACCCTTCCCGGTGGAGGAGGCCCGCGAGCTGCTGGCGGCCGCTCCCGGGGTGGAGCTGATCGAAGACTTCGCGGCCAACCGCTTTCCGATGCCCACCGATGTGACCGGCCGCGATCCGGTGGCCGTGGGCCGCATCCGCCAGGATCTGAGCGAGCCAAACGCGCTGGAGCTCTGGCTCTGCGGTGACCAGATCCGTAAGGGTGCGGCCCTCAATGCCATCCAGATCGCTGAACTGCTGCTGGATTCCGGTGCATCCGCAGGGGTGCCCGCATGACTCCTGGAGCTCCTTCGCCCGCCCCGTTCGGTCGGGTGCTCACCGCGATGGTCACCCCCTTCGCCGCTGACGGCTCCGTGGATCTGGAGCTGGCGGCCCGGCTTGCGGTGCATCTGGTGGATCACGGTTCCGACGGTCTGGTGCTCTGCGGCACCACCGGCGAATCCCCCACCCTCAGCTGGGAGGAGCAGCATCAGCTGTTCTCGGCTGTGAAAGGGGCCGTGGGCCAGCGCGCCCATCTGCTGGCCGGCACCGGCAGCAACTGCACCGCTGAAGCCGTGGAGGCTATCGGCGAGGCGGCGGCCCTTGGCGCCGACGGCGCCCTGGTGGTGGTGCCCTACTACAACAAGCCGCCTCAGGACGGTCTCGAAGCCCATTTCCGTGCAGTGGCGGCCGCGGCGCCTCAGCTGCCGCTCATGCTCTACAACATCCCGGGCCGCACCGGCTGCAGCCTCAGCCCCGACACCACGGCGCGGCTGATGGATGTGCCGAACGTGGTGAGTTTCAAGGCCGCCAGCGGCACCACCGAGGAGGTGAGCGCCCTGCGGGCCCTCTGCGGCGAGCGGCTGGCGATCTACAGCGGCGACGACGCTCTCACTCTGCCAATGCTGGCCGTCGGCGGTGTCGGCGTGGTGAGCGTGGCCAGCCATTTGGCCGGCGATCAGATCAAGGCAATGGTGCAGGCCTTCCTCGCCGGCGACCTGCGTGGCGCCCTCGCCCTGCACGAGCAGCTGCTGCCGCTGTGCAAGGCCCTGTTCTGCACCACCAATCCCATCCCGGTGAAAGCCGCGCTCGAGCTGAGCGGCTGGCCCGTGGGTGCCCCCCGTCTTCCCCTTGTTTCCGCCTCTAGCGACGTGCGCGACCGACTCACCTCCGTTCTGGCAGCCCTGCGTCCCACCTGACGCCAAGGCCCATCGCCCAGCCGATCAGCGGCCGGCGCTCTGTTCCCGCTTCAGCCACATCTCTCCGTTCCCTGGCCGGCGACGCCGGCAACCCATTCCTGAATGACTGTTCAACCCATCAGCCGTAACGGCAGCAATGGCAACGGTGCTCCTCGCAAGCCCTGCCTGCGCGTGATTCCGCTCGGCGGCCTGCACGAGATCGGTAAGAACACCTGCGTGTTCGAATACGGCGACGACATCATGCTGGTGGATGCCGGTCTGGCCTTCCCCAGCGACGGCATGCACGGCGTCAACGTGGTGATGCCGGACACCAGCTATCTGAAGGAAAACCAGAAGCGCATCCGCGGCATGATCGTGACCCACGGTCACGAAGATCACATCGGTGGCATTGCCCACCACCTCAAGAACTTCAATATCCCCGTCATTCACGGCCCACGCCTGGCGCTGGCCATGCTCACCGGAAAGATGGAGGAGGCCGGTGTGATGGATCGCAC
>JAIYAQ010000036.1 GCA_027488975.1 Cyanobium sp. E1_MAG_00006
GCAACGGGCTCACGGATGCCGTCGATGTCGACGGGGGGTGCTGCGATGAATGCAACGATGAAGCAGATGGTGGCGGCCAGCAGGCAGGGGATCATCAGAACGCCGAACCAACCCACGTAGAGGCGGTTGTCGGTGCTGGTGACCCAGTCGCAAAACTGGTTCCACGCAGAAGCGCCTTGGCGCTGCTGGATGGTGGTGGTCATGAGTACGGGGGATGTAGGGCTCGCAGTCCGGCAGGCAAGGCCCACAGGCAGGAGCGGTAGGGAAGGACAGGTCGGGAACCCGCCCTGCCTTGACCAATGTAACGGATGTTTGCGGGCTTTGTAAACGTGTGTGGATTGGCGCCGGTGCTGGGATGGCGAATCCGCAGGTTGGAGCAGGGATGTCGCGCCGGATCACTTGGAGTCCAAGCGTCACGCTCGTGCCGACCCGTGGCTGCTTCAACGCCTGTGGCTACTGCAGCTTCCGGCTGCCATTGGGCCAGGCCCGGCCGTTGCAGCCTGAGCAGGCGGAGGTGGCGCTGGCCCGGCGCCCTGCGGCGGCTGAGGTGCTGCTGCTGAGCGGCGAGGTGGCGCCGGAGGCGCCCGAGCGCCAGGCCTGGTTCGCCCGGCTGCTGCAGCTGAGCCGCCTCGCCCTGGCCCACGGCCGCCTGCCGCACACCAACGCCGGCCCGCTCTCGCGCCGTGAGATGGCCGCCCTGGGGCGGCTCAATCCCTCGATGGGCCTGATGCTGGAGGGGCTGGGCCCGGCCTACGACCGTCTGCATCGCCATGCCCCCAGCAAGCGGCTGGAGCTGCGCCTGGGCCAGCTGGAGCAGGCGGGCCGCCTCGGCATTCCCTTCACCACAGGGTTGTTGCTGGGGGTGGGCGAATCCTGGGATGATCGGGTAGCAGCACTGGAGCTTCTGGCTGAGCTCCAAGGCCGGTGGGGCCATCTCCAGGAGGTGATCCTTCAGCCCTGGCGACCGGACGGGGCGCAGTCCAGGCCACTCGATGCAGAGGAGAAGGCCGATCTGCTGGAGCTGATCGCGCTGGCGCGCCGGCTACTGCCTTCGGAGGTGCATTTGCAGATGCCTCCCAATCTCTGGCCGCTGGAGGACCTGCCCGCTGCGCTCGACGCAGGCATCGATGATCTCGGCGGCATCGATGTGCACGATGTGATCAATCCTGCCTATCCGCAGCCATCGCTGAGGGCTCTTGAGCTTCAGCTGGCGGGACGGGCATGGCGGCTCCAGGCACGCACCTGTGTGCACCGGCGCTGGTGGTCATGGCTGCCCTCTGCGTTGCGTGTCAGGGTCGAGTGGTCGGCCCTGCGCCTTGAGGCGGCCTGAGACCTTCGATAACGTGAGCGTCTGAGCTCTGCGTTGCTGAGCCAAAGGTTTCCAGCCTCGCCATGTCGTCCCTCAGTCGCTGCCGTTTCCCTGGACGCTTCCGTCTTGTTCTGGCTCTTGTGCTCTTCCAGTCCTTCCCCTGCCTGGCAGCTGCGGCCCCGGGTCAGGAGGATGACGTGGGGGTGTTGCGGCTCGATGCCGCTTCACTGATCAGGGCGGCCGGCCGGCCGCCTCAGGCCGGCAGCGTGGAGGCCGCCAAGGATCTTGCGATCCTGCAGTGGCTGCAAAGCACCCGTACCCCGGAGATGGAGGCCAACAGCTGGCTGACCCTGGAGCGGGATCCGATTTTCTTCAGCCGTGCTCTCGGCATCGACATGGTGAAGCTCACACCGCGGCTCAACCGTGGACTGCGCTCGTTCATGGGACCGATCGATGCGGTCATGGGGGGGATCAAGAAACAGACGGCCAGGCCCAGGCCCTATGAGCAGTACGCCTCGATCAAGCCATGTCTGCCGCGTGAGGACAGCCTGTCATTCCCGTCCGGCCATTCCACCTGGTACAGCGCGGCCTCGGAGCTGCTGGCCGATCTGTTGCCGGAGCGCCGCGAGCGTCTGCTGGCTGTGGGCTTCCACGCCGGTGCCAGCCGGGTGATGTGCGGAGTGCATTTCCCCACGGACGTGGAGGCCGGCCGGAGGCTGGGAGCCGCCGCCGCGCTTCAGGTCATTGCCAGTCCGCAATGGCAGGCGCTCCGCAACGATCCGGCACTGCAGAAGGAACTGCAACTGCTGCGGTCGGTACCCCAGGAGAGCCTGCCGCTGCTGGTCCGCTGAACCTCAGCGGAAGCGGACCTCGCCTCGCCGGGACGGACGCTGCCGCATGCTTGTTAGCGTCCGCGCATCGTTCAGGATCGGTGATGCGCACGGCAACAGCCCTGCACGATTCAACAGCCGTGCGCACGCAGCGGGTGCTGCTGGTGCGGCTGCCCTGTAATCCGATCTTCCCGATTGGTCCGGTGTATCTGGCCGATCACCTGCACAAGCAGTTCCCGCAGATCGAGCAGCGGATCCTCGATCTGGCGGCCGTGCCGCTGCTGGATGTGGAGGCGGTGCTCCTGGAGCAGATCGCCGCCTTCCAACCCACGCTCCTGGTGTTTTCCTGGCGCGACATTCAGATCTATGCGCCGGTGGACGGGCGCGGCGGCAATCCGCTGCAGAACTCGTTTGAGGTGTTCTACGCCCGCAACCCCCTGCGGCGCTTGCGCGGTGCCTTCGGCGGCCTGCGGCTGATGGGTTCCTTCTACGGCGAGCTGTGGAGGAACCTGCGTCTGGTGCGCCGCGGCCTGCGCCATGCCCGACGCTTCCAGCCCCAGGCCCGTGCCGTGCTCGGCGGCGGGGCGGTGAGTGTGTTCTACGAGCAACTGGGCCGTCAGCTGCCACGGGGCACGGTGGTGTCCGTTGGCGAGGGCGAGCCGCTGCTGGAGAAGCTGATCCGCGGCGAGTCGCTCGAGGGGGAGCGCTGCTTCCTGGCGGGTGAGGCGCCTCGACCGGGCCTCATCCATGAGCAACCCGGCGGCATGGAGAAAACCGCCTGCGATTACGCCTACATCGCTTCGATCTGGCCTCAGCTCGACTGGTATCTCGATGGCGGCGACTTCTACGTGGGCGTCCAGACCAAGCGTGGCTGCCCCCACAACTGCTGCTACTGCGTCTACACGGTGGTGGAGGGCAAGGCGGTGCGCGTGAACCCGGTGCAGGAGGTGATTGCTGAGATGCGCCAGCTCTATGCCAAAGGGGTGCGCGGCTTCTGGTTCACCGATGCCCAGTTCATTCCGGCTCGCCGCTACATCGACGACGCCAAACAGCTGCTGAGGGCGATCCTGGCCGAGGGCTGGAGCGACATCCGCTGGGCCGCCTACATCCGCGCCGACAACCTCGATGCCGAGCTGGCGGAGCTGATGGTGGCCACCGGCATGGACTACTTCGAGATCGGCATCACCTCCGGTTCCCAGGAGCTCGTGCGCAAGATGCGCATGGGCTACAACCTGCGCACCGTTCTCGAGAACTGCCGCCTGCTGGCCCGGGCCGGCTTCCGCGAGCACGTGTCGGTGAATTACTCGTTCAATGTGATCGACGAACGCCCGGAGACGATCCGCCAGACCGTGGCCTACCACCGTGAGCTGGAGCGCATCTTCGGGGCCGACAAGGTGGAGCCGGCGATCTTCTTCATCGGCCTGCAGCCCCACACTCACCTGGAGCAGTACGGCTTCGACCAGGGGCTGATCAAGCCGGGGTACAACCCAATGAGCATGCTCCCCTGGACCGCCCGCCAGCTGCTCTGGAACCCTGAGCCGATGGGCAGCACCTTCGGCCGCATCTGCCTGGAGGCGTTCGAGCGCAATCCCGCCGATTTCGGCCGCACCGTGATGGATCTGCTGGAGCGCGATCACGGCCTGGCGCCTCTGGAGGAGGCGTTGCATGCGCCGGTGGAAGGGCGGCGCGCTCTGGCGACGGCCACCCGCTGAGGCTGCCTTGGTGGGGCCTTCAGTCCGCAGGATTGACGTGCCACCACTGCCGCCTGGCCAGCAACAGCAGTCCCAGCCCCAGCCAGCCCAGCACCCCGCCGATTGGATTGGCCGGTCCGATCAGCCAGGCCGGTGCCGCTGGGTTGATCGTCACCATCCCCTGTTGGAGCAGGAACCAGCCCCCCACCAGGCCGCCATGCAGGCCGATGGCTCCCCAGAGAAGGCCGCCGTCGGCGCGGCGCTGCAGGCCGAGAGCAAGCCCCAGCATCAGCAGGCCTCCCAGCAGGGTGAGCAGCAGGAGCGGCGGCAGGTTGAAGCGTGTGTGCACCAGGCTGAACAGGGCGGCCTGCAGCCACAGGCCCCGCTGGGCTCCCAGCAGCAGGCTCAGTTCACCCAGCAGCCAGCCCCTGAACAGCAGTTCTTCGGCGAATCCCACGCCCAGGCCGAGCAGCAGGCCGTTGAGCAGCAGACCTGGGGTGAGCCTCGGCTGCCAGCTGAGCTGGCCGGCAAATGCCAGGCCCGCCGCCACCAATCCCAGCAGCAGCAGCGCCTTGATCAGCCCTCGCAGCAGGGAACGGAGCAGGGCGGGCCAGCTGGCGTTCAGGCCGAGGGCGCTCCAGGGGTCGCTGGCTCCCCAGGCGCGCCGCAGGCGCAGGGGCAGGCTGATCGCGAGGGTCAGCAAGGCAGGCACGGCAGCGATGGCGGCCCGCTGGCCTTCGGCCACTCCGATTGCCCCGAGCAAGAGCTGGCTTCCCAGAAAGACCGCGAGCAGAGCGGCGGGATAGAGAACCGTTCCCCACCAGCGCAGCTGCGGCCCTGTGGGGGGTGCCATCAGCTCTCCGGCTCGATCGTGCTGCTCAGCCCCTTGGCCTTGAGGGTCTCGCAGTAGAACTCGGCGGGCTCGATGTCGCAGACGATCACCAGGCCCACGCCGGTGTTGTGCGCCTCGAGCATCACGGCGATGGCGTCCTGCTCGCTCAGGCTGGGCACGACCTGCCTCAGGGTGGTCACCACGTATTCCATGGTGTTCACCGGGTCGTTGTGGAGCAGCACCTTGTAACGGGGCGAGGGCTTGCGCACCCGCTCCGGTGCCTTCTCCATCACGGCGGCGCCCCCCTCGCGGCTTGGGGTTTCGCTGGCGCGGATGCGGCCAGCGCCGGTGGTGTGGATCATCAGCGTGACGCAGGACATCAGGTCCGGTTCAGCCATGACGCATGCACATTAGGAGGGGGCTGAGGGTCAGGTGGGTCACTCCGCCGGCGCCAGAGCCGCCTGAATGCGCCGCATCGCCTCCAGCACGTTCTCGCGGCTGTTGAAGGCCGAAAGGCGGAAGTAGCCCTCGCCGGCGGCACCGAAGCCGCTGCCGGGGGTGCCCACCACGTGAGCCTGGCTGAGCAGCAGATCAAAGAAGCTCCAGGAATCCACGCCGGTCGGCGTCTTGATCCACACGTAGGGTGCCTGCTCGCCTCCATACACCTGCAATCCGGCCGCCTGGAGCTCCCGCCGGATGATCGCGGCGTTCTCCATGTAGAAGGCGATCAGCCCCTTCACCTGGGCCTGCCCCTCGGGGGAATACACCGCTTCGGCGCCACGCTGCACGATGTAGCTCACGCCGTTGAACTTGGTGCACTGACGCCGATTCCACAGGCCCCACAGCTCCACCGCCTCGCCGTTGGCAGCGGTGCCCTCCAGGCCCCGGGGCACCACGGTGAGGGCGCAGCGGGTGCCGGTGAAGCCGGCGTTCTTGGAGAAGGAGCGGAACTCGATCGCACACTCGCGCGCGCCCTCGATCTCATAGATCGAGTGGGGCAGCGAGGGGTCCTGGATGAACGCCTCATAGGCGGCATCGAACAGGATCAGGGCGCCGTTGGCACGGGCGTAGTCCACCCAGGCCTTGAGCTGCGCTCTGGTGGCGACGGCGCCGGTGGGGTTGTTGGGGAAGCAGAGGTAGATCAGATCCACCTTTTCGCTGGGGATCTGGGCGGTGAAGCCGTTCTCGGCACTGATTGGTAAGTAGGTGAGGCCGCCGTACTGGCCGGCGGTGTCGGCATCGCCGGTGCGGCCCGCCATCACGTTGCTGTCCACATACACCGGATACACCGGGTCGGTCACGGCGATGCGGTTGCCCTCGCCAAGGATGTCGAGGATGTTGGCGCTGTCGCACTTCGATCCGTCCGAGACGAAGATCTCCTCGGCGCTGATCTGGCAGCCGCGGGCCTGGAAGTCGTGCTGGGCGATGGCTTCCCGCAGCCACAGGTAGCCCTGTTCGGGGCCATAGCCGTGGAAGCCCTCCCGGGTACCCATCTCGTCGATGGCCGCCTTCATGGCGTTGCGGCAGGCCTCCGGCAGCGGCTCGGTCACATCGCCGATGCCCAGGCGGATGATCGGTGCTGAGGGGTTGGCCTCGCTGAAGGCCTTCACTCGCCGGCCGATCTCCGGAAACAGATAGCCCGCCTTGAGCTTGAGGTAGTTGCCGTTGACCTGGGCCATGTCGCGTGCGGGCCGCGCGGGCCCCTGGGGTACTGGGCGCGATTGTCCTACGCGGCGGCGGCCTGCTGCATACGATCGATTCAGCGCTGCCCTCGCCGCCGTGACCGTTGCTCCAGCTCAGCCGGTCGGTGCGTCGGCGAAGGCGCCGAAGGCGCCGCTCGATGCGCCAGTGGATTTCGCAGCTCTGGTGGATCGCAGCATCGCCAAGCCCGGTCGCTACCTGGGCAATGAGCTGGGGGTGGAGCGGCGCGACTGGGATCAGGCCTGGCCGGCTGCTGGCGTGCGCTGGGCGCTCACCTACCCCGAGATCTACGAGGTGGGATCGAGCAACACCGGCCACATCATTCTCTATTCGATTCTCAACAGCGTTCCCGGCCAGCTGTGCGATCGCAGTTATCTGCCCGGGCCGGATCTGGCGGAGCGGCTCAGGGCCCGCGGTGAAGCGCTGTTCGCCGTGGAGAGCCGCAGGCCGCTGCCGGCCTTCGACATCCTTGGCTTCTCGCTCAGTTATGAGCTCGGCGCCACCAACATCCTCACGATGCTGGAGCTGGCGCAGATCCCGATCCGCGCATCCGATCGTGGCGACCTGCCCCTGAGCGACCCGGCGGCGCCACCGCTGATCTTTGCCGGCGGCCCCACCGCCACCAGCAATCCGGAGCCCTTCGCGGCCTTCTTTGATTTCGTCGTGCTGGGTGATGGCGAGGAGGTGCTGCCCGAAATCGGACTGGTGGTGGCCGAGGGCCGTGCCGCCGGCCTCAGCCGCCGCGAGCTGCTGCTCGACCTGGCCCAGGTGCCGGGGGTCTATGTGCCGGAGCTCTATGGACCGGGCGCCGATGGCGTTAGCCAGGTGCCGCTGGAGCCGGGAATCCCGAAGCGGGTGCTGCGGCGCACTGCCACGCCGATGCCGCACTACGCCATGGGCCTGGTGCCCCACATCGAAACGGTGCACGACCGGCTCACCGTGGAGATCCGTCGCGGCTGCACCCGCGGCTGCCGCTTCTGCCAGCCGGGCATGCTCACGCGCCCGGCTCGCGATGTGGAGCCTGAGGCGGTGATCGAGGCGATCGAAACCGGCATGGAGCGCACTGGATATTCCGATTTCTCACTGCTCTCGCTCAGCTGCTCCGACTACCTGGCCCTGCCGGCGGTGGGCGTGGAGCTGCGCAATCGCCTGGCCGACAAGAACGTGACCCTCACGCTGCCCAGCCAGCGGGTGGATCGCTTCGACGAGAACATCGCCCACATCCTTGGCGGCACGCGCAAGGCGGGCCTCACCTTCGCGCCGGAGGCCGGCACCCAGCGCCTGCGCGACATCGTCAACAAGGGGCTCACCGATGCCGAGCTGCTGCGCGGTGTGCGCACGGCGATGGAGAGCGGTTATCGCAAGCTCAAGCTCTATTTCATGATCGGCTTGCCGGGGGAAACCGATGCCGATGTGCTTGGCATCGCCGACACCTGTCGCTCCCTCCAGCAGCAGTGCCGCGATCTTGGCCGGCTGGAGCTGAATCTCACCATCAGCAACTTCACCCCCAAGCCGCACACACCGTTCCAGTGGCACAGCGTGAGCACGGGGGAATTCCGCCGCCGTCAGCACCTGCTGCGCGACGCCCTGCGCTCCTTGCGCGGCATCAAGACCAATCTCACGGATGTGCGCTTGTCGGCGATGGAAGACTTCGTCGGCCGCGGCGATCGCCGTCTGGCGCCGGTGATTGAGGCCGCCTGGCGCGCTGGCGCCGGCCTCGATGCCTGGTTTGAGGCGGCGGATCGCACCTACGAGGCTTGGACCTCCGCCATCGACGCCGCTGGCCTGGGCGGGCGCTACCGCCAGCTGGAACTGGGCGAGTGGCGGGCGGTGGAGGGTATGGATCCGGAGGATCTGGCGGCCTTCTGCGCCCAGCCCCTGCCCTGGGATCACATTGATTCCGGTGTGGCCAAGGCCTGGCTGGCGGAGGATCTGCAGCGGGCCCTGGCGGCCGCTGTGGTGCCGGATTGCTCGTTTGAGGGGTGCAGCAGCTGCGGCGTGTGCGGACCGGAACTGGGCCACAACGTGGTGATCCCGCCGCCATCGATCCCGTCGCAGCTGCCTCAGCGGGCGCCGGCAAGTGAGCGGGTGCAGCGGCTGCGCTTCCGCTTCAGCAAATCCGGCTCGCTGGCACTGCTCAGTCACCTCGATCTGGTGCGGCTGATGGAGCGGGCGCTGCGTCGCAGCGGAATCCCGGTCAGCTTCACCGGCGGCTTCCATCCGCTGCCGCGGGTGCAGTTCGCCCTGGCCCTGCCGCTGGGGGCCGAGGCGGATGGGGAGTGGATGGACGTGGAGCTGGCCGAGTGGCAGGACCCCACCTGGGTGCGGCAGCGGCTGCAGGCGCAACTGCCCGCGGAGTTCGCCCTGGCGGCGGTGGAGGAGGTGCCGGTGTCCGGCCCGAGCCTCTCGCAGGAGTTGGAGGCTGCCACCTGGTGGCTTGAGCTGGCGGAAACATCAGATGCCCCGGCCGCATTCCCGGGTGCCGGGGCCTGGCAGGCTGCAGCTCAGGCTCTGCTGGCCAGCGACAGCTGGATCTGGCACGACACCGACAAGAAGGGTCGTCCCCGCAGCCGCGAGTGCCGGCCCGATCTGCTCCGCCTTGTGGTTCAGCCGCAGCCAGAGGGGGCAATCGGGGTGGAATACAGCGCCACGATCGATCCGGCTGGTCGCAGCCTGCGGCCCGAGCAGATGCAGCATTGGTTTCAGCAGCAGCTGGGGGTTCCCCTGGCGCTGCGGCGGCTGCGGCGGCAATCGTTGCAGTTGCGGCAGTGCTGATCGGCTGAGATTTTGCCCGTGCTAGCGTGCAAGCACGACGGCAGATCCCTGGTCGCATCCTTGGCCAGCGCGATCACTTCCTCGGGTCACGTCAAGCCGATCCGAAGAGCAACCGCGGCAGCTTTCTCGAATCACTGTTCCTGAAAGTCGCATCGGGCGGCGCCGTTCAGACGGGTTCCGATCCGATCAGGAATTCGCACAGCATGGCCGGATGGGCCCAGAAGGCCGCGCCGTTAACCGACCTCTTCGTGATGTTCGGTTGCGTGCAGCTCCGGCATTCAGCAAACAGATTCAAGACACCGTTTCCATACAACGCTGCAGCGACTCGTCGTTGCGCACCTGCATCACCCTGAGGACCTTCCTCCCCGCCCTGAGGTTTTCCCTCTGAGCATTCCTTCACCACACACCTCTTCCCTGCGCCCCGGCATCGGCGATGCCCGGATCCTGGCGCCGCTGAGGTTTGTGGCCGGTGCTTCGCGCCACGCTCTCTTCCCCGCCCCGGCCTGCCCTGTGCAGGTCATGTCCTGACCTTCCATGCCCCAGCAGATCGTCATCGCCGAGCAGCTGCGTATCGCCGCGGTTCTCACCGACGACCGAGTGGATGAACTGGTGGTGGCCCAGGGCCGCTATCAGATCGGTGATGTCTATCTGGGCACCGTCGAGAACGTGCTGCCCGGAATCGATGCCGCCTTCGTCAACATCGGCGAAGGCGAGAAGAACGGCTTCATTCATGTCACCGACCTCGGCCCCCTGCGCCTGAAGAAGGGCATGGTGGGCATCACTGAATTGCTCGGTCCGCGCCAGAAGGTGCTCGTGCAGGTGATGAAGGAGCCCACCGGCACCAAGGGGCCTCGCCTCACCGGCAACCTTGCTCTGCCCGGTCGCTTCCTGGTGCTGCAGCCCCATGGCCAGGGGGTGAACATCTCCAGGCGCATCAGCGCGGAAAGCGAGCGCAACCGCCTGCGGGCTCTCGGTGTGCTGATCAAGCCACCCGGCGCCGGCCTGCTGATCCGCACCGAGGCCGAGGCTGTCAGCGAAGAGCTGCTGATCGACGATCTCGAGGCCCTGCTGCGGCAGTGGGAGGCGATCCAGGCGGCAGCCGAGACCGCGAGCCCGCCGGTGCTGCTCAACCGCGACGAAGACTTCATCCATCGCATCCTGCGCGATCACTTCAACCCTGAGGTGGCTCGCATCGTTGTCGATGGGGCCGAGGGCGTGGGTCGTGTCAACGCCTACCTGGGGGCGGACCAGGTCAACGTGCAGGTGGAGCACCACACCGAGTCGACGGAAATCCTTGAGCACTTCAAGGTGAACGCCGCGATCCAGGGCGCCCTCAAGCCGCGCGTGGATCTGCCCTCCGGTGGCTACGTGATCATCGAGCCCACCGAGGCGCTCACGGTGATCGATGTCAACTCCGGCTCCTTCACCCGCTCGGCGAATGCGCGCGAAACGGTGCTGTGGACCAACTATGAGGCGGCCACGGAGATCGCCCGCCAGCTCAAGTTGCGCAACATCGGCGGTGTGGTGATCATCGACTTCATCGATATGGAGTCGCGTCGGGATCAACTGCAGCTGCTCGAGCACTTCACCGCCGAGGTGCGCCACGACAGCGCTCGGCCTCAGATCGCGCAGATCACCGAACTCGGCCTGGTGGAGCTCACGCGCAAGCGTCAGGGCCAGAACATCTACGAGCTGTTCGGTCGGGCCTGCCCCAGCTGTGGCGGCCTTGGGCATGTGGCCGTGCTGCCCGGCAAGGACAGCCTTCAGCCTCTGGCGACCGCCGGTGGCCTTGTCCGCTCCGCGGCTTCAGCTCGCGCTGAAGTGCTCAGTCCATCAGCTGGGGAGGCAGCCGGTGGCCGCCGCCGCCGCGGTGGCCGCGGCCGTGGTGCTGGCGCCGGCGGTGGCGATCTCGACCTGTTCGGCGCTGGCGCTGAAGACAGCCAAGAGCCCGTGGCTGCCGGTCAGTCCCTGGATGCAGCCACCGCAGCAGCCGGCGAGGCTGCAAGCCGCCGGCCCGAGCCTGAGCTGGTGGCCGTGCCGATGGACCCCGATCAGGAGTTGGTGTACGGCTGGCTGGGGCTGAATCCCGCACTCTTGCTGGAGGATTCGCTGCCGGCGGAGAACGTGCTGGTGCGGGTCATCCGCCCCGGCGACGATGCCGAGGCGGTGCTGGCGGAAGCGCGTCAGCAGCTGGCTGCCGCAGGGCCGCGTCGCCGTCGCCGTGGTCGCGGTGGCAGTTCGGCCGCTGCCGAGATGGCGGGAACCGAGAGCCTCTCGGATCCCGCCCCCCTCGCTACAGCTGCAGCAGCGGTTTCGCTCCCACGCGCCGAGCTGCAGCCCGTCACGGTGGATATCACCCCTTTCCCCGATGAATCCTTCCATCCGGTAGCCGTTCTGCCGGACGCCACGATTGAGGTTGTGGCCAGCCCCCGTTCCGGGCGTGGACGCGGCCGGAGCCGCAATGGCAGCACTGTCTCCGTTTCGGTGCAGGAACCGGCCCTGACGCCGGTGGCCGTTGCCGTCGTCAGCGAGCCCATCGCGCCGCCCATTGCCGTTGAGGCCGAAGCCGAGGACGACAATGGCGAACCGCGCCGCCGCCGCCGCCGCTCTTCCGCCAGCGGCGATTGAGACGCCGGCGAGCCGCTGCCACGTCAGCCTCCGTCCAGGCGCCGCTGCCCGGACTCGGCTCCGGCGTTGTAGCCGGAGTGGATGAGGTGGGACGCGGCTGCTGGTTCGGCCCTGTGTTCGCCGGCGCCGTGATTCTGTCGCCCGCTGCTGAGGGGCCATTGGCCGCTGCCGGCCTCACCGACAGCAAGGCTCTGTCGGCGCGTCGCCGCGCCCAGCTCGTACCTCAAATTCAGGCAGCGGCCCAGGCCTGGGCGCTCGGGCAGGCCTCCGCGCGCGAGATTGATCGCCATGGCATCCGCACCGCCACCGAACGGGCGATGCTTCGCGCTCTGCAGCGGCTCGAGCTTCAGGGTGCGCCGGCCCTGGATCTGCTGCTGGTCGATGGCGTTCTGCCATTGCGGGGCTGGAGCGGTCCCCAGCACACCGTCGTCCGGGGCGACAGCCTCTGCCTGGCGATTGCAGCAGCCAGCGTGCTTGCCAAGCAGGCCCGCGATGCCCTGATCACGCGCCTGGCTGTCGCTCATCCCGGTTTTGGCCTCGAGCGCCATGCCGGCTACGGCACGGCTGTGCACCGCCAGGCCCTGCTGATGCTGGGGCTGACACCCCTGCACAGGCGCTCGTTCCTCAGCCGGGTGTTGCCGGGCTGAGGGCCGCCGGCTGGTTCTGGCACCAGCTCTCGAAGTCGTTCACCAGCTGCTGGCCCACGCGCGTCTTCATGCCCAGCAGGATTCCGGCCAGCAGCGAGCGGCCCGTGGCCTCCAGCACGTTGGCGGGAATCAACCGCAGCAGGCTGGGCCGGCTCACGCTCACCCCCAGAGCCGCCTCCCCCACCAAGCCGCCATTGCCGGTCTGCAGCCACGACTGCAGCGTCAGTCGGAAATCATCCACCAGGCCTAGCCCCTCCAGTTCGCAGTCGACGGCCTCCAGTTCGATGCGGCCGGGGCTGCGACGGGCCACCAGCTCCACCACCGGCTGGATCTGCAGCTGGAACACCTGCAGCTGGGTCACGGTGTAGCGATAGCGGCCGTTGCCCAGGGGGGTGAGCTGGCTGGGATCGAGCAGGGCACCGATCACCCGTTCCTCATCGTTGAGGTAGGTGCCCAGAGCACCCGGCTGCCGCTCCACGGGCAGATGCAACGCTTGGCTGGCACTGAAGGCCAGGGGCATCGGAAGGCGGCCGAGGGGGCATGATCCTATCCAGCACGGCCTGATTGCTCCCATGCGCATCGCCTTTCTCGGCCCGGCGGGCACCTATGGGGAGCAGGCGGCGGTCCGCCTGGCTGCCCTGGAGGGGGTGAGCGCTCCCGACCTGCAACCGCAGGTGGGCATCAGGGCCGTGGTCAGGGCCCTGGCGGATGGCGACTGTGATGCGGCCGTGGTGCCGGTGGAGAACTCCGTGGAGGGCGGGGTCACCGCCTGCCTGGATGCCCTCTGGGAGCACCCGGAGCTGCGCGTGGCCCGCGCGCTCGTGCTGCCGATCCGCCACGCCCTGCTGGGCAGCGGGCCGATCAGCGGCGTCAGCGAGGTGCTCTCCCATCCCCAGGCCCTGGCTCAGTGCAGCCAGTGGCTGGCTGATCAGCTGCCCTCCGCCCTGCAGCTGCCCACCAGCTCCACCGCCGAGGCCGCGCGGATGGTGTCAGGTAGCCGTTTCCGGGCGGCGATCGCTTCGTTGCAGGCGGCTCATGAGCACGGTCTTGAGGTGCTGGCCTATCCGATCAACGATGTGCCGGGCAACTGCACCCGTTTCCTGCTGTTACGCCGCGGCGAGCGCAGCCTGGAGGGTCCGCTGGCCAGTCTCGCCTTCTCCCTGCGGGCCAACCAGCCTGGGGCGTTGCTGCAGGCCCTGGCCTGTTTCGCCCACAGATCCCTCAACATGAGCCGCATCGAATCACGCCCGTCGAAACGGGAGATGGGGGAATACATCTTCTTCGTGGATCTCGACCTGCCGGAGGGCCAGGCCCCCCTCCAGCAGGCCCTCGAGGAGCTCCAGCCTCTCTGCGAGCACCTTGCGGTGTTCGGGGCGTACCCGCTCACGCAGGTGGAGGATCGCGAGCTGGACGGTTGAGTGGAGGGCTGAGGTCAGCCGGGTTTGCGGCCGCGGAACACACCGAACTGCATCATTCCGGTGGCGAACCCCCAGTGCATCAGCAGAAGGGTCGGCGTTTCGCGCATGCCCAGCAGCAGGGCACGGGGCCCGAGGCTGAGCACGGCCAGCGGACGGCGCAGCCCCTCCTGGATCGAGTCGATCCAGGAGGGCAGTGTTTCACGGCTCCAGTCAGCCGTTTCCACTGCGATGGCATTCCCCCGGGTGCTGTGCTCGAGGTTGCGACGGAAGCCAGGGATGCTGGCGAACTCCGGATGGGCCCACTGCACCAGTAGCTGGTGCATCACCCGCCGTTCGAGCCAGCTCAGCGGGCGTACGCCTGGGTCACGGCGGTTCCAGTCGGCCACGGCCAGCAGTCCGCCGGGGCGGAGCACCCGCAGCAGTTCATCGGCGTAGCGCTGCTTGTCCGGCATGTGTGGGCCGGCCTCAACGCTCCACACCGCATCGAAGCTGGAATCGCTCAGGTCGAGGGCAAGGGCATCCATCACGGCGAAGCGGCAGCTCAGGCCTGATGCTGTGAGCGCGCGAGCGCGGGCGATCTGGCCTGGGCTGATGCTGATGCCGAGCACGTCGAGCCCGTAGTCGCGGGCGAGGATCCTGGCGCTGCCGCCGATGCCGCAGCCCACATCGAGAACACGACTGCCTGGCGGTAGCTGATCAAGGCCGCTCCAGCGAACCAGTTCATGCACGAAGTCCTCCTTGGCTGCCCGGAAATCCCGGCGACGTGGCGGGTTGCCGTAGTGCCCCAGGTGCACGTGCTCACCCCAGAGGCGCTCCAGCAGCTGGTCGTCGGTCCAGCGGTCGTAGGCATCAGCGACGCTGGCGGTGCTGTGGAACGCCCGGTCCTGCCGGGCCCAGAGCAGCAGGCCGAGCGCCACAAGAAGCCCTGCCAGGACAGCCGCCAGGACCAGCCCCCCTGCCAGTGGGGGGAGTACAGCCAGAGGGGCGTTCAACGCTTCAGCGCTCCTGTTCGTCGAAGTCGCCCTGGTCGTTGTCCTGATCCGAGAGATCGGCGTCTGCGGGGTCCTGCAGATCGCGGAAGGTGTCTTGCAGAACTGTTCGGGCCGCAAGCTGGCGACGGGTTTCATCCAGCAGCTCAAACTCCTGCTGCAGGCGTTCGTGGGTATCGGTGATCTCCAGCAGCGCCTGCTGTTGATCGGCAACGGGGCCGCCGAGGTGCGAGCCGATCCAGAACGAGAGTTCCCGCGGCAGATCGGGCAGATCGGTGGGCAGGGTGGCCGGCTTGCCCATCAACTTGCCGGTGAGCTCAACCACGTCGTGAAGGGCACGGGTGACAGCGCCGGAGAGGCTGTTCAGCTCCGTGTGGTTCTGCGGCTGCTCATCTTCAATCCAGCTGACCAGCCCAACCTTGAACGGGGCTTCGCGGACCACCTCGAGAACACGGAAGCGCTGCTGGCCAAGGGTGACGATGTTGCTGCGGTCGTCCGACTGGGTCTGGCACTGCAGAATCTCGGCGCAGCAGCCAACTTCAGCCATCTTCCCCTCTTGGGGATCCCAGCGCACGACGCCGAAGCGGCGGTCTCCCTCGAGCACCGTGCGCAGCATCATGCGGTAGCGGGGCTCGAAGATGTGCAGGGGCAGCACCTCCTGCGGAAACAGCACCACATCCGGCAGTGGGAACAGCGGAAGCTCGCGCACGGCCAGTTGGGTCACGTTGAGGTTGCGGCGGCAGCGGAGATCCGGATCCTAAGCAGGGAGCCCAGTGGGGCGCGTCGCGTCACCGGCCAGCAAAAAGCCCGCCTGCGGGCGGGCCTCATCGTTGCTGCTGGCGATCAGAGCTTGACTTCGATATCAACGCCACTGGGCAGATCGAGCTTCATGAGTGCGTCGATCGTCTTCGCCGAGGGGCTGTAGATGTCGATGATGCGGCGATGGGTGCGCGTCTCAAAGTGTTCACGGGAGTCCTTGTCCACGTGGGGTGAGCGCAGCACGCAGTAGATCTTGCGCTTTGTGGGCAGAGGGATCGGACCGATGGCGGTGGCTGCCGTGTGATCGGCCGTTTCAATGATCTTGTCGCAGGACAGATCCAGCATGCGGCGGTCAAACGCCTTCAGGCGGATGCGGATCTTCTGCTGGGCAATGGCGGTGGACATGGATGTGCGCGTCGGAAGTCTGCGTCGGGCGGAGTGCGGGAACGGTGTCAGCTGGCTGAGCGTAGCGATGGACCTCGCTAGGGAGGACATGCAGGCTCAGAGCACAGGAACTGTGCCGAACACTCAGGACGAATGGATTGTCGAGGTGCAGGAGGGGTGCAGGCAGAGCCCACACCCCTAGACCTTAGATCACGGCAGTAGCCGGATCCTCCGGATCACTCGAGGATCTTGGAGACCACGCCGGCACCGATGGTGCGGCCGCCTTCGCGGATGGCGAAGCGCATGCCCTGCTCGATGGCCACCGGGCAGATCAGCTCGCCGGTCATCTTGATGCGGTCGCCGGGCATCACCATCTCAACGTTGGCGCCGTCATCAGAAGTGAAGGCGGTGATCTGGCCGGTCACATCCGTGGTGCGGATGTAGAACTGCGGGCGATAGCCAGCGAAGAAGGGGGTGTGGCGGCCGCCTTCTTCCTTCTTCAGGACATACACCTCACCCTCGAACTTGGTGTGGGGCTTGATGGAGCCGGGCTTCACCAGCACCATGCCACGCTCGATGTCTTCCTTCTGGATGCCGCGCAGCAGCAGGCCCACGTTGTCGCCGGCCATGCCCTCGTCGAGCAGTTTGCGGAACATTTCCACGCCGGTGACGGTGCACTTGCGGGTGTCCCTGATGCCGACGATCTCGACTTCCTCGCCCACCTTTACCTTTCCGCGCTCGATACGACCGGTGGCCACGGTGCCGCGGCCGGTGATCGAGAACACGTCTTCCACGGCCATCAGGAAGGGCTTGTCCACCTCGCGCTCAGGCTCGGGGATGCCGGTGTCGACCGCTTCCATCAGTTCGCCGATCTTGGCTTCCCACTCGGCGTCGCCTTCCAGGGCCTTCAGGCCGGACACCTGGATCACAGGGATGTCATCGCCGGGGAAGTCGTAGCTGCTCAGCAGCTCGCGCACTTCCAGCTCGACCAGCTCAAGGATCTCTTCGTCGTCGACCATGTCGCACTTGTTGAGGGCGACCACCAGGGCGGGCACACCCACCTGCTTGGCGAGCAGGATGTGTTCCTTGGTCTGGGCCATCGGGCCGTCGGTAGCGGCCACCACGAGGATGGCGCCGTCCATCTGGGCGGCACCGGTGATCATGTTCTTCACGTAGTCCGCGTGGCCAGGGCAGTCCACGTGGGCGTAGTGACGACCTTCGGTCTCGTATTCAACGTGAGCGGTATTGATGGTGATACCGCGCTCACGCTCCTCGGGAGCGCCGTCGATCTGGTCGTAGGCCTGAGCTTTCGCCATACCCTTCTTCGCCAGCACGTTGGTGATGGCGGCGGTGAGGGTGGTTTTGCCGTGGTCAACGTGGCCGATGGTGCCGATGTTGACGTGGGGCTTATTCCTTTCGAACTTCTCGCGGGCCATGATGAAAAA
>JAIYAQ010000023.1 GCA_027488975.1 Cyanobium sp. E1_MAG_00006
AACGGTGAGGCGCCGCGCTCCAGGCGGCGGCCGATGTCTTCACACACCACGATGGCGTCGTCCACCACCAGGCCCGAGGCCAGCACCATCCCGAACAGGCTGAGGGTGTTGATCGAGCTGCCCGAGAGCTTGATCAGGGTGATGGATCCCAACAGCGACACCGGCACCGCCAGGGCGCTGATCAGGGCCAGGCGGCTGTTGCCCAGCCCCAGCAGCAGGGTCAGGAACACCAGCACCACCGCATCCCGCAGGCTGCCGGTGGCCTCAGCGATGCTTTCTCGCACCGTGTCGGCTTCGTTGACGATCAACTGCAGGTCGATCCCCGGCGGGAAGCGGGGCTCCAGTTCGGCGATGGCCTGCTCCAGCCGTTCGCTCACCTCCAGGGCATTGCTGCCATCGCGCTGGAATACCGCCAGCGCCACGGTGGGATCGCCTTTCAGGTTGGTGGCGATCGTGTCGTAGGTCTCGCTGCCCAGCTCCACCCGGCCGATGTCGCGCAGCAGCACCACGCCCCCCTCCGGCCCGCGGCCCACCACCAGTTGCTCGAGTTCCTCGGGGCTGCGCAGTCGCCCCTCCATCCGCAACGGCAGGGTGGTGGCCTGGCCTGGTGGACCGGGTGCATCGCCTGTCTGCCCCAGGGCCGCCAGCACGTTCTGGGCCTCCAGGGCACGGCTCACGTCGGCGATGGTGAGTTGGCGCTCCAGCAGCGCCGCCGGCTTGAGCCACAGGCGAAAGGCCAGCGGGCTGCCGCCGTTGAGGGTCACCAGGCCCACCCCCTCCACCCGTTGCAGGCGTTCCTTCACCACCTGGTTCACCCAGCCGCTCAGGAACTGCGGCGAGTAGCGCCCTTCGCGGGCGCTGAAGCTGAGCACCATCAGCAGGTCGTCGGAGCTGCGGCGCACCTGCACCCCGAGCCGCGCCACTTGTGCCGGCAGCTGACGCAGCACCTGGTTGGCTTCGTTCTGGGCATTGATCTGGTTGAGCTCCGGCTCACCCCCCTCGAAGCTGAGGGTGATGGAGCTGCCGTTGGCGCTGCTGCTGGAGCGGATCGTCTGCAGGCGCTCGAGACCGTTCAGCTGTCTCTCGAGCAGAGCGGTCACCCCCTGCTCCACCACCTCCGGATTGCCGCCGGGGTAGGTGCTGCGCACCGTGACCCGGCCGGGAGCGATGGGCGGCAGGTTCTCCACCTGCAAGCCCGCCAGGCTCAGGGCCCCCAGCAGCAACAGCAACAGGCTCAGCACCAGGCTGAACACCGGCCGGCGCAGGAACAGATCCGAGATGGTGCGGCGCGGCTGGCGAGACCCTGGCCCAGGCGACGGGGTGCTCATCGGGGTGATGCGGGTGCCGTTGCCGGCAACGGCAGGTCCTGCCGGAGCCCCGGCTGGGCCTGCAGCCAGCGCAGGGTGGCCCGGTCGCGCGGACTGAGCTCCAGCACCGGCTGCGCTCCGGGGCTCACGGCCATGGCATCACCGGGCTGATCGCTGTGGCCCCAGAGGCCGAAGGCATGGCCCAGCTCATGCAGGGCGGTGGCCTGGATCGCCGGTTCGGCCTGGCCGGGGCTGATCAGCACCGCCACCTGGGGCTCCAGGCTCCAGACCCCCGCGCGCTGCACCTGCAGCAGCTGCAGCACGGCGCGGCCATGGCTGGCTCTGCGGTTCTGGATGGGGGGGCGGCGTCGCTGCACCTGCACCTGGGCCTCGGCCGGATCGCTCACCAGCTGGATCGGCAGCAGCTGCTGCCAGCTGGCCACGGCTCTGGTCACAGCACGCCACCAGCGCTGTTCCCACAGGGCCGCGGGGCCATCGACAGCTGCCGGTTCGAGCCACACGCACCAGAGCGGCCGGGTGGGCCAGCCGGCCGGGGTGGGGCGCAGCTGCTGGCGGTAGTCGGTGTTGGTGCCAGACGCCAGCGGAGGGACGCTGGCCTCTGCTGGTGCAAGCGGTGTCCAGGGACGCTGCTGCTGGGCCGCTGGGCAGCTGGGAGCTGCAGACACGACCGGCGCGGGCGTGGCGGGCGGGATCAGCATCAGGGAAATCTCGCCGGATTGAACCCGCTGGAAGACCTCAGCCGGCCAGGGCCGGCAGCCCCACGCCACGGGCCATCAGGGTGGCCAGGAGGGGCACCAGGGCAAAGCCCACCAGCTCGATGTTCAGGATCCAGCCCAGCCGAGCCGCGAGTGCCTCGCTCACCTGGGGCAGCTCGCCCTTGCGCAGCGGAATCGCCCAGAGGATGTAGGTGACGGTGGGGTACAGGGACAGGCCGCCCACACCCAGGTAGAGGCCCACCTTCCACCAGAACAGGGGGTTCTCTGTATAGAACTCGCTGCCCTGGCCGAAGTAGAGCACCCGCAGGATGCCGCTCACCAGCAGGGCCAGCGCCGCCAGGCCGTACACCACGTCGGTGATCACCATCAAGGTGGCCTCCTGCTTGCTGGGGTTGGCTTTGATCAGCCGGCGTTCCAGCACCAGGGCCCCGAAGCAGAGCATGAAGCTCAGGTAGTGCACGTAGGCCACCCCAGCGCGGGGGAGCACATCGGCGGGGAGGGCCGCAAACACGGGCATGACCTGAGTGACGTGCAGCGACCGTAGCGAGCAGCCATCAGCCGGTGCGGTCGCGCCGGCGACGTGCCGACGAGCCGCCCGCGATGCAGCGCAGCCGCGCCCACGGCTGAAGGCGGAAAAACGAAGACAAGCTTCACTTCGGCAGTGAATCTGTACTTGCGAAGCAAACCCGCACTTGCGAAGCCAATTGGAAACCTGGAAGCCTTTCTGCTGCTTTCCTTTTGTAGCGAAAAAGCTTCTAGGTTCGAATCACTGAATTGCGTTGATCATGGCCAGCTCGCTGAGCGCATTCCTGGGTGAAATCGGGCGGCATCAGCTGCTCACTCCCGAGCAGGAGCTGATGCTGGGGCGCAAGGTGCAAGCGATGGTGGTGCTGCAGGAACGCTGCACCAGATCTGGTGGTGTGGGCGATGCCTGCACCTATAACGACCTCGAAAAGCGGGCGCTGCGGGTAGGTGAGCGGGCCAAGGATCAGATGATCACCGCCAATCTGCGCCTCGTGGTCAACCTGGCCAAGCGCTATCAGGGCAAGGGGCTGGATCTGCTCGATCTGATCCAGGAGGGCACGCTTGGGCTCACCCGCGCCGTGGAGAAATACGACCCAACCCGTGGCCATCGATTCAGTACTTATGCCTATTGGTGGATCCGTCAGGGGTTGAACCGTGCGCTCTCCACCCAGAGCCGCACGATTCGTATTCCCGTCAACGTGAATGAAAAGCTCACGCGCCTGCGCGCGGCCAAGGCACGGCTGATGCAGCTCAACGGTCTGGTGCCAAGCCCCCGCCAGCTGGCCCAGTTTCTCGATCTACCGCTGGATGAGGTGGAGGACCTGCTCGGCTGCGAACTGCGCAGCGTCACCGTGAGCCTTCAGGGGGTGGTCAAGTCGAAATCCGACCCGACCGAGCTGGTGGATGTGCTGCCCAGCAATGAGCTGCCGCCGATGGAGCGCTGTGAGATGGCCGAGCGCAATGCGGCGGTGTGGAAGCTGCTGGATCAGTCCAACCTCACCCCGAAGGAGCGCACCGTGGTGATGCTGCGCTTCGGGCTCGACGGCAGCAACGAATGGCGCACCCTGGCGGAGGTGGCGCGGCTGCTGGGCTGCAGCCGCGAGTACTGCCGGCAGGTGGTGCAGCGGGCCCTGCGCAAATTGCGCAAGGCCGGCATCCAGAGCGGCCTGGTCGAGGTGCCCTGAGCTGGATTCGCCGGTCGTCACACCTCGCGGTGACGGATTTCACCCGTTCCGCAGGGGGTGGGCCGCGCCCAATCCGGGTTCCAGAATGAAGCGCTTGTTCCTGACAGGGAACCCCCATGGTTGTGGACCCGTTCGCTGATCCCGCTGCTGATCCCGGCGCCGAACCGATCGATGCCCAGGTGCTCGGCAGTACGGAGGTCGATGAAGGCGCCCTGCGGCGTCTGCTGCGGCGGGCTGGCCGCACCCTGGCGCGCCCGGCGATCGAGTGCCTGGAGCTGCTGCTCGATGGCAACACGCCGCCGCAGGTGCGGTTGACGATGCTGGCGGCCCTCACCTACCTGCTGGTGCCGATCGATCTGATCCCGGACTTCATCCCCGCGGCCGGCTTCAGCGACGATCTGGTGGCGCTGACGGCTCTGCTCGGGCTCTGCACCACCCACATGAGCGATGCCATTCGCATCCGCGCCCAGCGCAAACTGGATCGCTGGTTCCCCCCTGGGCGCTGATGGCCACGCTCACCACCGAGCAACTGGATGATCTGCAGGGCTTCCTGAAGGATTGGCTGCGCCACAGCGGCCGCACCCAGGCCGACCTGCGCCGAGCCCTGCGGGCCAGCTCGATCCGCATGCCCGTGCTGCTGGAGGAGCTGGCGGCGATTCACCGCCGCGACGGCCTGGTGGGCCTGGCCGATCGCCTCTGCGCGATCGAGGCTCTCTGGCAGGGCGAGGACCAGGGCGATGAAACCCTGGCGGCTCTGCCGGCGGATCTGGAGGATTCCTTCGGCCAGCTGGATCTGTTGTTGCAAGAGATCCGTCTCGATGCCGGCGGAGCCTGACGGCACTGTTCCGACGCGCCAGAGTGGGGTCCGATCCTCAGACCCCCATGCCACCGCTTCGTCCCATGGTTCCGGTGCTTGTTCTGCTCGCCGGAGCTGTCGCTGCGCTCGCCCAGGCCCCAGCCCGGGCCCAGGTTGAGAGTTTTCTCTGGGGACCGGGCAGCAACGTGGGGCCCGCCACGAAGGTGGAACCCCAGAACTGCAAGACAGCGGCCGACGGCGCCATCACCTGTGACACCAAGCTGGTGAACCCCGCCGGCGATACGCAGGCCAAGCCCCAGTACAACCCCTTCAAGTACTGATGCTGCCCATCGGCGACGGCAACTTTCTGCGGCTGGTTGGCGGCTTTGAACGTGCGCTGGCCAAGGTTCTTTCTGCTGCGCTGACCGTGGTGGTGGTGGTGGCCACGGTTCAGCTGCTTCTCCTGCTTGGTGAGGATCTATTGGATTTGCAGGTGAACTGGACCGGCGACGGCCTGATTCGTCTGCTCGACGAAATTCTGGTCATCCTGATCGCCTTGGAGGTGCTGCAGAACCTCACGGCCTACCTGCGGGAGCACACGATTCAGATTGAGCTGGTGCTGGTCACGGCGCTCACGGCCGTGGCGCGCAAGGTGATCGTGATGCAACCCGGCGTGCAGAAGAACCCAAGCGAGTTGATCGGCCTGGGGGTGTCCGTCCTCTGCCTGGCTGGCGCCTACTGGCTGGTGCGCCAGTCCCACCTCATCCGCCCGGCCGCCAGAACAGAGCCAGCCACACAGTCCCTGGATCGGGATCCGTAGCCAGAAGCCGATGGCGGCGGTGCGGCGGGATCAGCAGGCTGTCGCCCACACACAGATCGCGCACGTGCGTTTCATCTTCGAACCGAAGCCTGGCGCTGCCCCGTAACACCAGCACCGATTCGTGTTCCGCCTGGTCGTACCAGAAGCCCTCGGGGCTGCTGGCCAGGCAGGAGTGAATTCGCTCCAGCCGCCAGTGCGTGCCACTGAGCAATCGTTCCACCCGTTCTTCTCCCGGGGCGGGGCATGTGCCGCTGAGAAGGTTCCACTGATCGCTGTGTTCCCGTTCTCTGGGCGGGCCCCCTGCTGCAGGGGCATCGCCCCAGCGGCGCCCGATGTCGAAGCCAACGCTGGCCGCCAGGGTCACCACGTCGTGGTGATTGCTGCAGTCGCGCAGGGCCTGCCGCAGCTCGGGGCGGGCCTCGCTCAGGGCCACGAAGGCATTGAGCTGCCGGACTTTCTCGAGGAACTGCTGGAGCTGGGCTTCGGCCATCAGTTCAGTATCGGCTGTAGTGGTTTATGCAGGCGGAAGCGGCGGAAGTGGATTCCGTTGATCAACAGCTCCTCCTGCCAGCTCGGCTGCCAGCCCTGGCGCCTGAACAACGCCCGCGAGAGAAAGCTGGCCTCGGTGCGCAAGCGGGCGATGCCCTCCTGGCGGGCGTCCTGCTCCAGGGCCAGCAGCAGCCTGCCGGCATGGCCCTGATGTTGATGGGCGGGCCGGCAATAGAGCAGGGCGATGCGGTCGGCGGGCTCACGCACGGCGAAGGCGGCAATCGTGCCGTTCGCTGCACAGCTCACCAGGCCCTGCCCCCGCTGCAGGCAGCTGAGCAGTGTGGCGCTGCCGGACTGATGCGCCCAGGCAGCACGTTGAGCGGCGGTGTAGAGCTCGCTGCAGCAACTCTCCACGGCCTCGCGATAGACCTCACGTACGGCATCGTGATCGCTGCACTCCAGCCGGCGCAACGGCTTCATGTCGGGTATGCCGCGCAGTTCATGCTCTGATTCTCGCCGGTATGGCCGGACTGACTGGCAAGCATCCTGCCGATGTTGTAGGTTCGTTGTGTTGAAGAATTTCACTCCTCAGATCAATGCTCACCGGATCGGAACTGCTGGCCAAGGTCAAAGAGCTGGGCGATGCGGGCAAGTCCGAGATCGTCCGGGCCTGCGGTTATGTGTCCACCAAGAAGGATGGCGCTGAGCGCCTGAATTTCACCGCGTTCTATGAGGCGCTGCTGGAAGCCAAGGGTGTTGAGCTCGGCGTCAGCGGCAAGGTTGGCAAGGGTGGTCGCAAGCTGAGCTATGTGGCCACGGTTCAGGGCAATGGCAACCTGCTGATCGGCAAGGCCTACACCGCGCTCCTGGATCTCAAGCCTGGCGATGAATTTGAGATCAAGCTTGGCCGCAAGCAGATCCGCCTGATTCCCGCTGGTGCCAGCGAAGAGGACGAAGAGTGAGTTTGAGCCCTGAAGGTCCGCGTCAACTGAGGTTGGCGCAGGACCTTGTTGTGCGCGTGATGCGCCCACTGCTTGGGCTCTTGCTTGTGCTTGTCCTGCCCCTGTGCAGCGTCTCCCCGGCCCGGGCCGACGGTGCCGAACTGTTCAGCCAGCACTGCGCCGGCTGTCACTTGAACGGTGGCAACATTATTCGCCGCGGTAAGAATCTCCGCCTGACGGCGCTTGAGCGGCAGGGGCTGGCGTCACCCGAGGCGATCGCTGCGATCGCCCGCAAGGGGGTGGGCCAGATGAGCGGTTACGGCACCGTTCTGGGCGACGCTGGTGTTGAGCAGGTCGCGGACTGGGTGTGGCAGCAGGCTCAGCTGGGCTGGCCGAAAGCCTCCTGACGCTGAGCGTCTGCTGAAGCCCGATCAGAAAGCCTGAATCCAGGGGTAGACCTGCAGCGCCGTCCAGATGCCGTTGCGCCAGTAGACATCGTTGTGGAGCAGTTGCTCCACCTGCTGCTGGCTCTCCGCTTCGTAGATGCCGAACACGTGGGTGCTTCCCTCGGTGGGACCGAGGGTGATCAGCAGGCCGTCGTCCTTCTGCTGCTGCAGACCACGGAGGTGTTCCTCCCGGAATGGTGCACGTTTCTCCAGAGCGTTCTCGCAGTAGGTGCCCCAGAGAACGAAGCGCATGGTTGGCAGCTCAGATCGGGCTGAAACTTACAGCCAGCCGTTCCAGATGATCGGGATCGACACGGCGTTGGGCAGCAGGATCGGGCGGTTGGTGGGCATGGCCTTGCTGTCCTTGCTCCAGCTCACGCTGCAGTTGAACAGCGGCCCCTGCTTGTCGGCTGTGGTGCCCAGCCGGTATCCCTGCACCACGGCCTTGTCCGGCATCAGGTACTGGGCCTGGTTGCAGGCATCCACCTCGGAGATGCGTGAGCTGAAGCTGCTCGACTCTGCCTTGGCCAGGTTGGGGATGAGAAGCACGCCTCCGGAGAGCAGGCCTGCAGCAAGCCGTGTGCGCACGGACATGGCGTGAGTGGCTGGAACTGGTGTGATTCTGACCCCAATCCAGTCCTCTGACCTGCTCTCGTCAGGATGGGCTTGTGCCGGTGTGTCCGCTGATGACCCCCTCGTTCCCACGCTCCGTTGCCGGCGCCGCCGCGATCTGCGCCCTGCGGCTGCGCAGCCTCTGGCTCGGCTGGTTTCTCTGCCTGCTGTTCCATACCGACCTGGGGCTGATGCCGCTGTTTCACGGCCTTTCACCGGAGATCGCCAGTGAGGTGGAGCCGGCTCGGCTGCCACTGGTGTACTGGGGGATGTTGCTCTACTTCCTGCTGCCGCTGGCGGCCTATCTGTTGAACAGCTATGCGGCAACGGCTGAGGCTGGCCGCTGGAGCCGCTGGCGCTGGTTTCACTTCGGCCTGGGCATCGTCTACACGATCACCAACATCGCCCACCTGGTGGTCGACATCCTGATCCCCGATTCCCGCGCGGATCAGGTGCTGCTGATGGCGGTGATGGTGGTGATCGGTCTGCTGATCAACCGCGAGAGCTGGCGCTGGTGCCAGGCCCGCTGAGGGGAGCTCCCAGCTGCGGTATCGGCTCGGCCAGCTCCAGTTCGCCCGCGCGCAGGCCCTGCAACAACTCCAGATTGATCAGCTGCTGCGCCGCCGCTGCCGCCACCGGTTCACGGGTGGAGAGGAAATAGCAGAGCTCGAACACCAGGCCGGCAGTGCTCAGCTCCTGCAGATGGCAGCGCTCGAAGCGGGCGTCGCTGCTGGTGGCCACGGCATTGCGGGCGATCTCCAGCAGCCGCGCTGCGGCGTCGGTCGGGCTGTCGCGCCGCAGCACCAGGCGCTGCAGCACCCGCCGTTCCTGCTGATCTCCGAAGTTGCGCAGGGTCTTGGTGAGCAGTTCGCTGTTGGCCACCACCACCAGCTCGCCATCAATGCTGCGCAGCTGTGTGGAGCGCAGGCCCACCTGCAGCACCCGGCCGGTCACGTCGTCGAACCGCAGCAGATCGCCGATGCGGAAAGGCCGATCGAGCAGGATCGTCAGGTAGGTGAAGAAGTCGCGCGCGGGGCCCTGCAGCGCGAAGCCGATGCCCAGGCCGGCGCCGGCCAGGGCCCCCACCACCGCCGTGAGCTGCAGCCCCTGGTTCTGCAGGAACACCAGGGCCCCCAGCAGCCAGATGAGCGTGCGCTGCATTGGCAGCAGCGCCTTGACGGCGCTCAGTTCACCCGAGGGCACCAGCCGCTGCAGGCTGGTGAGCAACACCAGCTCGAGCAGAGCATTCAGGAAGCGCACCACCAGCACGGTGGCCACCAGACCGATGGCGCCGGCGGCGAGGCGGTCCGCCAGGCCGGTGGCCGGCAGCAGATCCCAGAGGCTTGCCGCCAGTGTGAGCAGGGCCAGCGGGATGCCGGTGCTCAGCAGATGGCGGCGCAGCAGCCGAGCCAGGGATTCAGGCGTCGAGAGCACGGCGGAGTTCGGTGCAGAAGGCTCCGGCGGCGGCGGCGACATCCTGCTGCTGTGTGCAGGCTTCGGCCATCACCTTCACCAGGGCACTCCCCACGATGGCGCCATCTGCGCCCCAGTCGCGCACCTGGCGCGCCTGCTCGGGGCCGGCGATGCCGAAGCCCACGGCCACGGGTGTGGGGCCCATCCCCTTGAGCTGCTGCACCAGGCCCTCCACGCGGGTTTCGATGCTGGTGCGCACTCCCGTCACCCCGGTGACGCTCACCAGATAGGTGAAGCCGCGGCTGGCGGCGGCGATGCGCCCCATGCGATCGGCTGGCGTGGTGGGGGCCACCAGCAACACCAGATCAAGGCCTTCGGCGGCGGCGATGGCGGAGAGCTTCTCGGCTTCTTCAAGCGGCAGGTCGGGCACGACCAGGCCAGCGGCGCCTGCGGCGACCGCTGCGCGGCAGAAGGCCTCCATGCCGCGATTCAGCAGCGGATTGCTGTAGGTGAACAGGATCACGGGGATCGTCAGTTCACCTCGGAGGCTCCCGAGCATCTCCAGCACCTTGCCGGGGGTGGTGGCGGAGGCGAGGGCGCGGCTGGCGGCCGCCTGGATCACCGGCCCATCAGCCAGGGGATCGCTGTAGGGGATTCCCAGCTCGATCATGTCGGCGCCGGCGGCCTGCAGGGCCAGCAGGACAGCACGGGTGCGCTCCAGATCGGGATCGCCCGCCATCAGGAAGGGCATCAGCGCGCAGCGGCCCTCAGCCTGCAGCTGGCTGAACCGTTGCTGGATCGGCGTGCGCTGGATCGGGGTGCTGGTGGTCACGGCAGCGCGGGATCTGCGCTGAGCCTATGGGGTCAGAGGGCTGCAGCCGGGCGCGGTGGCTTCAGAGCTCGCTGCTGTCATGCAGCTGGCCGAGTTCACGCAGCAGCTTCTCCTGCTCGTCCGGGCTGAGGGCATCGAAGCGCTTCTGCAGTTCCTCGTCGGTGGCGGCGTCGTAGCTGGAGCGGTAGCGGCGCCGCTGCTGCATGTAGGTCATGTTGCCGCTCACCACCCGGAACAGGTAGGAGCCTGTCCACACCAGCAGGATCGCCACCAGAAGCGCCTGGGTGGCGATGCCGGCGCTGAAGCCCTCGAAGCCGGCGGCCTCGAAGGCCCAGTAGCCGAGGCCGCCGATGGCGAACACCGCCCCTCCGGCCAGCAGGGCGCCGCCGCGGGTGAGTCGTGATGTGCCGCTGCTGCTGCTGCTGGTGTGGCCGCCGGGTGAAGTGCCGTCGCTCACGCCACCTCGCCCTGGCCCTGCAGGCGGAGGTTGATGAACGGGGCGAACAGGATCAGGCCGGGAAAGAACAGAAACACCAGGCCATAGACACCCGTGCGCTCGATCTTGCCCATCACGGTCCAGCGGCGTGACATCCAGGCGATCAACGCCAGGGGCACCACCACCAGGTACGCACCGGCGAGGGCGACGTAGGCCCCGAGCACCAGCAGGGTGTCCGTTGAGATGGTGCTGAGGAACCCAGGCAGGGCCACGGCGGCGGTCCAGATCGTTGATCGAATCTAGGATGGCCTGCCGGGATGCGGGGAAACCCCTGTCGGCTAGGGAGCATGGCGGAATTGGTAGACGCAGCGGACTTAAAATCCGCAGACGGCAACGTTGTGGGGGTTCAAGCCCCCCTGCTCCCATCCCTGGCTGTCCGGTTCTGGCGGTAATGCTCTGGAAGAGTGGCCTGCCAGGACGGAGAGCCGATGGACCAAGTCGATACGGCCACGGCGCTTGTGCTTGCGGCCGTGCTGCTGCTGGCGTTGTTGATCACCGGACGCAGCTGAGGGGCTCGACCGGGCGAGGCCAACCACTAGTCTTAACAATTACAAACAAACCCTGGACCAGGTCATCCGTCCCGCCCAGATCGGGCGCCACCGCGTGCGGCGTCTGCTCCATGGACTGGGTCCACCGATCATCGTGCTGGCCCACCTGGGTTGTGCCCTGCTGCTGCTGAAAGGCCTCGGACCTGCCGCGTTGCTGTGGTGCCTTGCGCTTTATCTGTTGCGCATGCTGGCGATCACCGCCATCTACCACCGCCTGCTGGCCCACGGCAGCTACCAGGCGCCGCGGCTGGTGTGGTGGCTGGGCTCGCTGCTGGCTGCTTCGGCCGGACAGATGGGCCCCAGCTGGTGGAAGGCGCATCATTTGCAGCATCACCGCCACGCCGATACGGAGGCGGACCCCCACACCCCCCTCACCGAGCCAGCGGCCTGGCGCGGTTTTCTGCGCTCCCAGTTCGGCTGGCTGCTCGACGAGGGCTTCCACCCCACCAGCCTGCCGGCGGATGTCGAAGCCGATCCGGTGCTGCGCCTGATCGATCGGCTGCACACCCTGCCGGTGCTGGCTTTGGCGGCCCTCTCCTGGTGGATCGGCGGACTGGAGTGGCTCGGGGCGTTCTGCCTGAGCACCACGCTGCTGTTCCACGGGGTGGCCACGGTGAATTCGGTGGCGCATCTGCTGGGAGATCAGCCCTTCGCCTCCGGCGATGCCAGCCGCAACAACGGCTGGGTGGCCCTGATCACCCTCGGCGAGGGTTGGCACAACCTGCACCACGGCTTTCAGGGCTCCGTGCGCCAGGGTTTCAGCGTGCGCGATGGTCGCCTGATCAGGCTGCCCGATCCCACCTACCACTTCATCCGCCTGCTGGAGTCGCTGGGCTGGGCGTCGCGGCTGCGGGTGCCCAGTGAGCGTGCGCTGCTGGCCCGGGCTGCCACGGCTGCGTCCGAACGGCCGCTGCCGCTGGCCGCCTGACAATCAAAAAGCCACCCTTGCGGGTGGCCTGATCGGAAGAGTTGCTGATGGTCAGCAGGGTCGGGATCGCGGGGCGATCACCAGCGGTTGCCACCGCCACCGCCACCGCCACCGCCACCGCCACCGCCGTAGCCACCACCGCCACCACCACCACCGCCGGTGCGGGGTTCGGCTTTGTTGACGCGGATGCTGCGGCCCATCCATTCGACGTTCTGGAGGTCGTCGATGGCGGTGGTCTCCTCGGCGTCGCTGCTCATCTCCACGAAGGCGAAACCGCGCTTGCGACCGGTGTCGCGATCCAAGGGCAGGCTGCACTTGCGCACGCTCCCGTAGGAAGCGAACAGCTGCTGCAGATCCTCCACTTCGGCATCGAAGGAGAGGTTGCCGACATAAATGGTCATGAACTAATGGTTAACGGTGAAACCGATTCGTCGAAAGCCCTGAAGAAAGTCGCTGGCCTGGAGGAGAAATCTGAGGGAAAGCGCCGCGCTGGTGAGAAACCCGCTGAAGAGTGATCTCTGAATCGTTTCAACCCTACTCCCTTGGATTGGCCTGTTTGGCGACTGGTGCAGCACCATCGCAGCAGGTGTCGCCATTCCTGGCTAGGCATGGGGGGCTCATTGTCTGAGTCCGATGTCCAAAGCACAGCTTCATGCCTTTGTGGCAAAGGTTCAGGCCGATTCCGCGCTCAAGGATCGTGTCGACCATGCCGCCGATGCGGCAGCGGTGGCGGCCATCGCCGCTGAACTGGGCCATGCCTTCTCGGCGGCCTCCTGGACCCGTCATCTGCGCGGATGAGCCAGGTGTGAGGCCGGCGTGCTGTAGCCGCCGCCGGCCTTACCAGCATTTCGTGACAGCAGTGATGACGAGCTTCTGAGGGGTTGCCAGCCTGAGGCCTGATCAGGTCATGGTCAGACCGATGCTCGAGCTGCTGCCGCCGCTCAACGACCACAACCTTCCCTGGATGGACACGATCCATCCGATCGTCGTTCACTTCGTGATCGCGATGGCGCTGATTGCCTTCGTGTTCGATGTGATCGGCGTTGTCTGGCGGAAACCCGCCCTGTTCGAAGCCAGTTTCTGGAACCTGCTGTTCGCCACCGGAGCGATCTTCGTGGCGATCATCTTCGGCCAGGTGGAGGCCGGCCTGGCCTCGCCCTACGGCGCCTCCCGCCACATCCTCGACATCCACACCACCATCGGCTGGTCGCTGGCGGGTGTGCTGTCGCTGCTCACCGGCTGGCGCTACGTGCTGCGCAATCGCGATCCCGAGGTGCTGCCGGCGACATTCCTCGGGGCCGGTGCCCTGGTGAGCTCCCTGATCGTGGTTCAGATGGTGCTGGGCGATCGCCTGATCTGGACCTATGGCCTGCACACCGTGAAGGTCGTGGCCGCTGCGCGTGCGGGGCTGATCTGATGGCTGCGGTTCTGTCGTCGTGCCTCTCCCTGGCCTCGGCTGTGCCTTTCGGTCTGCCCTTCGCTCTGGCTTATGCGCCGGAGGCCTCGCCGATCGAGCAGATCGCCGATGAGCTGGGAGCCAATGGGCTGCCCTATGCCCTGCCGATTCACCCGAATCTGGTGCACCTCACCATCGGGTTGTTCGTGATTGCGATCGCCTTTGATGTGGTGGGCGCCCTCTATCCACTTGAGAAGCGGGTGTTCCGCTTCCTGGACCTGCCGATCACCCGCGGTGGTTTCCACGATGTGGGCTGGTACAACCTGCTGGCCTGCTGTCTGGTCACTTACCTCACGGTGGCGGTGGGCTTCTACGAGATGCTCACTGCTGTGCCGTTGCCGGGGGTGACGAGCACCTTCGGCCTGGGCAGCATGACCACCATGCTTGTGCATGGGGTGGGCGGCGTGCTGCTGCTGGCGATCATCACGGCGATGACCGTGTGGCGCGGCTTCCAGCGCTTCGCCTGGCGGCGCGATATGGGCCGTCAGGTTCAGTGGCTCTACCTGCTGGTGGGCGTGGTCATGTTTGCCCTGCTGGGACTTCACGGCACCCTCGGGGCCCAGATGGCGGCTGAGTTCGGTGTGCACATCGCCGCCGATCAGCTGCTGCAGGCCGGTGCTGATCTGAATACCGCGCTCCCATGAACAGCCTGTCGTCATGAACAGCTCCGCTGGATCGTCGATCAACCGGGCCGCTGTGCTCGGGCTCAGCCTCTGGGTGGGAGTGCTGGTGCTGCTCAGCCACTGGATGGGCCAGCAGGCCCACCATTGGCTACCGGTGCAGGCCTCCAATGCCGCACCGCTGGTGGATGGCCTGTTCAGCTTTGAGACGGCCATCGGCACCTTCGTGTTCGGCGGGGTGTTGTCGGTGGTGGGGTGGGTGCTGCTGTTCAACCGCGCCGAGAAGTACGACGCCACCGATGCTGTGCCGATTGAGGGCAACACACGCCTGGAGGTGATCTGGACGGCGATTCCCTTCGTGCTGGTGATGGCGATTGCCGCCTATGCGATGCAGGTGAGTCACCGCCTTGGCTTGGTGGGTCCGATGGAGCACATTCATGCCCACAGCCCGATCGAGATGCAGGGGGGCTATGCCGGCGACCGGCTGCCGAGTGAGCAGATCGAGGTGATCGCCCGTCAGTGGTCGTGGGAGTTCCGCTATCCGGGCAGCAACGTCTCCACCACCGAGCTGCACCTGCCCATCGATCAGCCCGTCACCTTCCGGCTCACGTCGGACGACGTGCTGCACGGCTTCTACATCCCGGCCTTCCGGCTCAAGCAGGACGTGATTCCCGGCCGGGCGATCGACTTCAATCTCACCCCCACCCGCGAAGGGCGGTATCGCCTGCGTGATTCCCAGTTCAGCGGCACCTGGTTCGCCGCCAATCAGGCCGATGTGGTGGTGGAGAGCCGCGAGGCCTACGACGCCTGGTTGAAGCAGGCCGCTGCTCAGCCGCTGCAGCCCGGGCTGAGCCTGGCGGTGCAGGAATACGCCGAGCGCCAGCAGCGCAACACCTCCGGCTGGGCCACCGTGCCTCCCGCGCCGCCGCCCCAGGTGAACGTGCCCGGATCCAGCGACCTCCCCCACGACGCCTGAGCCCTTCGCCATGACCATCGCCACCTTCCCGCCCGAACCGCCCCCGCCGCCGAGCTGGACCCGTTACCTGGGCTTCAGCACCGATGCCAAGGTCATCGGTATTCAGTACATCGTTACCGCCTTTTTCTTCTTTCTGATCGGCGGTCTGCTGGCGATGGTGATCCGCGGTGAGCTGATCACTCCCGCCGCCGATCTGGTGGATCGCAGCGTCTACAACGGCATCTACACGATGCACGGGACGATCATGCTGTTCCTGTTCATCTTTCCGGTGCTGAACGGGCTCAACAACCTGCTGATCCCCACGATGATCGGCGCACCGGATATGGCCTTCCCGCGGCTGAATACCGCCGCGTTCTGGCTGGTGCCGGTTTTCGGCACGCTGTTGATCGCCAGCTTCTTCGTGCCCGGTGGTCCGGCCACGGCGGGCTGGTGGAGCTATCCGCCGGTGAGCATCCAGAACCCGCTCGGCCACTTGATCAACGGTGAATCGATGTGGATCCTGGCGGTGGCCCTTTCCGGCATCTCCTCGATCATGGGCGCGGTGAACTTCGTCACCACGATCCTGCGGATGCGGGCGCCGGGCATGGGGTTCTTCCGCATGCCGGTGTTCTGCTGGACG
The DNA here is from genome assembly GCA_027488975.1 of Cyanobium sp. E1_MAG_00006. Lineage (GTDB taxonomy): Bacteria > Cyanobacteriota > Cyanobacteriia > PCC-6307 > Cyanobiaceae > Vulcanococcus. The sequence continues at coordinate 15,746 of JAIYAQ010000023.1, forward strand.
GCTCTCGCCGCCCAGAGCCTGCAGCTGATCGGCCTGCCGGCCCTCACCGGTGGAGCGGTGATGCTGCTGATGGATCTGAGCTTCGGCACCAGCTTCTATCGGCCGGAGGGCGGCGGTGATCCGGTGCTCTACCAGCACTTCTTCTGGTTCTATTCGCACCCCGCTGTTTATGTGATCATCCTGCCGGTGTTCGGCATCTTCTCGGAGCTCTTCCCCGTCTACAGCCGTAAGCCCCTGTTCGGCTATGTGTATGTGGCGGTGGCGTCTTTCATCATCGTTGGCCTGGGGCTGATCGTCTGGGTGCATCACTTTTTCTCCAGTGGCGTGCCCCAGTGGATGCGTGATCTGTTCATGGCCACCACCATGCTGATCGCCGTTCCCACCGGCGTGAAGGTGTTCGCCTGGCTGGGAACGCTCTGGGGCGGCAAGCTGCGGCTCACCACACCGATGCTGTTCTGCATCGGCGGCCTGGTGAACTTCGTGTTCGCCGGCATTACCGGCGTGATGCTGGCCACGGTGCCGATCGACATTCACGTGTCCAACACCTACTTCGTGGTGGGCCACTTCCACTATGTGATCTACGGCGCTGCGGTGATGGGCATCTTCGCCGCCGTCTACCACTGGTTCCCCAAGTTCACCGGTCGCATGCCCTACGAGGGCCTTGGCAAGCTGCACTGCCTGCTCACCTTCGTTGGCGCGAATCTCAACTTCCTGCCGATGCATCCGCTCGGCCTGATGGGCATGCCACGGCGCGTGTCGAGCTATGACCCGGAGTTCGCCTTCTGGAATGTGATCGCCAGCCTGGGGGCGTTCCTGCTGGGTGTGTCAATCATCCCCTTCCTGCTGAACATGCTGAGCTCCTGGATTCGCGGCCCCCGCGCCACCCATAACCCCTGGGATGCCATTGGTCTGGAGTGGCTGCTGCCTTCGCCGCCGCCGGAGGACAACTTCGGCGAGGAGGTTCCCACCGTGATCAGTCGCCCCTACGGCTATGGCAGCGGTGAACCGCTTGTGGAACACCAGGCGGAGATTGAACGCCGACTCCAGCTCCAGGAGGCCGCCGCATGACCAGCACCACGCCACTCGCCGGCAGCGCGCCGGCCAGTCCAGAGGCGGCCCACGGGCACGCCAACCACAACCTCACCGGCTTCATCATCTTTCTCTGCTCCGAGAGCGTCATCTTCCTGGCGTTCTTCAGCGGCTACGCCATCCTGCGCACCTCCGCCCTCGACTGGCTGCCCCCTGGGGTGGAGGGCCTGGAGTGGCGCACGCCACTGGTGAACACCGCCGTGCTGATCTCCAGTTCCGGCACGATGGTGCTCGCCGAGCAATTCAAGGCTCGCGAGAAGCTCTGGCTGTTCCGCGGTTTTTGGCTGCTGACCATGGCCATGGGGGGCTATTTCCTCGTCGGACAGGCGGTGGAGTGGAGCGGCCTGGCCTTCGGCTTCAGTTCCGGCACCTTCGGCGGCACCTTCTATCTGCTGACGGGTTTTCACGGCCTGCACGTGGCCACCGGCATTCTGCTGATGGCGATCATGTTGGTGAAATCATTCATCCCAGGCAATTACACCGGTGGTGAACAGGGCGTTCAGGCCACATCCCTGTTCTGGCACTTTGTGGATGTGATCTGGATCATTCTTTTCCTGCTGCTTTACGTCTGGCGATGATCATCGACGACCGGCATTACAACGTGATCGTGATCGGCAGTGGTGCCGGTGGCGGTACCTTGGCGGGCCAGCTGGCGGCCTCCGGCAGGACGGTGCTGCTGCTGGAACGGGGCGGGTCGATGCCGCTGGCTGATCAGAACGTTGCCGATGTCGACCTGTTCCGCAAGGATCGCTACCACCCCGGTGAGCAGTGGTTCGGCACCGACGGTGATCCCTTCTCGCCACAGACCATCTACGCGCTGGGCGGCAACACCAAGATCTGGGGTGGTGTGCTGGAGCGGATGCGCGAACGCGAGTTCGCGGCCGTGCCGCTGCAGGAGGGGCCGGTGCCGGGCTGGGAGCTCACCTATGGCGACCTGGCCCCGTATTACGAGCGAGCTGAGGCCCTCTACCGGGTGCACGGCAAGGCCGGTGTGGATCCCACGGAACCGCCGCGCAACGGCGATTACCCCTTCATGCCGAAGCCGATCGAGCCGTTCATGCAGGAGCTGCGCAGCTGCCTGGAGCGCCAAGGCACCCACCCCTACGACCTGCCGCTGAGCTGGTCGGAATCGGCTGCTGATCCCAGCGGTGATGCCGAGCTGTTCGGCGTCGATCGGGCGCGCCAGGCCGCCACGGTGACGGTGCGCGAGCGGACACGGGTGCGGCGCCTGCATGTGAATCCCTCCGGCCACGAGGTGCGCGGCGTTGAGGCGGAGATTGATGGCAACACCTGGCTGTTTAGCGCCGATGCCGTGGTGCTGGCCGCTGGTGCGATCAACAGCGCCGAGATTCTGCTGCGCTCGGCTACTGAACACCACAGCCGCGGCCTGGCCAACGGCTCGGATCAGGTGGGCCGCAACCTGATGAAGCCTCAGCTCACCTCGGTGATTCAGCTGGCGGCCGCCGCCAACTCCGGCCGCTACGCCCGCAGCCTCGGCATCACCGACTACTACTGGGGCGATCAGAACGTGAGCTTCCCGCTCGGTTCGATCGCCAGTGGTGGCGGTGTGCTTCAGGACGCTCTATTCGCCGAGTCGCCACCAGTGCTCTCGCTGGTGACCAAGCTGATGCCCAGCTTCGGACTGGAGCAACTTGCATCGCGCTCTGTGGTCTGGTGGGCCACCAGCGCCGTTCGGCCTGATCCGCACAACCGGCTGACGCTGCGCGGCAATCACCTGCAGATCCACTACCTGCCGAACAACCGCGAGGCCCACGATCGGCTCGTGTACCGCTGGATCGACACCCTCAAGCAGGTGGAAGCCGATCCCCTCTGTGAGGTGGTGAAGCCTGCCCCCACCCATCCCCGCGGCGAGGCCCCGCTCACGGTGATGGGCAGCGTCTGCGGCACCTGCCGCATGGGCTCCAACCCCGCCACCTCGGTGGTGGATCTGCAGGGGCGCTGCCATGAGCTGACCAACCTCTGGATCGCCGATGCCAGCGTCTTCCCCAGCTGCCCGTCGGTGCCGATCGGTCTCACCGTGATCGCCAATGCCCTGCGCATCGGTGATCACCTACTGGCTTCCCTCTGACCACGCCGCCACTGCCATGACCACAACCCCCAGCACGTCCGATCCAGTGGTGCAGGAATCGGAACTGCGCCGTATGGCGGAGCGTGACCACTCGGGGGTGCCCTGGGGACTGTGGGGCAGCTACCTGCCGGAGCGCCAGTGGGGCACCGTTCGGGAGGACTACTCCGCCGACGGCAACGCCTGGCGCTCCTTCCCCCACGACCACGCCCGCTCGCGGGCTTATCGCTGGGGAGAGGACGGTCTGCTCGGCATCTGCGACAACCAGTGCAGGCTCTGCTTCTCTCTGGCCCTGTGGAACGGTGTTGATCCGATTCTCAAGGAACGGCCGTTCGGCCTCGCCAACGAGGAAGGCAACCACGGGGAGGACATCAAGGACTACTACTTCCACCTCGCCAATACCCCCACCCACAGCTTCATGCGGGGGCTCTACAAATACCCGCAGCAGCGCTTCCCCTACGAAGACCTGATTGCCGAGAACGGCCGCCGCAGCCGTGATCAGCCCGAATACGAACTGGTCGACACAGGCATCTTCAACGAGAGCCGCTACTTCGATGTGTTCATCGAGTACGCCAAGGCCTCGGCCGATGACATTGCCATTCGCATCCGTGTGATCAACCGCGGCCCGGATCCTGCTCCGCTCACCCTGCTGCCCACCCTCTGGCTGCGCAACACCTGGAGCTGGGGCTACCCCGATGAGCAGGAGCGGCCGCTGCAGTTGGAGGGCGATGTGCTCGTGGCGGAGCCTGCTGGTGGGCTCGGTCGCTACGAGCTGCGCAGCGCCGATCCAGGCCGCTGGATCTTCACCGACAACGAAACCAATACCGCACGCCTCTACAACCAGCCTAATGACCGTCCGTATCAGAAAGATGGCTTTCACCGCTACCTGATCGAGAACCAGCAGGGGGCGATCAACGCGGCGCAGCAGGGCACCAAAGCGGCACGGCTGCTACAGCGCACCCTGCAGCCCGGTGAGGAATGGCAGGTGGACCTGCGCCTCAGCGGGCCGGCTGCCATGGCCGATCCCGAGCCCTTCGGGGAGGGGCTGAACACACTGTTCCAGTGCCGCGAGCAGGAATGGCGCGACTTCTTCGCCTCGCGGGTGCAGAACCTCTCCGAAGATGATCGCCTGGTGCACAGCAGCGGCGCTGCCGGCTTGCTGTGGTGCAAGAAGTACTACGGCTGGAGCGTGCTGCGCTGGTTGGAAGGAGATGCCACGGCAGCGTCGGCGCCGCCACCGGAGCGTTGGCATACGCAGAACGCCCAGTGGCAGCGCATGCATGCCCACGATGTGATCTCCATGCCGGATGCCTGGGAGTACCCCTACTTCTGCCAGTGGGATCTGATGTTCCATTCGGTGGCGTTCGCGATCTTCGATCCAGCCACCGCCAAGCAGCAGTGCAACCTGCTGCGCACACCCCACTACACGGCGCCGAATGCCCAGACGCCGGCCTATGAGTGGGCTCTCTCCGATCCCAATCCGCCGCTTGGAGCCTGGGCGGCACTGCGCATCTTCCAGATCGACCGCAAGACCAGCGACGTGCCCGACCTCGCTTTTCTGCGCGCCTCTCTGCGCAAGCTGATTCTCGAGTACGGCTGGTGGGCGAACCGCAACGACCGCTCCGGCGACAACGTGTTCGAGGGGGGCTTCCTCGGGCTCGACAACATTGCCGTGTTCGACCGCCGTTATCCCCTGGCCGATGGCAGTCGCATCGAGCAGTGCGACGGCACCTCCTGGATGGCGTCCCTGAGCCTGAATCTGCTGAGCATCAGCGTGGAGCTCAGCCGTGAGGAGGCAGAGTATGCCGACATCTGTGAGCGTTTCGTCTACGACTTTGTGCAGCTGGCACTCACCCTGAACAGGCCGGGCAGCCGGGGCTATGTGAACTGGGATGAGCAGGACGGCTTTTATTACGATGTGATCAAGCGGCCAGACGGTAGTTCCGAATTTCTGCGCAGCCGTTCGGTGTCAGGCCTGATCCCACTGCTGGCTGTGGCCAGCTTCGATGTGGATACGGTGAAGCGGCTGCCGGTTCTGGATGTGAACCAGAGCCTGAAGTGGTTCCTGCACGAGCGCACCGACCCATGCTGGATGATCGAGCATCTGGGGCAATGGCGCAACGATCGCCTGCTGTTCTCGCTGGTGCCGGAGGATCGCCTGCGCCGCATCTGCCAGCGCCTGTTTGATGAGAACGAATTCCTGTCGCCCTATGGAATCCGTGCTCTCTCGAAGGTGTATGGCGATCACCCCTACAGTTTCACGGAGGGTAGTGATAGCCAGACCCTGGCCTATAGCCCGGCCGACAGCCCGGTGGCGATGTTCGGCGGTAACTCCAACTGGCGCGGCCCGGTGTGGATGCCGATCAACTTCCTGCTGATCGAATCGCTGCAGAAATTCGGCCACTACTACGGCGACACCTTCAAAGTGGAGTTCCCCACCGGCTCCGGCAACTGGGTGAACCTTTGGGATGCCTCGCTGCTGCTGGAACATCGCCTCGTGAATCTGTTCCGCCGCGACGCCGAGGGCCGTCGCCCGTTCAATGGCGATGTGGAACTGTTCCAGCAGGATCCCCACTGGCGCGATCTGATTCTGTTCAACGAGTATTTCCACGGTGATGACGGCCGTGGTGTGGGCGCCAGCCATCAGACCGGCTGGACGGCGATGGTCTGCAAGATGATCAATCAGCTCGGCCGCTACCCGACGACGGCTTCCGGCTCATGACAGACAACGGACAGATCTGGTTGCCGTTTCTAGCTTGCGGGTATCGGCGGCATTTCTGTGGACGCTCTGCTCTCTCCGACCCAGCTTCAGAAACCTGAGGCCACCCACTTCGATCTGCTGATCATCGGCAGCGGCGCTGGCGGTGGCACTCTGGCGCGGGTGCTGGCTCCCACTGGGCTGCGCATCCTGATTCTGGAGCGGGGCGACTGGCTGCCGCAGGAAGCGCAGAACTGGGATGCTGATGAGGTGTTCCAGAAGGGCCGCTACATCTCACGCGACATCTGGTACGACGGCAAGGGCAACCCTTTCCAGCCGGGCAGCCATTACTTCGTTGGTGGTGCCACCAAGATGTACGGCGCCCACCACTTCCGTCTGCGTCAGCGCGATTTTGAGGCGCTTGAACATCACGACGGCGTCTCGCCGGCCTGGCCGCTGCGCTACAGCGACTTCGAGCCCTGGTATCAGCAGGCCGAGGCGATGTATCACGTGCACGGCCTGCGCGGTGAGGATCCCACGGATCCACCCAGCCCGGTGCCCTATCCGCATCCGCCGATCAGTCATGAACCGCGCATTAAGAAGCTGGCCGATGACCTGCGCGCTGCCGGCCTGCACCCCTTCCATGCCCCCAGTGGCGTGATGCTCGATGAGAGCAACATGCCTTATAGCCGTTGCCGGCGTTGCAATAACTGTGATGGGTTCCCCTGCCTGGTGCATGCCAAGGGGGATGCGGAGGTCTGCGGCGTGCGGCCGGCCCTGGGTAGCAGCGCCAACGTGTCGCTGCTGACACGCGCCGAGGTGAAAAGGCTGCATACCGATGCCAGCGGCCGCACGGTGACTGGGGTGGAACTGCTGCGCGATGGCGAGGAGCTGCGTTACTCCGCCGACATCGTGGTGGTGAGCTGCGGTGCCGCCAACAGTGCCCGGTTGCTGCTGATGTCGGCCAACGACAAGCACCCCCGCGGCCTGGCCAATGGCTCCGATCAGGTGGGACGCAACTACATGTTCCACAACAGCAAGGCGGCGGTGGCGCTGTCGCACGAGCCGAACCCCACCGTGTTCCAGAAGACGATTTCGATCAACGACTGGTATTTCGGTGATGCCGATTACGACTACCCGATGGGCAATATCCAGATGACCGGCAAGACCCGTGGCGCGATCATGAAGGGGTATGCGCCTCTGGAAACTTTCCTGATGCCCAACTGGAGCATGGATGACATTGCGGCCCATACCCTGGATTTCTGGCTCACCACCGAGGACCTGCCCGACCCCAACAACCGGGTGACGATCGATTCAGCTGGTCACATTCACCTCGACTACACGGTGAATAATCAGACCTCCGCCAATCGGCTGTGGGGCCGCCTGGAGGGCATGCTCGACAAGCTCTACCTCAAGAAGCATCTAGTGGAGCGGCAGATCTACATCAAGAACCCGATGGGCCTCTCGGCCGTTGGCCATCAGGCCGGCACCTGCCGCTTCGGCACCGATCCGGCCACCTCAGTGCTCGATGTGAACTGCAAGGCCCACGAGCTCGACAACCTCTACGTGGTGGATACGAGCTTCTTCCCCAGCATCGGCGCGGTGAATCCCTCGCTCACGGCGATCGCCAATGCGATCCGGGTGGGCGAGCATCTCAAGGAGCGCTTGGCGGTGCAGGCCTGAGGCTGGTCGTGCTGATCCTGGCCGTGCCGATCCTGGTGTAGCCGCTGGGGCTCATGCCCCGAGCGCCATACGCACCAGATCAGCGATCAGCAGGTTGTCGAGGGAGAGGAAGCCACCGCCGCAACCCATCAGCACCAGGCACATCACCACGTACATGGCGGCCTTCTCCCAGCTCGGGGGCTCGCCGGTTCCCATCGGGCCGGCGTAGTCGCCATCGGGAATCAGGTAGGGGTCCGGGGCGATGAAGGGAAAGCCGCTGCGGATCTCCAGCAGCATCGCGTAGGCCATCGACACGAGGATGCCGAAGGCGGCCAGCGGTGTGAGCAGGCCGAGGATCAGGGCAATGCCGCCGGCCCACATCGACCCGGCGGAAAGGAAGCAGAGCCAGGCCGGTGTCTTCAGGCCCTGGGCCCAGGTGTTGAGGTTGCGGAGCTTGGGCCAGCCGTGGCGGATGAAGCAGAGCCCCATGAACAGCCGCAGCAGCAGCAAGGCGGCCTGGGCAACAGCGGAGGGAGCGGCGGGAACCAGCAGCTCCACCACGGTGATCTCCATTGGTCTGACCCCAGCAGGCGGAATGCCCGCAAGCTAGGTCGCGTGCCCGAATCCGGCAGCGGGATTGCCTCAGTCGCTCACCAGCTGCAGGGCATGGCCATCAGGATCGCGGATCTGCAGGGCGCGGCTGAAGCCCAGCTGTGTTGCCAACTCAGGCTCCAGCTCAAGCGGCCCGCTGAAGCATCGGCCACCGAAGCTCTCCACCTGTGATGTGATCGTCTCCAGATCACTGACGGCCATGCGGATCTGCCAATGGGCGCCATCGGCTGCGCTCAGATCGATTGGCAGGGGACGGCCCCCTGTGGGCTCGCGGTAGTCGAGGCATTCAATGCCGGCGCCGCTCGCACAGCGGTGGCTGCTGATGTGCACGCGGGTGCCCTCGAGCCCATCCAGGCGGTCCTGTTCGATGCCGCTGTTGACGCCATCACCCCCCAGCTGCAGCCCCAGCAGCTCCTCATAGAACCGGCAGCTGCGCGCCGTATCGGCGTTGGCGATGGCGCTGTGGTCGATTCCCAGCACGGGGGAGTCGCCCAGGGCGGTGGCGGCTCTGGCCTGCTCATGCCAGCGGGCGTCGCCCTTGTCGGCCGGGAACTGCAGCAGCTCCAGGCAGTGGCCCTCGGGGTCATGGAACTTGTAGGCCTGGATGCCGGCGGCGGCCTGATTCCAGCTGGGCAGGGTCTGGGGTGCGCTGGAGATCGGCAGCAGCGTGCCGGCGGCCACGGCGGCCTCGATCGGTCCCGCAGCGGCTGCCATGTCGGCCACCACCAGGCAGATGTGCTGGAACCAGAGGTCGCAGCTGCGCGAATCGGCCGGAATCGGCTGCCCAGGCCGCAGGCCTGGCCCCAGCTCCAGCACCTGGGTGAGTTCGAGGGTTTCCTGGCCGATGTGCAGCTGCTGTAGCTGCAGCTGGCTGTTCGGCAGCCCCAGCAGCGCGGCGTAGGCCCCGCCGTTGATGGTTGCGCGCTTGCCGCGCTGGAAGCCGAGCTGCTCGCAGTAGAAGGTCGCCAGGCTGTCGGCATCACGGCAGCTGAAGCCGATGCTGCGGATGTGGGGCAGGGCGGTTGGGGGCAAGGTGGTGCTCATCGCGTGGACTGATCGCTGAGGGCAGCCAGAACGGCTACCCCGGCGGCGCCGATGGCGCCATCCACCTCGGGCGTCATGCCGGAGACGCCGACGGCGCCGAGGGTCTGCCGGTTCAGCTGCAGCGGCAGTCCGCCAGCCATGGCCACGGCCGGCTGGCCGAACAGGCCGGAGAGCTGCAGCAGCGCCGGTCGCTCCCCGTTGATGGCCTGCTCCTGCTCGGCGGTGGGCTTGCCGTTCAGGGCGGCCATCCGTGCCTTGGCTGCTGCTGCTTCCGTGCTGGCGGGGCTGGCGCCGTCGAGGCGCTCCAGCAGCAGCAGGTGGCCGCCAGCGTCGCAGATGGCGATGCTCACGGCGGCACCGCGCCGCTCTGCCTCGCCCCGTGCGGCTGCAGCGATGCTGCGGGCATCGGCGAGATCGAGCTGAGGGCTGGCGTGCATCGCCGCTTCAACCCCAGACGATCCGCATCAGCCAGAGGTGACCCTCCAGCTCGACCCCGGCGGCGGCGGCCTCCAGATCGCTCTCCTCGAGCCGGAGGGTGGCCTCGGCCTGGTGCTTTACCAGGTCGACCCCGGTGAAGGCAAAGCCGAGGTCGGCCCCCAGTGCCGCGATGGCATTGAGGTTGGGGCAGGCGCTGAAGCGCTGCAGCAGGGCGGGGTCGCCCTTCACCTGCTTCAGGAAGGTTTCGAGCTGGGGATTGGCCATGGGTCAGACGGCGGAGCGGGTGTTGGTGAACAGGGCGTAGAGCGCTGAGGAGGCACAGAGGAAGAGTCGATGGCCGTACCGACCGCCGAGGCAGACATTGGAGACGCGCCGAGGCACGAGCACCTTGCCCAGCAGGGTTCCATCGGGGGCGATCACATGCACCCCATCGGCGGCACCGCACCAGAGGTTGCCGTGCTCATCCACGCAGAACCCATCGGCCCAGCCGGGGCTGATCTTGTGGAACGGCTCGCCGCCGCTGAGGGTCTGTCCATCGCTGTTCACCTGGAAGCGACGGATGAACTGGCGGGGTTCACTGGCTCCCGCGGCACCGGATTCCGCCACGTAGAGCAGCTGCTCATCCGGGGAGAACGCCAGACCGTTGGGTCCATCGAAATCCGTGGCCACCGCCGTGATCGAGCCGGTGTCTGGATCCAGCCGGTAGACGGCCGGAGGCTGCTCGGACTCCTGGCGGCCGCCCTCGTAGTCGTTCATCAGGCCGTAGAGCGGATCGGTGAACCAGATCGAGCCGTCTCGTTTCACCACCACATCATTGGGGGCATTGAGGCGATGACCGCGAGCCTCGCGCACCAGGGTCGTGATGCTGCCGTTGTGCTCGACGCGGGTGAGGCTGCGGCTGCTGTGATGGCACTGGATCAGGCGACCCTGCAGGTCGCGGACCTGGCCATTGGCGAAATCGGAGGGGTCGAGGAAGGTGCTGACACCATGCGCCTCACTCCAGCGGAGGGTGCGGTTGTTGGGGATGTCGTTGAACATCAGGCAGTGGTGATCGCCGAACCACACGGGCCCTTCCAGCCAGCGGAAGCCTTCCGCCAGCAGCTCGAGCTCCGCGTTGAACAGCACCAGCTGCTCGAAGCGCGGGTCGTAGCTCTCGGTGCACGACGATGGCTGCCTCATCGGAAGAATCCGGGTGGAGCCTGTCGCCAGGCGTTGTCGTTGCGCTGGATGATCAGCTGCACACAGGGCTCATCGCCCACCTGGGCGGAGAGGTGACCCTGATGGCCTTCGGCTGAGCTCGTGCAGCCCTGGTCGCCACCGAAGGAATACTCACCGGCGCGCATGATCACCAGCTGGCCATCCATGCTCTGCACCGACCAGGCACCGCGCAGCACGTAGATCCACTTCGGCACATGGTTCTCATGCCAGTCGGCGGTCCAGCCCACCGGCAGGTAGGTGATGAAGGCATTGCCCTGATCGAACAGGGGCCTCGAGAACTGCGGTGAGTCGCCCGGCCCCAGTTGGCCCAGCTGGAAGTCGTCGATCGTGCATTGCTGCTGGCGGCTGATGCCGTCCTCACCCGTCCAGAGGTGCCAGTAGGTCTCCGGTTGCGGGGCGAGGCTGAAGGGATCGCTCATGGCAGGTCAGTCCTTGATGGCGATGGCGGAAATCTCCAGCTGAATGCCGAGCACCAGCGCGGCCACCTCCACCACGGCCCGCGAGGGGTAGGCCTGGGGATCGGGGAAATACTCCTGCCAGACGGCATCGAAGGTGTCGAGCGTGTTGATGTCGGTGAGGTACACCGTGGCGCTCACCACATGCTCGAAACCGAAGCCGGCCTCCTCGAGCACCGCCTGCATGTTGCGCATCACCTGCCGCGATTCAAGGGTGATGTCGCCGTCGCCCACCTTCTGATTGGTCAGCGGGTCGACAGGCAGCTGGCCGGTGATGAACAGCATGTTGCCGATCTGGAAGCCCTGGCTGTAGGAGGCCACGGGCTTGGGAAAGCGATCGCTGTGTATCGCCCGACGCGTCACACCGGCTGCCATTGGGAATCCCTGGGAGGAGGCCGCCTTCACCGTAGGGATCCCACGGGGAATGTCACCGTTATGTCATCGCTGTTGCATCGCAAGCACGATCCGCGCCATCGACCTAGCGTTCAGCAAACACGATTCACTCTCTCCGCTGGCCATGACTGCCTCCAATCCCTACGCCCTCGAAACCCTCTCCAACCTGCTCAAGGGCAAGGTGATCATCGTGACGGGAGGGAACAGCGGCATTGGCAAGTCGATTGTGGAAACCGTGGCACGCCTCGGTGCCCGCGTGGTGATCGACTACCGCTCCCATCCCGAGGCCACCGAGGCGATCGAAGAGGAGATCGGTGAGCTGGGCGGCACCTGCATCGGTGTTCAGGCCGACGTGGGCAAACTCGACGACCTTCAGCGCCTGGTGGATGCCGCCGTGTCCCAATACGGGCGGCTTGATGTGATGGTGAACAACGCCGGCATCGAGACCCGCACCTCGATCCTCGACACCACGCCGGACGACTTCGACAAGGTGCTCAACGTCAACCTGCGCGGTGTGTTCTTCGCCACCCAGTACGCCGCCAAGCAGATGATCGCCCAGGGCAGCGGCGGCCGCATCATCAACATCTCCTCGGTGCATGAGGACTGGCCGATGCCCAACAACACCCCGTACTGCGTGGCCAAGGGTGGTGTGCGCATGCTCACCCGCACCGCCGGTGTGGAGCTGGCGGGCAAGGGGGTGACGATCGTCAACGTGGGGCCCGGTGCCGTGGCCACGCCGATCAACGATTCGACGATGAACGACCCCGAGCTGCTGGCCAAGCTCAATGCCGCCATTCCGATGGGGCGCATGGCCCAGCCGGATGAGATCGCCCGGGTGGTGGCCTTCCTGGCGAGCGATGCCGCCAGCTACATCACCGCCACCAGCATCTTCGCCGACGGCGGCATCATGCAGAGCAGCCCCGGCCTCTGAGGCCGTGAGGCTCACACGGGAGGGGTTGCGGCGGATCCGGCATCGCCATTTCGGCTACCGGATCACTCTGGTGGTGGAGATGGTGCTGCTGTTCCTGCTGCCGGCGGCACAGCAGGTGCCCTGGCTGCTCTCTGCAATGCTCTGCCTGCTGGCGGTGGTGCTGGTGGGCTTCATCAGCCGGTATTCGGTGTTGCGGCGCAGTCGGCCGTTGATCTACGGCCTGGGAGGCCTGGCGATCGTGCTGGAGCTGCTCTGGCATGCCGGCCTGGTCTGGGCGCCGCCGCTGGGCCGCATGCTCACCTTCCCGCATGTGGTGGTGTGGGTGGTGTTCCTGCTCGTGGCCGTGTTCCGCAAGGTGTGGACGCTGATCCGTGAGCCGTTCGTCACCGTGTCGGTGGTGCTGGGTGCTGCGTCCGGTTACTTCACCCTCGGAATCGCCGGCGGTGCTCTGCTCACCTCCCTGTGGGTGCTGCAGCCCAGCGCCTTCGTGACGGCGTCGCTGCCCATGGCCAGCTCCGGCCATGACCTCAGCGTGGCGGTGGCACCGGCTCTGATGGCGGCCTCCTTCGGCCTGCTCACGACCGTGGGCACAGAGGTGCTCAGCCCCGCCAGCGTCAGCGCTCAGGTGCTGGCCAACGGCATCACGATCGCCGGCCAGCTCTACGTGGCGATCCTGATCGCGCTGATTCTTGGACGGGTGCACCAGCGGCTGCTCTGAAGCCGATCGTGGTGGTGCCAATCGTGGTGAGGCGCACACCAGCGCCAGCCATCATGGGTCGGTCTGAATCGGCGGCTCAGGTGTTCCGTTCTCGCGATCCGATCCGCGTTCGCCTGCCTGCGCTGCTGCGCCAGCTGGGGCAGCTGGCTTTGCTGGGCCTGCTGGTGGGGCTTGCCTGCCTGCCGTTCAACCTGCTGGATCGCTGGCAGGACGCCCTGCTGCATCAGCTGCCCAGCTTCAGCGGCAAGCCGTGGCGGTTTGAGACGCTCCTGCTGGCCGCCTCACCGATGTTGACGGTGCCGCTGCTGCTGCTCCTGCAACGGGGCGTCTGGGCTGCTGGGGCTGGCTCCGGCATCCCCCAGACGATGGCCAGCGTGGAGGATCCGGCTCAGGCCGACCGCTTGCTGGGACCCTGGCCCACCCTGAAGCGGCTGGGGCTCTGGGCGATCGCCACCCTCAGCCTGCTGCCCCTGGGCCGTGAGGGCCCGGTGGTGCAGGTGGGGGCCGCTGTGGCACAGGGCCTGCGGCGCCGCTTCCCCCGTTTCCTGGGATCGCTCAGCCAGGCGGATCTGCTGGCGGTGGCCGCCGGTGCCGGTCTGGCAGGCGGTTTCAACACGCCGCTGATGGGGGTGGTGTTCGTGGCGGAGGAATTCACCAACCGCTTCGCGGCGGCGCTGGTGTGGCCGGCTCTGGTGATCTGCGGTGTGGCGGCGGCCTTCAGCAACCTCACCGGTCAGCCGCAGTTTGCCCTTGGCACCCTCGGCGTGGAGCCGATCGAGATGATGCAGGTGCTGTGGGCGATCCCGATCGGGGTGCTGGGCGGCCTGCTGGGTGCTGGCTTCGGGCTGTTGCTGCTGGCGTTCACACGCTTCTGCCTGGGTTGGAGCCGTCGTCATCCGCTTGCTCTCGGCCTGGCGGTGGGGGCGCTGCTGAGCCTGTTCCTGCTGGTGAGCGGTGGTGGCGCCGGTGGCGACGGCGAGGCGCTGATGGCGCTGATGATCAGTGGCGGCAGCCCGGCTGGCCCGTTGGGCGATGGCCTGTTCGGCGATCTGATCATCCTGGTGGTGCGGGTGCTGGGGCCGGTGCTGGCCCTGGGCACAGGCATCCCCGGCGGGCTGATCGATCCGGCCTTCGCCTTCGGTGCCCTGCTGGGTCGGGGTGTGGGTGAACTGGCGGGAGTGGCGGGCCTGGGGCTGGCCCTGGGCATGACGGCCGGGTTGGCCGGCGCCACCCAGCTGCCGGTGATCACGGTGTTGTTCGCCCTGCGCCTGGCCGGTGATCAGCAGCTGCTGCCGGGGATGCTCGTGGCCTCGGTGCTGGCGGCGCTGGTGAGCCGGCTGGTGCTGCCCCAGCCCATTTATCACGCCCTGGCGGAGGTCACGCGCCCTGCTCCGTGATCAGCAGGGCGGAGCGCTCACGGGTGGCGATCACCCAGAGCCATTTGGTGAGCAGGGTGAGGCGGTTTTCGGTGTCTGGCATGAAGGCCAGGTGAGCCAGGCCCCAGAGCAGCCAGCCGAAGCTGCCGCTCACCTTGAGACCGCGCAGGTTGGCGACGGCGAACAGCGGGCCCACCACAGCCATGCTGCCGAAGTCGCTGAACACGAAGGGCTTGTGCTCCTGGTTCTGGCTGCGGGCCAGGATGTCGGCGGCCACCCAGCCGCCCATCTGAACGGCAGGGCCCGCCATGCCGGGCAGGGGTTTGGCATCGGCGGTGTGGCTGTAGCTGCAGAGGTCACCCACCACGCGAATCTCGGGATGGCCGGGAATCGAGAAGTCGGGCTCCACCACCACCCGGCCGCCACGGTCGACCGTGCAGCCGCTGCGTTCGGCCAGCAGCTTGCCGAGCGGTGAGGCGCTGACGCCGGCGGTCCAGCAGATGGTGTTGGCTTCGAGGGTCTGTTCGCCTTCCGTGGTGGTCACGACCACCCGCCCGGCCTGAAGTTCCTTGACGCGGCCTCCCAGCAGCAGCCGCACGCCTTTGTGCAGCAGGTGATCACCCGCCGCTTTCGAGAGCTGCGGATCCATGGCTCGCAGCACCCGATCGCCTGGATCCACCAGGGTCACCGTGCACTGGGCCGGATCGAGCTGCTTGAAGTCGCGCTCGAGGGTGTGGCGCATCAGGTCGTTGAGGGAGGCGGCCAGCTCACAGCCGGTGGGGCCGCCGCCGATCACCACCACCGACTGCAGCAGCTTGCGGCGGGCTGGATCGGGCGTCTGCTCCGCTTCCTCGAGGGCATTGAGCACCTGGTGGCGGATGGCGGCGGCATCCTCGAGGGTCTTCATCGGTGTGGCGAAGGCCCGCCACTCGTCGTGGCCGAAGAAGCTGCTGCCGGCGCCGGCGGCCAGGATCAGGTGGTCGTAGCGGTAGCGCCGATTGTTGAAGATCAGCTCCTTCTGCTCCACGTCGAGGTCTTCGACCTCACCCATCAGCACCTGCACATTCGCGGCCTGGCCAACCAGGTGGCGGAGTGGTGAGGCCACATCGGTCGGGGAAACAAGCCCCGAAGCCACCTGATAGAGCAGAGGCTGAAACAGATTGAAGTTGCGCCGGTCGATCAGGGTGACGCGCACGGTCTTGCCGGCCAGCGCATGGGCGGCCTTCAGACCTGCGAAGCCGCCGCCCACGATCACCACATGGGGTGCATCCCGCAGCAGTTCCGAGGGGGGAGTGAGCTCGAGAAAAAAGCGCTCGGGCGCCATGGAAACCAGGCAGTCCACTCACGCTAGGGAGATTTGCTCAAACGTCAGCGCTGGCCCAGGAGTTCTTCCCAGCTGGGGTAATCCCTGGCAGGGCTCGGGGGTGCTGCGGGCGCCGCCGCGAGGCGGATGCTGCCCGCATTGAGGGCACAGCCGTTGGCTGTGATGGTTTGTGTGACGCTGCCGTGCCGCTGGGGCCGGGCAGGGTGGGGCGCATGAGCGCGGGTGTTGTGTTGCATGGTTGAACTGTGTTGACGGAGATATCGATCGCGCACCACCGCCCTGTGGGGCGGAGTCCTGTCTGACGGATGTGACTGTCGCGTGGAAAGGAATGGGTGCCGGAGACGGCTGGACTGAGCTGATCTGAACGGGGCTGATCTGAGCTGATCTGATCGGATGATCAGTGACTGCGTCGGGTGGAATGGCGTTGCCGGAGCTGGCGTGGCCTGGTCGTCGACTCGGTGACTCTTTGACTCGCTTGTTCTTCTCGTTCCCGCTGGCCGGTGTTGGGAACCCGGCGCAGCTGCCGGTGTTGGGAAACCGGCCCGTCTGCGATCACAATAGCCCCAATCCCTGAAACGACCGAACCATGGCCGCCCAACCGATCGTGATCCTGGGCGGTTTTCTGATCACCGGCGAGGCCTATGTACCGATGTGCCGCTGGCTGGAGCAGCGTTGCGATCAACCGGTGCGGCTGGTGCCGGCCAGCCGGATCGACTGGCTCTTCACCGTGGGGGCCTGGGGCTGGCGGCGCCTGCTGGATCGCACCGCGGCGCTGGTGGAGGAGCTGGCGGCCGGCTCGCCCACCGGCAAGGTGACCCTGATCGGCCACAGCTCCGGCGGCGTGATGCTGCGCCTGTTTCTGGGGGCCGAACCCTTCGCCGGGCGCGTCTACAACGGCGTCGCGCTGGTGGATCGGCTGGTCTGCCTGGGCAGTCCGCACACGGCTCTGCGGGCCACACCGCTGCGGCAGCTTGTGGATCGTCGCTACCCCGGCGCCTGCTTCGCCGATGCGGTGGCGTACGTCTCCGTGGCGGGAGATCTGGCCCTGGAGGATGGCTCGGCCACGGCCCGGCGATTGGCCCCAGGTTCCTACCGTGCGATCAGCGGCAGCGAGGCGGTGGCCGGTGACGGCCTGGTGCCGGTGGGCTCCGCCTGCCTGCAGGGGTCGCAGCAGCTGGTGCTGCCGGGGGTGGCCCATGGCGGTGCCTTCGGCCCCCGCTGGTACGGAACTCCGGAGGTGGTGGCGCAGTGGTGGTGCGACTGAGCTGCATTCCCGCGCCGGCAGCAGGTCGTCTGCATAGGGTCCGGCGATAGCCCCCGACCCGCCGCCATGAAGCGTCAGCACCGGCAGACCCTGCAGGCTCTCTACGCTCACCCCCTGCAGCACGGCCTGCGCTGCTCGCTGGTGGAGGGCCTGCTGCTGAGCCTCGGCGCCGAGGTGGAGCGGCTGTCAGACCATCGTCTGCAGGTGCGGCTGGCGAGCGGGGAGACCGCCGTTCTGCATGGCGCTCACGGCGTTCACCACCCCTGGCTTGATGCGGATGGGGTGCTGCGGCTGCGGCGCCTGTTGGAGCAGGCCGGCATCACACCGGAGCATCCCGAGGCGAGCGAGCCGGGGCCCCGCGGCGATCAGGCCCATCGCCTGGTGATGCGGCTCGACCATCGCGGCGCCGACCTCTGGCATCTGGTGGGCGAGGCGGTGGAGCAGGCCGAGCTGGAGCCCCATGGCCTGTGGGGCAGCGATCAGAACCTCAGCCATCGCCACGAGCGCGACATCGCCGGCCAGCGTGCCCCGCTGGATCACGCCTATCTGGAGGGGCTGAGCGACGCCATCGCTCAGGCCGATGCGGTGCTGCTGCTGGGCCATGGCCATGGCCAGGCGGATGTGCGCCAACTGCTGGTGACCCACCTGCGCCGCCACCATCCGCAGCTCCTGCAGCGGATCGTTGGGGTGGTGACGGTGGACGACAGCGCCATGAGCGAGGCGGAACTGCTGGCCCTGGCGCGCGAGCATTTCGGCAACCAGCCCCACCGCCGGCCGCTGGCGGCGCCTGGCCAGGAGCGGCGCGAGGCGCCCTGACGGGCTGCAGGGGCAGGTGGCTGGTTCAAACCTGTGGGATTCGATCGCTGCCGAACAGATCGGCCCTGAGCTCACAGAGGCTGATCGGCGGCTTTGTGGGCATCGCAGAGCACCTGGAGCAGAACCCGTGGGGACTCCTTGAGCAGCTCAGCCCAGTGCCCCAGACCGGCGGCGTGGCTGGCCATGGCACTGCCGATCTCAAGGCGATCGCCGAGCAGCACGGCGCCCAGCTCGGCCACCAGCTCTTCGCGGGCGGCATCCGCATCGACCAACCGGATGCCCTGCGCCGGGAGCACTGCCGCACCCTCGAGGAGGCCCTGGCGGTGTATCGCTGAGCAACCGGTGGATCCGCCAAGCTTGGCGGGCTCTGAGCTGAGGATCCGTGCGTCGTCGCACCCTGCTGCGCCTGCTGCCGGCCGCGCTGGCGGGTGCCGGGCTGGCCTGGCTGCAACCCCTCAAGGCGGCTGAAACCAGCCAGCGCCTGCGCTGGCTGGCGCTGGCGGATAGCGGCAGCGGCGATTCCAACCAGCGCGCCGTGGGCCAGCAGATGGCCGCAGTGCATCGGCGCCGGCCGGTGGATCTGGTGGTGCTGGGGGGCGACAACATCTACCCCTCCGGCGACATGGCCCTGATCGAGGCCACCTTCCGGCGCCCCTATGCCGACCTGCTGGCCGCAGGCGTTCCCTTCCACGCGGTGCTTGGCAACCACGACATCCGCACCGCCAACGGCGACCCGCAGGTGGCCTATAAGCCCTTCGGCATGCAGGGGCGCTTTTACAACCTGCGCCGCGGCCCGGTGGAGTTCTTCATGCTCGATACCAACGGCAATGCCGACTGGCAGGGCCAGGTGAGCTGGTTGCGCACCGTGCTGGCCCGCAGCACCGCCCCCTGGAAGGTGGTGGTGGGCCATCACCCCATCTATTCCTCGGGCTTCTACGGCAATAATCCGGGCCTGCAGGCGAAGCTCGCCGCCCTGATGCGGAAGCACGGCGTGCAGCTCTACATCAACGGCCATGAGCACAACTACGAGCGCAGCGTGCCGATCGATGGCATCACCTACCTCGTGGTGGGCGGCGGCGGCGCCAGCCTGCGTCCGGTGATCCCCACGGCGCAGTCGGTCAGAGCCAGCAGCGTGTTCAGCTTCGCTGAGCTCGAGGCCACCCCCCGCGAGCTGAGCATCACCGCCTGGGACAAGGACGGCCGGCAGATCGATCGCGGTGTGCTCACCCGCCGCAACTGAGCCGCCGCAACTGACCCGCGGCAATCAGCGCCGCTCCAGCCGCTCCAGGCTGGGGATCAGGGCGCTGGCGGCCAGCAGGCCCAGGCCGAGGATCAGCAGGGCCGGCACCAGGGCGGCACCCACCCGCTCGTCGCTGGCGTACTGATACACACGCACCGCCAGGGTGTCGAAGTCGAACGGGCGCAGGGCGAAGGTGAGCGGCAGTTCCTTCACCGTGTCCACAAACACCAGCAGCGCGCCCACCAGCAGCGGGCCGCGCAGCAGCGGCAGATGCACGCGCCGCAGCACCCCCGGCCAGCTCTGGCCCAGGGAGGTGGCGGCCTCATCCACGCTGGGCGGGATGCGTTCGAGGGCCGCATCCAGGCCACCCTTGGCCACCGCCAGGAAGCGGTCGCCGTAGCCCCACACCAGCAGCAGCAGCGGCGCCAGGGCCAGGGGGCCGCCCAGCAGCATCAGCGCCAGGGCCAGCACCGTGCCGGGGATCGCGTAGCCCAGGCCGGCGATGAAGGTGAGCCGCTGCAGCAGCGCGCTGGCGATCCAGCGGCGAGCGATCGCCAGCACCACACCTGCCGCCACGGTGATCAGGGCCGCCAGCAGCGCCAGAGTGAAGCTGCGGCCGCTGAGCTGCAGCAGCTCCAGCACGGCGTCCCCCTGCAGCTGATCCCAGCTCAGCGCCGCCCAGAACAGTGGCAGGCCCAGGCTGAGCAGGGGCGGCAGCAGGCAGAGCAGCTGGGCCGCCCAGCGGCGGCTCCCTGTCAGCGGCCAGCGCTGATCGGCGTCGCCATCGTTGCCGAGGTTCCAGCAGCGGCTGCGGCGGCGCAAGCTGCGCTCGGCTCCTACCAGCAGCGCCACGATCAGCATCGCCAGCAGCGCCAGAGCCACGGCTCCCTGGGGATCGGCCTCCTGTTGCCAGCGCTGCAGGATCCCCACCGACAGCGTCGGCACCCCCAGCAGCTCCACTGCCCCCAGCTCGTTCACCACCTCCATGCCCCCCAGGGCTGTGCCGGCGCCGATGGCGGGCAGGGCCATCGGCAGGGCGACGCGTCGGAAGCTGCCCCAAGGCCCCACCCCCAGGCTGCGGCAGGCCTCCAGCTGGCGGCGGCCGCTCACCGAGAAGCTCTCGGTGGAGAGCAGAAACACATAGCTGTAGGTGCTCAGCACCAGCACCGCCGTGGTGGGGGCCAGGCCGTGCACCCGCAGCCCCAGGCGGCTGCCGAGGTCGATCAGGGTGGCGGCCAGCAGGTAGCTGGGGGTGGCCAGCGGCAGCAGCTGGGCAATGCGCAGGCCGCGGCGGCCGGGAAAGCTGCAGCGGGCCGTGAGCCAGCCGTTGGCGGTGCCCAGCAGGGCGGCCAGGCCGCCCACCAGCAGCACCAGGGCCACGGTGTTGAGCAGCTGGCGTGGTCCGTCGCTGCCCAGCTGCAGCCCGGCGGTACCGCCGGTGCCGCCCAGGGCGAACAGCACCAGCGCGAGCACCGGCGCCAGGGCAAGGCCGCAGAGCAGCAGCACCCCGGAGCCCAGCAGCCCCCGCTTGGGTGGTGCGGCCAGGGGGGCGGTGGCGGCGGTGGTTGCCATGGCCAAAAAGCCTACGGGGCGGGGGTTCTGAACCTGCCGGCGTGACCAATGGCACACCCCCGCGTGGCCGATGTACATGGCGGCTCCGATGGTCGCCATCCAAAGGCAGAGTGCCGCTCATGCCGTTGCCGCAAGCCGTGACTCCCCGCCGATCTCGCCTCGCCTGCACGCCGGAGCGCCTGGCCACTGCCGCCCTGCTCGCCTTCAGCGGCATCGCCGCCGTGGCGGTGGCCGTGGCTGGATCACCCGCCCGGGCCCAGAGCCAGAGCCAGAGCCAGGAGATCGGTGTGTATTCCGGCCGCCACTACAACACCGACAAGGCGCTCTACGAGCAGTTCACCGCCCGCACCGGCATCAAGGTGAAGCTGCTGGAGGCCAAGGACGATGCCCTGATCCAGCGGGTGCGCAGTGAGGGCAGCAAGAGCCCGGCCGATGTGCTCGTGCTGGTGGATGCCGCCCGCCTCGATCAGGCGGCCGATCTGGGACTGTTCCGGCCCTCGCCCTCGGCGGCGTTGCTGCGGGATGTGCCGATCAATCTGCGCGATTCCAAGGGGCGCTGGTACGGCCTCACCCGCCGGGTTCGGGTGGTGGTTGTCAATCCGAAGCAGGTGAACCCCGCCAGCATCCGCACCTATGCCGACCTAGCCAGTCCGTCTTTGAAGGGCAAGCTCTGCCTGCGGGATCGCAAGAGCGTCTACAACCAGTCGCTGGTGGCTGATCAGCTGATCCTGCGCGGCGATGCCGCTGCCGCCGCCTGGGTGAAGGGGATGGTGGCCAACGTGCGTCAGCCCTTCTTCACCTCCGACACGCCGCTGATCCGTGCGATCGCCAACGGCCAGTGCGGCGTGGGGCTGGTGAACAGCTACTACGTGGCGCGCATGGCCGCCGGCGAGAGCGGCGCGGCCGACAAGGCTCTGGCCAGCCGCATCAAGGTGGTGTTCCCGACGCCCGCCCACGTGAATATCAGTGGCGCCGGCGTGCTGAAGAGCGCCACCAACCCGGCGGCAGCTCTGAAGCTGATCGAGTTCCTGGCGTCCCCCACCGGTGGCCGCGGTTATGCCGAGGCCAACAACGAATATCCGCTCAAGGGCAACGGCAACAACCCGGTGCTGCAGCGCTTCGGCAGCTTCAAGGCCGATGGCGTTTCCGCCGAGCAGCTGGGGGCCAGGAACAAGGCGGCGGTGCGGCTGATGGAGGTCAACGGCTGGCAGTGAGCCGGGGCCGGCGGGTCGACACGAGCCGGCGGGCCTTCGCAGCAGCGCACTGCACTTGAGAATCGCTTGCAAAAAGGGGACCGGCTTGTTTAGGTTGCGACGCATTCGCAATTAGCCCGTCGGTCTGCTCCGGCGGGCGCCCCTGCCGTGCCATGAGCTTCCGTTCTCTGCCTGATGCCCCCCTCAGCGCCGTGCGCATGCCGGTGGGTCAGACGGTGCTGCTGGATCCAGCCCTGCGGCCGGTGGGCAGCTGCATCGAGGTGCTCGAGGGCATGGCGCGGGTGTATTGCCCCTGCGAGGAAACCGAGGGCATGACCCTGGCCTTCCTGCAGCCGGGCGACCAGCTGCGCACCGACCGCCTCTGCAGCGAGGGCGTCTGCGTGGAGGCCCTCACGCCGCTGCTGTTCCGCAGCGATGCCGAACCCCACCCGGCCGGCGGTTTTGATCCGGTGAATGAGTGGACGCTGCAGCTGCTGCGCATCCGCCATCTCGGCAGCGCCGAGCAGCGGCTGCACGCCCTGCTCAGCCTGCTGGTGCGGCGCCTGGGCCGGCGCTGCGGCGGTTGGTGCGACCTGCCCTTCCGCCTCACCCATGAGCGCATCGGCGAACTGATCGGCACTACACGGGTCACCACCACCCGCCTGATCTCACGCATCCGTCAGGCCCAGCTGCTGCAGGTGCCCGCCGGGGAGAGTGGCCTGCGGCTGGCACCGGAGCTGGTGGAATCGGCGCCGTTGGCGGCGGCCTGAGCGGGGCGCTGCAGCTCCGCTCGATCGGCTTGGCTCGGCTGGCGGCGCCAGGCCTCAACGCCGCTGAGCAGGGCCGAGCCGATCAGCAGCGCCGAGAACCCCCGCCGCAGCTGCTGATCGTTCAGCCGCGGGGCCAGGCGCTGGCCGGCGGCGGCGCCGATCACGCCGCCGAGCAGCAGGGGCAGCAGCAGCGGCAGGCTGGTGGCGGGCCAGTGGCCGATGGCCGCCAGGGCCACCAGGGCGTTCACGACAATCAGCAGCAGGCTGGTGCCGCTGGCCAGCGCCATCGGTAGCCCCGCCAGCAGCACCAGGGCCGGCACGATCGCGAAGCCGCCGCCTACGCCGGCGATGCCGGTGAGCAGGCCAACCAGCAGCCCCTGGATCGCCAGCAGAACGGGCTGGCCGGTGCGTTGGCGTTCGCTGTGGAGCGGCCGGCTGAGCAGCCAGGAGGCCAGCAGCGCCGCTGCTGCGAACACCCCCAGCTGCAGGGCTTCCGGCACGAGGCCGGCCTTCACCCAGCTGCCGCCGATCCAGCTGCCGGCCAGGGCGGGCAGCCCCAGGATCAGCGCCGGCCGCGGCGCAATCTGGCGGCGGCGCAGACAGGGGCCGAGATTGGCCAGGGCCAGCAGCATCACCACCAGCAGCGAGAGCGGCACCGCCTCGCGGGTTGGCAGTGCTGCACCGCTCACCAGCAGAGGCAGCAGCAGGATCGAGCCGCCGGCACCCAGCACGGCCAGCAGCAGGCCGATCAGGCCGCCGCCCGCCGTCAGCAGCAGCAGGGTCGCGATCGTCATCGTGCGGGCATCCGGTTCCAGGGCATGGCGGCCAGCAGGCGGGCCATGCCGCAGAAGCCGCTGATGCCGGCAAAGCAGAGGCCAGCGCCCACGAACCAGGTGAGGGCGATCCAGGCCGGCGCCACGGTGTGGCTGAGGATCAGGCCGAGCAGCACCAGCGAGCCGGCGGCGATCTGCACCTGGCGCATCAGCGGCAGTGGTGCGTTCGCCTGCCGCAGCAAGGGCAGACCGGCCTGCTGCCAGGCGGGGATGCCGCCCTCGAGATCCAGCAGCAGGCGGCTGGGCTGGCGCTCCAGCAACCGCCTGCAGCCCTGCAGGCTGCGGTTGCCGCTCTGGCAGACCAGCACCAGGGGCCCGTCCGGCAGCTGCGTGTCGGCGAGCCGGGCCAGCGGCACGTTGAGGCTGCCGGCGATGTGGCCATCGGCGAATTCCATCGGTTCGCGCACATCGATCACGCCGATGGCTCCGCTCTCCAGCTGGCGGGCCAGTTCCTGGGCGGTGAGGCGGACGGGTTGGTTGATGGTGGTGGGGTTCATTGCTCTCTCGGTTCAGATGGTTTCGGTGCCGCTGATGTCAGTGCCGCTGAGGGGGTAGCCCTCATCCGCCCAGCGGGCCAGGCCGCCGCGCAGGTTCGCCACCCGCTCCCGGCCGGCCTTCAGCAGCTGCTGGGTGGCCAGGGCGGAGCGGCTGCCGGCGTGGCAGACCACCACCAGCGGTTGGTCGTCCGGCAGTTCGCCGAGGCGCCCCTGCAGCTCGGGTAGGGGGATGGTGAGGCTGCCGGCGATGTGGCCGTCAGGGCCCTGCACCTCCTCCAGGCCGCGCACATCGAGGATGGCGACCTCGCCGCGATGGGCCGCCACCCAGGCTGGCGGCAGCTCTGGCAGGCCGGCATAGCTGCGCTGCACCGGCGCCCAGCTGGGCTTGCTGACCGGGTCGTGCGGCTTGCCTGAACGCATGTTGCCGGGCAGCGCCACGGCGATCCGGTACGGGTGCGGCAGCTTCATCGCCTGCATGTGGCCCACGAAATCCCGCTCGCTGGCGGCACCGCCGAGGCGGGCGTTGAAGGCCTTCTCCTCCGCCACCGAGCTCACGCCACGGCCGGTGTAATCGTGCCCTGGATAGAGCAGGCAGGCCTCCGGCAGGGAGAGGAGCTGCTCGGTGATCGAGCGCCAGAGGGTGTGGGCGTCGCCCTGCTGGAAATCGCAGCGGCCGCAGCCCCGCACCAGCAGGGCATCGCCGGTGAAGGCCAGGCTGCGGTCGTCGAGCACGAAGCTGAGGCAGCCGTCGGTGTGGCCGGGGGTGCTGCGCACCTCCAGATGGCGCGCCCCGAACGGCACCCGATCGCCGTGCTGCAGGGGCAGGGTCACGTTCGCGGCGCCGACCGCCGCCGCCAGGCCGATGGCGCTGCCGGTGGCCTCATGCAGCAGCCAGCTGCCGGTCACATGGTCGGCATGGGCGTGGGTGTCGAGGCTGGCCACCAGCTTGATTCCCAGTTCGCGGATCAGCGAGAGATCGCGCTCGTGCTGCTCAAACACCGGATCGATCAGCACCCCCTGCCGGCTGGTCACGTCGGCCAGCAGATACGTGAAGGTGCCGGTCTCAGCATCGAACAGCTGGCGCATCAGCAGCGCTGCGCCACCGGCGGCCGCGGCAAGCGAGAGGGTGGGCGCGGGCGCGGAGCCCGCCGCAGGGGTGACCGCCATGGAGCAGAGCTTCACACTGCTATGACGATACACGCATAAAGCAGTTATGGCGGCTGTTGTTGTGCCGCAGCTTTGCGTAGCTCGGCATAATGCGCTGAGCGACATACCCACGCCCCATGGCTGCCGCCGGCTCGATGCCCTCTCCTCAGCTGCTGGAGGAGTACAGCCAGTTCTTTCGCCTGCTGGGCGAGCCGGCCCGGCTGCAGCTGCTCTGTCAGCTCCGGCAGGGTGCAATGGATGTCAGCGCGCTGATCGAGGCCACCGGTTTCTCCCAGTCCCACATCAGCCGCCAGCTGGGTCAGCTGCAGCGGGCCGGCCTGGTGAGCTGCAAGCGCGAGGGAGCCCGCACCATCTGGCAGGCCGAGAGCGCCCTGGTGGATGACCTCTGCCGGCTGGTCCAGACCCGACTCAAGCAGCGGCTCGAGGAGCAGCTGCAGCAGTTCCGGCAGGGCTGATTCAGCAGTTGCCGAACAGGCGGGCGTCGGCGTCGAGAAACAGGCGGTAAGTCTCTTCGTTGTCGCTGCCGGACACGGCCACGGACACCGTCTGGCGCGGAGGGCAGACCTCCACCGCCAGGGCGACGCGGCTCTGGTTGTGCTGGGCGTGGTACGTGGCGCTCAGGGCATCCGTTGAGTAGAGCGTCTCGGCCTCCCGCTCGAAGCCCATCTCCCGGGCGATCAGCGTGATGCCCGCCAGCGACCGCACCAGGCCGGCGTTGGAGCTGATGGCCGTCGTGTAGACGAATGGGGCCTGCGCTGCCGGTTCGTGCCGATCGGCCTCAAGGCCGGCATCCAAGCCGGCGCTGAGGCTGCCGGCGAAGCTCTGAAGCAGGTGCCGCATGGTGCGTGCCGGGCTGGGCTCGGCTCGGATCAGGGTGCTAACGGGATGTTAAGGGTGAGACACCAGATCTGGTTGTTCTTGTCGCCGTCTCCCACTACTGGTGGTGCCTAGGTGGCTGTCCTCGGTGATCGGCTGCTGCATGTGTTCACGGGGCTGCGGCCTCCGTCAGGATCGCCACGGTGTCCTGCTCCACCTGTTCTGCCAGGGCCTGCACGCTGTCGGTGTCGTTCAGGCTCTGCAGCAGCTGTCGTGGCGAGAGCATCGACAGCGTGGTGGTGCCGTTCTGTTCAACGGCGGCGATGCGGCAGGGGAGTGCGGCCGCCAGGTGTGGGTCGGCCGCCAGGATTGCTGCCGCGTGGCCGGGATGGCAGATCTCGAACACCCTGCACTGCGCTGGATGCTCAAGCCCTTTGCTGTGCAGGGTGGCGCCGATGTCGTGGCTGGCCAGCACGCCGTAGCCATGGCGGCCACAGCTGTCGTTGAGGCGGGCGCACACCTCTGCGTAAGGGCGGCGACTGGTCTGGGTGATCAGCATCGGTCTGGTCGGCGGCGATGCCGGAGTGAGCTGATTCGAGCATCACCGCAGTGGGCTCCCGCCAAGCACTCCCGTCAGCGGTTGTGTGGCGAAACCACGCCGGCGCCGCGGCACCTGCGACGCTTCTGTTTCGAGGCTTCCCGTTCACCCTGGGGTCGTCATGGCTGAGCCGCTTCTCGACGCTGCCTGGTGGGATCAGCGCTACCGCGATGGGGGTGATGGCTGGGAGCTTGGGGAGCCGGCCCCGCCCCTGCGCCACTTTCTTGAGAGTGATCGGCAGGCGCCCCAGCCACCCGGCCGGGTGCTGGTGCCGGGTTGCGGCCGCGGCCACGAGGCGGCGCTGCTGGCGCGGCTGGGCTTCGCGGTGGTGGGGCTCGACCTCAGCGCCGCGGCCTTGCGCGAAGCACGCCGTTGCCATGGCGATGGCTCCACGCAGTTGCAGTTGCAGTGGCTGCAGGCGGATCTGTTCGATCGGCAGGCGCTGCAGGCCGGTGGCCTGGGTGCCGCCTGTTGCGATGGCGTGCTGGAGCACACCTGCTTCTGCGCCATCGACCCTGGCCTGCGTGAGGCCTACATCGCCCAGATCGTGCAGCTGTTGCGGCCGGGTGGCTGGCTGCTGGGGCTGTTCTGGTGCCACAACCGCCCCGCTGGTCCGCCCTACGGCAGCGACCCTGACCAGCTCGCCGCTGCCTTCACTCGGGCGGGTCTGCAGGCCGAGCTCTGGCGGCCGGCGCAGCACTCCGCCATCGGCCGTGATGGGCGGCCCCGCGAGCAGGAATGGCTCGGCCTCTGGCGCCGGCCGGCATGATCGGGGGCACCGTCCCCGCCCAGGTGTGAGCAGCCGTCCGGATCTGATCGTGGTGGGCAGCGGCCTGGGGGGGCTGTGCTGCGCCGCGATCGCAGGCTGGCATGGCCTGGAGGTGTTGGTGCTCGAGGCCCACGACCGACCCGGTGGTGCCGCCCACGGGTTCGAGCGGCGGGGCTTTCAGTTCGAATCCGGCCCCTCCCTGTGGAGCGGCCTGGGCCGCTGGCCCTCCCGCAACCCGCTGGCTCAGGTGCTGCGGGCGGTGGGAGAGGAGCTGCCGGTGATCCCCTACCGCGAGTGGGGCCTGCTGCTGCCGGAGGGTCAGCTGCGCATCGGCGTCGGCGCCGATCCGTTTCTGGCGGTGCTGCGCCAGCTGCGTGGGCCGGCCGTGGCCGAGGAGTGGGCCGCCTTCCTGCGCTGGCTGGAGCCCTACTGCCGGGCTGCCAACGCCCTGCCGCTGCTGGCGTTGCGGCCGGGGCTGGGCATGGCCGGCGTGCTCGGCGCCCGTGGTTCGGCGGCCCTGCTGCGCCACGCGCCGCGCATGGCGGCCCTGGGTGGATCGTTCGGACCGATGGCGCGGCGCCATCTGCGCGATCCCTTCCTGCTCCATTGGGTGGAGATGCTGTCGTTCCTGATCTCCGGCCTGCCGTTGGATCAGACCAGCGCCGCCGCCATGGCCACCCTGTTCGGCGAGTGGTTTGAGCCCGATGCCGCTCTCGACTATCCATCGGGTGGCAGTCCGGCGGTGGTGGCCGCCCTGGTGCGCGGCCTGGAGCGCCACGGCGGCCGCGTGCGCTGCGGCGCCGCGGTGGAACAGATCCTGGTGGAGGACGGCCGGGCTGTGGGGGTGCGGCTGGCCGGCGGTGAGGAGCTGCGCAGCAGCCGCGGGGTGGTGAGCAACGCCAGCCCCTGGGACACGCTCACCCTGCTGCCGCCGGACTCCCTGCCGCGCCGCTGGCGGGAGCAGACCGAGGCCATCCCGGCCTGCGCCAGCTTTCTGCACTGGCATCTGGGCCTGCGAGGGGATGGCCTGGAGGAGTTGCCGATTCACCACGTCTGGGTGGGCGACTGGCGGCGCGGCATCGGCGCCGAGCGCAACATGCTCGTGCTGTCGATGCCCTCGCGGCTGGATCCCTCGCTGGCGCCGCCGGGCCATCAGGTGCTGCACGGTTACACCCCCGCCAACGAGCCCTGGGAGCTGTGGCGGGATCTCGAGCCGGGCAGCGCCGCCTACAACGCCCTCAAGGCGGAGCGTTGCGGCCTGTTCCACCAGGTGCTCGGTCATCTGGTGCCGGATCTGGCGGAGCGGATCGTGATCGAGCTGCAGGGCACGCCGCTCACCCATCGCCGTTATCTCAATGTGCAGCGCGGTAGCTATGGCCCGGCCATCGGCGCTGATCGCTCGCCGTTCCCCGGCGGCAGCACGCCGATCGAGGGCCTGGTGCTCTGCGGTGCCGGCGTGTTTCCGGGCATCGGCGTGCCGCCGGTGGCGGTGAGCGGCGCCATGGCGGCCCATAGCTTCGTGCCGGCGGCCCGCCAGCGGGCCCTGATCGACGCCCTGGATCTGCGCCTGCCGGCCTAGAGCAGCGGCAGCAGCTGCGCGGCCAGGGCCTCGGCGCTGCGCAGGGCGCCCTCCACCCGGCCAAAGCCGGGGCCGGCGATGGCATCGCCGCAGAAGCCGATGCGGCTGGCCGGGCAGAGCTGGAGATCGGCGGGCAGGCCGGCCGTGGCAGTCCCGGTGCCCGCCGCCAGCGGGAAGGCGGCGCCCCAGCGCATCAGCTGAGCGTCAGCGTCAGCGCCGGTGCAGCTCAGACCCACCACCTGCTCCAGCGCGTGCTGCAGGGCCTCGATGGTGGCGGTTTCCTGCGTTGGATCTGGTGCGGCTCCCAGCAGCTGGGCGGCGGCGGAGCGGGAGCCGTAGACGTGGCGATGGGCCGTGGCGAAGGCGGGGCTCGATTCGGCCACCACGGCGCAGCGTCCGTCGGCGAGGGGCTGCAGCGATACCCGCCGCAGGCCCCAGCGCTCCTGGGCGGCGGTGCTGAGCTGCAGAACTCGCCAGGGCAGGGCCAGCCAGGCCGCCGCCAGCTCCGCCGGCAGGGTCAGCAGCAGGTTGCTGCTGGCGGTGCTGTCGATGGCGGCCAGCCGGGCGGCGGCCTCCAGCAGCTGCGCATCACCCAGGGCCTCGGCGGCCGCCTGCAGCGGCACCTCCGGCCAGCCGAATACCGCGCGGCAGCGGGGATGGGCCAGCAGCGTGCCGCTCAGCACCAGCCAGCGGCACTCCTGTAACAGGGCGTCGTCCTCGCCGTGCAGCCGCCAGCCTTCGCCGCCGGGCAGTGGCTCCAGCCGCCGCACCAGGGTGCCGCACCGCAGCTGGGTCTCGCCAGCTTCCGGTGTTGCCGCGTCGGCCAGGGCCAGCAGGCCGCGGCTGAGCTGCTCCATGCCGCCAGCGCCCTGCCAGAGGGTGCCCGCATGAAAGCCCGAGCCCGCGCCATCCAGCTCCTGGATCGCTCCCGTGAATGGCTGGATCCACTCCCCCTGCTGCAGCGGCGCCAGCAAGCCCGGCGGCGGCGAGCCGGTGATGTTGAACAGCGGTGCGCCGTGGTTGATTGCCAGAGCGGGGTCGCGGCGGGAGCGGCGGGTTGCCGCCCGTCCGCCGGGGCCGCGGCCGATTTCCAGCAGGTTGATTGAGCCGCACCAGCCCTGCCGCCGCAGCTGGGCCGCCAGGGCGCAGCCGGCCACGCCGGCCCCGACGATGGCGAGCTCAGTCATGGCCGGCAGCGGGGGTGCGGGCGATCACAGCGAAGAAGGGATCCCCCTTGCCGCCGATCCAGCCCAGGGGGCCTTCGGCGCGGGTGTCCTCACAGATCAGCTGATCCAGCTGCCACCCCTGGCAGAGCAGCACATTCGCCACCATGGCCAGCCGATCCCGGTCGGAGGCCTCCAGCCAGGCCTGGGGCGCCTTGGTGGGGAACATGCGATTGGAGAAGGCCACGATCAGCTGGCCGCCTGGGCGCAGCACCCGCCGCAGCTCCACTGCCACAGCCTCCGGCTGCTGCAGGTACTGCCAGCCGGCCACGATCAGGGCGGCATCCACGCTGGCGGTGGCCAGCGGCAGGGTCTGGTCCTCGTTGAGGTTCTGCAGCCAGTGCCGCGTCAGGCGCGGGTTGGCGGCCAGCTCGGCGCCATTGAGCCCATGGCCGATCACCTCGGCGAAGGTCTGCTCATCCGGCAGGTGGCTCACCCAGCTGCTCATCAGATCGAGCACGCTGGCGCCGGCCTGCAGACGTTCCCGGTAGAGCGCCGTCAGGCGGGCGCGGAAGGCGCCATCGAGGTGGTGCACGAAGCGCGGCTGCGTATAGAAGAGGGCATCGCTGCTCTCGTCCTGCTTGCGGCGCTGGGCCTCGCTCAGCACCGGCACGGCCAGGGGAGTGGATGCCATGGCGGGATCGAGCTGGGTGATGGGACACCATGCTGGCGCCCTGGCTGCTGCAGCGTTCCTGCGGGGGGTAGTGGGCGGAGCCGCAGCTGTTTCACTCTGAAGGGTGAAGCGCACTCACTCCTGAGGGTGTCTACAGCATCGGCTGTTTCCGGGAGGATTTCCTTGTCCCCACTTCGTTGGCAAACGATCCGATGATGCTTTCAGCTGCTTCTAGCCAACCACGTCTGGAATTGATTCAGCGTTCTCCTCAGCGCTTGAGTGTGACGGTGTCGCATCACCTCTTTCAGATTCTTCAGGATCGCTCGGACTATGAAGGCCGCAGCATGAGCAATCTTGCGGCCTTCCTGCTCGAGCAGGGCCTGAATCGCGCCAGTTGAGAGGGTTTCTATGGCCGCCTCTTTCGCCAGGGCCTGACGGCCTGAACCGGTTAATTTGCATCGATCGATTGGGATCGATGCTGTCGCATTGGTTGATGCGCGTTGCCTGGAGTTCGAGGCCCTGCCCGGACTCCAGGCTTGTTTGCTATGGCATCAGTTGAAGGGCTTGGTTCAGCCGTGTCAATTCACGCTGTCAATCCACGCTTTCAATCCACGCTGTCAGGTACGGTCACATAGCCTGCCTGAAGTGCCAGAACCAGGGCCTGGGTGCGGTCCTTGGCATGCAGCTTGGTGAGAATCGACTTGACGTGGGATTTGATTGTTTCGGTGGAAAGAAACAGCTTCTTGGCGATGTCGCCATTGCTGAGCCCACAGGCGATCAGGCTCAGCACATCTTTCTCCCGCTCTGAGAGTGGATTGGGCTCGTTTGAGCTGGGCCCAGCCACTTGCTGCCGCCGCCGGCTGATGGCATGGATGCGAGCAATCAGTTCATCGAAGGAGAATGGTTTGACCAGATAGTCGTCAAAGCCGCGGTTCAGCGCCTCAACACGATCTTCGACCCGATCGCGGCCCGTGAGCATCAAGGCAGGAGGCCGGCACCCCTGCTTGCCAAGGCGTTCGTACACATCAAGCCCGGAGAAATCAGGCAGATCCCAGTCGATGATCAGCACATCAATTCCCGTTTCTCCTGCTGGTAGGTGCTGATCTTGCCGGAGACGTGATAAGGCCTCGGCACCCGTGCGTGCGGTGACCACGTGGAAACCTTCTGCTTCCAGTTCCTGGGCCAGGCAGTGAGCCAGCTGCTCGTTATCTTCGAGAAGCAGGATGTTCATGCTGCCTACGACTACAGCTGGTGACAAGGGATTTTGCTGACTGTAACCCGGCCAGGGTCAAAGTTTGAGCCGATCTGCACCAGAAGGCGGCAGAGTGCACCACAGTGCTGCTGAGATGCACTTTCAGGGCGGGAGCTCGCGGCAGGGCGCTGTGAACTGATGGTTACTTTGTTTGTTGCGTTCCCCAATCGCTGTGAGACGCTTTCCTTAACTGGTGGCCAAGGCTCGGTCTCTGGATGAAGCGGCTTAGGCGAAGCCAGGCGTTTGTTCTTGTTGGTTGGCTCGTCGTCATCACGGCAGCCGCGGCTCTGTTGAGCTGGTGGCGCTTGGCACGGCTGCCGCTGCTGTCCGTGCCGGTGTCCCCCTGGCCTGGCTACGCCTATCTGGCCCTGGCGGCCGAGAAGGGTCTGGACCAGCAGCAGGGCATCAGGATCGAGGTTCGGCGCTATGCCGATCCCCAGCTGATCGTGCGCGATCTGGCCTGGGGACGCCTGCCGCTGGCCCAGATCACCACCGTGGAGCTGGTTGATCTCTGTGGCCGGGTGCCGCAGCGCTGCCCGGTGGTGGTGCTGGCCGTTGATGAATCCCGCGGGGCCGATCAGCTGCTGCTGGCAAACGATCTTCCCGATCTGAAGGCTCTTAGGGGCCAGACCGTGGCCGTCACACCCAGCAGCCTGGGTCCGTTTCTGGTCAGTCGCGCCCTGGAACAGGCTGGGATGACACTGCAGGACGTGAGCCTGAGCAGCATCTCCCTGCGCGAGATGCCGGCCCGATTGGCCAGTGGGGAGCTCGATGCCGCGGCGATGTATCCCCCCTTCAGCTCCTGGGCCCTGCGCACCGGCAAGGCGAGGGTGGTGTTTGACAGCCGCTCGATCCCCGGTGAAATCCACGATGTGCTGGTGGTGGATCGCCGCTTCCTGGCCTCGAATCGGGATCTGGTTGCTCGCTTGCTGCGTGCCTGGCAGGCGGCCCATCGCTATGCGGCCGAGCATCCGCGCACAGCCAACGCCTGGCTGGCGGAGCTGCAGGGGTTGTCGGTGGCCGAATTCGAGACGGTTCAGGACGGCATTGTTTATCTGCCCCTGGAGCAGCAGCGGCAGATGCTGGCCTCCGGCGGTGCGCTCGAGCGCAACCTTCGCGCGCTGCAGCGTGTGCAGGTGCAGCTGGGCCTTCTGCCTCCGGCTCGGCCGTTGCCGCAGGTGTCCGATGCACCGCTACGCCAGGCCCTTGCTCAGCCCTGAGGGGCTCGGTTGCCGCGGCAGCAGGATGGTGAAACGGCTGCCTTGGCTGGGTTGGCTCCAGACCTCCAGCCTGCCGCCCATCGACTCCACCAGGGCCTTCACCACGGGAAGGCCCAGGCCGGTTCCCTCGTGCTCGCCGGTGTTGCTGCCGCGGAAGAACGGCTCGAAGATCCTGGCTTGATCCTCCAGCGGAATGCCGATGCCGTGATCTTCAACGATCACCGCCATGTGCGCAGTGCGGGCTTCCAGCCGAATGGCGATCGTCTGCTGGGGGTCTGAGTACTTCTTGGCATTGCCGATCAGATTGATCAGGGCCTGCTCCAGCTGCTCCTGATCGCCCATGGCTTGCCAGGCTTCTGGATCTGCCGTTGGGCCCTGTTCCCTGATCACGGCGATGGCATGGCCATCGCCCGTGTTGCTGCAGGCTTCCACGGCCTCCTGGATCACCTCCTCGAGGCTGATGGCGGTGATCGCCCGGGCCGGTAAGGCCTGGCCGGCCTTGAACAAGGTCATCAGGCCATCCAGCAGCTTCTTCATCCGGTTCAATTCCTGCTGCTGGATCTGCACGGTCTGCATCGCGGCCTCGGCGGATTGGCTCCTCAGTTCGCGCTTGAGCCGCCTCTGACAGAGCTCGATCGTCATCAGCGGATTTCTGAGCTCGTGGCTCAGCGAGCGGCTGAACTGCCGCTGGCTCTGCAGGCTCACATCCAGACGAGCGAGCAGGGCGTTGAAGGCTCCAGAGAGTTCGGCAACCTCCTTCGAGCTCTGGGCCATGCTCAGCCGGGTTGTGGGGAGATTCTCGGCCTGAATCGTGTTGGCCTTCAGCGACAACACTTTCAGCGGGCGTGTGATGCGGCGGGTGAGCAGCCATGAGATCACCAGGCTGAAGGCAACGCTGCCGATGTAGATGCCGGTGGCCGAACGAATCAGTGAGGCCTGCAGGGAGGTGAGATCGGTCGTGTTCTGCGTCACCCAGAGTGCCGAGAAGTAGCTCAGGAATTTGTAGCGGCTGGCTATATAGCTCTGCTGGTTGATTCGGATCGGTGTCTGCATGCTGTGCTGCAGATCCCTGGAGCTGGACCTCCAGCTGCCCGTGTCTTGCGGGCCTTTGGTTGCCTGCTCGATGATTGCCAGTTGCTCAGCGGGGATCGAGTTCCTGGTCTGTGCGGGGAAGATGGTCCTGCCGCTGGCTGTGCTGATCCAGTAGGCGTGGTTGCTGCCCCCGAGAGTTGCCAGGAGCTGCGCCAGCCGTTCCTGGCGCGCCCGCTCGGGGATGCCTTGGGTGTTGTCGTAGGTCTGCTGGATCAGGGCTGCGTCCCGACGCAGATTGCTCTCGCGTGCCTTGAGAACACTCTCGCGGCTGATGGCCAGGGTGGTCAGCGATGCCGCGGCCAGCGCAGCCAGCACGGTGGCCGCCTGGCTGAGAGCCAGTTGGCTGCCGATGCTGTTCAGCCATCTGCGCATGATGCTGATGCAGCTGTCGACCGGCCTGGTTGCACGCTAGAGCTGTCCTTGATTTCCGAGTCTTGACGTCCGTTTCGGCCTGATGTCCCTGTCCGAACCCTCTGGTGCCGATCTGCTCCGGCTGGAGCGTGCGGTCCGGCGTGCCGGCTCTGGGCTGGTGGCAGACGATCTGCAGGGGTGCTGGCAGCTGCATCAGGTCTGGCCGAAGGGGAGTGAACGGCCCGCGTCCGTTTCTGCGGCCCTGTTGCGGGGCCTGGCGGCACGCCTCGAGATCTCCTCCAGCCCAGACGGCCTGATGCTGCGCAATGCCGTGACCCTGGGCCCGTTGGAGCTTTGCTTCCAGGGGCCTGGATGGCTCACGGGTGTGAGACCGCTGCTGGTGTTTCGCTTCGAGCTCCTGGAGCTGCAGCTGGCGGGCCGCACCCTGCTGCGGCGGCCTCTGCCGGCGCCGGACCCGCGGCGGCTGCCGTTCCTCGCCCTGATCGCCCGGGATTCGAGCGGCTGGCTGGCTGCCCGCGGCCGCGGCGGTGGCCTGGCCCTCTGGCGACTGGCCGCTGCCGCCGCTGCCTCCGATCCAGCCGCTGCAGCCGCTGCTGCGCCCTCGCCCTGATCGGCCCCGCGGCTTCGCGGCGCTCCAGTGCTGGAGGCCGATTGCATTGCCAACATGGGGGCGTTGTTCGCCCCGCCGCTTGCATGGCCTGTCCGCAGTGCGGCAGCTGGTCCGTCCGGGCCGACCGCAGCCTGGCGGGCCGCATGGTGTGCGGCCGCTGCGGCACGCCGCTGCAGGGAGTGCAGCGCCAAGGGGGGCGATCAACGCGCCCCCAGCTGCTGCGGCGCCGCCTGCCGCAGCTGGGGCGTGGCTCCTGGCGTTGGTGGCTGCTGGGCCTGGTGGGCGCAGCGGCCCTGCTGGCGGCGCTCACACCTGAATCCCGTGTTCCCCAGCCAGCTGATGCTCCCCCCGATCGCGCTCAGCATCGCTGGCAGTGATTCCGGCGGTGGTGCCGGAATTCAGGCCGACCTCAAGACGTTCAGCGCCTTGCAGGTGCACGGCTGCTCGGCGCTCACCTGCGTCACCGCCCAGAACACCTGCGGTGTCAGTCGGGTCGATGCCCTGCCGCCGGAGGCCCTCACGGCCCAGATCGAGGCGGTGCTGAGCGATCTGCCCGTGGCAGCCATCAAGACCGGCATGCTGCTGAACCCAGGCCTGATCGAGGCCACCGCTGCGGCGCTGGCCCCGCTGCTGATCCCCCGGCTGATCGATCCGGTGATGGTGTCGCGCGCCGGATCGCTGCTGCTGGAGCCGCAAGCGATCGAGGCCTACCGCCAGCTGCTCCTGCCTCTGGCGGAGCTGATCACACCCAACCTGCGTGAGGCACGGCTGCTGAGTGGCCTGCCGATCACCACCTCCGCCGAGGTGGAACAGGCGGCGGCGCTGCTGCTGGAGCAGGGGCCGGCGGCGGTGCTGATCAAGGGGGGCGGCCTGGCGGATCTGCGCGGCAGCGACTACCTGCTGCAGGCCGACGGCCAGGGCTGCTGGTTACGCAGCACCACGATCGACACCCCCCACACCCACGGCAGCGGTTGCACCCTTGCGGCGGCGATCACCGCCTGGCGCGCCCGTGGGCTGCCGCTGCTCGAGGCGGTGACGGCGGCCAAGCTCTACGTGGAGGGGGGCCTGCGCCATGCCCTGGCGATCGGGGCGGGCCAGGGGCCGCTGTGCCACTGGCATCCGCTGTTTTGAGGCGGGCAGCCGGCTCAGGCGGCCGCTCAGTTGTATTCGCCGGGAATGTCGTTCTTGCGCACCGTCACGCGGTCGAATTTCTGGCCCGACACGCGCAGCAGCTCATCGCCGCTGAACTCGAAGCCCAGCGTCAGGGCGATCTGGGCCACATCGTCGGCGGTGGCGGCGGCCAGCACCTGCTGCCTGAGGGCGTCATCGCCCTGCATGCGCTTCAGGAAGGCCTTCAGCTGATCCAGGGCCATGGGAGAGTCCGCCGCGCTGGCACCAGTCTCCCAGGCGCGCTGTGCCGCTGCCCGGCTCACCCTGGTTACGGTGGCGCCCATGCAAACGCCCTCCCCCCTGCTGGAACGCCTCGCCGCGCTGCCGGGTCTGGGGCGCGGTCGCCGGCGCCTGGTGCTGCTGCTCTCCCAGCTCGGCGATTTCGACAGCCTCGAGTACGCCCAGGCGCTGGTGCCGGCTCTGCCCCGGCTGCAGGCCGCCGGCATTGAGCTGCTGGCGATCGCCATCGGTGATGACGCCGGCGCCGATCGCTTTTGCCACTACACCGGCTTCCCGCGTGAGCGCCTGCTGGTGGATCAGGAGCCCAGGCTGCATCGGGCTCTCGGGCTCTACGAGGGGCTGCAAACGCCCGGCGGCCCCTGGCCCGGCCTGCTGCTGATGTGCGCCGGCATCGGTTCGCCGGGCACCCTGGCGGAGGTGCTGCGCGGTTACACCGGCGATCGTTCGGCGCCGCAGCGGTTCGAGAGTCCGCTGTTCGCATTGGCGGGTGGGAGTGGTTTCCAGCGGCCCTTCGAGCTGGCCACGGTGCGGCTGGCCAACATGCGCGAGGTGCTGAGCCGCTGGCGCGTCTATGTGCCGAGCGATGCCTTCATCACCCAGCGGGGCGGCACCTTCCTGCTCGATGCCGACGACACCCTGCTCTACCGCCACGCCGACCGCGGCATCCTCGGCTTCTCCGAGACGATGGCCCGGCCCCTGGCCTTTCTCGAGCCCTATCTCGAGCCCGCAGCCGCAGCCGCACCAGCAACCCAGCCCATCCCCTGATGCCCCAGCTCTTTTCCCACTGGTTCCTGCTTCTCAGCCTGGCCCTGTTCCACGTGGTGGGGCCGGTGCCGCCGGAGCTCGGGGTGCATGGCGGAGCCCTGGCCCCCTGCCCCTCTCCGGCCCACTGTGCCCGCGCCGATTGGCTGGTGGCGGATCCGCAGGCCGCCCTGGCGGCGCTGCAGCCCGTGCTGGCGGCGATGCCGCGCACTGCAGTGCTGGAGCAGACGGCGGGCTACCTGCACGCCACCGCCAGCAGCGCCCTGTTCGGCTTTGTCGATGATGTGGAGCTCTACGCCGACACGGCCCATGGCCTGCTGCAGGCGCGCTCGGTGTCGCGGCTGGGGGAATCCGATCTGGGGGTGAACGGCCGCCGGCTGGCAGCGCTGCAGCAGAGCCTCAGGGGTTGAGCTCCTGCTCACGCCAGCCGTCGGCAGCGCACCAGCGCCGCCGCTGGTGCGGCACGCCGCTGAGTTGAAGCAGCTCCACCTGCACCAGGGCGATGCGCAGCAGCAGGAACGTCTGCGGCAGCGGCGTGCCATCCGCCAGCGCCGCCGGAAACGCTGCCGATCGCTCCAGCGGTTCCCCAGGGGTGGGCCAGCCCCAGAGGGCACGCGCTTCGGGGCGCAGCTGCTGCCAGTACTGCTGCTGGGCCGCGGTGGCGGCCTCGGGCTCGAGCGCCTGCAGCGCTCCGCGCAGCCGGAACTGACAGCGGGCCTTCGGCAGCAGCCAGCAGAGTTCCAGCCGCGGCTCGCGCGCCAGCTCGGTGGCCTTGGCGCTGCGGCCATCCGTGAGCAGATCCAGCTGGGCTGGGCCGGCCCAGCCGCGGAACACCAGCGTGCGCACCCGCGGGCTGCCGTCGGCGGCGACGCTGGCCAGCTGCAGCCAACGGGCCTGCGGCAGCCGACCCTCCCGCTGGCGGGCCGCCCGCAGCAGCGGCCGCCAGGGGGGCAGTGCATCGCCGGGAGCGGCTCCGTCCATCAGCCCGCCCGCTCGCAGGGGATGGTGGTGACGCCACCGCGCCGCTCGGCGAAGGTGGGCTGGGCGGGGTCGGCGGCCTGCCACCACCAGCGGCCATCGGTGTAGCTGGGCACGCCGGCGTTGTTGGTGCGCGGCAGCTGAAGCCGCACGCCGCGCCACTCGAGCACGATGAAGCCGCCCGGCACGGTGCCGCCGTTGCTGTTGGGAATGGCCGGGGCATCAACGGCGCCGCGATACACGCTGGCCTGCAGCGGCTCCCCAGCGCAGACGTAGCGCTGCACGTCGGCTGCAGCGGCTGCGGCCCAGGCCGGCGGGGCGGGAAACAGGGGCAGCGCAACGGCCAGCACCAAGGCCAGCAGGCTGGATTGCAGCAGGGCAAGAAACGACGTCACGGCGCTGGTGGGCTGGTGGCCAGGATGGCGCCATGACTCTGGTGCTCGTCTACGACGGCGGCTGTCCGTTCTGCAGGCATTTCGCCCTGCGCAGCGAGCTGGTGGGGGGTTTGCCGGGCCTGCAGATCCGCGATGGCAGGGCCGATGCGGCACTGCGGGCGGCGCTTAAGGCGCGGTGGTTGGATCTGGCCAACGGCGCCGTGCTGTTGGAGGGTGATCGGGCCTGGCATGGGGCGGAGGCTATTGCGGTGCTCTGCGGCAGGCTTGAGCCCAGCGACCCGCTGCTGCAGCTGCTGCGGACGGTGTTCGCTGCGCCTGGCCGCTCCCGGCAGTTCTATCCCCTGCTGCTGCTGGCCCGGCGGCTGGCACTGCAGTGGAAAGGCCTGCCGGAGGACCCCGATCAGGCGGGGTTCCGGCAGGCCTGAGGCCGCGCTACGGGTCGCTTGGCTTCAGGCGACGGCGGCGGCGGCGCGGTCGAAGTAGGTGCCGATCTCGCTCATCAGAGCGGAGCAGTCGCCGGGGGTGATGCCGTTGCGGTCGTTGGCGATCGCAATGGCGGCATCCTTCATCTTGCGGATGCCTTCCGCCACGGAAGCGCCGGGCACGCCCAGGGCCAGGTAGGTCTCGCGCAGGCCGTTCAGGCAGCGGTCTTCCAGCACGGATGCATCGCCGGTGAACAGCGAATAGGTGATGTAGCGCAGCACGATCTCCATATCGCGCAGGCAGGCGGCCATGCGGCGATGGGTGTAGGCGTTGCCGCCGGGGGCGATCAGGGCGGGTTGCTGATCGAACAGCTCGCGGGCCGCGTTGGTGACGATCTTCGACGCATTGGAGGTGATGCGGTTCACGGCATCCATGCGCTTGAGACCCTCGGCCGCCATGGCGCCGAGGGCATCAATCTGGCCGGCGCTGAGGAACTCGCCGCGGGCATCGGCCTGGGCCACGACCCGGGTGAAGGCGTCAAACATGAAGAGATGTGATCTCAGATTCGGGAATCTAGGGATCGTTCCAATCCCAGCGCGAGCGTGTCGGCCCCAGCCGTGGTCCCGCCAGGCCAGCTCCGCCCATGCCCCTGTCGTTCCGCATCGCTGGCCCGGGCGCTCTCACCGGCTTGAGCTGCTTCGCTGCCCTGATGTTGGGGGCGCCGGCGCGGGCCGAGCTGCCCCCCTGGGTTTACGGCCAGGAGCAGCGCCAGGCCCCCCTGCGGGCGGAGATTCAGGTGCTGCAGGTGCAGCTCGATCCAGAACGGCAGGTGCGCGCCCGCCTGCGCCTGCTCGCGATCCAGCGTCAGCCGCTGCCGGCGCGTCTGCGGCCTGGCCAGACGATCGTGGTGACCTACACCCTGCCGCCAGCGCGCCCGCAGGGCTGGGCGGGTCCATCGCCCCTGCCGCTGCTGCGGCCTGGCCAGCGGCTGCCCGCCTGGCTGGCGCCGGAGCCGCAGACGGCCGCCCCTGCTGCTGCCGCGGTCTCGAACGGGGCGCTGTTCCGGCCGGCCGCGGGCGGCCGCTCATTCGGCCCCTCCCTGGAGGAGGCCCGGCAGGCGGAACCCTGATGCCTACGGTGCAGGCGCCATCAATGGAGAGCGGTGCGATGCAGGAGCTGGTGCAGGCCTATTACGGCCAGGAGCTGCAGAGCACGGCCGATCTGCGCACCAGCGCCTGCTGCGACGCCGATGCGGTGCCGGCCTGGCTGAAGCCACTGCTGGCCCGGGTGCATCCGGAGGTGAGCAGCCGCTACTACGGCTGCGGTCTGGTCTGCCCGCCGCTGCTGGAGGGCTGCCGCGTGCTGGATCTGGGCTGTGGAACCGGCCGCGATGTGGTGTTGCTCTCCCAGCTGGTGGGCGCCACCGGTGAGGTGGTGGGGGTCGACATGACCCCCGAGCAGCTGGCGGTGGCGCACCGCCATCAGGGGTTTCATGCCGAGCAGTTCGGCTTCAGCAACGTGCGCTTCCTCGAGGGGCACATCGAGCAGCTGGAGGCCCTCGATCTCGAGCCCGCCAGTTTCGATGTGATCGTGAGCAATTGCGTGCTCAATCTCTCCACCGACAAGCCGGCCGTGCTGCGCGGCGTGCAGCGCCTGCTCAGGCCCGGCGGCGAGTTCTACTTCTCCGATGTCTACGCCGATCGGCGCCTGCCGGAGCCGCTGCGCCGCCATCCGGTTCTTTATGGCGAGTGCCTCGGCGGCGCCCTCTACTGGAACGATTTTCTGCGCCTGGCCCGCGCCGCCGGCTTCGCCGATCCACGCCTGGTGAGCGATCGGCCCCTGGAGGTCACCGACCCTGAGCTGGCGGCCCTGCTGGGGGAGGCCCGCTTCTTCAGTGCCACCTATCGCCTGTTTCAGATCCCGGAGCTGGAGGATGCCTGCGAGGACCACGGCCAGGCGGTGATCTACCGCGGCACGATTCCCGGCAGCCCCAGCCGCTTCGAGTTCGACAAGCACCACAGCCTCGAGGCGGGGCGGGTGTTCCCCGTGTGCGGCAATACCTGGCGGATGCTGCAGCAGACCCGCTTCGCCGCTCACTTCAGTTTCATCGGCGATTTCGAGCGCCACTACGGCCTGTACGAGGGCTGC
This sequence comes from Cyanobium sp. E1_MAG_00006, assembly GCA_027488975.1. Lineage (GTDB taxonomy): Bacteria > Cyanobacteriota > Cyanobacteriia > PCC-6307 > Cyanobiaceae > Vulcanococcus. Next base: position 57,402 of record JAIYAQ010000023.1, read on the forward strand.
GGCAGCAGCCTCCCCTTCGATGGGGGCGCCCGGTCGGCCCTGCACTCCTCAGGCTCGGACAACGCAACAACCGCAGGCGGCAGCTGCTGCTGAGGGCCGCGCTTCGGCAGCCCCCGGTGCTTTAGCTGAAGAAGCCGATCGAGTTCAGCCACAGCCCCAGGGCCAGCATCGGCACGAAGAAGGCGGCGGCGATCTGCAGCTTGATTGTCAGAGCGGGGCGCTTCATCGGTGTTCGATCAGGGCATCGGCGCTGTAGCGCACCTTGGCCAGCGTGGCGTACTTGTCGTCTGCGCTGCGGTGGCCGCAGGCGCAGACGACGCAGCTGCGGTAGTCGCTGTCCTCCAGTCCGAGGATGCGATCGAAGTCCGCCGGGCTGAAGCCCTCGATCGGGCAGGTGTCGACCCCCAGCAGGGCGGCGCCGCTGAGCAGGGTGCCGAGGGCGATGTACACCTGCCGGGCGGCCCAGTCCTCGATGCGCTGGCTGCGCGGACCTTCGATCAGATCCACCTGGATCATCCGGCGGTAGCCATCAAGGGCGGCGGGATCCAGGCCGCGGGCCGCGGCGGTGGCGGCGATCAGCCGGTCGGCATCGGCGGCCGCGATCGATCGCTTGCTGAGCAGCACCACCAGGTGCGAACAGTCGGTGATCTGGCTCTGGTTCCAGGCGTGGGGGCGCAGGTCGGCCCGCAGCGCCGGATCGGTGATCACCAGAAACTTCCAGGGCTGCAGGCCATAGGAGGAGGCCGTCAGCACCAGCGCCTGCTCCAGGGCATCCCAGGCGGCAGGTTCGATCGTGCGGCTGGGATCGAAGGCCTTGGTGGCGTAGCGCCAGTGCAGGGCCTCAAGCAGCTGCGCAGCCTTGGTGGTCATGCCGGAGTTCCCGTGGCGATGGCGTCAGCTTCTCATCAGCGTCAGCCCTGGCTGCGGGGCCCGGCCTCGCCGGATCCGATCACGCGCGATCGCAGCCGCCAGCTGCCGTCGCCATCGGGCTCCATCACCATCCGCCGCTCATCGCAGTGCAGGTCGTTGCCGTCGGACAGGCCCTTCAGGTAGCCGGCCAGAAACCAGAGCGTCATGGCTGCCCGCTCACCGCTGAGCAGCTCATCGATGTTGCTGGAGCTGAAGCCGATCTCCCAGTTGCTGTTGTCCATGGCCTGGCGTTCTGCTGGAGGTCTCGCCCCAGCGTGAGCCACGAATCGCTGCTGCTGGCCCGGCTGCGGCCGGGCTGCAGCGGCTGTGCATTGCCGTTGCAACCGGTTGAGCCGGCCTTCAGTGGGGCAGCAGGGAGTGCAGCTGCTGCATCACTCCCTGGCCCGTGAGCAGTTCGGTGGCGATGGCGAGCACGAAGCCGAGCATGGCCAGGCGTCCGTTCCAGAGCTCGGCGGTGCTGGTCCAGCCCCAGGTGTTGCGAGCGAGCATCGCTGTGTGTGCGTGGATGAGCCAGCCAAGTGGTTTCCGGCTGCAGCGGCGCGGATTGTGCGCCAGCGGAGCGCATCTGCCAGACCACTGCGGCGCCCCGGCCGCGCTGGCGCTGCCGAGGCCGGATGCAGAAAAGCCCCGGCGTTAGCCGGGGCGGGGTGGTGTGAGGAATGGTGCTACCTCTGCAGGCGCCCATTGCCGCCGGCCTGAAGCAGTGGGGCGCTGATGGCCGCGTCGCCACCTCGGCGGTACTCCATCTCTAGCGCCACCTCAGTCCTGCTGGTCGTGGCGCTGCAGGGCCACCTCCAGCAGGTAGGCGCAGAGATTGCTGAGGCTGCGGCCCTCGCGCTGGGAGAGCTCTTGCAGGCGCTCGAACATGGCGTCGTGCAGGCTGATGCTGATGCGGTTGGCACGGCGCTGGCCCCTGGCCTGCGACTTCGAGCCGCTCATCGTTCTTGCACTCGACTGTTATGTCTCCTACAGCATCTATAGCCCCTCTACAGCACCTTTCTCCTCAAGGTCGCTCACCCGCCTCTCCAGGGCCTCCAGGCGTTGGCGCACCGGGCCGTGCTCTGCAGCACTATGCAGCGGGATTTTTAGATCCTGCATCACCAGCATGGTGATGTAAGCCGTGATACTCAGCGCCTGCTCGGAGGCGCGCTGTTTGATGGCCTTGATCAGTTCGGTGGGCAGCACCATCGACAGCTGTTTACGCGCGGTCATGTGGTGGGTTGGGAGGTCTGCAGGGAGGGCGCTGTGCGCCGCGAGGCCGCTCTCATGATGCAGCACTCTGCCGCACTTTGACCTGGGGTGCCCGAGTGCCGGCGTAGAGCCCTGTCAGCTCAGTCGTGGCCAGCAGGTGCCCCGCCATCGCCATGGTCAGGTCAGCCACGGTGCAGCCCGGCGGCAGGGGCAGCTCCTGATCCAGGGCATGCAGCCGGAACCGGTAGCGATGCAGCTGCCGCGCCGGCGGCAGCGGCCCTTGATAGCCAAGGCGCTGAAAGGTGCTCACCCCCCAGCAGCGGCCATGGCGGGCGCCGTTCGGCAGCTGTGCTGCGCGCTCCAGGCCGGCGGGCAGGCGCTCCAGCGTCGCGGGGATGTTGAACAGCACCCAGTGCACCCACGGGCCTGGCGGGGCGTCGGGGTCGTCGACCACAAGTGCATAGCTCGCGGTGCCGTTCGGAGCGCCATGCCAGTGCAGCGGCGGCGAGAGGTTCAGTCCCTCACCGCTGTGCAGGGCTGGGATCCGGTCGCCATCGGCGAAGGCCGGTGAGTCGAGCCGGAACGAGCCGTTGCTGCAGGCCATCGGGAACCCCCGGGATGATGCACTGCCGGCAGCCTGCTGGCCCGGCTGCGTGTCTCCCGTTGCCGGAGCCGTTCCGCCGCCCCATGGCGTCATCGCTGCTGCAGCTGTGCAGCTGCGGCCACCGAGCTGCGCCCAGGTCTGTACAGCAGGGATGTCCCTGCGCTGACTTTCTCTTCTGCGGGACAGCCAACGGGGCCGGGGGAGCAGGGGGATACCCCCCTCCCCCGCTCCCTCGCCACCGCTGCGATGACCTTCGCCACCCCGCTGCTGCTGACGCAGGTGCCGGTGCTCGACGTGCCGCTGACGACACGGCTGAGCCTGGTGCTGATCGTGGCGGGCCTGTTGCTGTTTCTGTGCGCCGCCCTGGTGCAGCAGTGGCGCGGGCAGGCCTGAGGCACAAGCGCTTCGCTCTGTAGGCGCCGGCCGCCTGGGCCGTTTCGCCTCCATAGGTTTCGCCCTCAAGGCCAGAGACCGAGCCATGATCGAACGCCTGAACGACCTGCCCGCCGGCTCCCTCGGCTTCCACTGCACCGGCCGACTCAGTGCGGAGGATGTGGAGCAGGTGGTGGCACCGGCCATCAGCGAGGCCGTTGCCGAATACGACCGGGTCAAGGCCCTGCTGCTGTTCGATGCCGGCTTCGAAGGCCTCAGCATCGCCGCCGCCTGGGAGGACACAGGCCTGGGCCTGCGCTACTGGGATGGCTTTGAGCGCCTGGCCATCGTCACCGACCTGGGCTGGATGCGGCATGGGTTGCGCGCCTTGGCGGTGCTGCTGCCCTGCCCGTTGCAGATCTTCGGTCTTGCGGAGGAGGAGAACGCCCGGCGCTGGCTGAGCGAATCACTCGGCACCATCCATCTCGACCGCCAGGAGGAGGTGATCACCCTCAGCCTGATCGGCCAGCTGGATCCGCAGGCCTATGCCCGCATCGACGACGATCTGGCACAGGCGTTCAGCGCCGTGGACCAGCCGCGCGTGCTGCTGGATCTGCGTCAGTTCGATGGCTGGCAGGGGCTGGCTGCCCTGCGCCAGCACCTGGCGCTGATCCGCGAATACCGCCAGCGACCAAAACGACTGGCGGTGGTCAGCGCCCGGGGCCGCCGCCCCCTGGCCCAGCGGTTGCTGCAGCCCTTCAGCCAGGCCACCCGCCGCAGCTTCACCGCCGGCGATCTGCTCGCGGCCCAGGAGTGGGTCGGCGCGGATTGATGCGCGGCCGCCGCCGCCAGCCCGCTGCCAGTGCCGGGCGCCCGTTTCCTTACACACTTGCAGATCCGCCATGAATACCCAGCACTGCCAGACCTGTTCCTATTGGGATCAGAGCCATGGGCTGGAGATGACCAACCTGGGGTCGATCGCACCCTGCATCCGGCATGCCCCGGCCCACTACAACCTGGAGACCGTGCAGATGAGTGGGGCGGCCATGAACTTCTCGGCTTATCCGAGCAGCCCCGATCTCTCAACCATGCAATTGCCGATTGCACTCTGGCCCTACACCGGCCGTAATCAGATCTGCGGTGAGTATCAGCCCTGCGACCTTGAGGAAAATGCCCGCCGCTCTCGCCTGCGTTCGGCACCGCTGGCTTGAGCCATGGCCTGCTGCCGCTTTCTGGTCTTGCCCTGCTGCGCTGTTGCCGCAGATGTGTCGGCGACAGCATGAATCAGTGAGCGATTCTTAGCCTGATGAGGTCATCCGTAAATCGTGAGGTCAAGCAGCATGGGCCTGATCAAATGGGAGCCCCTGAGTGAAATTGAAGTGATCATGGATCGGGCCATGGGCTGGCCGATGCCTCGCCTGGGAGCGGCCCTGGCGATGAGCGAGTGGGGACCACGGGTGGACATCAGCGAGAGCGATGGCACCTATTTGTTCAAGGCCGATCTTCCTGGCATGAACAAGCAGGACGTGTCCGTCACGCTGGCGGGCGACATGCTCACCATCCAGGGGGAGCGCAAGCGCGAGAGTGAGGTGACGAAGCTGCACTTCCACCGGATGGAGCGCAGCAGCGGCAGTTTCAGCCGCAGCTTCTCACTGCCGGACGATGCCGATCCCGCCAGCATCCACGCCCACTGCGAGAACGGTGAGCTCACGATCAGCATCGCCCGCAAGACCGGCAGCCCCGCCAAGGAGCCGATGAGCGTCCCGGTGGACTGAGCCGTGCGCGAACAGCGATGCGCTGCGGCGTTCGCTCAGTCCGGGTCGGTGTAGTTGTCGCGGATGGTGAGGATCTCCGATTGGTGCTTCCTCACCGCCGCCAATCTTTCGGCCGTCAACGTGGTGATGGTCAGAAGATTCTCAGTCGACGGTCGCATCCCAGGGGGCGGCGTTGAGCGGAGCGGGCCGGCCGAACAGGTAGCCCTGGCCAAGGTGGCAGCCCATCTCCAGCAGCCGCTGGCGTTGCTCCTCGGTTTCGATCCCCTCCGCCACCACCTGCAGCCCCATCTCCTGGAACACCCGCACGAAGCCCCGCACCAGCAGGGCGCAGCGCTCGTCCTCCGCCATCTGCTGCACGTAGGTCTGGTCAAGCTTCACCGCATCCACCGGCAGCCGGCTCAGCCAGGCCAGCGAGGAATAGCCGGTTCCGAAGTCGTCGAGGGCGATGCGCACGCCGGCGGCCTTGAGCTGCAGCAGGCGCTCGTGGGCTTCGGCCTGGGCCTGCAGCATCACGGTTTCGGTGATCTCCACCGTGAGTCCGCGCAGATCGGCCCCGCTGCGCTGCTGCTCGCGCAGCAGCTGCTCCACCAGATCACCGCGCTCCAGGTGCTGGGGGCTGATGTTCACCGACAGGCTCCACGGCAGGCCCTGCAGTTGCCACTGCGCCAGGCAGTCGAGGGCCTTCCCGAAGGCTCCTGTCACGGCCTGATCGATGTCCGGAAACAGCTTAGGCTGCGGCCGAGCACCTGATTCAGGCTGTAGCCGGTCTGATGCAGCACGGCATCGTTGGCCTAAACGATTAGTGGCCCCGGTGCGTCCAGGGGCGCCGCCAGGGTGATCAGCAGCGAATCCTGAATCGTGTTCAGCACCGTTGCCAGCTGCAGCACCAGCGGATCCTCCGGCTCATCCGCCGGGCGGCTGCGCAGCAGGCCTACGCCGGTGCCGGTGTCGCTGAGGAAGAGGCGCAGGTGCAACAGCTCGCTACCGCTTGCCGGCGGAGGCGACAGCTGAATCTCCTGGGGACCGATCTCCAGCAGCGGTTCCAGGGTCTCGATCCGCTCGGCCAGGGCGGGCCAGGCGTCCGCCAGGCCCCGCTGACGCAGATCATTAGCCAACGGTCCCAGCTGGGCAGCTGCCTGCGGATCGATCCATTCCAGTTCGCCGGCAGCACTGAACAGCAGCAGGCCATCGCCCGGCACCAGCAGAAAGCTGGCCATCGCTCCCAGTGGCCGGACGCGGCCGCCTTCAGGCACCGCTGCAGGGGACAGGTTACTGATCGTCGCGCGGCGACTGGCCCAATTCTGCCGGGCTTGTCATCCTGAGATGGCGCAATCTGAAGTCGCAACGCAACGTTGCGCGCGCTGATCGCTTCAACCTGCAGGCCCACCAACAGGTCATCCGCAGCGTCGGCGAGGGATCAGGCCGCGCGACGGTCGTTGTTGAGGATGCCGCGGGCAGCGCACTCCAGGCAGGTGCGGTAGCCGCCGTGGCCCGTGCGCAGCTGACCGCTGCCACCGCAGCGCGGGCAGCGCATCAGCTCGGTCGGCGCGGCTTGTGTGCTCAGAGGGCTTGTGGGGCTGGCTGGGCGTGCTGAGAAGGAAGGCTCGGACACGGGACGAGGAAAGGCCTGGCAAGTGTGCGAGGGCGTGGCCCAATTTCGGCGGAAGGCTTTGTGAAGACTTCGTCGGTCGGCGTGTGCTCCCCCTGACAGGCCTGGCCGCGGCTGCCTGCCTGCGTCAACGTCCGTGCGGGCCGGCAGGAACCACCCGGTGGCCGCCCCACCAGCCATGACTTCCGACGACATCCTTCGTGCCAGGCTCCTGAGCGCGGCCGCCGAGGACCACGACCAGGAGCTGCAATCGCTGCTGCACCAGACCTACCGCCAGCTGGAGCACGCCTACCACTGCTCGCCGGAATACGGCCGCATGGTGGAGCGTTATCCCGTTCTGGCCCAGGCCATCGCGCGCTGCCGCTATGCCGACCTTGTCGGCGACCCCGCCGAGGCTCCACCGGCCGGTTCGCGCTCCTGTCGCCGACCTCCCAGCCCCCTGCAGTGGGATCGCAGCCATGGGGAGATCTGAAGCGGCTGAACGCGTTGCAGCTCTCTCAGCTCCCTCAGCCGCCGATCATTTGCCGCCGAGATCCGTTGGCCTGGTCACCACATATACGACCATGCCGGTGAGAGCCACCCCCACGGCGATCAGAATCACGATCGCGCTCGTGTAGTCGGTCGAGCCCATGGCTCCCCTCAAACCGTCAACCTACCGCCGTCACTCGGGCGTCAGCCCGGCAGCACCTGGCGCCAGCCGTCCTGCTCCACCAGCCGCAGGGGCGTGTCGAACAGGGCGCTGAGGGCTTCGGCCTGCAGCAGATCCGCCGCCGGTCCGTCGCCCACCAGTTGTCCGTCCCGCAGCAGCAGCACCCGGCTCAGCTCGGGAATCACCGCCTCGATCTGATGGGTCACCAGCAGCAGGGTGGTGCCGGCTGCAGTCAGCCGCCGCAGGTCGGCCAGCAGCTGATGGCGGGCCCGCAGGTCGAGGCCGTTGGTGGGTTCATCGAGCACCAGCACATCCGGCCCGTGCACAAGGGCCCGCGCCAGCAGCAGCCGGCGCTTCTGGCCATCGGAGAGCTGGGCGAAGGGGCGATCGGCCAGGGGTGCCAGCCCCAGCTCCTCCATCAGCTCGGCCACCCGCCGCCGCTGCGCAGCCGCGGCCACCTGGCTGCGGCCGATGCCCACCGAGCCGAAGAAGCCTGAGAGCACCACATCGGCTGCCGGCACCCAGCCGCGGTAGGCGTTCTGCAGATCGTTGGATACGACGCCGATCCGGCGGCGCAGCTCCCAGAGGTTCACCGTGGCACTGCCGAAGATGCGCAGCGCCGAACCCGGGTGCACCACCGGATAGAGCTCGCGGCTGAGCAGCTTGATCAGCGCGCTCTTGCCGGCCCCGTTGGGCCCTAGCACCAGGGTGTGCTCGCCCTCCAGCAGCTGCAGGCTGAGGTTCTCGAACACCCGCCGTGGGCCCAGCCAGGCCTCCACCGCCTGCAGTTCGAGGTATGGGGAGCCGCCTGCCATCGGCTCATTCTCCGGCTGCGCAGGCTGGGTGCTCCAGCCGACAGGCGCCTGCAGCCTGCATGGCAGGAGGCGTCGCCGGCCGCCACCGAGCCTGAGTTCGACGTCATGGTCGGCATGCAGGTTCCTCCATCGGCTCCGCTGCCCGTTGTGCTGAGCCCACTGCCACCGGCTGCTGCTGCATCCCTGGGCTGGGCCGCCTGGGATGAGGTGGTGACCATCCGCCGCCGCCCGGAGACCGCCCGGCCCGATCCGGGGGACTTCTCCAGCTGGGATGAGCTGCTCGGCTGCCGCTGAGCACGCCACCCGGTTTGTTGGCTGGATTGATTGCCGGCTTGATTAAGGTCCGGCCCACCAGCACAGACCCCCGGGCCGCGATGAACCACTGGCATCACCATCGGCTGGTGGTCGAGACCGACGGCTCATTCCGCTGCCACAACATCACCGCCGAGCTGCAGCGGTTCGTGGACCGCTGCGGCATCGCGAGAGGATTGCTGGTGGCCGCGGGACAGCACACCACCACGGCCCTGGTGGTGAATGAATCGGAGCCGCGGCTGCTGGCCGATATCGAACGCTTCTTCCTGGAGCTGGCTCCAGCCGATCGCCCCTGGATGCACAACGACCTGCACCTGCGGCCGGGCATTCCGCCCGATGAGCCGCGCAATGCCCACAGTCACCTGATCGCGCTGATGCTGGGCAACCACCTCAGCCTGCCGGTTACGGCCGGGCGTCTGGGGCTGGGCACCTACCAGGCGGTGTTGCTGGTGGAGCTGGATGGCCCGCGCCAACGGGAGGTGCTGCTGCAGTTGAGCGGTGTTCAGCCCACGGAGCGGGCGGGCTGATCGGGCGCACGCGGTGGCGCCGGCGGCTGGGGATTCAGCAGCGGCACCAGGCTGCTGAGGCCGAGCATCACGAAGGAGAGGGCACCCAGCAGGGCGAGCAGCCGCAGGCCCAGCGGGCGGCCGGGGTCGACCGGCCAGTCATCGTCGGCATCGGGTGGTGTGGCTGGCGGCAGCGGTCGCTGAGGCTGGCGGGGCGGAATCACGGGGGGAATGCAGAGGCTGTCCCGCGGACAGGAGGGCCATGGCTTCAGACAATCTTCCGCTGCAGTGGCGCTGTGTGCCACACGCTGGCCTCGATCAGCGCCATAGCGTTTCGCCACGAACGGAGCAGCCCATGCCCCCCCCGCGGCGAGAGGACACCACCCCCGATCGTCCGCTGCAACCGGCCACGCTGAAGTGGCAGGAGAACGGCGAACTCTCCGCCCACGATGTGTTCAACCTGATCTGCCGCCTACGTGCAGTCGAGTCAGGCCAGCACAGCAATGAACTCTGGCGGCTGGGCCACAAATATCCCGGCACCACTCCGTCTGGCGCCATGCCCCCTGGCACCATCCAGCCTGACGCCAACCAGGGCTGAGCTGGCTCGGCCAGCGGTTGGGCTTGTGGAGGTTGCCCTTCTGGAGGTTGCCCTGCTGGTGCCTGCCTGCCTCAGCCCTCCACTCGCATCGGCTCCAGCCGCCAGATGCGCTCGGCGTACTCGCTGATGGCCCGATCGCTGCTGAAGAAGCCGCAGGCCATGGTGTTGGTGATCGCGGCGCGACTCCAGGACTCCTGGTCGCACCATCGCTGGTCGACAGCGTTCTGGGCCCGGCCGTAGTCGGCGGCGTCGGCCACCACCTGGAAGGGATCGTGATGGGTGAGGTTGTCGAGCAGGGGCTGGAACAGATCCCGATCGCCTTCGCTGAAGTGCCCCGAGGCGATCAGCTCCATGGCCGCCCGCAGGGCGGGATTGCGATCCAGCCAGGGCATCGGGTGGTAGCCATCGGCGCTGAGCTGGGCCACCTCTTCGGCGGTGTGGCCGAACAGGAAGAAGTTCTCATCGCCAACCCGTTCGCGGATCTCGACGTTCGCGCCATCGAGGGTGCCGATGGTGATGGCGCCGTTGAGTGCCATCTTCATGTTGCCGGTGCCTGAGGCCTCCTTGCCAGCGGTGGAGATCTGCTCGGAAAGGTCGACCGCCGGATAGACCAGCTGGCCGAGGCTGACGCTGAAGTTGGGCAGGAAGACCACCCGCAGGCGGCCGGCCATGGCCGGGTCCATGTTCACGATCTCGGCGATGCCGATGATCAGGCGGATGATGCGCTTGGCCATGGCATAGCCCGGCGCTGCCTTGCCGCCGAAGATCACCGTGCGGGGGGGAAGGTCCTCGCCATTGCGCAGGCGCAGGTAGCGCTGCACCACCTCGAGCGCCGCCAGGTGCTGGCGCTTGTACTCGTGGATGCGCTTGACCTGCACATCAAACAGGGAGGTGTGATCCACCAGCACGCCGAGCTCCTTCTGGATGTGGCTGGCCAGGCGCTGCTTGGCCTGGGCGCGCACCTGCTGCCAGCGCTCGAGGAAGCCGCCGTCGTGCAGCAGCGGCGCCAGGCCCTGCAGCTGTTCGAGATCGCGGCGCCAGCCATCGCCGATGGCCTCATCCAGCAACCCCGCCAGGTAGGGGTTGGCCACGGCCATCCAGCGGCGCGGCGTGACGCCGTTGGTCACGTTGGTGAAGCGATCCGGCCAGAGCTGGGCGAAATCCGCCAGCAGCTGCTCGCGCAGCAGGCGGCTGTGCAGCTCCGCCACGCCGTTGGTGTGGTGGCAGCCCACCACGGCCAGATTCGCCATGCGCACCTTGCGCTGCGCGCCCTCCTCGATCAGGGACACCCGTTCCAGCAGGTGGCGATCGCCGGGATGGCGGATGCGCACCATGCGCAGGAAGCGGGAGTTGATCTCATAGATGATCTGGAGTTGGCGGGGCAGCAGCTTCTCGAACAGATCCACGCCCCAGGTTTCCAGCGCCTCCGGCAGCAGGGTGTGGTTGGTGTAACTGAGGCTGGCGGTGGTGATGCTCCAGGCGGTATCCCAGTCGAGACCCTCCTGATCGATCAGCAGGCGCATCAGCTCGGCCACGGCGATCGCCGGGTGGGTGTCGTTGAGCTGAACGGCGAACTTGCGGTGGAACTCTGCGACAGGCAGCCCCTGCTTCTTGAGGATGCGCAACATGTCCTGCAGGGAGCAGGACACGAAGAAGATCTGCTGGCTGAGGCGCAGGCGTTTGCCCTGCTCCAGTTCGTCGTTGGGGTAGAGAACCTTGCTCAGGGTTTCGCTCTGGATCTTGGCCAGCACCGCGCGGGTGTAATCGCCGGCATTGAACGAGGCGAAGTCGAACGCCTCCGGTGCCATGGCCGACCACAGACGCAGGGTGTTGGCGGTGCGTACCCCATAGCCGGTGATCGGCGTGTCGTAGGCGACGCCCAGCACGGTGTGATCGCCGATCTGCACCGGATAGCTCCACTCCGGCCGGATCACCTCCCAGGGGTTGCCCTGGGAGAGCCAGGCATCGGTGCTCTCCTGCTGGCCGGCAGCGCTGATGTGCTGGCGGAAGATGCCGAATTCGTAGCGGATGCCGTAGCCGATGGCCGGCAGCTCCAGGCTCGCCAGCGATTCCTGGAAGCAGGCCGCCAGCCTGCCGAGGCCGCCGTTGCCCAGGCCCGGTTCGGGTTCGCAGGCGATCAGCTCGTCGAGCGTCAGCCCCAGCTCCTGGCAGGCCTGCTCCGCCTCAGCCCGAAGGCCGAGGTTCACCAGGTTGTTGTCGAGGTGGGGCCCCAGCAGGTATTCCGCCGAGAGGTAAGCAGCGGTGCGCACGCCACGGGTGGTGTAGGCCTCGGCGGTATCAACCCAGTTCTGCAGCAGCTGATCCCGCACAGCCAGGGCCAGGGCCATGTAGTGGTCATGCCGTGTCGCCAGCGATGGCGACTTGGCCTGGCTGAAGAAGAGGTGGCGGCGAATCTGCTCCGCCAGGGGCGATTGCTGAAGTGTGCCGGCGCGCTGATCGGCCATCACCCGGATCTGGATATTGACGTCGTTCTGACGGCGACCCGAAGCCGTTGCGGTGTGGATAGCTACCGAACGTGGTGTGTGTCAGCGCTTCGGCGTCGCTCATGTGATGGTGGCCATGCCTGGTCGAGACGCGGTATCGTGATCAAACGAAGGCATCGTGTTGCTGCTGCTGCCGCCGAGCTCGCTTTCGCAGCGGCTGCGCTGGGATTGGTGGTCGGCTCAGTTGCTCTGCTCCGCGTGGTTGCGCCGCGGCAGATGCAAGAGCTCTGCCTGAGCGCCCGGGCCACGGTCCAATCCTCGGGGGTTTCCTGGCCCTGTGGCGAGGCTGCCCCCGGCTCATGACCCAGCCGCCTTCACGATCCGTTACGATGACGCCACGTTTCGCAACGTTTCTGCACCATGGCTGATTCCACTCCCCGCTTCGGTTTCGTCGGCTTCGCTGAAACCTGGAACGGTCGCCTCGCGATGCTGGGCTTCGTGATCGGTCTTGGCACCGAGCTGCTCACCGGTCAAGGCATCCTGTCGCAGATCGGCCTGGGCTGATCTCGGGTCCTCCCGAATCAGCAAGCCCCCGCTGGAGCATTCCAGCGGGGGCTTTTTGTTGGCTGCGGCCGATGCAGCAGCGCCGGCTCCTTCGCAGCCGGCTCCCTCGCAGTGGACCTCAGGCTGAGGCCGGGGCCTGCCAGTCGTCCGGTGGAGCCGGCTTGTCGCTGTCCTGCAGCGACGGGAACAGCCTGCGGATCTCGGCGCTGATCGCTGGCCGCAGCTCCGCGCGGAAGCCGGTTGCAGCCTCGGCGCTGAGCACGGGATAGGCCTGATCGGTGTTGCCCTCCCCCCGCAGCGCTTTCCAGCTGGTGGTTTCCTGACGCTTGAGCGCCTCGAGGGGCTCAAGGAAGTCGAAGCTCAGCACCCTGCCTTGCTCGGCGGCGGTGGCCATCCACAGGTCGCGGAACGTGATCAGTTCGCGGGCCTTGAGCGTGTCGGGCAGCCCCAGCACCGGCTCGTAATAGTCGAGCACCCGCAGCTCCTCCTGCAGCAGGATCGGCCAGGCCCCCTGCTCACCTGCCTCGAGCCCAGTTTCGACGCCGCTCGTCTGCATGGCGTGCAGATGGAAGGCGAGCCAGCGGTAGTGCGATTTATCGCGGGTGCGCTTCTTCTCCGATCCCTTGCCGCTGACGCGTCTTGGCAGGGCTGCCTCCGCCTTGCGCAGGAAGACGCGGTCTTCCCGTTCCAGATTGATCGCACCCCAGCGCTGGCGGTACTCCCAGAGCTCCTCGTAGCGGCGCACGTCCTCGGGGCTCCAGCCCAGGCTCCGCAGTTCCTCGGCCCGGTTCTCCTCGCTCGTTTGCACGCGCCCATCACTGGATTCGAACCGCACCCTAGATCCCTGCATTGGTGGACGTTCAGGCTGGATATCAGCCAAGGCCTTTGGCTGAGCAGGCCTGAGGTGGCGGCGGTGCCAACACCGGCACCAGCTGAAATCGATCGAGCACGGCCGGGTTCCTGCCATGCACCTCCAGCCAGTGCTGCAGCCTGCGGGCCGCCGTTGCCGGCTCGATCACAGTCCAGGCCTGGTCGGCGGCGAGGCTGAAACGCCCATCGCTGCGCAGCCAGCGCGGCCGGGCGCGCTGTTGACCTGAGCCAGGCAACAGTGCCACACACCAGAGGTCCATCGGCAGCTCCGCAGCACCGTTTCAGGCTGCGTCGCCCGCCGGTTTGTGGCGATCGCGGGCCCCGCCGCTGCCGCGGGATTGCGGCAGGAGTCCGCCTCGAGCGTGCGCCACTGCCGCAGCTGCTCGCCCCCGGCGCCGGCATGGTCAGGCTGGGGCCGGAGGGCTCACACCCTCCAGCTCATCCCATCGCCTTCCCGTCGATGGCGCGCGGCGCCCTCATCCGCCAGGTGCGGATCCCTTCTCCGGCCGGCGAGCTGCAGGGGGAGCTGGCCCTGCCCAGGCCCGCCACCGCGCTGGTGCTGTTTGCCCATGGAAGCGGTAGTGGGCGCAGCAGCCCCCGCAATCGGGCCGTGGCCGAGGTGCTGCAGCGCGCCGGCCTCGCCACCCTGTTGTTGGATCTGCTTCCCGGCTCACCGGTGGAGCTGCACCAGGGCATGGAACTGTGCCTGGCCTGCCAGAGCCTGCTGGCCGCGGTCGACTGGGCCAGCCAGGAACCCACGCTCCGTGCCTTGCCACAGGGGCTGTTCGGAGGCAGCACCGGCGCGGCGGTGGCGCTGGAGGTAGCGGCGCTCCGGCCCGAGCGCATCGGGGCGGTGGTGTGCCGTGGCGGACGACCCGATCTGGCGTTCGAGGCCCTCGGCCTGGTGCGCTGCCCCACCCTGTTGATCGTGGGGGCGGCGGATGTCGATGTGCTCGAGCTCAATGCCTGGGCCGCTGCCCACCTGCGCGCCCGCCACGATCTGTTGGTGGTGCCCGGCGCCGGCCACCTGTTCAGCGAACCCGGCGCGCTTGAGGCGGTGGCTGAGGCGAGTTGTCGCTGGTTTGCCACTCAGCTGTGCTGCAGCTGATCACGTCGGTGGGCCACGTCAGACTGTCACATCTGCAACCAGCGTCGTCATCTTGCTGCAGATGTGGTGTTTGCGCGTACCGCAACAAACTGGTTGCTCTTGATTTCCGTTTCTATTGTTGAGTTGCTGAGAAAGCTCTTGTCTTCGCCTCTCTCGGCGTTATTCCCGTTGTGAATCATCCAGGAGTTCGGCTATGAATGATCGCTTCCGTGTGCTACAGCGCCAGCCACGCCGCATCTCAATTACGCTCAGCTACTTCGTGCATGAATCACTGTTGAGTCGCTCTGAGGAAGAGGGCCGTTCGGTGTCCAACCTCTGCGCCTTCCTTCTGGAAGATGCCTTGCGCGATCAGCAGCGTGACGGGCAGCGCGAGGGGCAGCAGCCCCTGCCGGTCATGACCCATTCCCATGGGCCAATGGGCAACGGGCGCGTCAAGACCCACAGCTTCTGAACCTGTTGCTCCGGGGCCGTGATTGCGAGCCTCGGAGCATTTCTACGACATTGGGACAACTGCCATTTCAGTGGTCCCTTTACCGGTCCCCTCAGTGCTCATTGTCCAGTGCATATTGTCCAGTGCGCATTGTCCCCTCCGTGCTCATTACTGCGCCCCCTTGATGGTCGCCACAACGGTGGGGCTTTGCGTGGCTGCTGCCGGCTCTGGTGCATCAAAATGCACGCGCTCAGATCACGCGCTGAGACGTAGTTTGTTGAGCAGGAACATCAGAACCGTGGTGCGGCGTGTCACCACATCCGCGCTCGCCTCCATGCCGGGTCGCAGCGGGCAGTTGCCCTGGCGCCCGCGCAGGGCGATCTGTTCGGGATGCAGCAGCACCTGGTAGGCAGCGGCTGCAGACGCGCCAGCCCCGGCTTGCGTCGCCAATGGGATCGTGTCGGCCGAAATGCTCGCCACCCGTGCCGGCAGCACACCGAATTCGGCTGTGGGGCAGGCGGACACCCTGAGGGTGGCCGATTGTCCGGTCCGCACCTGGCTGATGCGGTCGGCGGGAACCTGGAGCTTCACGTCGAAGCGGGTACCCAGCGGTGCCAGCACCGCCATCACCTCCCCAGGCTGAAGAACCTGGCCGGCATGGCGCAGGTTGGTGTTCAGCACCGAGCCGCTGATCGGAGCCCGCACAGTGGCCAGGTCGATGCCCCGCTGCACCTGCTGCAGCCGGGCACGTCGCTGCGACATCTGCTTGCGCAGTTCATCCGCTGAGGAGCGGGCCTGGGAGGCGTTCTGGCGCAGCCGCGCCAGTTCGCTCATGCCGCGGGCCCGCTGCTCGGCCACACCCTGCAGGGATTTCAGCACCTCCGACTGACTCACGATCTGCCGCGCCTGCTTCTCCTCCACCAGGCTGCGGGGCACGGCGCCGCTGTCCAGCAGCGAGCGGTAGCGCTGCAACTCGCTGCTGTCGAAGTTCAAGGAGGCGCGGGCCTGCTCCACGCCCCGGCGTGAGGCCTCCGTGAGCGATGTGCTGAGGTTGTCGAGCGCCTCGGCCTGCGCTGTCAGGGAGCGCTGCTCGTCGCGGGCCTGGCGTGCCTGGCCCTCCAGCATCGAGAGCTCCTCCAGCAGCTGCTGGCGTTCGGCCTGCAGCGGCCGGCTGTCGAATACCGCCAGGAGATCACCGGCCCGCACGGCCTGGTTGGGTCGCAGCAGCACCCGCAGCACCGTGCCCCCCTGCTCGCTCTGCACCACGGTGTTCTCACCGCTGGGGCGCACCACGCCGGCGGCCTTCACGGTTTCGCGCATCGGCCAGAGGGCCAGAGCACCACCGCCGAGCAGCAACAGCACGAGCAGCTGCCGGCCCAGGGCCGACGCCCACGGGCCGGGCCCGGGCAGGAAGTCGTCACCGCTCACCCCCATCAGGGTGGGTGGCAGCACCGGCTGAGCGGGTTGTGCGAGGGCGTCGCCGCTGGCAGCGACGGGCAGATCGGAGGATGGTGTGGTCATCAGGCGGCTTGGAGATAAGGGGCAACCTGGAGGTGATCGCGCAGATCACCGGGATGGCTCTGCTGACGCACCGCACCGTTTTCCATGTACACGATCCAGTCGGCGCGCAGGATCACCGACGGTCGATGGCTCACGAGGATGGTGGTGCGACCGCTGCGATGGGCGAGCAGGCGATCCATCACCCGCGCCTCCAGCACGGGATCCAGGGCGGAGGTGGATTCATCCAGCAGCAGCACGGGCGGATCGCTGGCCAAGGCCCGAGCCAGAGCCAGTCGCTGGCGCTGGCCGCCGGAGAGGTTGGCTCCGAATTCGCCCAGCACCGTGCCGTAGCCATCGGGAAGATCACGGATGAAGTCGTCGGCCAGGGTGAGCTGACAGAGCTTCACCACCTGCTCGTAGCTGAGTTCCGGGTAGGCGAAGACGAAGTTCTCAAAGATCGATCGGTTCAGGAACGTGTCGTCCTGAGGCAGCAGCACCACCTGCTGCCTCAGGCACTCCAGGCTGAGATCCCTGGAACTGAAGGGGCCGTAGTGAATCGTTCCCTGCTGCAGTGGATAAAGCCCGGCGATCAGCTTGCTGAGGGTGCTCTTGCCGCAGCCGGATTCACCGATCAGAGCCGTGGTGAGGCCGCCGGGAATGCGTAGCTCCAGGTGCTCGATCAGCGCGCAACGGCCCGGATGATGGAAGCTGAGGTCACTGCACTGGATATCGGCATCGGCCGGGATCACGGCCCGCTGCTGGCCCCGGACCAAGCTGGTCTCATCAGGGTGCTGCAGGGCATCGTCGAGCCTGGCCATCACCACCCGTGAGGTGATCAGTTCCTGGCTCAAGCCTCCCAGCGCCGCCAGGAAGGCCAGCACGTTCGCTCCCATGCCGTTGAACGCCAGCAGCTGGCCGATGCTCAGTTGCTGGCTGAGCACAAACGAGCTGCCATACCACAACAGCATCACGCTGGTGACGTTGCCGAGAAAGCCAGTGGCGGTGCTGGCTTTGAGATCCAGCAGGCCCACGCCCCAGGACAGGCGTGCCAGCCGGCCCTGATTGCGGTGAAACTCCTGCCAGGCCTGCGGACTGGCTTGGGTCGTCTTGAGCAGGGCCTGGCCGCGGAACAACTCCACCAGAAAGCCCTGGTTCTCGGCCGACTGCACCACGAGCCCCTGGGTGCGGCGGTGCAGCGAGGGCAACACCGCCAGCTGGCAGCCGATCACCAGTCCGTAGCCCAGCAGGGCCGCGAGGGTCAGGGCGCTGCTGTACTGGGCCATCCACACCAGGGAGATCAGCGCAATGCAGAACTGGCCCGGCAGGCCCAGGGCCAGGTTGGCGATCAGCTGATTGAGCTTCTGGATGTCATCGAGGCGGCTCACCACTTCGCCGCTACGACGACTCTCGAAGTAGGTGAGCGGCAGGCGCAGCAGGTGCTGGCCGTAGTGCAGCACCATCTGCAGCTGCAGTTTCTGGCCGAAATGGCCCACCAGCAGCCCCTGCAGCAGGTTCAGCAGGGCCCGCAGCAGGAACAGCACGAGGATGCCGATGGCCAGGCTGCGCAGCATCTCGCTGTCACCACGAACGAGCACGTCGTCGGTGAGGATCTGCATCAGCAGAGGCATGCCCAGCGCCAGCACACCGGTGGCCAGATTGAGGCCAAGCGCCTGCAGCAGCAAGGGCCGGAACGGCAGCACGTAGGGCAGAAAAGCGCCGAGCCCCTTGCCGGCCTGCCAGCCTTCCTGGGCGCTGTCCACCGCCGGAAAGCGCTGGGGATCGGGATCCAGCAGCAGGACCACGCCATTGCTCCAGCTGGCCAGAAAGGCCTCCTCTGTGAGCAGGCGAACGCCGCAGGCGGGATCGGCCACCAGCAGCTGTTCACCCTGCCAGCCATGCAGCACCACCCAGTGGCACCCCTGCCAGTGACAGATCACCGGCAGAGGCAGGGAGGCCAGGTCGTGTAGCAGGGAGGCGTCCGCCTTGGCGGCCCGGGCGTGGAACCCCAGGCTTTCAGCCCCTCGCTTGAGTCCCAGCAAGGTTGTTCCCTGGGCGGAGGTGCCCACCCGATGGCGCACCAGCGGCATTGGCAGCGGCTCGCCATGGCTCTGGCACACGGTGGCCAGGCAGGCGGCGCCGCAGTCTTCCTCGTCGTACTGCCGCACGCAGGCGGCCTGGGGCAGGCGGGCGGAGAGGCCAGGAAGCCGGAGCAGCCAGCGGGACAGGCTGGTGGTGTCCAGCCAACGGGAAACGGCCATCGTGGATGGAAACCTAGGGAAAAATGCCGGAACTCAGAACCGCAGCGTTACGGCATCAAGCTGATACGGAAAGATCAATGCCGTTCAGCTGATTGTTCACGATGGAGCCACCATTGAAGATGATGTTGATGGCAATGTTGAACTGATTCACGTTGGTTGTGATCGAGTTGCCCAGGCCACTCAAGCCACCATTGCCGAACAGCACGCGCCCCGGCCGCCCGCGCTGCAGTGAGGCCATGGGTGAACCGCCGCGGCCCCAGGCCGGACGATGGCCACCGGAGAGGCAAGCGGCTTCGCGATCACAGAGCAGATCCATGGTTGGGATGCAAGGATGAGTTGGAGAGTGAAAAAGCCTGAGTCCGGAACACTCAGGCGAAAGGCTCAGGCGAAAGATGCCTTAGGCGGGAAGGCTGGGAAAGTTGGGCAGATAGCCGGACAGATTCAGGCCGTTGCCCTGGATCAGGCCCGCGATGCCAGTGCCAAAAATGCCTAGGCCGATTACGACACCATTGTTGCCCTGAAGGCCGGTGGTGACGGCGGTGGACACGGCAATTACGGGGCTCACGGTGATGTTGAAGCCACCGCTCACAAGCTCCGCCTGATCATCTGATATGTCAAACATGATGGTCACGGGTAGGGAATGGAAAAAGGGCCTGAAATTCAGGCCCTCAGTTCAGGTGTGGTCAGCCCACGAAGGTGAGGATTCCGGCGGAATTGCCCTGATAGCTCTCGGCGTTGCCGCCACCGCCCAGCAGGCCAACGCCCACGTTGCTCACATTGTTGGATTGACCAAGAGCTGTTGAAACCTTGGTGAAGCTGAAGCGGCTGATCCGGGTGCTGCCCCAGCCACCGCTGATCAGTTCAGCATGATCATCGGCGAGAAAGTTGAGGTGCGACATGGTGATGAGTGAGTGGAAAAGTGTCTGAGATCGGAACGGAACGATCGACGTCCTGTTCAGAGCAGGATCGTGCCGACGAGGGCGGAGTTCTCCTGAATGCTCTGAGCATTGCCAAGGCCGACGATCCCCAGGCCGAGGTTGTTGGAGGTGTTGGACTGGCCCACCCGGGTGCTGACCGATTTCATCGACTTGCTGGAGTAGGTGAAGAAGGAGCCGAAGCCACCATTGATCTGCTCAGCTTCGAGATCGGCCAGGATCATGTAGTTGGTCATGGTTGAAACTGCTAGTGGGACGAGGCAGCCAGATGGTGCCCATTGCCGTTTTAGGAATCAAAAAGCGGCGGGAAGGTAATTCGGCACTGCTGCTTCGCGAGTGCTGCAGGAGCGCGCACTGGCCCTACATCTGGGTCGGAGTCTGTCGCTGGGTCTAATTCGCGCTCAGGGCTGCAACCGCCGGTGCGGGGAAGAGCATCGGCGTCAGGTGTCGCCGCAGCTTGGTGAGCGCATGCCGCTCCAGCCGCTGCACCTGATCCTTGCTGCGGCCTGTCAGGCGCGCCACCTCGGCAAAGGAGCGTTGCTTCTCCTCGCCATAGCGCAGTTGGATCACGGTTCGCTCCGGGGTGGAGAGCTGCTGGATCTGGCCGTGCATCCAGCTGTAATCGTCGTCAATCGTTGGTAGGCGGCTGTCGGAGACCGTGTCCAGCAGCGTCATGTCGCCGTCGCTGCCGTTCAGTTGCTGATCCAGCGACACGGTGTGGCTGCGATGTTGCACGGCCATGGCATAGAGCACGCGATCACCGCTCTCCCCCAGCTGGCGTCCGAGCTCCTCGCTGCTGAGGAGGTCCGATCCCAGGCTCTGGAGCGCTTCGGCGCGGTTCGCCAGACTCACCAGATTCACCGGTGTGCGGATGCCTCCGTTGTGCTCCTGCAGATGCCGGTTGATGGCCTGGCGGATCCACCAGTAGCCGTAGGTAGAGAACTTATAACCGCGGGTGGGATCGTATTTTTCAGCCGCCCGTAAGAGCCCGAGATTGCCAGCTTGTACCAGATCCATTGGATCATGAGCGAGATGCTTGAGCCGGCGCAGATAGCGCAGGGCAACCGTCACCACCAGGCGCAGATTGGCGCTAACGATGCGACGCAGTGCGCGCCGTCCTCTTCGTTCCAGGCCTGCGGATGGTTGTGGGGCTTCCATCCATTCCTTGACAATCAAACCCAGGTGAACCTCTTCCTGGGCCGTCAACAGTGGGATCCGGCCGATGCTGCGCAGATAGTCGCCGAAGGCATCGCTCATGGTCTGTCTGTCGGTTCCGCTCAATCCTCTGCGGGACCTCTTGATTTCAGTGAGCGCTGCCGCGGCGATGCCGTCAGTTCGCCGCGGCCCGCAGCGCAGTGGTTTCGGCAGGCCGCCAGGAGCGGTAGCTTCCATTACGTTCCGGCCGGCTCAGCACCACCTGCCACAGCTGACCCTCGCGTGAGCGGAAGAAGCCGGCGCAGCTGAGCAGGTAGTAGCGCCAGAAGCGATGGAACTCTTCGGTGCTGTCGCGTTGCAGGTCCGGCCAGGCTGCCTCGAAGTTCTGCCACCAGGCCATCAGGGTGCTGTCGTAATCGGCGCCGAAGTTCTCCCAGTCCTCGATCAGGAAGTGGTTTTCTAGGCCGCGGCAGAGCTGCGAGGCGGAGGGCAGGCGCCCACCGGGGAAGATGTGGGCGTCGATCCAGGCATCCGTGCGGTGCGTGGTGCGGGCTGTTCCGATGGTCTGCAACAGGGCAAGCCCATCCGGCTCCAGGCATTGCCTCATGATTCGGTGGAAGGTCGCATCGTTGCGGCGACCCACGTGCTCAAACATGCCGATCGAGGCGATGCGATCGAACGGCCCGGCCTGCAGCAGCGGTAGCTGGCGGTAATCGCACAGCACCACCTGCAGAGGCAGGTCGCCGTGACGTTCGCGAACTGCCTCCGCCTGCCTGGCCGAGACCGTGATGCCGACCGCCTCCACGCCGTAGTGGCGGCAGGCATAGGCCGCCAGGCTGCCCCAGCCGCAGCCGATGTCCAGCAGGCGCATTCCTGGTTGCAGTTGCAGCTTCTCGCAGATCAGCCGCAGCTTGTGATCCTGGGCACTGGCCAGATCGGAGGCCTGGCGCCAGTAGCCGCAGCTGTAGGTCATCTGGGGATCCAGCATCGCCGCATAGACGCGTGGATCGATGTCGTAATGCCACTGCCCCACGTTGAAGGCCCTTGCTGGGCCCTGCGGATTGCTGAGCTGCTCGCGGAGTTGCGTGGCGGCATCCGCCAGCCAGGCCCGCTTGCTCAGTGGGCGCTGGGCCTTCGCACGCAGCAGCCGGCAGATCAGTTCGTCGATCCGCTCGCAGTCCCAGTCGCCGCGCACATAGCCATCGCCCAGTGCCAGGGAGCCATGGCGCAGCAACGCGGCATAGAGCTGTGGGTTGTGGACCTGCGGATCCCAGGGGCGATCGCCGTTAAACCGCACATCGGCGGCGCTGGTGGCGGTGGCAAGGCGCGTGGGGATCGGCATGGCAATGCAACGGTGTTCCCCACCAAAGGCGTGCCAACTGCCGACCCCGCACTCCCGCAGGAGATCTGCCGCAGGTTCAGTGCGTCTCCACGGCCCGCAGGGCCCTTGGCCTGGTGGAATCCGCCGCGATCGACTGCTGCAAATCGGCAGAGCTTGCCTGCATCTGCATCGCTGCCAAATGAGGATGCGCACAGAACGGCAGACCCACGCGGTGGTTGTTGCCACCGACTGCCGCTCTGTTCATCCTGACCATGTCTCCCCTGTTCTGTCAGGTATCACCACCATGTCCAGATGCTTCACGGTCCTGAGTTGCGGCGGCCTTGGCGCAGCCCTGTCCATGGCTCTGCTCGCGGCGCCGCTGCCGGGCCAGGCCCAGGTGCTCTACAAGCTCGAGACCCGCTGCAGCCTCAAGGGTGCTGAACCGGTGCCCTGCACGGTGGAGGCAGTCAACGAGGACAAGGCCACGCTCTATCGCCATCAGATCGGTAGCGAGATGGTGACCTTGCGCATCAGCGATTCACCGGTGCGGATGGCGCTCTGGGATGCAGGCAGCAAGCAGTGGCAGAGCCTGAAGCGTGCCTCTGCCCGGTTTTCGGCCAACACGGTTTGTTTCAACGGCCGTGATCTGTGTGTGATCAACCCCAACTACCTCAACAGCGTGCGTGAGTCCAATCCCGCCGCCACCGCCAAGCGTGACCTGGTGAAGGTCAACTTCGATGAGGACGGACGCATCAACGCCAGTTGCTACGACGACGGCTGCGAGGTGACCCTGAAATGACAAGCCAGAACCGTATGGCAACAGGGCTGTTGCTCAGCAGCCTGGTCCTGACCTCCACGGTCTCGCCTGCGTTGGCCGTCTCACCAGCTCTGGCCCTCCCGTCGTTGTCGAGTCTCAGCACCGCGCAAGCCGGCGCTGAGCTGATCGCCCGTGGCGGTGGTGGCGGTGCCCGAGGTGGCGGCGGAGGTGGTGGTGGTGCTCGCTTCGGTGGCGGTGGCGGTGGCGGTGGCGGAGGTGGGGGTGGTGCCCGCCTCGGCGGCGGCGGCGGCGGTGGAGCAGCCCGTTTGCCTCAGACCGGTTTTCAGACCGCTGGCGGTGGTCTGAATCGTGGCTCCGCAACCCCCTCCGGTGGCTGGAGCAGCCGGGTCGGGTCGGGAGCCGCGCGCCCCTCAATCGATCGGCCGGTGGCGAACCGAACCGGCAATCGGGATCTTGGCGGTGGTGTGAATCGCGACCTCAATCGCAATGTCAACCGCACCACCAACCGGAATGTCAATCGCGATATCAATCGCAACTGGAACCGTACGGTCAACGTCAACAGCCTCAATGTCTCCCCGGGATGGGCAAGAGCTGGCTGGGGGGTCGCTCGACCGTGGAACTACGGCTGGTATGGCGGCTGGGCCACTCCAACCTGGGGTTGGTGGGGTGCCCGGGCTGCGGCCTGGGGGATCGGCACGCTGGCAACGGCGGCGATCATCAACAACGCCGTTGACAATGCCATCAGCAACAATGTGAGCTACATCGCTGTACCTGACAGCAACTATCAGTTGTTGTACGGCACGGTCTCCCCCAGTGGTAGCAGCTCCGTGTCGTTCGCCGTCACGGCAGATGGAAACACCTACCAGTTGTCGGCTGATTGCAATGCCGGCACCATCAACGGTCAGCAGCCCAGCAACGCCTCCGAGGCTGAGCTTCTCAATGCCGCCTGCCAGGTGGCCTTCGGCTCCACCTGAGTCAGCACCCTCAGGCTGCTGATCCGCATGCCTCCCTAGCCCACTGGCTCTGCCGGTGGGCGTTTTGCTGGCGGCTGCCCCGTTCCAGCAAGGCTTGAGTCATCCGGTAGAGAACGTCGCCCTGCGACAACCTGAGCGCTCGAATCGTGAGGAGCAGGGGCAAGCTGTGCGCTTGAGCTGGGATCAAGCCCGTGCCATCGCTTCGCAAGGCTCCCCTCCGCATCCGCGCCCTGGCGCTGGTGGCCCTGGCCTGCGGCGGTGCCACCGCTCCTGTTTCCGCCCAACTCCAAACCCAACCCCAAACTCAGCCGCAAACCCAGCCGCAAGCCCCGCAACCGGTTCAACCCGCGGCTTCAGCGGCCCAGGCAGCGGCCCAGGCAGAGAACCCCTGGCACTACACGGTTGAGCTCTACGTATTCCTGCCCTGGATGCAATCCACCACCACCGTGCGTGGCTTTGAAGCGGACACGGATCTGGCCCCTGGGCAGCTCCTCAACCTGTTGCAGTTCGCTGCCAGTGCCCGCGCCAGCGCCGAGCGAGAGCGCTTGGGCGTGCTCGTGGATCTGGCCTACAACCGGGTCGGCGACGCACGCTCGCGCAACACCCCCAATGGTCTGCTCACCGGCAGCAGCGAGGTCAGCTCCAGCCTCGGGGTGTATGACCTGGCGCTTCGCTATCGCTTCGGCGAGAAGGAGGCGGCTCGGGGCCGCGCCGGTGATTGGTCGCTGATTCCCTATGCCGGTGTGCGTGTCGTGGAGGCCGGGCTCAATGTCGCGGCTGAGCTCCGGGGCAACGGCCCGTTCGGTCTGCAGTTCCAACGGGAAGGGAGCCTCCAGCGCACCTGGGCGCAGCCGTTGCTGGGAACGCAGGCCTCCTTGTTTCTGGCACCCGATCTGCGGCTGTTCGCCCGCGGTGATGTGGGCGGCTTCGGCCTGGCCGGTGCTCAAGACCTCAGCGGCAATGCCCAGGTCGGGTTGGGCTACGCGTTGGGCAACAACACGGATCTGAATGTGTCATGGCGTTACCAGGGCATCGCCTGGAACAACGGCGCGACGCGCTCCACAGGCTTCAGCACGGACCAGAACGGCATCGAGATCGGCCTGAAGTTCTTCTTCTGAGCCGCAGCGGATTCCGAGCCGCAGCGGATCCGCTTGGCTCAAGTTGATCGGCGTCGCCCCTCGCGCAGAAGCTCCGAGGGGCGGAGCCCATAGGCCAGCTGAAAGTCGCGGCTGAACTGGGAGAGATGCTGGTAGCCGCAGCTCGCCGCCACCTGCGACACCGTGTCATCGGGCCTCGGGTCCTGCAGTCGTGCCCGGGCCGCCTGCAGCCGCTGGCCGCGGATCCACTGCACAGGACCGCAACCGAATCGCTCATGGAAGGCGTTCCGCAGGCTGCGCTGGGAATAGCCACTCTGCGCCACCAGATCCTGTAACTGGATGGGGCGGTGCAGATGCGCCTGAATCCAGGCCACCAGGTCCTCAAGGATCCGTGCCTTGCTGCCAAGGGGGGCCTGAGCGTCGTGGCCGGCCTTCAGGATCAGATCGCCGCAGAGCAGCAGCAGCAGCAGGCGTTGGATCACACGGTCCTGTCCCACCAGCGCCAGATGGCGCTGGCCATGGGCCGGTGTGGCCTCGCAGACGCGCAGCAGTTGCCGCAGGGCAGCGGCGAGCTCGCGCTCGGACGTGTGCTGCGGTTGCAGCGGGCGCGTGGTCTGCAGACGTCGACGACAGCGCCCTGGGCTGAGGCGATGGCCTGAGAGCTCAGCGGCCAACTGGCAGAGCCGTTCGTGATCCATGCTGAGGCGCCAGCCATGGAAGGGTGCAACCTGCACTCCATCGGCGCCCTCCGGCAGGAAGAGCAGATCCAGGGGGGGGCGCAGGATGTGATCCAGGTTTCCCTGGCGAACGTGCAGGGGCTGGCTCACGGGGATCAGCAGCTCCGATCCACGCGCCGGTGCTCCACCACGGGCCTGCCAGCCGTGGCTCAGGCTCAGCTCCCCCAGGTTCCATTGGGTGAGAGGAGCCGGCGCTGGCAGACCCAGCCCTGGGTTGCTGCTGATCATGGCGATGGCCTCACCACGCAGCGAAAGCCCATGTGGCCGGTGGAGGTGTCGATGCCCTGGGCCAGGCGCGCAGGGGGGCGGTAACGGCGGCAGTAGCTGGGGGCGCAGAGGTACGAACCACCCTTCACCACCTTGCGGGCAATGGTGCCGTGCTCCGAGTTGTGATCAATGCTGGCCAGGCGTGCTGCATCAGCGGAGGCGCAACACCCGGATGGGCTCGGCTCCGACGGCCCGCGATTGGCGATGCCTTGATGGCTGTCGCTGTACCAGCTGCTGGTCCACTCCCAAACATTGCCGATCATGTCGACCAGCCCGTAGCCGTTGGCCGGATACGAGCCCACGGGTGAGGTGCGCTCGTAGCCGTCGGCGCGGCTGTTGTGATGGGGGAACGCTCCCTGCCAGGTGTTGGCGAGCATGCGACCGCCCGGATGGAGTTCATCGCCCCAGGCGTAGTCGCAGCCCTGCCGCCCTCCCCAGGCGGCCCGTTCCCATTCCGTCTCCGTCGGCAGCTGCTTGCCCGCCCAGTGCGCATAGGCCTCGGCATCGGCGTGGCTGATGTGCACCACCGGATGCTGCTCGCGGCCCTTGATCGAGCTGCCCCCCCCCTCCGGATGACGCCAGTTGGCACCGGGCAGGTAGTGCCACCAGGCATGGATGTTGTCGAGCGGCACCGGCTGGGTGGGCGCCAGGAACACGATCGAGGCCGGATGCAGCTGCTCGGGCCGCGCACCGGGGTAGTCGGCCGGATCGGCGGGGCGTTCGGCCTGGGTCTGGTAGCCCGTGGCCTTGATGAATTTGCGGAACTCGGCATTGGTCACCGGCGCCCGGTCCATCCAGAACCCCCCCACCTCCGCCTCATGGGCTGGCGACTCCTCGGGGTAGTGGTGGTCCGAGCCCATCACGAACCGGCCGCCCGGCACCCAGACCATCCCCCGCGCCGGCGGGCGTCCCGGAGGACGCCCTGCAGAACTCCCGGAAGGACTCTGCCGATGCTGAGGAGCAGGGAGGGACACGCAGGCCGTCATGACGACGTGATGGGTTCGGCTGGGTTGGGCGGAGGGTGCGTCTCAGGCGCCGCCGCTCGCCGCCTGTTCGAGCTTCTCCATCACCCGCTCCAGGGAGAAGCTGGCAGCCTTCTGGCGCGGCGGATAGGCCATGAACGTCTTCAGGAAATCGCCCACGAAGGCCTGGGCCGGCACGATCAGGAAGACATGATCAAACATCCAGTCCCAGTAGGTGTTGGAGGTGATGTCGGCCCGCTCGTAGGGATCGGTGAGCAGGTTGAAGATCTTCGGCACCCGCAGTTCCACGAACGGCTCGGCCCAGATCTGGCAGGTGCCCTGTTCGCGCTGCTCGCGGAACACGAACTTCCACTTGTCGTAGCGCAGGCCCACCAGATCGCCGGCGTCGGAGAAGTAGCAGAACTCCTTCCGCGGACTCTTCTCGGTCTTGCCGGTCCAGTAATCGAGCATGTTGTAGCCATCCAGATGGATGTGGAAGGTCTTGTCCCCCACCTGATGGCCATCAAGCAGTTTCTGTTTGATCTCCGGTTCGCCGGCGGCCGCCAGCAGAGTCGGCAGCCAGTCGAGGTGGCTGCAGATGCCGGTGATATTGGTGCCGGCGGGGATCTGGCCAGGCCAGCGCACCATGGCCGGCACGCGGTAGGCCCCCTCCCAGTTGGTGTTCTTCTCGCTGCGGAAGGGCGTCATGCCGGCATCGGGCCAGCTGTTCATGTGCGGACCGTTGTCGGTGCTGTACATCACGATCGTGTCGTCGGTGATGCCCAGCTCATCGAGCAGGTTGAGCATTTCGCCGATGCACTCGTCGTGATAGATCATCACGTCGTGATATTCCGACTGCCAGCGCCCGCTGCGGCCCACGTCCTGGGGCCTGGCGTAGGTGCGGAAGTGCATGTGGGTGGTGTTGAACCACACGAAGAAGGGCTCGCCGGACGCCACCGCGTCGCGGATGAAGCGCTTGGCTTCCACCAGGAATTCATCATCGGCCGTCTCCATGCGTTTGCGGGTGAGCGGGCCGGTGCTCTCAATCCGCTGGCTGCCATCGCCATTGGCCCAGCAGTGCAGCACGCCTCGAGGGGCGAAGCGCTTGCGGAAGTTGGGGAACTCCGGATCATCCTCCTTCGGGTAATCGCGCAGCTCCGGTTCCTCCTCGGCATTGAGGTGGTAGAGGTTGCCGAAGAACTCGTCGAAGCCGTGCATCGTCGGCAGGTGTTCGTCACGGTCGCCGAAGTGGTTCTTGCCGAACTGGCCGGTGCGGTAGCCCTGTGGCTTGAGCAGCTCGGCGATGGTGGGATCCTCAGCCTTGAAGCCCTGCTCGGCTCCAGGCAGCCCCACCTTGGAGAGACCGGTGCGGAACACGCTCTGGCCGGTGATGAAGGCGGCGCGACCGGCGGTGCAGCTCTGCTCGGCGTAGTAATGGATGAATTTGGCCCCTTCCCGGGCCACCCGGTCGATGTTGGGGGTCTGATACCCCATCAGGCCGTGGCTGTAGCAGCTCAGGTTGCTCTGGCCGATGTCATCGCCCCAGAGGATGAGGATGTTCGGTTTGCCGTTGGGCATGGCAGGAATGGAGCACTGCCCACAGCTTGCAGAGCTTGCGTCGCGCCGTCCACAACGCCCCGCTTCTGTTTCGTTGTTGAAACAGCGTGAATCATCAAGTGCTGCACTTCGCTTCGCCTGAGGCCGTATTCGCACGCCGGCATGGCTGGCCAGGATTCAGCACAGGCCCGTTCGCAAGCGCACGACTTGACCGTATGCGCATGCTCCTTGGCATCCGTATCGCTCTGATTGGACGCGGCGTGAAGGAAGATGTAGCTTGGTTTCAGTATTTATGCGGCGTTTTTGGCGTTGGAACAGCTGCGGCCGCTCTCGCCGATGGGTCGCATTTCAGGCATCAGTCCCCATGGCACCATCGAACCGCAGCGCCTCTTGATGTCTGAGCCTGGCAGTGATGCTCACGCCTGATCACGCAACCCTGGCAGCAATGCCTCTGGCCTTTCATGATCGACGGGCCGTGGTTGATCGTGATCCTGATGCCCTGGCTGCCCGGCTGGCGCAACATTATCGTCTGCTGGATTTCGGCGTTCGTCAGGGCTGGGAGCGCAACTTCCTGCATCGGTCCTCGAGTTCCGCGGCAGGTGATTTGATCCTCAGCTGTGGCTTCTCTTCGCCCATTCAGGGTTCAATCGATGAGCATCCTGGGGTTGGCTCGATCAATCTCTGTTTCGGCGGATCCGTCCGTTATGAGGTTGATGGCCGGTCGCTTCAGCTCACGGAGGAGCGGCCGGTATTCTTTACCTCTGGCCACAGCTATCGCTACAGCGTTGATTGTTTCAACGGAATAGTTTTTGATGTGGATCTTCGCAGGCTCAAGGCCACGGCTGCGGCGATGGCTGGCTTTGGCGTGTCGGAACGTCGTTTCTGTCAGGATCTGGATCGACCGGCCGTCCTCGGCGTTGATGTTGGCCGCACCGCTCAACGGTTGAGCCTGCTGCGCCGCACCTGTTCGCTGCTGGATGGCATTGATCCTGCGGATGCTGCCATTGGCAGGACTCTTCAGATTGATGATCTGATCTATCGAACTCTGGCCTTGCTGCTCTTCCCAAGGTTGGATGCCCTGCTCGAAGCCCCTTCTGGCGGCAATGCTGCCCGTGAACGCATCTTTGATGAGCTTCTGGAGTGGGTCAATGCCAACCTGCAGAGCCCGATCAATCTGACGATACTGGAACAGCGCAGTGGTTATTCACGGCGCTTTCTGCAACTGGCCTTTCAGCAACGATTTGGCTGCGGCCCCATGCAATGGATCCGCCAGCAACGTCTGGAGCAGGCCCGCCTGTCTCTGCTGAATCCTCAGGATGAGGACAGTGTCGGCTGTGTAGCGGCCCGTTTTGGTTTCAGCAGTGTTTCGGTGTTCAGTCGAGAGTTTCATCGCCATTTCGGTTTGAGGCCCTCGGATCTGCTCCGGGAGGGGCAGCGGTTCAGCCCCTGACGGCACGATCCGAAGGCCAGGCTGAGTGCTGGCGCTAGGGGCGCTCCACCAGGGCGGGCATCGTCCATCGCCCGGACAGCGCCGCCGCATTGGGGCCGTAGAGACGTGCCACGAAGAAGAACGGGCCAGCGGGGGCCGGCAGCCAGTTCGCAACTTTATCCGGCCCAGGATTCTCACTCTGGAGATAGATCTCCAGCGAGCCATCGGCCCCCAGCCTCAGACCGGGAGTGCGATCACCAATTGAATAGCGCTGTAGCGGATTGGGCACCAGCAAGCGCTGCGGCAGGTTGTACATCGTGATCGACCAGAACTCACTCACCGGCGGTAGCTGGCCGGCGGGGAAACGCAGCACCCACTTGCGGCGGCCGTCGAGCACCTTGCCGTCGGGCCCTTTCTGCTGGGAGGCATAGAAGGCCTCTTCGCTGCTGTTGCCGTAGATCCCCAGCATCGCTCCCATGGCGCGATAGGTGAGGTAGTCGCTCCCGAGTTCCTCGCGGGTGCCGAAGAAGCCCTTGGAACTGCTCTGTGCCAGTGCCTTACTGCGCAGGTTCGAGGCTGCGGCGCTCACCCCGGCCTCGATGGCACTGCGGGTGGCGGGAGTGAGTTGATTCGGGTCAAAGTACCGCCCCGGACCGATGCCGATGCGGGCGAAGCGATTCATCATCGCTCGCTCCGATGGCACGGTTGGCATGAACGGCAACAGGGCGTTGAGGTAGCCGATGAAGCCAATTCCCTCAGCCTTGGCAGCATCCCAGGCGGGCCACGTCACCGGCGGTGCGGGCTTGGGGGGCTTGGTTCCTTCGAAGCGCGAGAGGGGGATCAGCTGGTATTGCGCCTGCAGCGCTTGGAGGGTGGGGATGTCGTCGGGCCCGTTGAGCTGGGTGCGGGTGAGGGTGCCGACGAAATCGGTCTCGGCGCGGAACACCTTGGTGATCCCCTTCGGGATACGTCCCTGCCACTGAGGGCCGGCGAATAGGTAAGTGCCGGCGCCCCGTCCAGTGGCACGCACACCGGTGTAGGCGAAGTTGTGGGTGTAGAGGTCGAACCACTGGTTGACGTAATAGCGGGGTGCCGACACCGCCGGCAGCTTCAGCACAATCGGTTCAGCCCGTAGATCCAGCCAGGCCCAGGAATACGGGGTGTCGTTGTTGGGGGTGACGATGTCCGTGTCGGCCGGCGTGGCGGAGCGGCTGTAGTGGCGGAAGCGGTTGAAGCCGCCCACGTAGCCCGGGAAGGCCTTGTTCTGCGTCTGGTTCCAGAACGTCTGGTAGCCCTGTAGTGGGGCGTAGGCATAGAGCCAGGCCTCCTCGGCGATCGCCTTGGCTTCGGCGGGGGTGGGGGCCGGCAGGGCCGCAGCGTTCAGGGTGTGGCCTGCGGCGGGTGTGGGTTGGGCGGCCAGGGCCGGCAGCGCGATAAGGCTGCCGAGGCTGAGCAGAGCAATCGGTCGGGCCAGGCCCTTGAGCCGGCGGCTGAGATGTGAAGGCATGGTTGGCGTGGATTGGCGGTGGAGCAACGGGGGGCTGATCAGGGTTGCGGCGGGCCTCAGGGCTTGATCGGCGTGATGTCGTTGAGCTGCCAGGTCTTGGCGAAATAGGGCTCGGTGGGGGCGTAGAAGCGGAAGTACGCGAACCAGCCCTTGCCCGGCGTGGTCTGGATCCAGTTCTTCGTCCCAGCCGGCCGGACCGGACCGAAATCGACATCCACCGAGCCGTCGGCGTTGCTCACCAGATCGCTCTTGCGGGAGCTGAGGTCGGCGGCGCCCTGGGGGGTGATCAGCGGGCCGCGGCTGAGGTTGTCGTAGAGGGTGATCGACCAGAACTGCTTCACGGGCGCGTTGGCCAGCACGCGCATGCGGTAGGTGCGGCCACCGTCGAGCCACTGGCCCCGGGAATCCTTGGAGGTCTCCAGGTACACCTGCCCGAAGCCGAGCACCCGGCCCTGCATGCCCACCGACATGCCGATCGCCTCGTAGAACCAGGAGCTGCGCTCGTCGAACTGCACGCGCCGTTTGTCGGGCGATTCCTGATCGAGATCGAACAGGACGGCGTACTCCCAGTGCTTGCCCGGGTACACCGTGGCGCCGGGGGTGCGCTTGTCGTAGGCGATGGTGCGGGCCATCAGGTCGCCCAACTGGGCCGCCTCGCCGAGGATCCGCGCCTGCCGGGCATCGGGCTTGAAAGGCTGGCCAGGGCTGATCCCCAGTGGCGTCAGCATGCCGAACATCATCCGGTCGCGCGGTGCTACCGGCTCGTTGGCGTAGAGATCACTCAGCAGCCGCCAGTAGGAGAGATCGGCTGGCTGGGCCGACTGCCAGGGACGACCGCCCACCTCCTCGTAGCGGGACACCGGCGGATTGGATCGCTGGTTCCAGCCGTAGAGGCGGTGCTGGCGCACGGTGGCCTCGGCCACAGCCTTGTCGGGCGCCAGACCGCGGGTGCCGAACCAGACCTGGTTGCTGGAGGCCCGGAAGATGCGGTAGCCGGGGGCCTCCACCTCCGCCGCGCCGGGGGGAAGGATCAGATACTTGCCGCCGGCACCCTTGTCGGGCCCGGTCTGGCCCAGGTCGGTGATCGGCTGCTGCCAGATGTCGAGCACGCCGCCGGCGGTGAGACCCGCCGGCACCTCCACCACCAGCGGACCCTGCCTGGCCAGATCCCAGAAGCTGAAGGCGTAGAGGGTTGTGATGTTGGGCGTGAGCATCCCCGCCTTGTCCTGCAGCGTGCGGTAGAGCAGCACGTCGCCGTTGCGGACGCCCATGGTTTTTGCCTGGGCGTCGTAGAGGGCCTTGAAGCTCACCGCCGGCAGGGCCCACAGGTAGCCCTGGGTGGCCCGCTGCCGATCGAGCTCGTCATAGAGCTTGCGGGCTGTGGCGTCTGTCGGGTAGCCGTTCTCCAGCTCAAGGCGACCCAGCTGCGGCGTGTCCACCGTGGAGGTGCTCCGCTGCTGGCTCCGGCCCGCCGCGGGCCAGAGGGCGATCAGACACAGAGCCAGGCAGAGGCCTCGTGATCGGATGACAGCACTACAGCGCTGCGCCGCTGGGGTTGATCGGGCCATGGTCTGAGCCGGTTTCAGCACACTATTCAGTCTGCATTTCATCGGTTGGTTTGGTGGCATGGTTCAGTCATTCGACATCTTTTCGGCATCGCTTGCTGGCTGGATTCCTGGCTGGATTGCAAAGTGGAAGACAGGGCGACTTGCTGGGTGTATTGCTTGTTGCAAGGCGATGCCAGGCCATCGAGTTCTTCACGTCACAGGGGCTACAGCACGCGTCAATGGTCGAACTGTCAAATTCCGCCGTTTTGTACGTCCCGGCCGCCCCTGCCTTTGGTTGCCGTGTCAGTACGGTTCATCCAGTGCATGCAATCGGTTCATTCATAGAGCTGGCCTCTCGGATGGAAGGCGGGGTTCTGGTGTTGGCGATGTCTGCAGCCGATCGTCATTGCTCAGAGTGGCTCCCGTCAGATCGGCGCCCGTCAGATCAGCACCAATCAGATCAGCCCCACTCAGATCCGCACCACTGAGATCGGCATCACGTAGGTCGGAGCCCTTCAGATTGGCGCCGCGCAGATCGGCGTGCTGCAGGTTGGCCTGACTCAGATCGGCTCCACTCAGATCGCTGTGCTGGAGGTCGGCGTCGGCGAGAAGCACTCTCCGCAGACTTGAATTGCTGAGATTGACATCACGCCAGCGGGCGTAGGGAACCCGCAGATCGTCTAGATTCGTGGCGGAGAGATCAACACCATCGAGCCAGAGGCCGCTCTCGCTGAGAAGTTCCAAGGCCTGATTGCGCGCATGACTGAGCCTCGCGCCGGCCTGCTGGCAGCTGAGGATCACCTCCATCGCCTCCAGATGTTCCCGGCGCCGCCGCTTGCCGCCCTCCAGCAGAAACAGGAAGGCTGCCGTGACGATGCTCAGGGATTCCACGTTGCCGACCGTCACGATCCCGCCGGGATCGGCCAGGACGCAGCCCGATTCAAAGTGATGGCTGCGGCAGTGTTCCCAGCGGTTCACGCCACCAAGAAGCAATCCAGCGCCTGCCGCCGCCAGCAGCAGTCGAAATCGGAAGGAGTGCTCAAGTAACCGGTGAAAGCGGCTGCCTTGCCGACGGCGCTGCACTTCCTCCCAGGACAGCCGGCGCCTCTGGCGCGGTCCAGCCTGTCGTGCTGAGGTTGACAGGGTCATTGACGTTCCAGGCGGTTGGCACGCATCAGTGGAATCGTCAGGATCACCGTCACCAGCACATACATCAGCACCCCAAGCTTCAGGCCGGGCAGCCTGCCGCCATGCTGGCTGGCGAACAGAAGGGCCAGGCCGGGGTTGCGCATCGAGGTCACCAGCGCGGTTGTGATGCGATGGGACGACTGCTCGCCAGCCATCGCGCCCCCCAGGGCCAGCGAGGCCATCGCCATCAGCGCCATCAGTGCTATGGCCGGCAGGTTGCTGGGGACGTAGCTGAGCAACAGGGGACCGGCCTTCAGCAGCACCAGGATCACCAGCACAAGCAGCAGCACGGTGGCGATGCGATCCAGCGGACCCTCAAGCCGTTCGGCGAGCGTTGGCTGCCAATGCCGCAGCCCCATGCCGATCAGCAACGGCAGCACCTGCACGCGGGCGACCTGGGCGGCCACATCGAGGGGGTGAACCTCCCATCCCAGCACTGCAAAGGTCTGGCGGAAGGCCAGCCCCACTAGCGGGAGCGTCACGATCGCGGCCAGGGCTGCTCCCACCTGCACCAAACAGGCGAGCTGATGATCTCCACCCGCCTTGCGCGCCTTGCGCAGGGCCAGCGGTGCGCTGGGGCAGAGCGCCATCAGGGCGATGGCGTAGCGCGCCGGCTGGGAGATGGCCCAGCTCCAGGGGCTCTGCAGCAGCAGCAGGGCCAGCAGCGGCACCAGCACGCAGGAGCCCAGCAGCACCCGCAGGGGCAGGCCGGGCCGGCTCAGCCAGGGGCGCAGGCCTTCCAACCTCAGGGTGAGGCCCAGCGCCAGCATCGTGCTGAACAGCGTGAGGGTGATGAAGAGGGAGAAGGCGGTGTTCATGGCAGCAAGGCTCCAACGGCCAGCAGGCCCAGGGCCGCCACGCCGATCAGACTGATCATCACGGCCGTGGCGCTGGCGATCGAGGGGCGCTCGCTGTAGGTGAAGTCGTCCCGCAGCAGTCGCTTCAGGTTCAGCTTGTGCTGGCGGGTCGCGGCGGCCATCGCCACCACGCCGGTGAGGATGAAGGCCACCGAGATCAGCCGCACGCTCAGTTCCGCATGGGAGCTGCCACCAGGGTTGCGGCTGTTGATCGCCGCCACGATCTTGTCGAGGCCGAAGCCAAAGGAGATCAGCGACAGGCAGGTGCGGATCCAGGCCATCAGCGTGCGTTCCGCCGCATCGCGGTTGCGTTGCCGGGCCAGGTGATCGGCCAGCGTCATGGCTGGGCTCCCGCTGCTGCAGCGCCGGCGGCCGAAGGACGTTCAGCCTCCAGGTCCCTGGCCAGGAACACGTTCAGCACTGTGCGAATCACGGCGACCACCGCCAGTTGAATCAGGTGGTCGCGGCTGGGGCTGGTGGTGGTGGCGACGATGTCAGCCCCGAGTTGGAATTCCAGGGCCAGGCAGAGCCAGCTGCCGAAGCTCAGCCGCAGGTCGGTCAGCCTGGCGATGCCCTCCGCGCGGCGGCGTGCGCTGCGGCCGAGCTGGCTCCGCAGGCTGGCCAGCAGCCCGAGCAGCACTGTCGCCACCGACAAGCCCTCCAACAGCAGTCGTAAGCCTTCGGCGAGAGCCGCCAGGCTTTGCGTGAGCGGTTCAGTGCCCATCGTCTCCCTGCTGGTCGTGATGGTGCAGACCATGGCTCAGCCAGGCCGGGCCCACAAGCGAGAGCACCAGAATCGTGAGTGAGGTACTGAGGCGGCTGGAGAGGGTCCGGGCCACATCCAGGCCTGAATGCACGTAGGTGAGCGTCACGATCCCGGCGAAGACACCGGTGGTGAGGCCGCTTGCGGAGCGCAGCAGCTCGCGGGGCTGTCGTCCGGGCTGCCAGCCACGCTGCCGCTGCAGGCGTCGCCCGGCGATCGCGCCGGCAGCGGCCAGCACGAGCACGGTGAGGGCCCGCTGGGGCAGCTGCTCGGCAGAAGCGAGTTGTTGCATTGCGCTGGCCAGCGCCGCACCGGTGCCCACCAAGCTGCCGGCGGCGGCGCCGATCAGGGCCCACCAGAGGCCGGCATCCTGCGGAGCAGCACTGAGGCTGATGCCGGCGGTGAGCACCAGGGCGCTCAGCAGGGTGGAGGGCACCAGCGGTAGTTGACGCGCCAGCGCGTAGCCGCAGCCCACACCGATCAGGGCTCCGAGGCTGCGCCGAAGGTGTAGTGCGCGCTTTGGCTGAAGCGGAGCCATGGCCAGCGGTTGCCTTCGCTCAAGCTAGGGAGATCGTTCGCCTGGATCTAGCGCCTTCCGGCGGGGCTGGTGGAATCCGGCAGCGCGGGTTGGGGTGGGTGGATCACCCGCCAGTCCCTGGCCATGTCCACCACGGTCCAGCCGTCGCGGCGGGCCTCCTCGAGGGCCTGGTTCAGGCGGCCGATCTCGGAGCGCCGGTCGTAGGCCCATTCGCGGCGGGCATCGGTGTGATGCACGATCAGGGCGAAACGTGGCCCATTGCCGGCCATGGTCCAGCTGAGCATCTGCCGGTCGCCGTCGGAGTTGCCGAATGCCGCCAGTGGCCGTCGGCCGATGATCTGCTCGATTGCCACCGGCTTGCCGGGGCCATCCACCAGGGCCTCGATCCTTGGCAGCCGCTCCAGCTGGGGGCCGCCAGGCGTTTCCCGGTACTCCAGAGCGATCCGGGTGCCGATCACCTGCTCCGGCGGGATGCCGTAGACGCTCTCGCTCCACGCCCGCATGAAGGCCACATCGCCGCCCGAAACGATGTACGTGCGGAAGCCGTGGGCCCGCAGCAATCCCAGCAGTTCCAGCATCGGCTGGAAGACCATGGCGCTGTAGAGCCGGCCTGTCTGCGGATGGCGGGCCGTGCGGATCCAGCGCTTCACCTCCTCCTGATACGCCTCGCTGCTCATGCCCGTGGAGCCGGCCACCAGCATGGTGGCCAGGGCCTCAGGACCCTGCCGCAGCAGGGAGGGGATGTCGCCGCGCAGGGCTGAGGCGAAGGGTTCCTGCTGGCGCCACTGCGGCTGGCCGGCGGCGAGCTTCTGGATCCGGTCGATGCAGAACAAAAGTGGGAAGTAGAGCGGCTGCTCGCTCCAGAGGGTGCCGTCGTTGTCGAAGACGGCGATGCGCTCGGCCGGTGGCACCCCGCCAGCACTGCCGTCAGCACTCCCGCCTCCGCTCTGCTGCAGAAAACGCAGAATCGCCCGTTTGCTGGCGCCCTCCACCCAGGAGGGCAGGGGATCGCGGCCGGCGGGCGCCGGTGCTGCAACGGCTGGAGGGAGCGGCGCCGCGATGGGAGCAGCGATCGATGCCGCGAGCGCCAGGAGCAGGGCCACCAGGCTGCGGCCGCCGCCCAACGAGGCCTCTCTGGAACGGGGAGCAGGCGGGGCGGGGTGACGCACGTGCGGCGTTGTGGCTCCGGCACAGCATCGCGGCTGCACGGCCGGATGCCAGCGGGCCGCGGGCCTGCCCCGGATAGGGTCGGTTGAGGTGCTCCTCCCCATGGCCGACGCTGCCGCTCTGCTGGATCTTCAGGCCGTGGAGGGCGGGCCGATCGGCGTGATGATCTGCGGCCATGGCAGCCGCAACCGGCTGGCGGTGGAGGAGTTTGCCCGTCTGGCGGAGGGGTTGCGGCCGCTGCTGCCGCAGGTGCCGGTGGAATACGGCTATCTGGAGTTCGCACGGCCGATCCTGCGGGATGGCCTGGATCGCCTGCGGGAGCAGGGGGTGAAGCGGGTGCTGGCGGTGCCAGGCATGTTGTTCGCCGCCGGCCATGCCAAGAACGACATCCCCTCCGTTCTCAACACCTACGCCGCCGAGACCGGCCTGCGCATTGAGTACGGCCGAGAGCTGGGCGTCGATCTCAAGATGATCCAGGCGGCAGGGGCCCGCATCCGTGAGGCCATCGAGCGCTCCGATCAGGCGGCGTCGGCGGCGGGCGCGGTGCCAGTGCCCCTGGCCGAAACCCTTCTGGTGGTGGTGGGGCGCGGCTCCTCGGATCCGGATGCCAATTCCAATGTGGCCAAGGTGGCGCGGATGCTGGTGGAGGGCTTCGGCTTCGGCTGGGGCGAGACCGTGTATTCAGGCGTGACCTTCCCGCTGGTGGAGCCGGGTCTGCGCCATGTGGTGCGCCTGGGCTTCCGCCGCGTGGTGGTGTTCCCCTATTTCCTGTTCTCCGGCGTGCTCGTGAGCCGGATTCGCCAGCACACCGCCCTGGTGGCCGCCGATCACCCCGGTGTGGAGTTTGTGGATGCGGGCTACCTGGGCGATCACCCGCTGGTGATCGACACCTTCCGCGAACGGGTGGAGGAGGTGGTGCGCGGTGAGACGCAGATGAACTGCTCCCTCTGCAAGTACCGCGCCCAGGTGCTGGGCTTTGAGACCGAGGTGGGTGCGCCGCAGCGCAGCCATCACCACCACGTGGAGGGTCTGATCGAGGGCTGCACCCTCTGTGAGAACGAGTGCACCGGGGCCTGCCAGCCCGATGGCATCCCGATCCCGCTGGGCCAGCACAGCCATTCGCACGATCACGGCCATGACCACGAGCACGGCCATGACCACGCGCATGACCATGGCCATGCGCCGTATCCCCACGCGGACCATCCGCTCGGGCCACGCACGCTTCACAAACCAGGCGGCAAAGCTGAAGACAAGAGGTGACTTTGAGAGCCTCAGTCGTCTCGTTATCGCCCGTGTCCCGGGAGACTCAGACCCATCAGTTTTTCTGATCCTTGACGCGATTCCCCAGGAAGGCTGTCTTTTCCCCAGGGGCATTGTCGGTTTTCCACAGCGTTGTGTTCTGCGGGCGTGTCGCCGCGGCGGCTCTGGGGATTGCGGTTCCCACCCATGGCGTCGCTTGACAGGTGCCGGGGCCTCGCTAGCTGCGGTGCCCGCCGGCCGCGGTCGACCCGGTGGCTTCAGTGCCAGCCACCGGTCTCAGCCTGTTGCGTCATGGGTTCAGGCAGGCGCAGCGCTTTTGACGGCAGCGCCAGATCTGTGGCTTCCTATGGCCTGACGACGGATTGATGCGCTTGGATCGGGACAGGGCAGAGACATCGGCGGACCAAGCGCCCCAGCTGGATCCCAGAAATCATCTGAGCCGCTGCCTGCAGCAGCGGGTGCACCAAGCCGGCAGTGAGGCCGACACCTCGGCCGACCAGGCAGATGGTTCGCTGGCCGCTGCAGCACGGATCAGCCTGGAGGCGGAGGTGCCTGAGGTGCTGTTCGATGGCATGCGTGCCTTCCTGCAGAGCCGGCCCGACTGGGATCAGTACCGGGTGATCACCTCGGCCCTGGCGGGTTTTCTGTTTCAGAACGGCTGCGGCGATCGCTGCGTGGCCCAGCACTACCTCAACGGCCTGTTCATGCGGGCTGGAGAGTGAACAAAAAAAGCGGGAGTGCCGAGCTCCCGCCTGATGTTTTCTCCCTTGCCCGACCCTTTGAAGGTCGCGTGCTGAGTGTGCGGTTTGCTCGCCGAGTCTGTTGTGGTCGTTGACACAGAATCGCTGCTTCGGTGAGCGGGCACTGACCTTTGATCCCTGCCTCGGGCTAGAGATCTCCCCGGCGCAGCGCCTCGGCCGCATGGGCGCAGGCTCGCCAGGTGATGGCCATCTCGGTGAGTGTCGGGCTCTGCCAGCCGGCGCTTGGCCAGCAACTGCCGTCGGTCACCAGCAGGTTCGGTGTGCGCCAGAGCTGGTTCCAGCGGTTGAGCACGCCCTCCTGCTCCTCTGCCGCCATGGCAGCACCGCCCAGTTCGTGGATGTAGTACCCCGGTGGCGGCGCCCCCGGCGCCAGGGCCAGGCTGCCGCGCACCAGCGGCTCCACCAGCGGCAGGACGAACAGATCGTGCAGGGGGGCGATCCGACCGCCGGCGCTCTGCACCACCGCCTGCATGCGTGCCTGCATGTGAGCCACCATGCGCGCTTCGTTGTCGCCCCAGCGGCAGTCAATGTGGGCGATGGGGATGCCCCAGACGTCCACCCGCTCAGCATCCAGGCTGACGCGGTTGTGATCGCTGGCGAGAACCTCTCCGTGGCCGATCAGGAACCCCACCGCCGCCTGTGGATCGCGCCGCAACAGCTGCGGCGGATCGAACCGCTGGATGCCGCACCAGAGCCCGTAGCCGCGCAGGAAGTCGACCCTGCCATCGCCATCGCCATCGCTGCTGCCGAGGTTCAGCGTGTTGGGGATGAAGCAGCTGCCGGCACCGGAGAGCTCGCTGGCTCCAGCGGGCGGCTGATCGGGCAGGGAGAAGAAACGGCTGGTGGAGATGTGATCCATCAGCCCCAGGCCGAGTCGTCCGCTCACCTCTTCCAGTCCGCCCACCTGCTGGGAATGCAGCAGCAGCCGCACGCTCTCGATCGTGGAGGCGCAGAGCACCACCAGTTGCGCCTGCTCGCGGCGCTGCAGGCCGCTCTCGGCATCGACGACCACCACGCCCATGGCGCGTCCACTGCGCTGATCCACCTCCACATGGCTCACCACGGCGTTGCTGCGCAGCTGCACCCGCCCGCTGGCCAGGGCCAGGGCCAGGGCGCCCCCCTGCGAGCAGGAGCGGGGCCAGGGTCCATCGCTGGGCCGTCGCAGGGGGAAGCCGCGCGAATGGATCAGCGGCAGATTGAGATCGCGGGCGATGCTGCCCTGCATGTGCCGTTCCGCCGGCGTGAACGGCAGGGGCTCCTGGAAGACGCCGTCGGGTAGCTGGGGCAGACCGTCGCACCGTCCGCGCACCTGCAGCAGTGTCTCCAGCCGCTCGTAGAAGGGGGCCAGGTCGCGATGGCGGATCGGCCAGCTGTGGCCGTGGCCATCCCGTTCGGCCGCCTGGAACTCGTAGTCGGACAGCCGCAGGGTGATGCCGCCCCAGGTGAGGCTCTTGCCACCCACCTGGCGCCCGCGGGTCCACAGGAACGGTCGATCGGCTGGCGTGCTGTAGGGGTTACGCCGCTCGTCGACGAACAGCTGCGGGTTGGCCTTCCAGTAGCCGGGATGGTTTGAGGCAATGCGCTGCTGGCCGGCGCTGAGGGCGGCCAGGCGCCGCAGGCTGTTGAGCGGTTCGCTGCCGAAGGCACGGGGGGCGCTCAGC
The DNA here is from genome assembly GCA_027488975.1 of Cyanobium sp. E1_MAG_00006. GTDB lineage: Bacteria > Cyanobacteriota > Cyanobacteriia > PCC-6307 > Cyanobiaceae > Vulcanococcus. Next base: position 98,398 of record JAIYAQ010000023.1, read on the forward strand.
TCCGGGCCGGCCTCCAGCACCTGCACGTTCAGCCCGGCCTCGGCCAGGGCCAGGGCGGCCACGCCACCGGTGGCCCCGGATCCCACAACGATGGCGTCGACCATCAGGACGCCGCGACCGCGACCGTGAGCGTGACTGTGCTCATGGCTCGACGCATGGCTCTCCTGATGGGCGTGATCGGCATGTCGAAGGTGGAGCCATCCATGGCGTTACAGCGACGACGTCAGCTGGATGTCGGAAGGACGTCAGCTGGACGGCAAAGGAGCGGCGAACGATGGTCAAACGCGACGTCAGCAAAAATGACGTCAACAAAAAGCCCCGGCGCTTCAGGGAAGGCCGGGGCTTCTGGAGTTGGTGGCGGGGGGCGGATTTGAACCACCGACCTTCGGGTTATGAGCCCGACGAGCTACCAGACTGCTCTACCCCGCGGCGACCAACGAAACCTACAGCACGGCCTGCCCGGCAGGCAACGCAGGCAGGATGGCCCCAGCGGATCCGCCCCAAATGCTGCATCTCCTGCGCTACGTGCGCTTCCCTCTGATCTGCTGCCTGGTGGGGGTGACGGCGGTGTTCGTGAGCCATGGCGGCTTCACCGCCCCCGGAATTCAGGCGGCCTGGATCACGCTGGTGCTGCTGGCCCTCGAGATCAGCCTCTCCTTCGATAACGCCGTGGTCAACGCCCGGGTGTTGGAGACCATGACGCCGGGGCAGCAGCAGTTCTTCCTCAGCTGGGGCCTGGTGATCCCGGTGTTCGGCGTGCGCTTCCTCGGCCCCCTGCTGCTGGTGAGCCTGGCGGGCCATATCGGTGTGGCTGAAGCCCTCGATGCCGCGCTGCACCACCCGCAGCACTACCACGAGCTGCTGGAGCTGGCGGAGCCGCGCATCCTGGCCTTCGGCGGCACCTTCCTGCTGATGGTGTTCCTGCGCTACTTCTTCGATGAGGCCAAGACCCTGCACTGGGTGGCGCGGATCGAGCGGCGCCTGAGCGCTGCCGGCCGGGTGCCATCGCTTGAGGTGGCCCTGGCGCTGGTGATCCTGATGCTGGTGGCGATGGTGCTGCCGTCGGGCATGCGCAGCGACGTTCTGTTCGCCGGTCTGATCGGGCTGGTGCTGCAGATCCTCAGCACCTCCCTGGCCGACCTGTTCGGCGGCGAGGAGGAGGCGGTGGGGCGGATGGCCGTGAGCGGCGGGCTGGCCAGCCTGGTGTATCTCGAGCTGCTCGATGCCTCCTTCAGCCTCGATGGCACCATCGGCGCCTTCGCCATCACCAGCGATCTGGGCCTGATCATGACCGGCCTCGGCCTGGGGGCCCTGTTCATCCGCTCGCTCACGGTGATGCTCAGCCGCGAGAAGGCTCTCGATCAGCTGATCTACCTCGAGCACGGGGCCCACTACGCCATCGGCGCCCTGGGCCTGCTGATGCTGAGCGGGGTGGTGATCGGTCGCTGGGGCTGGCATGTGCCGGAGTGGCTCAGCGGTCTGATCGGCATCGTGCTGCTGTTGCTGGCCCTCGCTGATTCGCTGCGCCACAACCGCCGTCAGGAGGCCTGAGCGTGGCGCTGCGTCTCTATCTCGATTCCGCCGATCCCGCCGACTGGCGGCAGTGGCTGCCCACGGGTCTGTTCCATGGCGTCACCACCAACCCCACGCTCCTGAAGCGAGCGGGCCAGCCCTGTGATCTCACCAGCCTGCGCGCCCTGAGCCAGCAGGCCATGGCCCATGGGGTACGGGAGCTGCACCTGCAGGCCTGGGGGAGTGATCTGCTCAGCTGCGGCCGCGCCCTGGCGGACCTGGCTCCGGATCACACCTGGATCAAGCTGCCCATCACCCGTGCCGGCATCGAGGCTGCCCGCGGCCTGCTGGCCGATGGGCTGCCGGTGACCTTCACCGCCTGCTACGAGCCGGCCCAGGTGCTGCTGGCGGCGGCACTGGGCGTGGACTACATCGCTCCCTATCTGGGCCGCATCAGCGACATGGGGCGTGACGGCCATGGCGAGTTGATCCGCATGCAGCGCTGCGTGCAGGCCCTCGGCTCCCCCTTGCGGCTGCTGGTGGCCAGCCTGCGCTGCCCGGATGATCTGGCGCGCCTGGCGGCCGAGGGGCTCAACACCTTCACCATCAGCCCGGCCATCGCTGAGGCGTTGTTCGCGGTGGAACCCACCGAGGCCGCCGCCATCCAGTTCGAGCTGGATGCGGCCGGTTAGCGGCCGTTGTCGAAGCGGAGCTCGCCGCTCACCTCCAGCTTCACACCGGGGCTGGGCTCCAGGAACCGCTGGCTGAGCTCCTCGAGGGTGAGCGGCGTCAGCCACTCCAGCTGACGCATCAGCTGCAGGGCCACGGCGTGCTTGGCGCGGCTGGCGCCGTCTTCCACCTTGATCGCCAGGCCGAGCCCTTCGCCGACGCGGCTCAGGCACTGGATGCCTTCGGCGCCGCCCTTGCTCAGCACCTGGCCGTGGCCGCTGCGCATCACGGCCGTGTCGAAGCGGCCCTCGCCGGCCACCAGATCGGGGTGAGCCAGCATGGCCCGGCTGAGGCGCTCCAGTTCCGGCTGCTCACCGGCGCCCAGATGGGCGAACAGCAGGGCCATCTGGGCCAGCTGCAGCTGCAGGGTGGGTGCACCGCAGTCGTCGCGGGCGGTCACCAGCTCGGCGCCCGGCATCCCGAGAAGCTCGCCCACCCGCTTGAGCACCTGCTGCTGCAGGGGATGATCGGGCTGGAGGTAGCTCTCGAGCGGCCAGTGCAGGCGGCGGCAGGTGGCCAGGAAGGCGGCATGCTTGCCGGAGCAGTTGTGCTCCAGCGGGCTCTGACGCCCCGGCGGGGTGGGGCACTGCAGCTGCTCGGCCTCCAGATCCGCCCGCCAGAGAATCTTGAAGGCCTCACGGGCCTGAACGGCCTCGCCGGCGTGGGAGGCGCAGGCGATGGCCAGGGCCCGGTCGTCATGGCCGCCCTGTTCACAGGCACCGCTGCTGACGAACACCTGGGCCTGAAAGGGCTTGAGGGCCGAGCGGATGAAGCTCAGTTGCTGGGGATCACCGGCCCGCATCAGTACGCGGCCGCGCTGGTCGCAGACCACGGCGTGGACCCGATGCCGTGATTCGGGGATGCCGCCTCGGCTGAGGCGCACCTCCAGCGGTGGCATCCCGGTGCGGGTGCCGGAAGCGAAGCTGCTGGAAAACGTCATCGCGGGGCGTGTCCGGGGCGTGGCGCTGGGCGCGGGTGGGATCGCTCAGAGAGCCTGACAGAGGCTTGCCCCGGCGAGCATGAGTGCGGCGATCAGGGCCAGGGCCTGCTGCAGTCGATCCAGCACCGGCCGCACCTCATGGCGGGCCACCAGCAGATCCTGCTGGCGCCAGGCCAGCGGCTTCTCCCACACCTGGCCGTCGTACCAGCCGGATTCCTCGTACTCCACAGCCGTGGCCGTCAGGCGTCGCTGCAGGTTGGTCCAGCCCAGCCACTGCCGCACCAGCAGCAGCAGCGGCACCACCAGGGCCGCCACGCCGCCGGCTGCCACCAGCCGCGGCAGGTTGTGGCGCAGGGGCACGCTGCCGGTGGCCACCAGCAGGGTGAAGGGCATGGCGATCAGCCAGGCGCGCCACAGGGGCACGGCCAGGCCGTTGAAGCTGGCATGGGGCCAGGCAAAGAACCACGAGTCCTGGAGCTCGCGGTACTGCTCGAGGGGCCGTTGCTCCGGTGGCACCGGGCAGGCCTCGAGCTCGCTGAGCAGAGCCTCGCGCGGCGGCGGATCCGGCAGCGATTCAGGGCCTGCCATCGCGGGGCTCGGCCTCAGGCCGGCGTGCTCTGGCCCGACCCTAGGTAGGTCTCCTTGTCGCCGTGGCCCCAGAAGGATTCCAGGTCGTAGTAGCTGCGCTCCTCGGGGGTGAGGGCGTGCACGATCACTTCGCCGTAGTCGAGCAGGACCCAGCGGCCCTCGGTCTGGCCCTCCTTGCGCAGAGGCAGCCGGCCGCCCTCCTCCTCGATCCGATCCTCCACCGAGCGGGCGATGGCGCGCACCTGCACATCGGAGAAGCCGCTGGCGATCACGAACCAGTCGGCGATTGAGGAGATCTCCTCCACCCGGATCAGCACGATGTCGGCGGCCTTGCGGTCGTCGCAGGCCTCAGCTGCCAGCAGGGCCAGGGCCTTGCTGTCGTGCGGATCAAGGCGTGGGCGGCTGGGATCGGGGCTTGGTTTGGCGGCGGTCGCCGCTGGGTTGACGGCCTCAGCCATACACGTTCTCACTGCTCACGGACTGGCGCGAACCCTGTTGCTGGGCCATCTCAGCCCGCGCCTTGCCGGCACTCTTGCGCAGCGCCTCCAGGCGGTCTTCGTAGAAGCCGCGCTTTTTCTTCTTGCGCGTCTGCTCCACCAGCTCCTTGAGGGCGCCGCCCAGGCTCTTGTAGGCGTTGGGCAGGCTGTAGCCGAAGCGGCAGGCCAGGTCGATCGCCCGCTCATCGGCGGCGATGGCGTCCTGCAGACGCTTCTCGGAGTTGTTCTTGAGATAGAGGCGGTAGCCGGCGAAGCCCGAGAGGCCGAGGGCCATCACCAGCAACAGCCCGTCCTGCACCCACAGTTCACCGATGGCGCCGCCCAGGCCGATGGCCAGAGCCGCCATCTCCCAGCCGTCGCGGGGCACCGCGTCGTTCTGAATGCGGCCCACCTCATGCCAGAAGAGCAGGTTGCGGTGGTCGAGGGCGAGCTGGTCCCACTTCTGAAGATCCAGCTGGATCTCCACCTCATCCCGGCCGATCTCCTCGATCGTGATCAACGGTGGATCGGCCGAGGCCGCCGCTTCCACAAACACCCAGCTCTGCATCTCGGGCGGCAGCAGCCCCTTCAGGCGCTGGAGTTCGCTCATGCGGGCATCACCGGTGTGTCCTTGCCAACACTAGCGACGGCAGGCCTCCGCTTCAGGCGTGGGCTGGACAGCGCCCTTTGAGGCAGCGTGAGAGGCTAGGCAGGTTTGGCTGCCTGCCCTCGCCCATGCCCCGTCGCACGGATCTGCATCGCATCCTGCTGCTGGGGTCCGGGCCGATTGTGATCGGCCAGGCCTGTGAATTCGACTACTCCGGCACCCAGGCCTGCAAGGCGCTGCGGGCCGAGGGTTTCGAGGTGGTGCTGGTGAACAGCAATCCCGCCTCGATCATGACCGATCCGGACATGGCGGATCGCACCTACATCGAGCCGCTCACGCCCGAGGTGGTGCGGCGGGTGATCGAAATCGAGCGCCCCGATGTGCTGCTGCCCACCATGGGCGGCCAGACCGCGCTCAACCTGGCGGTGGCCCTGGCCCGCAACGGCACCCTGGCGGAGTTCGGCGTCGAGCTGATCGGCGCCAACCTGCAGGCGATCGAGAAGGCGGAAGACCGCGACCTGTTCAAGCAGGCGATGGAGCGCATCGGCGTCGCCGTCTGCCCCTCCGGCATCGCCACAACCCTCGAGGAGGCGGAGGCTGTCGGCGAGGCGATCGGCAGCTACCCGCGCATCATCCGGCCCGCCTTCACCCTGGGGGGATCGGGCGGCGGCATCGCCTACAACCCCGAGGAGTTCCGCGCCATCTGCCTGAGCGGCCTCGATGCCAGCCCGGCTCGGCAGATCCTGATCGAGCAGTCGCTGCTCGGTTGGAAGGAATTTGAGCTGGAGGTGATGCGCGACACCGCTGACAACGTGGTGATCGTCTGCTCGATCGAGAACCTCGATCCGATGGGCGTGCACACCGGTGACTCGATCACCGTGGCGCCGGCCCAGACCCTCACCGACCGCGAATACCAGCGCCTGCGCGATCAGGCGATCGCGATCATCCGAGAGATCGGTGTGGACACGGGCGGCAGCAACATCCAGTTCGCGATCAACCCCGCCAACGGCGATGTGGTCGTGATCGAGATGAACCCGCGCGTGTCGCGCTCCTCGGCCCTGGCCTCCAAGGCCACCGGCTTCCCGATCGCCAAGATCGCCGCCCGTCTGGCGGTGGGCTACACCCTCGACGAGATCCTCAACGACATCACCGGCAAGACGCCGGCCTGCTTCGAGCCCACCATCGATTACGTGGTCACGAAGATCCCGCGCTTCGCCTTCGAGAAGTTCCGCGGCAGTCCGGCGGTGCTCACCACGGCGATGAAGTCGGTGGGGGAGGCGATGGCCATCGGCCGCTGCTTCGAGGAGTCGTTCCAGAAGGCGATTCGCTCCCTGGAAACCGGCCATGCCGGCTGGGGCTGCGACCGCCCCGATGCCAGCCCGGAGCGCTCCGAGCTCGATCGCGCCCTGCGCACGCCCTCACCCGATCGGATTTTTGCCGTGCGCACGGCGATGGTGGCCGGCTACAGCGACGCCGACATCCACCGCATCTCGGCGATCGATCCCTGGTTCCTGGCCAAGCTTCGCCGGATCATCGACGCCGAAACGCGCCTGCTGCACGGTCGCAGCCTGACCGATCTCGATGTTCCGGCCCTGCTGGAGCTCAAGCAGCTCGGCTTCTCCGATCGTCAGATCGCCTGGGCCACCGGCAGCCGTGAACTGGAGGCGCGCAGCCATCGCCAGGGCCTGGGCATCAGTGCCGTGTTCAAAACGGTGGACACCTGCGCCGCTGAATTCGCCTCCACCACGCCGTATCACTACGCCACCTATGAGCGGCCACTGGAGCGCCTGCGCGACGACGGCAGCCTCGTGATCCTGCCGCCCGAGAGTGAGGTGCAGCCCGAAACGCGCCGCAAGGTGATGATCCTCGGCGGCGGTCCCAACCGCATCGGCCAGGGCATCGAGTTCGACTACTGCTGCGTGCACGCCTCCTTCGCCCTGCAGGCTGAAGGGCTGGCCACGGTGATGGTGAACAGCAACCCGGAAACGGTGTCGACCGATTACGACACCTCCGATCGTCTCTATTTCGAGCCGCTCACCCTCGAAGACGTGCTCAACGTGATCGAGGCCGAGAAGCCCGAGGGTGTGATCGTGCAGTTCGGCGGTCAGACACCGCTGAAGCTGGCGATCCCGCTGCTGCACTGGCTGGCCACTCCCACCGGCCAGGCCACCGGCACCCGCATCTGGGGCACCTCCCCTGAATCCATCGACTCCGCGGAGGACCGCGAGCAGTTCGAGGCGATCCTGCGCCGCCTGGAGATCCGCCAGCCCCGCAATGGTCTGGCCCGCAGCCAGGAGGAAGCCCGCGCCGTGGCTGCGCGTGTTGGTTATCCCGTCGTGGTGCGCCCCAGCTACGTGCTCGGCGGCCGCGCCATGGAGGTGGTGTACGACGAGGATGAGCTCAACCGCTACATGGTGGAGGCGGTGAACGTGGAGCCCGATCACCCGGTGCTGATTGATCAGTACCTGGAAAACGCCACCGAGGTGGATGTGGATGCCCTCTGCGACGGCACCGGCCGGGTGGTGATCGGCGGCCTGATGGAGCACATCGAGCCGGCCGGCGTGCATTCGGGCGATTCCGCCTGCGCCCTGCCGGCGGTGAGCCTGGATCAGCAGGCCCTGGCCACGATCCGTGAGTGGAGCAAGGCTCTGGCCCTGGCTCTGCAGGTGAACGGCCTGATCAACCTGCAGTTCGCCATCAAGGATGGCGATGTTTACATCATTGAGGCAAACCCGCGCGCCTCACGCACGGTGCCGTTCGTGGCCAAGGCCACCGGTGTGCCCCTGGCCAAGATCGCCAGCCGGATCATGGCCGGTTGCAGCCTGGAGCAGATCGGCCTCACCAGCGAGCCGGTGCCACCGCTTCAGGCGGTGAAGGAGGCGGTTCTGCCCTTCAAGCGCTTCCCCGGCGCCGATTCGATCCTCGGCCCGGAGATGCGCAGCACCGGCGAGGTGATGGGCACTGCCCGCGGCTTCGGCCTGGCCTATGCCAAGGCGGAGCTGGGGGCCGGTGAGGCCCTGCCCACCACCGGCACGGTCTTCCTCTCCACCCACGACCGCGACAAGCAGGCCCTGGTGCCGGTGGCCCGCCGCCTCTCGGAGCTGGGCTTCCGGCTGGTGGCCACCGAGGGCACGGCCCGGGCCCTGGTGGAGGCCGGCTTGGCTGTGGAGCCGATCCTCAAGGTGCACGAGGGGCGCCCCAACATCGAGGACGCGATCCGCTCCGGTGAGATCCAGCTGGTGATCAATACGCCCGTCGGCCGCCAGGCCGCTCACGACGACAAATACCTGCGCCGCGCCGCCATCGATTACGCCGTCACCACCGTGACCACCCTGGCCGGTGCCCGTGCCGCCGTGGAAGGCATCGCCGCCCTGCAGGGCGAGGCGCTGCCGGTGAATGCCCTGCAGGATCTGCACGGGTAGGGCCTGGGGTTGCCTCCGGTCTGATGCTCGGCGAGGTCAGGCCGCCGAGCTCGCCTCGTAGCCTGAAGCTCCCTCGCCCATCCGCCGTGACTGCCGCACCAACCGCTCCCGCTCAGATCGCCCCCGGCAGCGACTGCACCGCGGCCTTCCGGGCTGCCTACGAGAACCGCTACACCTGGGATCCGGGCTTCGGTGGCTACAAGGGGCGCTGCGTGTGGGAGCAGGCCGGCACGGGCGATGAAGCCGATCGCCGCGCTGAAGGCAGCTTCCAGGTGGGCGCCGACCTCAAGGCCCAGGTGGAGGGCATCGATGACGAGACCATCCACAAGGCTGTGGCCTCACAGCTGTGGGAGGTGGCGATCCACCGGGTGCGCCGCAGCTTCGAGCAGACCCACGGCGAGAACACCTTCACCGCCGGCGACACCGATGCGGTGGGCACCGAGGTGATTGTGGGCGGCAAGGGAGCCGGCGACCGCTATCGCATCCAGGGCGATGTGGTGACGATGGTGCACCGCCACATCCACGGCACCGTGGTCACGATCTTCACCGAGAGCACCACCGACACCGGCCGCGGCTACCTGAGCCGCAGCTACACCAGCCAGTACGCCGACCCCGTCAGTGGCGAGCTTCGCGGTGGCCTCAGCCGCTTCACCGACACGTTCGTTCCCCTGGCCGGTGACGGCCCCTGGGTGCTGAGCGAGCGTGTGGTGGAGACCGACGCCTTCGGCGAGACCCCCGCCGGCCGTCAGGTGTTCCGCTTCGAGGAGCTCGAGCCGCTGGGTTGAGGCGGCAGCGTTGGCGTCGGTGTAACCGGCCGCTGATCAGTTCGGCATCGTCACGAACTCTTCAGCCACGCTGGGGTGCAGGGCCATGGTGCGATCGAAGTCGGCCTTGGTGGCGCCCATGCCGATGGCGATCGCGGCCATCTGGATGATCTCGGCCGCGTGCTCACCGACCATGTGGCAACCGAGCACCTTGCCGCGGGCCTTCTCCACCACGAGTTTGAGCAGCACCTTCGGATCGCGGGCCGGCAGGGCCTGGCTCATCGGCCGGAAACGGGCGCGGTGGATGCGGATGCCCTCGGCGCCGTGGCGCGCAATCGCCTCCTCCTCCGTGAGGCCAACCGTGGCCAGTTCCGGTTGGCTGAACACAGCGCTGGCCACCAGGCTGTGGTCCACCTGGCGCGGCTTGCCGCCCCAGATCGTGTCGGCCAGGGCGCGGCCTTCGTCCACGGCGACGGGAGTGAGGTTGATGCGGTCGGTGACGTCTCCCACCGCGTAGACGTTCGGCAGGTTGGTGCGCTGATCGATATCCACCGGGATGCGATGGCCGTCCACGGCGATGCCGGCGGCCTCCAGCTGCAGACCATCCAGGAATGGCCGGCGGCCGGTGGCCAGCAGCACACCGCCGCAGGAGATGGCGTCGCCGGCCGTGGTGTGAACCTCAAGTTGGCCGGGGCTGCCGCTGATGCCGCTGGGCCCCACGCCGCAGCGGATGTCGATGCCCTCCGCCTGCATCGCCTCCTGAACGGCACCCGCCAGCTCCCGGTCGAAGCCGCGCAGGATCTGCTCGCCGCGCACCAGTTGGGTGACCTCCACGCCGAGGCCAGTGAGGATGCCGGCGAACTCGCAGGCGATGAAGCCGGCGCCCACCACCACCATCCGTTCGGGGAACCGCTCCAGGTTGAACAGGTCGTCGCTCACCCAGCCCAGCTCGGCGCCTGGGATGGCGGGACGCTGCGGCCGCCCGCCAACGGCGATCAGGATGCGCTCGCCCCTCAGCTCCTGTTGAGAGCCGTCGGCCAGCTCCACGGCAACGGTGTGGGCGTCGATGAAGCGGCCCCAGCCCCGGTGAAGCTCCACACCGGCCTTCTCGAGGAAGCCGATGTGCAGGGTGTTAAGCCGATCCACCTCGGCGCGCACGTTGGCAAGCAGCACCGCCGGATCGCAGTGGCTCTCGCCCACCGTCCAGCCGTAGCTGGCGGCGTCGTGCAGCTGATGCCGCACCGCTGAGCCGTACACCAGCAGCTTCTTGGGCACGCAGCCGCGGATCACACAGGTGCCACCGACGCGGTCTCCCTCGACGATCGCCACCCTGGCGCCATAACTGGCAGCTCGCTTGGCCGCAGCAAGGCCGCCGGAACCGGCACCGATCACGATCAGGTCGAAGCGGTCGGCCATGGCGGGGGCGGGGGCGTCCGAGGAGAGTTGCACGCTATGGCCTGAGGTCGCCCGGACGTTCCGACATCAGAGAATGGCAGCCAGGGCGTCGAGCTGCTGGCGGCGAGCGGCGAGCAGCAGCGTCTTGGCCTGGGAGAGCAGCCTGAACACGCTGCGGTCGATCACGTCGTAGTACACAAGCGAACCCTCGGGCCGCCGCTGCACCACACCGGCGATCGTGAGCAGCTTGAGGTGTTTCGACACCAGGGCCTGGCTCAGACCCGTTTTCTCCACCACGGCGGTGACGTTCAGCGGACCATGCCGCAGCACCTCCAGTACCGCCAGCCGGTTCGGTTCGGAGAACACCTTGAAGTAGTCGGCCAGGTGCTCCATGGCGTTCTCCATCTCGGGTCCGGCGGCGGGCTGAAAGCTTGTGCATCAAACTAGCGCGACTGTTCAGCTTCGTTATGTCTTACAGACCAGCTATCGCGATACTGTGAACTCGCGATGCTGCTTTTCGTGGTCATGTTGCTGGCTGCGGTGTTGTTGGCACGGAATGCTGAGGAGGCACCGCTCTGGACGGCGTTGGAAGACTGGATGAGCCCCCAGTCCCGTTGATCCGCAGCAGCAACGCAGCGCCACTGGCTCGCGGCTGGTGTGAGCCACAGCCACAGCAGCGCGCCAATCCGACCAGAGTGGAGGCAATGCGGCCGGCACGAGCCGGCGCAGCCCAGGTGGCAGCGATGGCAGGGTCAGCGCACGGGCCAGCTCTGCAACCACCGCTCTGGCATGACCGCCATCAGGCGGGCGCGGAGCTGGCCCTGCGGCTTCAGGAGTGGCGATGCGACCCAAAGGCTGTGGTGATTGGTCTGCCCCGCGGCGGTGTGGTGGTGGCCGCGGCGGTGGCGGAGGCCCTTGAGCTGCCGCTGGTCAGCTGGTCGGTGCGCAAGCTGGCGCAACCCATGGCCCCCGAGGTGGCGGTTGGGGCGATCGCCCCGGGGGGTGTGCTGCTCTGGGATGAGCCCTACCTGCGTCAGCTGCACCTGGATCCGCTGCTGCGTCGCCGTCTGGTGGCAGAGCAGGACGAGGAACTGCGCCGGCGGCAGCGGCTGTATGGCGATCCGCCCGGGCCGGCCCTGCGGGGCCGTGACCTGCTGGTTGTGGACGACGGGGTGGCCACCGGCATGACCGTGCGGGCGGCACTGCTATCCCTGCGGCAGATCGCACCGGCGCGGCTGGTGCTGGCTGTGCCGGTGCTGGATGAGCGGATGTTCGCCCGCCTTGCTCCCCAGGTGGATGGGCTGGTGGCGCTGGCAACGGTGCCGGCAATTCAGGCCGTTGGCCTGTGGTACGACCGCTTTGAGCCCGTGTTGGATGCGCAGGTGCTGGACCTGCTCGCCGGTGCCCGTGGGCTCGGCCGGATCACGGGCCCGGACGAGATCCGCCAGGGTTCAGCCTGAGCTCAGAACCACTCGGCCGCAGCGGCACTGGCGGGGTTGGTGTGGTCTTCCGGGGTGGTGCGCTCGAACTTCAGCACGATCGAGCGGCGCTGTTCGCCATCGGCGCTGATGGCCTCGATCGGATAGAGCTGCTGGCCGTCCCGGAAGGGCACCTGGATGCGGAAGCTGCCATCGGCCTTCAGCGGCACCACTTCATCGCCGATGCGCAGGGTGGCGGTGGGTTCGGTGGCGCCGTAGACGATCAGCTCGGCATCGGCAATCAGCCAGAAGCTGCGCTGCCGTGCCACCAGTCCACTGCCGGACTCGTTGCGACCGCTGGCCCAGAGACCAAGGCCGGAATCACTGAGAGCCACTCCAACGCCATCAAGATCCTCCAGCTCGTGGAATTCTTCGGAACCTCGGCCGAGGCGGCGGATGCGGACCGTGGCGCTTTGGTACAGGCGCTCATGCAGCCCAGGAGCGGTGACGGCTGCCGAAGGTGTGGCGGGGGCGACGGCGATCGGCTCGCTCAGCACCGCGAAGGGGGCGAACCCATCGGGAGTGGAGGCGCTGTCGTCGTAGCCGGGGATCAGTGTGGGGCTGGCACAGGCCAGGCTGCGCCAGCCGCCACTGGTGTGCACACCCAGCTCGGCCCGGTAAATGCGGTTGCCCAGCGGTAGGGCCACACCCCACTGGTCGGCGCGGGGATCGACCCGCAGCTCCTGCAGGGCGTGGGGAGGCTGGCCAGGCTCCAGGCCCGTCACATCGGCGATGCGCAGGCTCAGGCTGCGGCCCACCTGGCCGTTCAGGCTGGCGAGATCGGCGGCCGACAGACCCCAGAAGGCGAAGCCCCACTGGGGACCGTGGGCCTCGAAGCGAATCCAGCTGGTGCCCTGCTCCCCAGGGAGGCTCGCGGTGATCGCGGTGGAGGCCGGCGTGGCGGCGGTTCCCTGGCTCTGGCTCTGGCCCAGGCCTAGGGCACCGAGGGCTTTCTGCGCGAGTTCCTGGAACGAGGGCACGCGGGCTCCGGCAACGTCGCACCGTCCTAAGAGGATTCCTCGCGGCTGCAGTGGCGAGGGCGACAGCCGTGATCAATCCCTGACGCACCAGCGCCAACGGCTGTTGTCTCGAACGGCCGGCGCGATTGCCTAGAACGAACCGCCAGGCCTGCTCTTCGCCATGACCAGCGCCAAGCCTGCAGGCCTCCCGACCGACGCGGCATCGGCCCTGCCACTGAGCTGGGAGGAGCTGGAGGCGCTGGTGCCCCCGGAGGACGACCGGGATCTGCAGCGCCGCCGGCGCGAAGGCCCCACCAACGCCCAGGCCTCCCTGCGGCTGTTCGGGCGGCCGGAGAGCGAGGTGCGGGTCACCCTCTATCGCGACCATCACGCCTGGTGCCCCTACTGCCAGAAGGTGTGGCTGTGGCTGGAGGAGAAGCGGATCCCCTATCGCATCCGCAAGGTCACGATGTTCTGCTACGGCGAGAAGGAGTCCTGGTTCCGCCAGCTGGTTCCATCCGGCATGCTGCCGGCCCTGGAGCTCGATGGGCGCCTGATCACCGAAAGCGACGTGATCCTGGCGGCCCTCGAGAGTGCCTTCGGTCCGTTGGGACAGGGACTCGATGATCCGGATGTGTTCCCGCTGCGCCAGCTGGAGCGGCGACTGTTCCGGGCCTGGTGCCAGTGGCTCTGCTACTGCGAGGGAGAGGGGGCCCACACGTTGCCGGCGGAGCAGCACTTCGCTCGCATCGCGTCGCTGGTGGAGGAGGCCCTGACGGCCACTCCGGGGCCGTTCTTCTTGCCGGAGTTCGGCACGGCCGATGTGATCTTCATCCCCTATCTGGAGCGGATGAATGCCTCCCTCGCTTATTACAAGGCCTACCCCCTGCGCACCGCCCATCCGGCGATCGACCGCTGGTTCACCGCCCTCGAGCACCGCTCCACCTACCTGGGCACCCAGAGCGACATTCATACCCATGCGCACGATCTGCCCCCGCAGATGGGGTGCTGCCTGGCCAGCGGCAGCGCTGAACAGCAGACAGTGGCGGCGCTGATCGATCGGGGCCCCTGGTCGCTGGATGGCGGGCCGCCGCATCCGGCCGTGATCGAGACCCGCCAGCCCGAACCAGACCAGGCTGCCGCCGAGGCACTCACGCGGATCCTGCGCCATCGCCGGCGCCTCCTGGCCGTCAACCCGCAAGGGTCGCGGCGCGGCCCGGAGGCGGCTGAGGGCCTCGATCGTGCCCTGCGCTGTGCCCTCACGGCCCTGATCCAGCCCCGCGATCCCCTCTGCCCGCCTCCCCCCGGCAGCGCAGCCGGCCTGCGCTATCTGCGCGACCGGATCTCCGTGCCGCGCGACATGTCGCTTCATGCCGCTCGCCGCCTGCGCAGGGCCCTGGAGGTCACCGCCGCTCTCGACGGCCCCCAGCAGGGTCCGCCACTGCCCATCCGCGATCGTCGCGATCAGGATCCCCGCCCGTTTCTGAGCGCTGCACTCACGGCCTGAGGCCCGTCAGGCGGGCCGTCAGGATGGTCGGTGATGGTGACCCTCGAGCCCAATCTTCAGGACCTGGAGGCGCTGCTCGGGCGCTGGGGCTATGTGGTGATCTTTGCGGCGATGCTGCTGGAGAACGCCGGCCTGCCGCTGCCGGGTGAAACCGTCACCCTGCTTGGGGGTTACGCCGCCGGCAGCGGCCAGCTGAGCCTGCTGGGGGTGATGGCCGCCGCCGCCAGCGGTGCTGTGCTGGGCGACAACATCGGCTACTGGGTGGGTCGCCGCCTGGGCTGGAGCCTGCTGCTGCGCGTAGGGCGATTGCTGCGTCAGCAGCCCGATCAGATGGAGCTCTGGCGCGAGCGCTTCCTGCGCCATGCCGGCCTGTCGGTGTTTCTGGGGCGATTCGTGGCGGTGCTGCGGGTGCTGGCCGGACCGATGGCCGGCGCGGTGGGGATGCCCTACCGCCGCTTCCTGATCTGCAACTTTGCCGGGGCCGTGCTGTGGGCCGGAACGATGGTGTCGCTGGCCTGGCTGGGAGGGCGCTGGATCCCGATCTCGCGCCTCCTGAGCGGCGTGGTGGAGTTCGGATTTGGAGCCCTGCTGCTGGTCAGCCTGATCGTGCTGCTGCCAGGACTGATCTCGCGCTGGGAGCGCGCCTGGCTGGCGAAGGCCGAGGATGTTGAGCCCCACCCCCCTGGCGGCAGCGAAGATCCAGGCGGCCTCAGCGACCGCTGAGCCCCTCGCGCTTGGACATCAGGTACTTCACCAGCTCCTGCTGCAGTGAGAGCAGCTCGCGGGTGCAGCCGCGGAAGGCGGCCCGGTGGCGGATCTCGTCGTGTCGGGTGTTGAGATCGCGCAGCATCAGTTCGATCGCATCGAGTTCCGCCCGGTTCATCGCCTGTGCTGCGCCTTCCTCAGACCTTATCAATCGCCCCGCAGCAGGTCCGTCGCTGCGGGAGAAGTGTGCGAATTCCATGGCTAGCGTCCTGCCAGCCGCATCACACGCATGGTTGCTCGGTGGAGTGCTGATCGACGTTGCGTCTGCGGGTCCGGGTCCGGGTCCGGGTCCGGGTCCGGGTCCGGGTCCGGATCCAGGTTCGGATCTGTTTGCTGGTCCGCCTTAGGGGCTGCGCTGGTTGCAACCGTGGCGGGCAGCGCAGCGCTGCTGCCCCCTGCCGCTCTCTTCGCGCCCGCCGCCCGGGCCCTGGAGCTGCGCGGCCAGACCTGGTTCACCAAGCCGCCTTGGAAGGTGGACTTCCGCAACTACTACTGGTACGTGATGCAGAGCGGCGGCGAGTACTACTTCACCGTCAACCTGCCGGAGGAGGCCGGTGCCGCCTTGGGCGGGCTGGAGATCCAGCAGACCCGCGGCGTCGACACCCAGTTCCCGTTCATGGCCGAGCGCACGCGAGCCTTCGTCGGCCTGCCGCGCCGCGAAGGGCCGACCATTCCCGTTCAGGCGGTGTTCCATGCCGCCAGCCGCCGCTTCAGCGTGCGCTTCCCCGAGCCGCCGCAGCCCGGCCAGACGATCACCGTGGCCCTGCGCCCCTGGTACAACCCCTCCCAGGCCGACACCTACATGTTCGCGGTGCAGGCCCTCCCCGCCGGTCCCAACCCGGTGCCGGCCTCACTGGGCTTCGCAACCATGCCGATCTACGAAGGCATCCGCTTCTGACGCCGCTGCGCCACACCCGCCAGCAGGAACACCAGTGCCATCAGCAGATAGCCCAGCGCCCAGCTGGCTCCTGCCCCCCAGCCGAGCTGGAGCACGGTGTCGGCCTGGCTGAAGCGCCAGGCATTGATCAGCCCCAGCCAGGCGGCGACCGCGGCCAGGCCGGCGATCAGTGCCGCCGCCCGGAAGCGCTGCTCGATCACGTAGACGAGCATCGCCGAGAGCAGCATCGCCGTGATGATCTGCCCCTGCTCCAGGGCGAAGGCGCCGGCGGCCCAGACATCCGCCCGCTGCAGCGGCACCAGCAGCGCCGGGCCGAAGGCGCTCGACTCGGTGCCGGCTCCACCGGCCCGCAGCCCGGCCTTGAGCAGCATGGAGCCCCAGCTGGCAAGGCCAGGCAGCAGGCCGAGCACCACAGCCGGTGCGTGCTCGCGAGGTGTGGCCTGGAAGGACTGGGCGGTCATCACCAACCCGATGTAGAGCACGATCGCCATGCCGGCTTCGATCGGCACCAGCTGCCCCACCAGGCCGAACACCCCCAGCAGGCAGCCGCCACCGATCAGCAGCCCGTTCAGCCAGGAGTAGCCGATGCGGGCTCCCATCGCCTTCCAGCCGGGGTGGCCGATGTAGAGGGTGGTGGGGAAGCACGAGCCCAGCGCCGCGGCGGCCATGGTGCCGATGCCGTTGATCAGTAGGGAGCTGCGCACCGGGTAGTCGTCGCCGGCGGCGGCGGCGCTTTCGATGTTCTGCAGCGAGCCCAGCACGTTGAACAGCCCCATCGGCACGATCACCCCCAGCCAGGGCAGCAGCTGGCCGCGGGCCTGCCAGAGGCTGGCCAGTTCGAGCTGGGGCAGACGCAGCCCCACCTGGGCCGATTCGTTCGCCCAGATCCCGGCGTTGATCTGGATGAGGCCGCTGCTCCAGGCCAGGGCGATGCCCACGAGCACGGCGAGCAGGCCGCCGGGGATCGGCAGCTTCAGGCGTCCGTAGTAAGTCACCAGGATCACCGCCAGCACCGTCAGGCCCACCACCGGCTGGGCATAGGTGCGCAGCAGAAAGCCGAGGCTGATGTAGCCGAGGGCGATGCCCGCCAGGGTGGAGAGCAGGGCGGCTCGGGGCAGCCAGCGTCGCAGCAGCTGGGCGCAGAAGGCACCGCCGGCCTCGATCAGGCCGGAGCCCAGACAGGCCACCAAGCCCGCCTGCCACGAGAGGCGCACGGCCGTGGCTTCATCGAGTCCGTTGCTCAGGGCGGTGAGCTTCACCGGCAGCATCACCAGGAACACATAGGCGAACAGGCTCACCGTGTTGATGCCATAGGGCAGGGCGGTGCGGTCGCTCCGGCCCTCCCGCTGCGCCAGCTGGTGGGCCTGCCAGGCGTAGGCGAGGTTGCCCACGATCAGGCTGATGCCGGTGGCCGGCAGGATCGTGCCGAACAGAAGCGCGTCCGGGTACCCCAGCACGCCGCGGCAGAGGGAGAGGATCAGCAGGATCTGGATCAGGTTGTCCAGCCCCAGGCCAAGGAAGCCGTCCACATCGCCGGGCACGAACCAGCGGGGGGTGGCGTGGTCGCGCGGCTGTGCCATGGCTGCGATCCGGCGGAAGGCTTCCCATCCTCTGCCGCAGGCTCCTCAGCCGAGTCGATCCGTCAGGATGACGACCCACTCTTTGCCCTGTAGCCATGGAAGCCCGCTGGAACGGTGCCGTGATCGCCCGCAGCGACAACATCGAAACCGTGGACGGCAATGCCTACTTCCCGGCCGAAGCCCTGCTGATGGAGCACTTCCAGCCCTCCAGCCACACCAGCGTCTGCGGCTGGAAGGGCACGGCCAGCTACTACAACGTGGTGGTGAACGGCGAGGTGAACGCCAATGCCGCCTGGTTCTACCCCGATCCCAAGCCTGCCGCCGACGCCATCCGCGGTCGGGTGGCCTTCTGGAAGGGCGTGCAGGTTTCGGCCTGAACGGTTCCCGATTGAACGGTGTCGGCCTGAGCGGCCCGCACCCTCAGGCCGGAGGCTGCAGTGAGGAGTGGTGGTGCTGGATCCGCCAGCCGCCAGGACCAGCGCCATCGCCAGGGCCAGCGCCGGGGCTGAACGTGTAGACGAACGAGTAGCGGGCCTTCACCCACTGCTCCCCGCCAGCCCCATTGGAGTCGGCCGGATCCCGCAGCCGGAAGCTGTAGGTGCCGGCATCCAGAGCGCTGTTGCAGCCCAGTTGGATCATTCGGCTGTCGATCCGCCCGCGGGGTGCCCTGGCCAGGAAGTCGCTGAAGTAATCGCGGATGGCGGCATGTGTGCGGCGCGGCTCGGCCGAGAGGGTGGGCAGCAGCAGGGCATCGTCGCTGTAGAGCGAGGCCACCTGGTCTGGATCGCCGCTGGCCAGGGCTTCATTCCAGCGCTCGAACAGGGCGGCCACCTGCCGCTCGCTGATCGGGGCGCAGGCGGTTGCCGCCAGTGCCTCCGCCAGCGCTGCCACAGGCAGGGCGGCGCCGAGCAGCATCTGCAGGCCCAGGGTCAATGCGGCCAGCCCCAGGCCGAGGCGCCGCAGCGCCGCAGCGGCGGCAGCTGAACAGGTGCGTGGTGGCGGGGGCATGGTGCGGCAGCCGGCGGCGATGGCTTTACAGGACAGGGGGGAACGCGGAATGGTTGCCGGCTGGATTTAGGGTCGCCCGATGGCGCTGCGGCTTCCTCCGTTCCAAACCTTGCCAGCCCCCCCCGCTGATGGTGGCGGTTTGCTGGAGGTGCCGCTGGCTGAGCTGCAGCCCACCCAGCTGTGTGTGGGCATGGCCGAGATCCGTAGCCGACAGCTGGATTTCGCCAAGGACGACCCACAGGAGCGGCGTCGCTACCTACGCCGCAAGCCCACGCCGTTGGTACGCAGCGCCAGCGGCGAGCTGTGGATGGTGGACCGTCATCACCGGCTGCGGGCTCTGCTGGAACTGGATCCAGAGGCCATGGCCTTCGGCTATGTCGCCCTGCAGCTGGAGGTGCGTGATCGCGATCAGGTGCTGGCGGAGCTGCACAGCCGCGGCTGGCTGTACCTCTATGACGGCCGCGGCCTCGGGCCCCTTGCGCCGGCTGCTCTGCCCCACAGTCTGCGCGGCACCCAGGACGATCCCTATCGCAGCCTGGTGTGGAAGCTCAAGCGCGAGGGGGTGGTGGCCCCGGCACCGCTGATTCCGTTCCATGAGTTCCGCTGGGGGGCCTGGCTGCGCAGCCGCACCCTGCCCCCCTTCAGCTCCGATCGCCTCGAGCCGGCGCTGCCGGCGGCGCGGGCCCTGGCCCGCTCCAGTGCGGCCTCCCACATGGCGGGCTGGCAGGGGCTACAGCAACCAGCAGAGCACCGAGCCGATGCTTAAGGCGAGCAGGCAGCCAATCTGGAAGCGGCGATCGACGCGGTTGATCTCGGCCTCGATCACGGCTCGCTGTTCCGCCGTGCCATGGGGAATCGCGTGGTTGAGGCGGTTGGCCGCCCACACGTAAAGGGCGAAGCAGGCCAGGCAGAGGGCGTAGGCGAGGCTGTAGATGCGGTCGATGAAGGTGAGGTAGGGCAGTTGCGGCAGCACGTTGCGGTAGGAGGCCTGCAGAAACACCAGCGTCAGCACCGCTGTGGCAGGCAGGGCGATGCGGACATCCCAGAGGCGGCTCGAGAGTGAGGGGCTGAGGATCACGATCGCCATCACCACCAGCAGCGGCTGGAACAGCGACCACACCGAGGCCTTCACGGAGCGTGCATAGAGCACATCAAACAGGATCTGGCTGTACGACACCGACGCCGGCCGCGTGCTGTTGCCCTCGCGCAGACCGAAATCGCTGTCGTAGATGTGCCGGAACTCAGCCATGCTCCAGCCGCGGGTGATGAAGCCGTTCACATCGATGGCATGGCCGACGCCGGAATCGGCGAGGTCAGGAATCAGGCGCAGCTTCTCGAAGCGGAACTGATCGCTTTCGTCATTCACCTCCAGCGCAATCGGCAGGTGCATGCGCTGGAAGGGGAAATGATGAAGGCCGAGATGTTCGATCGATAACTTGGTGGAGTAGGTGATCAGCTGGTAGTAGTCGCCATTGGCCAGACGCATCGGTGCATCACCCACCGGCGTCAGGCGACTATCCCAGCCCTCCACGTTGTTCACGAACACCAGCAGCCGGGTGGGCTCCATGCCGGCGGCCTCGAATTTGGCCTGCAGCGCCGGGCTCCAGCTGGTCCAGAGCAGGCCATCACTGGCGTACATCGGCACTGCCATGTCGATGCTGTAGTTGTTGGTCACGAACAGGCCGACGCGCATGGTGTCCACGTCGGCACCGATCGGTGTGTGCTCCAGTTCGGCGCTGCTGGCGTAGGTGCGCCGCAGTTCCTTCAGGGCAGCGTCGGCCGGGCCACGTTCACGAGGCAGCGCCTGGGCGATCAGCTGATCACTGGGGGCGATCGCCTGCGGTTCGAGCCACTGCAGCGTGTGCCAGCCCAGCAGCAGCACCAGGCACAGGGCCGCCAGAGGCAGCAGGCGTCGCCGGTGGCGATGCAGCAGCGCGAGGATCGGGGCGCGTGTCATGGCAGCTGGTCGCGGCTGGCTCTGGCCTGCAGGCTGCCCGCCCGCTGGATCAGCCGCTCGGCGGTGGCGTCGTACACCGCGGCGGCCTCCTCAGCGCTGCGGCCGATGCAGGTCATGCCGAGCTTGCCGAATTCCGAGAGGCAGCCCAGCAGATGGAACACGCTGCCCCGCAGCTGCGCCGGGTCGTAGTGGAGGTCGGCCTCGGCCACGATGTCCACCAGGTCGGCCGGCAGCAGGCCACGCAGGCGTGGATCGGTGAGGTTGTCGGTGGCGCGGTAGTGCAGCGCCTGGCCGGTGGGGGAGAGGAAGGCACCGCTGTTCTGGTCGAGCGCGCCCCAGGTGATCGCCCGCAGGGCCATGTAGGGGTGGGTGGTGCCCCCCTGCCGCAGGTTCACCTCGATCGCCTGCAGATCCCAGCGGCCATCGAGGCGGCGGGCGATGAAGTCGACGGCATAGCGCTCCAGCGCTCCTTCGGCCGCCAGCGCCTCCCCCACCGCCCGGCCGTGGCGCATCAGCTCCAGCCGGTAGGCATCCTCGGCCGGAAAGCAACAGCCCAGGTAGGTCTGCCCGCTTGGTCCGCCGAGGATCTGCTCGTGGGTGGAGAGCACCTCCACCGTGCCGCCCGGATGGATCGTGCCCTGCACGCTCGGCGATGTGAGGGCATCGCCGCCCTCCAGCCAGGCCTCCACCAGGGCGCCCTGCTGCGCCAGCAGCGTGCGCCAGTCGGGGGCCGGCATCGGCAGGGTGTCGAGCGCGGCCCGCAGCCGGGCCCGCCGCTGCGGGCCGCTGAGCTCCGCCAGCTGCAGCGGCTCCAGTTCCAGCGGTGCATTGCCCTCACCGCTGAGGCCTTCGTTGAGCTTCACCACGCAGCGGCGCAGCTGCGGCTGGCCCTCCCAGAGCTCGGCCGTCACCTCCGCCAGGGCGTCGAGGTCGTGCACCAGGGCGCTGCCGGCGGGATGGGGCACGCCGCAGCGGGCGAACAGCTCGCGGCTGCCGGCCTTGCTGCCCCACCAGCCCAGGGCCGGATCGGTGCCCAGCAGCGGCACCTGCAGCAGCTCTGAGAGGCGTTTCTCCAGCTCCGTCACCACGAAGCAGCTGATGTAGCTGCGCCCCGGCCTCAGCAGTTCCTTGATGCGGGCCAGCAGCGCCGGTCGCTCCAGCAGCTTCTCGGTGAGCGGCCGGGCGGAGGCGTCGTCGGCATCAAAGAGATGCAGGCGCCGGCGGGCGTGGGACGTGGGCACGCCCGGCAGCAGTTCCAGCACCGCATCCACCACCAGCTCGGGCAGCAGCTTGCTGGTCACGTAGATGGCCCGCACGCCGGGATCGCGCAGGCGCATCAGCGCGAACAGCTGCCGCTCCTCGTAGTGATGCGCGCCTGTCACCAGTTCGATCAGGTGGCGGTCCATCGACAGCGACGGCACCACCAGCAGGTCGACATCGGGGCCATCGCCCACGTGCTGGAAGCCCCAGTCGGGCTGCAGCTGGTTCTGGAGCTCGCGGAAGGAGAGGGTCATGGCAGGTGGACGGGGATCGTCAGCTGACGGCGGCTGGTACGCACCGCCTGCAGGGCCCAGAGACCGAAAGGAAGGACATAGAGCGGCGTGGCCCAGGGCCAGTTCCGGTTCTCCTGCAGCCAGGTGGCGACCAGTGGTGCTGTGCCGGCGAACAGGGCCATCGCCAGGGAGTAGCTGATCGAGAACACGGCACAGCGCTGGCGCGTGGGCAGCAGCGCCACCCCCAGAACCCCCTGGGCGCCCATGGTGGCCATGAGCGGCAGCAGCATCACCGCCAGGGCCAGCGCCAGGGATCCAAGGGTGCCGTGCTGCCCGATCAGCAGACCCGCCGGCATCACCAGCAGCAGGGCGATGTTGCCCCAGCGGTTGGCCAGTACCAGGCCCCAGCGGTCGGCCAGATGGCCGCCGAGCAGCACCAGCGGCAGGCCGATGGTCTGCAGCACGGTGGCCACCGTGTTGGCGGCGGCGCTGTTGCCCAGCCGCTGGCCGGTGAAGTCCACCAGGAACACGAACGCCAGATAGAAGATCACGTTGGCGAAGCTCACCAGCCCCATCACCCGCAGCACCAGCCGCCACTGCCGCCCCACCTGGGCCAGCCGCCAGGCCATGGCGCTGCCGAGATCGCGCAGGCCGCGCAGGGGCGGGGCATCGGCATCGGGCGGCAGGGTTTCAGGCATCGAACGCCGCATCCACAGCCCCAGCACCGCCACCACGGCCCCCAGCAGGAATGGCAGCCGCCATCCCCAGGCGGCCATCGCCTGCTGACCCACGGCCCAGCCGATCAGCGCTGCCGTGAACGAGCCGAGGCTGAAGCCCACCAGGCCGCCGGCGATCGCCAGGCTGGAGAGGAAGCCGGCATGGCCGCTGGCGGCCGCCTCGGTGGCGTAGGTGATGCTGCCGGTGAATTCGCCGCCCACCGAGAAGCCCTGCAGCATCCGCATCAGCACCAGCAGCACGCCGGCGCTGATGCCGATCTGGGCGTGGGTAGGCAGCAGACCGATCGCCAGGCTCGAGAGGCCCATGATCACAATGCTCAGGCTGAGCATCAGCCGCCGCCCCAGCAGATCCCCCAGCGGACCCAGCACCAGGCTGCCCACCGGCCGCATCAGATAGCCCACGGCGAACACGCCGAAGGAGGCCATGGTCTGCAGGGCGGGCACCTCGGCGGGAAAGAAGGCCGCCCCGAGGGCGCTGGCCACGTAGCCGTAGACCGCGAAGTCGTACCACTCGAGGGCGTTGCCCAGCAGGGCCGCCAGGGCAGCGGTGCGGCGTTGGCGGCGCGTCAGGTCCATCGCGCCACTCTGCTGGCGTCGTGGCGGGCTGTCGATTCCTGGCTCAGAAGCTGAGGCTCAGCTGCAGGATGGCGGCCAGGATCGAGGGCACCGGCTGGGGGGCGGCGCTGGGGTTGAGGATCCACTGCAGCGTGGGCTGCAGGTTGAGGTTGGCGTTGAGCTGGAACTGATAGCCCAGCTCCACCATCGCCTCATGGCGGCTGGGCCAGCTGCCGATTGCCGTCGGATTGAGGCCGGCCCGGCCGGCACCCAGCACCAGCAGATCCAGGGGGCGGCTCGGCAGAGGGCCCTGCACCACCAGCCCCGCCGCCAGGAAGTTTGGGGTGATGGTGGTGCTGGTGTCAGCTGTCCAGGCGCCGCCGATCCAGACGCGTTCATCCAGACCGATCGGCAGGCCGCTGCGCAGGGTGGCGGAGCCATAGAGCCCGTTGCTCTCTGGCCCGTTCTGGTAACCCCCGAAGCTCAGCAGCGCGGCGGGCAGCCGGTTCTGCACCGCCACGGGGTGGCGGCAGCCGGGCCGGCGCCGCACCACCCCGGCGGCGGTGCGACAGGCGCTCACGGGGGTGCCGGTTGCTGGGCTCCAACCCACCGGCGCCCAGTTGACCTGCAGCATCTGGGCCGTCCCCGAGGGTGTTTCGACCCAGGGGGCCAGACTGCCCAGCCATTCGGCCAGGGGCTGGGTGGTGTTGAGATCAAACCAGCCGTAACTCAGCGTCAGCGCAGGGTTGGGCTGCACGGTCACGATTCCCCCCAGCGCGGCGTAGGGGCTGATCGGCAGGCCGTTGATGTTGATGTTGAGGGTGTTGTTGAACGCCGAATGGACGTAGAGGTCGAAGACCGGCGCTGAAATAAAGCTGGGGTTGAGGGGCACGATGCCGGCCTTGATCCCCAGCCAGCCATCGCCGCTGCTGCGGTTGAGGCTCACCTCACTGAGCAGGAAGCCTTTGGGGTAGGCGGCCTGCTGCAGCGGGAACAGGGCTCCGATGTCGGCGCTGTAGAGGTCGTTGCCGCTGTTGTGGGTGAGGCTGGTCTTGAGGCTCCAGTGGTCCAGCTCGCTCCAGCTGCCGGGCGGGCGTGCCAGGCCGCGTCCGGCGCTCAGGGCGATCACGGTCTGCCCGATCCAGGCGGCCTGCTGTGTTGTGCCACCGATCGGGTTCGCTGCCGGTTCGGCGGTGAAGCTGACGCCGAGGGTCAGCCAGTCGGGAAGCTGAAGCAGCTGCTGGGAGGCGATCCAGCCCTCCTTGAGCTGCAGCGGCTCCGGCGCCGGGATGGCTGTGGCTGGTGTGGGGGCGTCTTTCGCTGGGTCCGTTGCTGGGGCCGGTGCTGTTGTCGCGGCTGCTGCCGGCTCGGCCCGCAGACCAGGGCTCGGCCAGCTGCCCAGCCAGAGCAGTCCGATCAACAGATGTCGGACCGTCGGGCTGCAGCGCTGGCGCGTCCTGCCCATCGCAGAGGGGTTCGGCCGGCTCAGCATCCCGGCTGGCAGCCGCGATGGCAACGGCAATGGCACCGGCCGGCTCCAGCCGGCCGGTGCGGTTTTGAGGCTCAGCCCTGCTTGGACTTCGCTCTGGCCTTGGCCTTCGGCTTGGGCGCTTCCTTGGCTTCGCCTGCGCTGGTGTTGGCGCTGGCTTCACCACTCACCACCACGCTCACCACCTTGCCGCCCTGGCGGATCACCCGCTGCAGGGCTTCGTTCATGCGGCTGAAGGGCACGCGGGTGGTGTAAGCGCCGTGGCGCACGAAGGCGTTGTTGGCGATGCCGGTGGCGGTGATCGTCACCACGCGGCTGCCTTCTGAGGCGGCACCGGCGCTGGGGGTGGACACCAGCAGCTCGTTGCTGCGGAAGCCGTAGGCCGGGCTGCCGTCGATGCGGCGATCGCTGGGCAGATCACCGCTGGGCAGCTCACTGCCCTCCGCCACCGCGGAGCGGAAGGGTCCATCGGTGCTGATGTGGGCGTACTGCGCAGCCGTGGGGGCTTGGGCCCAGCTGGTGGCGGACGTGGCCACCCGCACGGCGCTGCCGGCGCCGGCCACGGGGATCGGCCGGTCCTGGTGCAGGGCCTGACCGAGCTTGAACTGGGTGCCGCTGCCGTCGCCCTTCACCGAGGCGGCGGCACCGTGGGCCAGCTGCATCAGCCAGGAGAACTGGCGGCCCTCATGGCCCACGGCGTAGTTCCAGCCGTGCAGGTGCGGCACGCTGTCGTTACCGAAGTTGGCGTTGTATTCCGCGCTATCGAGGTAGGAATCGATCTCGGCGTCGTAGCCCTGCTCCTGCAGGATCGTGAAGTGGTGCAGCATCTCCGCCTTGTTCTGGGGAGCCCGGCCGAGCAGATGCTTGTGGTTGAGCTCGATGAAGCGGTAGGGGTTGCAGTTCTCGAAGAAGCGGGAGCGGTATTGCGCGCTCTTGGCCACGGTGCGCACGAATTCGCGCACGTTGAGATAGCCGTTGATGAACAGCGATTCAGCTCCTTCAAGCCGCTCGCTTTTCATCAGGTACTGGCCGCCCAGCACCTGCTGATACACGGCACGGATGATGGTGCGCTTGTCGCTGTCGGAGGCGTGGCGCCAGTGCTCTTTGTGTTGGCCGTTGGCAAACCGCTCGATGCCCAGGGCGGGCGCTTTCACGAGAGACATGAGGGTCGGGCAGGCAGACAGGGGGAGAGGCGTGAGCACACGCCGCCTGCGCGACCGTAGGCAGAGCATTTGTGTTTGTCTGCCGACCTTTGCGACCTCTTTACCTGGGAGCAGCTATGGGCGTGCCGCGCTGCTGTCAGCCGGGGGTGATGACTTCCAGCACCTGACCACTGGCACACACCGTGCGGCAGCGGCGCTGTTCCCGCCGGCTGAGTTTGCAGGCGGCGATGTAGGCGAGCAGGGGATTGGGGTAGGTCTTGAGTTGATCCCAGGCACCATCGGCGCGCTGGGCCTGCAGCTTGGTCTGCATGGGGCGGCGGGGGAAGGGACGCGCGGAGCCTATGGAGCGCCCCCTCCCTTCGCCGGTAACAGCCGTTACTGGAATGCGGGCTTCCGGTCACGATCGACACCCCGGACCCTGTTCAGATCCCGATCCCTGACCTCGCTCAGCTCCCGCCGGCCCAGAACCGCCTGGGGATCGCTGTTGTGCTTGAACTCGAGCCAGTTGCCGGATGGATCCTGCAGGAAGAACGTCCAGTGCCCCAGCGGCTCATCGCGGAAGCGGCACTTCGGTGCCACGCGAAAGGGTTCGCCCTGGTCCTCGATGCGCTCCCGCAAGTGCTGCCACTCCTCGAGCGTCGCGCAGATCAGGCCGAAATGGCGGGGATCGACAGGTGGAATTGGGCCCGTTCCACGGCGGCCTTTGACCGGTGGTCAGTCCACAACACGCCAGTTCAGCGTCTCGCCTGCATGAAATGGCACCAGTTCGGTTGCACCGTCGCTGCCGTCGGCGAGCCTGAGCAGCCGAGGCACCGGCTCGTTGGCTGTGGTTTCACTGCTGCGCTCCAGCGTGAGGCTGCCCGTGTTCAGCGGCAGGCCGTAGAAGCGCGGGCCGTGTTCGCTGGCGAAGGCCTCGAGGCGATCGAGGGCGTTCTCCTGTTCAAACACCGCCGCGTAGCTCTCGAGGGCAAAGGGGGCGTTGTAGATGCCGGCGCAGCCACAGGCCGATTCCTTGGCGTGGCGCTCGTGCGGGGCTGAATCGGTGCCGAGGAAGAACTTCGGACTGCCGGAGGTGGCCGCCGCCCGCAGGGCCAGCCGGTGCAGCTCCCGCTTGGCCACCGGCAGACAGTAGAAGTCCGGTCGCAGGCCGCCCTGGAACAGAGCGTTGCGGTTGATGTGCAGGTGGTGCGGCGTGATCGTGGCGGCCAGAGTGGCCGGTCCATGGGCCACCACATCGGCGGCATCGGCCGTGGTGATGTGCTCCAGCACCACCTTCAGTCCCTGATGGCGCTGCAGCAATGGCAGCAGATGTTGCTCGATGAACACCGCCTCGCGATCAAAGATGTCGACCGCTGAATCGGTCACCTCGCCATGGATCAGCAGTGGCATGCCGATTCGCTCCATGGTTTCAAGAACCGGCACGATGTTGGCGGCATCGCGCACGCCGGCATCCGAGTTCGTGGTGGCTCCAGCCGGATAGAGCTTGGCGGCGGTGAAGATCCCCTCACGGAAGCCGAGCTCCAGTTCGGCGGGATCAATGCTCTCGGTGAGATAGGCCGTCATCAGCGGTGTGAAGCCAGCGGCGGCCTGCTCACCTGCACTGGCGCGCAGGGCGGCAAGGATCCGCTCGCGGTAGGCGGCGGCAGCCGCGGCAGTGGTGATCGGCGGGCGCAGATTGGGCATCACGATCGCCCGGGCGAACTGGCGTGCGGTGTGGCCCACCACGGCGTGCAGCAGCGCTCCGTCGCGCAGGTGCACGTGCCAATCATCCGGTTGACGGATCGTCAGCCGCCTGCTGCTGGGCTCGTTGCTGGTTTGCAGAGGGCTGGGAAGGGTCATCGCTGCGCGGGCGCTCTGGCTGGTGCTGGATTGTTGTGTTCTGGCCTTGAGCTCACGCCTTGTGGCCGGGACCGCCCGCCACCAGCCAGGCGCTCAGGGCGAGCAGCAGCACGCTGCCGCTGAACACGAGCAGGTTGGTGGTGGAGTTGATCGGGAAGATCAGCATCGCCTTGAAGGCCGCCACAATCAGCGCCACAACAATCACCTTCACCAACTTCTCCTTGAGGGCATCAAGGCTGCGGATGTCGAGCAGGCCATTGCCGCCGCCACTGCCCGGCAGCCGTGCGGCCTCGATGTCGGAGATCAGCAGCTCATAGACGCCGTAGCCGAAGATCAACAGGGCGATGCCGATCAGATAGAGATCCACGCCGCCCACCAGTTCGCCCAGCAGCTTCGAAACCGTGCTGCTCTCATCGCCGCTGCCATGCACCTGCAGCTGCAGCGAATGCAGGATCTCCAGGGTTCCGCTCACAAAGGCGGCCGCCGCGCTCAGCAGGCTCATCACCACCGGCAGGATCGCGATCAGCCGGAATCGCCACAGCCAGCGCTTGAAGCGCCGTTCCAGGGAACTGCGGACCGCGGTCATCGGCACCGTCACGATGAGAATCGACCCTAGGCTCCAGCTCCTCTGGCAGCCGGTGCCAGGCGGCCTGCTCTGATCCGGACAACAGGGTGGGGGTTTTGCTGGCAAACTGCGCCGAACCACACGCTGCTCCATGGCCCTGCTGCGCCGCCTGGCTGCTGCCCTCCCCCTGTTCGCCTGCCTGGCCCTGGTGGGCTGCGCCAGCGAAGGTGGTGGCATCCAGAGTCAGAAGATCGCCACCATCAAGGCCCGCGGCAAGCTGATCTGCGGTGTCGATGGCAAGCTGCCGGGCTTCAGCTTCGTTGGGTCCGACGGCAGCTACAGCGGCCTGGATGTGGATGTCTGCAAGGCGACCGCTGCAGCCGTTCTCGGTGATCCCAGCAAGGTCGACTACCGCGATCTCAATTCCAGCGAACGCTTCGCGGCCCTGGCGAGCGGCGAGGTGGACCTGCTCTCCCGCAACACCACCTACACACTGAGCCGCGATGCCGCCGGCGGCAACGGCCTCAGCTTTGCCCCCACCGTCTTCTATGACGGCCAGGGTCTGATGGCGCCTAACGCCAGTGGCGTCAAGAACCTGAAGGATCTCTCCGGCAAGCCGATCTGCGTCGAGAGCGGCACCACCACCGAGCTCAACCTGGCCGATCGGATGCGTGAGATCAAGGCCACCTATACCCCGCTCAAGTTCCAGACCGGCGATCAGACCTACGCCGCTTATCTCGGCGGCCGCTGCGTTGCCGTGACCAGCGACCGCTCGCAGCTGGCGGCCAAGCGCACCAGCTTCCCCGATCCCGCTGCGCACACCCTGCTGCCGGATGTGCTGAGCAAGGAGCCCCTCAGCCCGGCCACCGTGAATGCCGATCCCCTCTGGTCGGATGCCGTGCGCTGGACGATCTACGCCCTGATGCAGGCCGAGGAGCTGGGCATCACCCAGGCCAACGTGGATGCCAAGGTCGCCGAGGCCAAGGCCAACGCGAACCTGGCGGATCTGCGCCGTTTCCTGGGGGTGGAGGGCGACTTCGGCAAGCAGCTCGGCATGCCGGCCGATTTCGTGGTGCAGGCGGTCAAGGCCGTGGGCAACTACGGCGAGATCTTTGATCGCAACGTGGGCAGCGGTTCCAAGCTCAAGCTCGACCGCGGCTACAACCGCCAGTGGAAGGATGGCGGCCTGATCTATTCGCCGCCGTTCCGCTGATGGTCGCTCTGCCTGATCAGGCCGGCACCGTCACACCCTGGTGGCGCAACCGGCGCCTGATTCCCTGGCTCGTTCAGGCCGCCATCGGACTGGTGGTGCTGGTGGTGATCGCCTTCCTGGTGGGCAACCTGGTGCGCAATCTCACCGCCGCCGGGTTGCTGCTCAGCTGGGGCTGGCTCGATAACCCATCCGGTTTCGACATCGCCGAGACCTTCCTGCCCTTCAACGCCGGCCTGCCCTACTGGCGTGCCCTGTTGGCGGGGCTGGTGAACACGATCCGCGTGGTGATCGCCGGGCTGGTGGGCGCGACCCTGCTGGGCACCGTGGTCGGCACGGCGTCCTTCAGCAGCAACGGCCTGCTGCGCCGCCTGGCGCGGGTGTACGTGGAGGTGATCCGCAACATTCCGCTGCTGCTGCAGCTGGTGTTCTGGTATTTCGTGGTGTTCCTGTCCCTGCCGAACGGGGAGCAGGCGATCCAGCTGCCGGGCATCGTTCTTGCCAAGTCGGGTCTGTTCCTGGGCCGCCCCGAACTGGTCAACGGCGTCTGGCAGGCTCCGCTGCGCTTCACGGTTGAGTTCGGCGCCCTGCTCACCGGCCTTGTGGTTTACACCGCGGCCTTCATCGCCGAGGTGGTGCGCGGCGGTGTTGCTTCCGTGCCGATGGGCCAGTGGGAGGCGGCCCGTTCTCTCGGGTTCAGCAAGCTGCAGACCCTGAAGCGCATCGTGCTGCCCCAGGCCCTGCGGGTGATTGTGCCTGGTTTGAACAGTCAGTACATCTCGCTGGCGAAGAATTCATCGCTGGCTGTGGCCTGCGGCTACACCGATCTCTATTCCGTGGCCGAAACCACGCTCAACCAGACAGGCCGTGCTGTTGAGGTGGTGTTGCTGCTGCTGGGTGCCTACCTGGTGATCGATCTGGTGATCTCGGCCCTGATGAATGGACTCAATCATCTCGTTCAGATCAAGGAGCGCTGATGACCATCTCATTCCAGCGATTGCGCCGCGAACTGTTCGCGACCCCCCTCGATGGGCTGATCTCACTGGTGTTGATCGGCGTGCTGCTGGCCGCAGGCAGCGCCTTCCTCAAGTGGATGCTGTTCCAGGCCCAGTGGACCGTGATCCAGGCCAACAGCACCCTGTTTGCGCTTGGTCGTTATCCGATCGACCAGCAGTGGCGACTCTGGCTGCTCACCACCCTGCTGGCGCTGGCGACGGGAACCACCTGGGGCCTGCTGCGCAGCGGTTCCACCCCCCGCTGGCCACGCAACGATCTGGTCGCTGCGGTTCTGTTGATCGCCCTGGCCAGTGCAGGCACCTGGGCACTGCAGTTGCCCTTCCCGATTCAACTGCGCTGGTGGCTGATCAGCGGGGGCCTGCTGGTCTGCCGCGGCGTGGCCGGTCGCTTTGGAAGCAGCCTGCCCCTGGCTGTACGTCGCGGCGCTGCGGTGGTTTGGCCTGTGCTCTATCTCGTTGGCATGGTGCTGATCAGCGGCGGCCTCGGGCTGATGCCGGTGCCCCCCTCCGAGTGGGGTGGGTTGCTGCTCACCCTGCTGCAGTCCAGCTTCGCGATCCTGCTCTGCTTCCCCCTGGGGGTGATGCTTGCCCTGGGCCGCCGCAGTGAGCTGCCGCTGCTGCGCTGGGGCTCTGTGGTGTACATCGAGTTCATCCGCGGGGCGCCGCTGATCACCCTGCTGTTCCTGGGGCAGAACATCCTTGGCTTCCTGTTGCCCGGCGGGCTCGCCCCCGATCGGGTCTGGCGGGCCGCCTGGGTGCTCACGTTCTTTGCCGCCGCCTATGTGGCAGAGGCCGTGCGCTCCGGTCTGGCGGCGGTACCGTCCGGCCAGCTCGAGGCAGCCCGCTCTCTGGGGCTGCCCCTGCCCCAGGCTCTGATCCATGTGGTCCTGCCCCAGGCCCTGCGGGTTGCCCTGCCCGCCACGGTGGGTCAGTTCATCACCCTGCTGCAGGACACCACCCTGCTGTCGCTGATTGGACTGCTCGATCTGCTGGGCACGGCGCGCACGGTGATGGCCAACCCGGAGTTCCTGGGCAAGAGCGCCGAGGTGTACCTGACCCTGGCTGTGCTGTTCTGGTGCTGCTGCGCCGCCCTCGGTCTGGGCAGCCGTGCCTTGGAGACCCGCCTCAACACCCTTCACACCCCCGTCAAGGCATGACCAGTCCCCTGATGATCGAGGCCACTGGCGTCGAGAAGTGGTATCCCAACGGTTTTCACGCCCTGCGCGGTGCTGAGCTGGAGGTGCGCCAGGGCGAGGTGGTGGTGATCATGGGCCCTTCGGGCTCTGGCAAAAGCACCTTCATCCGCACCTTCAACGGCCTCGAGGACTTCCAGAAGGGTTCGATCACCATCGATGGCATCACCCTGTCGGATGACATCCGCAACATCGATGCCATCCGCCGCGAGGTGGGGATGGTGTTCCAGCAGTTCAACCTGTTCCCGCACCTGACGGTGCTTGAGAACCTCACCCTGGCGCCGGTGCTGGTGCGCAAACGCCCCAAGGCTGAGGTGCAGCGCCAGGCCCTTGAGCTGCTGGAGCGGGTGGGCATCCATGAGCAGGCCGGCAAGTATCCCGGTCAGCTCTCCGGCGGTCAGCAACAGCGGGTGGCGATCGCCCGTTCGCTCTGCATGGAGCCGCGGATCATGCTGTTCGATGAGCCCACCAGCGCCCTCGATCCCGAGATGGTGCAGGAGGTGCTGGCGGTGATGCAGGAGCTCGCCCGCGATGGCATGACGATGGTGGTGGTGACCCATGAGGTGCGCTTCGCCCGCCAGGTGGCCAGCCGCGTGGTGCTGATGGCCGACGGTGTGGTGGTGGAGCAGGCACCGCCCGAGCAGTTCTTCACCAACCCCAGCCACGAGCGCAGCCGCCAGTTCCTGCGGCAGATCGCCTGAGCGGCGAGGCCGAAGCCGCTCAGCCAGCCGTGGTCGGTCCGGCGCGGAGCCTCGAGGAGCATCTGGCGGCGGCGCCGCTGAGTCGCCGCCAGTGGTTGGTGTGGCTTCTGGCCACAGCCGGCAAATTGTTCGAGGGCCTGATCGTGTTCATGGGCGGCATCGCCCTGCCGCTGCAGGCTGTGCAGTTTTCCATGACGCCCCTGGAGCAGGGCTGCGTTGTCGCCGCCAGCCTGCTGGGGATTTTGATCGGTGCGCTGAGTCTCGGCGGCCTGGCCGATCGCTTCGGCCGGCGGACTCTGTTCATCGCCGAGTCGCTGGTGTTGCTGCTGGGGCTGCTGCTGGCCGGTTTCAGCCCCAGTGCCCCCTGGCTGCTGGCGGCCTTGCTGCTGATCGGCCTGGCCCTGGGCGCCGACTATCCCACCGCCCATCTGATGATCGCCGAAAGCATCCCGGCGGCGGTGCGCGGCCGCCTCGTGCTGAGCGCCTTCAGTGCCCAGGCGGTTGGAGCAGTGCTGGGCACCGCCCTGGCCACGCTGCTGCTGGCCAGCCAGACAGATCTGCCGCTGCCGATCTGGCGCTGGTTTTATGGGCTGCCGGCTGTGCCGGTGGCTGCCGTGGCGGCGGCCCGCCTGCTGGTGCCGGAGAGCAGCCACTGGCTGCTCAGCCGCGGACAGCATGCCGCTGCCGAGCGGGAGCTGGCACGCCTGCTCAACCGACCGGGGCTGATCCTGGCGGCTCCAGCTCCCCCTACCGCAGACACTCCTGTTGCCGGCAGCGATCCCGCCGACTGGCGCCAGCTGCTGCAGACGCCGCTGCGGCGTGCCACCGTGCTTGCTTCCGTGCCCTGGTTCCTGCAGGACGTGGCCACCTATGGGGTGGGCATCTTCACGCCCTTGCTCCTTCAGGCGGATCTGTTGCCGCCTGATCTGCCGCCTGGAGATCTGCTGCATGCAGACCTGCTGGCAGCCCGCAGCAGCCTGCTGGTGGATCTGGCCCTGCTGCCGGGCATCGCCGCTGCCATCGCCCTCGTGGATCGCTGGGGCCGGATCCCCCTGCAGATCCTCGGCTTCATCGGCTGCGCCGCCGGGCTGCTGCTGGCGGCCTCGGGTCAGCTGCTGGCCGGGCTGCTGCTGTTCCAGTTCATGACCAACCTCGGTCCCAACGCGCAGACCTATCTGCTGGCCGGCGAGCTGTTCCCCACACCGGTGCGCGGCCTGGGTGCCGGCTTCGCCGCCGCCGCCGGCAAGCTCGGTGCTGTTGTCACGGCTCTGGCCCTGCCGCTGCTGCTGCGTCGCTGGGGTGTCCCGTTGGTGTTGCCGGGCCTGGCGATCACCTCGCTGCTGGGGGCTGCCGTCACCTGGTGCTGGCGTGTGGAGCCGATGGGCCGGGATCTCGCGGCTGGAACCTCCACGGGGCCTCAGGCCTGATGGCTGGGGCTCACATCGGCCTGGCTGGTTCGGCTCAGTGGTCCAGGAGCCAGAGGGGCATTTGCCTACAGTCGATCGATCTTCAGCTGCTTCAGCAGCGACTGGCCATGGTCGAGCCCTTCCCCTTCCCTGACGCTGGCGCGGCTGCGAGCGCCGGGATGGTGAGCCCCGGCCAGCCCGCCAGCGAGCACATCACCGAGCAGATCGGCCGTCTCATCCCCCTGGTGAACGGTCGGCAGCGGGTGGCCCGGGTCGACAGCGGCGAAGCGCTCAGCGGACTGCCCTCCCTGCTCAGCTGGGATGCCGATGGCCAGTTGAGCATCGACTGAGGCAGAACGTGGCCCGATTGCCGCGCAGCGCTCCGGAGCCCAGGTTGTGACCCCCACTGCCGCAGCCGATCGTCAGCTGCTGGTGCTGGCCGGCGGTGGCCACACCCACGCGCTGCTGCTGCGCCGCTGGCTGATGCAGCCCCAACGGCGCCCGGCCCGGACGTTGATCGTTCTGGTGAGCCGCGCCAGCACGGCCCTGTACTCCGGCATGGTTCCCGTCTTGGTGGCGGGCCTCTACGAGCCGGATGCGGCCAGCATCGATCTGCGGCTGCTCTGCCAACGGGCTGGGGTGACCTTCATTCAGGCAGAGATCACTGGGATTGATCCAGCCGGCCGCGCCCTGCAGCTGCAGGGACGCCCGTCGCTGCGCTTTGACCAGCTCAGTCTCGATGTCGGTGCCATCACGGCAGCACCGGACCATGCCGGCGAGCAGCCGGTGAAACCCCTCGAGCCGTTTCTGGCCTGGACTGCCGCCCGCAAACCGGTCGCCGCCGCCGCCCCGGAGCCGTTGCGGATCCGCGGCGGCGGCGCTGCTGCCGTGGAGCTGGCTCTCGCGTTCCGAGCCCGCGCTGTCCCGGTGGAGCTGCTGCTGCGCGGTGCTGGTCTGCGGCTCGGATCAGACGCAGCCAATCGGCTGGGCGAGCGCCTTCTGGCCGAAGCCGGCATCGCTGTGCGCCGCCAGGCCACGGCGGATCAGCCGGCCGACCTGGCCTGCACCGGCAGTCGCGCTCCCGCCTGGCTGGCGGCCAGTGGACTGCCGGTGGATCCAGGCAGCGGCCGCGTTCTCACCGACGCCAGCCTGACGGTGCAGGGCCATCCGGGGATGTTCGCCTGCGGAGATTGCGCTCTGATCAGCGAAACCCCCCGCCCGCCCTCCGGTGTCTGGGCGGTGCGGGCGGCCCCACTGCTGGCGGAGAACCTGCAGCGCAGCCTGGCCCAGCCCGGCCTGGCACTGCGCCGCTGGCGCCCCCAGCCGGTGGCCCTGCAGTTGCTGGCTGATGGGGGCTGGCGGGGTGATGGGCCGAGGGCCATCGCCACCTATGGCCCGCTGGCCTTCGGTCCCAGCCGCTGGCTCTGGCGCTGGAAGGATCGGATCGATCGGCACTTCATGGCGGGCTTCGCCGGCGGCACTGGCATGGCAGCCGGCGGCAGTTCCGAGCCGATGGCCTGCCGCGGCTGCGCCGCCAAGCTGGCCGCTGCACCCCTGAGCTCGGCCCTCGCCCGCCTGGCCCGGCTTGCCGATCACGATGCACCCATCGCCGAGGACGCGGCGCTGGTGGGCGTGGATGCCGCGGGGTTGCTGCTGCTGCAGAGCGTGGATGGCTTCCCGGCTCTGCTGCCCGATCCCTGGCTGAATGCCAGGCTCACCACCCTGCACGCCTGCAGCGATCTCTGGGCCAGCGGCGCTGATGTCCGCAGCGTTCAGGCCCTGGTGACCCTGCCGCAGGTGGCGGCGCACCTGCAGGAGGAGCTGCTGCTGCAGACCCTGGCGGGGGTGCGCTCGGTACTGGATCCGCTCGGCGCGGTGCTGGCCGGCGGGCACACCCTGGAGGGCCGCGATGGCGGCGGCCTGGCGCTGGCTCTCACCGTGAACGGTGCAGCGCCGCCGGAGCGCCATTGGCGCAAGGGGCCGCTCCAGCCTGGTCAGGTGCTGGTGCTGACCCGTCCCATCGGCAGCGGAGTTCTGTTTGCCGCTGCCCTCGCTGGTGAAGCACACCCCGCCTGGATCGATGCGGCTCTGACGACGATGCAGAGCGATCAGGCGCCGCTGGTGGCGCTGCTGGCCCGCCACGGTTGCTGTGCCTGCACGGACATCACCGGCTTCGGCCTGCTCGGACACCTGGGGGAGATGCTCGGCGGTGCGGTGCGGGTGCAGCTGGATCTGGCGGCGATCCCCGCCCATGCCGGGGCGCTGCAGCTGCTGGAGCGTGGTGTGACCAGCAGCCTGGCGCCCGCCAATGCCACCGCCCTGGCGCTGCTGGATGCCGGCGGACCGGTGCAGCTGCTTGCGGAGGCCTCCCCTGAGCGCCTGCAGCTGTTGATCGATCCGCAGACCTGCGGCCCCCTGCTGGCGGCCCTGCCGGAGGAGCGGGCGCCGGAGGCCCTGCGGGCCCTGCATGACAGCGGCTTCGTCGAGGCCGCTGTGATTGGTCGGGTGGCCGCGACTTAATCGCGCACCAGCCAGCCCACGGTCAGATCGTCGGGGTCGCTCTGAAGGTAGAGATAGCCACGGGCGCCGCTGCGGCCGTTCACCACGAGGGCGCGGTAGTTGTAAGCCACGCCCTTGTCGTCGTTCTCCACCAGAGTCCCCCAGCAGCTGTCGGCATCGAGCTGCAGGCGGCCGGTGTAGCCGGCGGTGTCACCCACCCCGCCATAGCTGGAGAGGGCAATGCCCTTGACGCTGCCTTCGCTCCACTGTTCCCGCTGCACCACGGCATTGGGGCTCCAGCCGGCCTTGGCCTTCAGCCAGTTCAGTCCCACCTGGCTGCTGAGCACCACGCCGTTGAGGTCGCTGACGCGGCAGCTGCCCGGCGCCATCGGCAGCCAGCGGCTGCTGATCACGGCACCCGCGCTGCGATCCAGGCTGTAGAGCGGCCGGCCGCGGCCATCGAGCACCGCCTCCGACATCTGAGGGCCCCAGGGCAGCTGCCGCTTCACCTGCACCAGGCAGGTGCCGCTCATCTTGACGCTGCCCTTGTAGCTGCCGCTGCGCTGGCTGCGTCCCAGCCGCTCGACGATCCGCCCCTCCACGGAGCCGTCGGCCAGCCAGCGTTCCTCCAGCAACCGCGCCTGCGGGCTGGTGCCTGCCGGTGTGGTCACAGTGCCCATGGCCATCACCGCGTAGCGCCCCTGCATCGGCGCCTGGCAGCCCTTCGCCTGTGCCGGCAGCGTGAGCAGCTGCAGGGCCAGGCTGATGGGAGTGGCGACCAGCAGGGCCAGAGCGGTGCGGAGCATGCCGGGAGCGAAGCGGGTGCGATCGGCTCAGTATGGGCAGAGATGGCGGGAGCCGCCCCTCTCCGCGCAGCCGAATCAGCCAGCCAGCGTCGCTGCCCCCCAGCTCAGCAGCCCGATGCCGGCTGAGGCGCCGATCACCTGCAGCACACTCCAGCGCCAGAGCAGCAGTGCCAGCAGCGATCCCACTGCAATCCCCAGTCCAGCCGGGTTGAAGTCGCCCGCTTGCGGCCAGAGGGCCGGACCGGCCAGCAGCACCGCCAGGTTGGCGATCACACCCACCACGGCGGCGGTGATGGCGGTGAGCGGGGCTCCCAGGCGCAGGTCCTCGCGACTGGCCTCCACCAGGGGCGCCCCCGCCAGGATGAATACGAAGGAAGGCAGGAACGTGAACCACACCACCGTGAGGGTGGCCGCCACAGCTCCCCACCAACTGCCGAACAGGTTCCAGCCCCCCATGAACCCCACGAAGGCCACCACCATGATCAGCGGCCCCGGGGTGGTCTCGCCCAGGGCAAGACCATCCGCCATGGCTGCGGCAGTGAGCCAGTTGAACTGCCCCACGGCCCCCTGGGCCACGTAGGGCAGCACGGCGTAGGCACCACCGAAGCTCAGCAGTGCCACCCGGGTGAAGAAGCGCGCCATGGTGGCCAGTGGTCCGTCCCAGCCGCCCCACCAGCTCAGGCCTGCCAGGGGAAGTCCCAGGGCCAGCCCCGCCAGCAGCAGCGTGCGTGCGAGCCGGCGCCGGCTGAAGCGGCCATGGGCGGGAGTAGGGGTGGTGTCGTCGTGGATGGCTGGAGCACTGTCTGCGGCCGAGCTGGAGCTTGAACTGCTCGCTGGCGTGCTGCTGATCGCGGCAGGCCGCCGGAACCACTGCGGCCAGCGCCGGGCCAGCAGCCAGCCGGCGGCGGCGGCGGCGGCAATCAGGGCCGGGAAGGGCAGCTGCAACACCGTCAGCCCCAGGAAGGCGAGGGCCGCGATCACTGTCAGGGCTGGATGGTGCAGGGTGCGCCGTCCGAGTCGCCAGGCGGCATGCAGCACAACGGCCACCACGGCGGGTTTGAGCGCCCAGAACACCGCCGCCAGCAGCGGCAGCTGACCCCACAGGGCATACACCGTGGCCAGGGCCGTGAGAATCAGCACCGAGGGCAGCAGGAACAGCCCCCCGGCCAGCAGACCACCCACCGGTCCGTGCAGCAGCCAGCCGATGTAAGTGGCCAGCTGGGTGGCCTCCGGCCCTGGCAGGAGCATGCAGTAGTTGAGGGCGTGCAGGTAGCGCCGCTCTGAAAGCCAGCGCCGCTGCTCCACCAGCTCGCTGTGCAGCAGTGAGATCTGCCCGGCAGGACCGCCGAAGCTCACCAGGCCGAGCCGAAGCCAGAAGCGGCAGGCCTGCTGCAGGGATGGCGGCGTCACAGCTGGATCATCCCGCAGCGCATACCTTTGAGAACTGCCTGCACCCGGTTGCTCACGTCCAGGGTCTTGAGTAGCCGTTTGGTGTAGGTGCGGGCTGTTTCCTCGCTCACCACCAGTTGTTCGGCGATCTCACGGTCGGTGATTTGTCCGGAGCGCAGGGCCGGGCTCCGGTAGGAGTGATGTCCCACAGCGCCACCT
Source organism: Cyanobium sp. E1_MAG_00006 (assembly GCA_027488975.1). Classification (GTDB taxonomy): domain Bacteria; phylum Cyanobacteriota; class Cyanobacteriia; order PCC-6307; family Cyanobiaceae; genus Vulcanococcus. Next base: position 137,263 of record JAIYAQ010000023.1, read on the forward strand.
TGCCGCTGACCGCGACGGACAGCAGAACCTCATCGAGGTTGCTGCCCTTGAGGTTGTCGAGATAGGGCGTGAGATCCATCGCTCAGGTTTGAGCGTTGTGCGGGTGCCTGCCCTGCCGGGCTCTGGTCACATCATCCTCCTGAGCTCCAGCTGCGGTTGCGCCCCGGCCCGGGCTGACCATCCCAGGGCTGCCCAGCTCACAGCAGAGCCTGTTGCTGATTCAGGATCTGGGCATAGAGATACTCAGGAGATTTGTAGTGCTTCGGTAAACAGTGATGCAGTGTCTGCAATCGTCCCCAGCACACCGTTTTTTGGATTTTATTCAGCGTGCGTCGCTCGGCGATCAGCATCCTCAGGGCCTTGCAGTACAGCTGATAGTTGGCTTCCAATTCGCCAATGGTGATGCTGGGCTTGCTTGTCATGGCTCGCGGGCGGCTTGCTGGCCGGGTCCTGGCGGGATGGGTGAGGGATCGCTCTTCCCTCCGGGCACACGCTTACGGCGCTTGATCGCGGTCTCGCTACCCCCATATGGGGGCACTGCCTCTCGGGACGTCACTCGTCAGGAGTCAGCATCCCCTGGCAGCATGGGGGCTGAGATCCGCACAGCGTGACTGCAAGGCGCCCGCTGGCGTTCCTCGTGCTCCTGGTGACCCTGCTCGCCGGCTGCCGTGGCCCCGACGACCGTGAGGTCCAGAAGAAGCGGGCCGCAGCCGAGCAGCAGCGGCGCCAGGCTCAGCTGCTGTGCCAGCAGACCAGGCAGGCGCTGCCACCGCTGTTGGCGGGATTCAGCCGCAGCGGCGATCGGCTCGCCAGCGTGGAGGCGGAAACGTATGTGCCCAGTCCTGCGCCGGCCCCGCTGGATCCGGAGGAGCAACGGCGGCTCGCGGTTTACGACCAGGAAATCGAGCAGGAGCAGTACGACCAGGCCCAGGCCGCCTGGCAGGAGCGGGAGAGTCAGCGCCGTGCCGAGTGGCGTCGCGACCGCGCCGCCCGTCTGGCTGTGGCCCGCCGGCAGCACGCGGCGTCGGTTGCGGCCCTGCGCCGTGCCTATCCCAGCCTGCTGACCTCCTCCGATGCGCCCCGGCTGATTGCTGCGGAGCGGGAGCGCCTGCTGGCCTGCGGCGGCGTTGCGGAGACACCGTCGTGATGGGGAGGGTGTGGCTGCGTCTTGTCGCCGGCGGCGCTCTGCTCCTGCTGCTGGCCCCCGCCCGCAGCCAGCTGCTGCCGGCGGTGCCGCCACCGCCACCGGCGCCGCCGCTGGATCTGGCGGATCCTGCTGCCAAGGAGATCAACCTCTGCGTGTCGCGCTTCGGCAACAGCGGCTGTGCGGCGCGGCTCTATGCCGGCCTGCTGTGTGGGGCAGTCGGAGAGGGCGCTGCACCGCAGGAGCTGCAGCAGCGGCTGGAGCAGCAATACGAGCAGGCGGGTATCGACTTCCGTGGCATCAGCGCCGGCCAGATCGAAGCCATGGCCGTGAAGGATGAGGCGCCGAGGCTCTGTCCGCAGAAAAGTCGCCAGATCCAGGAGTTGTTTTCCTCGCTGGCGGAGGCCTCAGGCAGTTGATCAGGCTGCGGCGGCGCCTTGATGCGGCAAGGCAGGCAGCCGCAGGCTGCTGAACCAGGAGAGAGCCACCAGCAGGGCGGAGCACCACAGGCAGGCCTGCAGTCCGCCCTGCAGATACAGCCATCCCGAGAGCAGCGTGCCCAGCAGGCGACCGGCGGCGTTGGCCATGTAATAGAAGCCCACGTTCAGGCTCACACCTTCGCCCTCGCTGTAGAGCAGCACCATGGCGCTGTGAATGGCGGAGTTGAACGCGAACACCACGCCGAAAACCGCCAGGCCCAGCACCACCGCCAGGCCCGGATGGCCGACCTGCCGCGCCAGGGCGAGTGCGATCAGGGCCGGGATCGCCATGAGCACCGCCGCCCAGAAACGCACCGCGCCAGGCCCTGGCGGTCCGCTCTGACCCCCCCAGCTGCGGCGCAGGGCCGGAGTGCTTGCCTGCACAACGCCATAGCCGATCACCCAAAGGCCCATGAAGCCCCCCACTTCCCAGTACCGCCAGCCGAGCGTGGCACCCAGGAACACCGGCAGGGCCACCACAAACCACACGTCGCGGGCGCCGAACAGAAAGAAGCGCGCCAGCGAGAGGATGTTGATGCCGGCGCTGCGGGAGAAGAGGGCGCTGAAGCCGGGTTTGCTCTTCATCTGCCCGAGATCGGCGGGCAGCACCAAGGTGCACAGGAAGGCCAGCACAAGCCCCGCGGCCATCGCGCCGACAGCACCGCTGAAGCCGAGCGTCGCCAGCAGGACGCCGCCGAGGAAGAAGCCCACACCCTTGAGGGCGTTCTTGGAACCGGTGAGGATCGCCACCCAGCGGAACAGCTGGTTGTCGTCGGTGTGCTGTTCACCGCCGCCAGCGCTCGCCGTTCCATTGCCTTGCTCTGCGGCCAGCGCCGCCTTGATGGCGCCCTTGGCACTCATCTTGTTGAGGTCCTTGGCGATACCGCTCAGGGCCTGGGCCGCCATCACGTAGCCCACCGACAGCAGCTTCGGCCAGCTGGCGGACACCGGCACCAGCATCAGCAGCGCCAGGATCTGCAGGAGGGTGCCGGCCCGCAGGGTGAAGCGCAGTCCGAGGCGAGCTGCCAGCCAGCCGCCGGCAAGGTTGGTGATGATGCCGAAGAACTCGTAGAAGAGAAACAGGAAGGCGATCTCGAGGCTGGAGTAGCCGAGCTGGTGGAAATGGAACACCACCAGCATGCGCAGGGCGCCATCGGTGAGGGTGAAGGCCCAGTAGTTGGCCGTCACCACCCCGTACTGCTGCAGCGGCGTCAGCTCAGGGCGCTTCATCGAGCTGCACCATGTGACAGACCAGATCCGCCATGCGGGAGCTGTAGCCCCACTCGTTGTCGTACCAGGCGTAGACCTTGAGCTGGGTGCCGTTCACCACCATCGTCGACAGGCCATCGACGATGGCGCTGCGGTCGTCGTTGACGTAGTCGACCGAGACCAGCGGCCGGCTCTCGTAGCCGAGGATGCCCTTGAGCTCGCCGGCAGCGGCCGCCGCGAAGGCGGCATTGACCTCCTCCACGCTGGTGGCGCGTTCCAGCTCGAACACCGCGTCGGTGAGGGAGGCGTTCAGCAGCGGCACGCGCACAGCGTGGCCATTGAGCTTGCCCTGCAGCTCAGGAAAGATCAGGCCGATCGCCTTGGCCGAGCCGGTGGTGGTTGGGATAAGCGAGTGCAGGCAGGAGCGGGCGCGGCGTAGGTCGGACTTGAAGGCATCCACCATCACCTGGGTGTTGGTGACGTCGTGCAGGGTGGTGATCGAGCCATGGCGGATGCCGAAGCTCTCGTGCACCACCTTCACCACTGGTGCTAGGCAGTTGGTGGTGCAGGAGGCGGCGGTCACCAGTCGGTGCCGTGCCGGCTCGTAGGCGTGCTGATTGATGCCGAACACCACGTTCAGGGCCTCCGCGCCGGCGATCACGCCTTTCACCGGGCAGGCCACAACAACGCGCTGTAGGCCGCAGGACTCGAAATAGGGGTTGAGGCTGTCCGGTGTCTTGAAGCGGCCGCTGCACTCCAGCACCAGCTCCACGCCGGCATCGCGCCAGGGCACGGCGGTGGGTTCCGCGTGGCGGCTGGTGCCGATGGTGTGGGCGCCGATGCGCAGGGTCTCGCCGCTGTGATCCACGGCCTGGCTCCAGCGGCCGTGCACCGAATCGAACTCCAGGAGATGGGCGATGGCGGCCGCGTCGCCAGCGGACTCGTTGATGTGGACCAGCTCGATGCCGGGGCGCCCCCACAGGGCCCGGAACACCAGTCTACCGATGCGGCCGAAGCCGTTGATGCCGATGCGCACGAGGCATGCCCGCAGGTGCGCCGAACTTAGATCAAGTGATGTTGATGAATCAAGGATGCTTGATGGGACGCTGCACCTGGCTCGCCGGGGGGACTCTTGTGGCGCCCCTGTGGCGCCTAGCCTTGGGGCTCTGCCGCCTGATCTGGGATGACGGTCGCCGCTGCAGGATCACTCACGATGGCGGAGGAGCAGGCCCGCCAGCTGCTCAGGGCCCTGGCGGATCCGCTGCGACTCGAGGTGGTGCAGGCCCTGTCCGCGGGCGAGCTCTGCGTCTGCGAACTCACGGAGCAGCTGGGTCTGGCCCAGTCCCGCCTGTCGTTCCATCTGCGGGTGATGCGCGAGGCGCAGCTGATCGAAGCCCGTGAGCAGGGGCGCTGGGTGTATTACCGTCTTCGTCCTGAGGCGTTGGAAGCTCTGCAGGCCTGGTTGGCCGGGATTGCCGCGGGGTGCCGGCTGCCGGCACCCCCGTGTTGCTGAGCCTCAGCCCACCAACCGCAGCTGTGCGCTGATCTCCGGCGGTGTCTCACGCCGGAAGCTGCGCAGGCTGTGCTCCGTGGCCTCCAGCTCCTGGCGCAGCACCAGGCAGGCGCGCTCCGGCATGGTGTGATCGCCACAGGTGAACACATCCACGGCCGCATAGCCGGATTCCGGCCAGGTGTGGATCGAGAGATGCGATTCCGCCAGCAGGGCCAGGCCGGTGACGCCCTGGGGCTCGAAGTGGTGGGTGATCAGGTGCAGAAGCGTGGCGCCGGCGCGCTGCACGGCCGCCGTGATCGTGCTTCTGAGAAAGGCTTCATCGTCGAGCTTGGCGGGGCAACAGCCGTAGAGCTCGAGGATGCAGTGCTTGCCGATCGGTGCTGTGGGAACGGACTCGGCGGGGGTGGCTGGGGATCCGACAGGGTCAGCGATCCATCCAGGGTTTGGGTGCAGCGTGAGCAGGGTCATCGGGGGCTCCGAAGTGATACCAATTTGTCAACTTAGAGTTTATTCCCTCAAAACGCCAGCGGAGGAGTCATCGCGGCATGCCCTTGCTGGGGCGAGATGGCATGTGATTGGCGACACGTGCTCGTGTCTTTGAAAACCAAACATTCACTTTTCCTTAACTGAATCCTTACCTTTGAGCCGCGCTTGCTTCCTAAATGTGGGAGGCTCCGATCAGCTTGCTTCCATGTCCTTCGCTCAGAAGGCACTCTCCATCGGCACCCTGGCCGTCGTGGGTGTTGCCGCCTCTGCCTCCGCCCAGAGCACCCTCAACGGCGCGGGCGCTAGCTTCCCGGCCCCCTTCTATCAGCGTGCCTTCGCCGGTCTGGCCGGCAAGGGTGTCCAAGTGAACTATCAGTCGGTCGGCTCAGGCGCCGGTGTGCGTCAGTTCGTGGCTGGCAGTGTGGATTTCGGCGCAACCGACGAGCCGATCAAGGCCTCCGAGGCTGCCAAGGTCAAGCGTGGTGTGGTTCAGTTCCCCGCTGTCGGCGGCACCATCGCCATCGGCTACAACAAGCCTGACTGCAAGGGCCTCAAGCTTACGCAGAAGCAACTTGTTGACATCTTCCTGGGTGAGATCAAAACCTGGGATCAGCTCAAGTGCGGCAAGGGCAAGATCAACGTGGCCCACCGCTCGGACGGCTCCGGCACCACCTTCGCCTTCACAAACTCCCTGAGCACTTTCTCCTCCGAGTGGAAGAGCAAGGTGGGCGAGGGCAAGAGCGTCAAGTGGCCCGTGGGTGTGGGCGGTAAGGGCAATGAGGGTGTGGCCGGTTTGATCAGCAACACCCCCGGAGCTATCGGTTACATCAACCAGTCCTTCGTGAAGGGCCCGATCAAGGCTGCTGCCGTTCAGAACAAGAGTGGCAACTTCGTGATGCCGAATCTGGCCAGCGGCGCCGCTGCCCTTAACAACATCACCCTCAACGATCAGCTTGCTGGCGAGGATCCCAATCCTGCTGGTGCCAACAGCTATCCCATCTCCACGCTCACCTGGATCCTTGCCTACCAGAACGGCAACGGCCTGAAGGCCGGTGAGATCCGCAAGGCGATGCTCCACCTGCTGGGCCCCGCCCAGAACGATGCCGACGAGCTGGGTTATGTGCCCCTCAAGGGCGACATCCTCAAGCGGGCCAAGGCCGCCGTGTCCAAGATCGGCGCCTGAACCGAGCAAGGTCAGCTCACTGGGGGGCTTCGGCCCCCCTTTTTTTTATGCCATTTCTGGCTTCGTCTCCATGGCTGACCATTCCTGATGGCTTCAGGACATTCTCCCCCCAGCCTGGTGCTGGTGGCCGATGATCCCCTCTGGCGCGCGCACCTCGTCCAGGTGCTGCTGGAGGAGGGCTTCCAGGTGGTCCAGCGACCCTTCCCGCGCCAGCCCAAGGAGCTGGTGGCCGAAGCAGGCGCCCGCCTTGGGCCGCGGTTGCTGATTTTGCACCTCTCTGCCGAGCGGCAAAATTCCGCCAGCGGAGCAGTGATGCTGCTGCAGGGCCTGCGTCGCCGCGATCAGGCCATTCCCCTGTTGCTGCTCCTGGATGCGGCTGATGAGGAACAGCGCGTAATGTTGCTGGATGCCGGCGCGGATGATGTGCTGGTGCAGCCCTTCGGACTACGCGAGTTCGTGGCTCGCTGCCGTGCGATTCTGCGCCGGGCTGGCCGTCAGCGGATTGCGCAGCGCAGTTCAGGCTCGGCCGAGCTGCTACAGGTTGGCCCGATCAGTCTCGACCGTGAACAATGCCGCGTGCACCTGAATGGTGCGGAGGTGAATCTCACCCCCCGCGAATTTCGCCTGCTGGAGTGCTTCATGCTGCACCCAGGGCGGGCCCTAAGCCGGGAGCAACTGCTTGAGCAGGTGTGGGGGCCGGATTACAGCGGCGACAGCAAGAGTGTGGACGTGCACGTGCTTTGGTTGCGCCGCAAACTCGATGTCGCTGGATCCAGGCCTGAGCTGTTCATCACCGTGCGAGGCATCGGTTACCGGCTTGATCCTCCCCGCCCTTGAGGCCAAACAACCGCTTGGGAACGCTCAGCGGGGGATGGCGGAGGTGATGGCAGCCGGGGATTAGCAGATTGGAAACTTATCGGTCGTACGACGGAATTCACCCAGCAGCAACCAGCAACAAAGCTGATGCTGCCCAGTCCGGTGCGGATCAGCATGACTACCCTGCGAGTTAATCCAACATAAGGCCGTGGAATCGCACTGAAAGGTTCGGATTGAGCGGATCGGCTGCCGATGTGCTGCAGATCACCGGAATTCCGGCTTTTTCAATGCATCGAAGCTGCGTTCCAGGGTCTGCCCCACGGTCAGGCCCACCGGCAGGTCGCCGGCGAAGGCACTGCCTTGAATGCGTCGGTAGAGCTTGTTGGTCACCAGTCTGTAGGTGGAATCCTGCAGGGGGATCACACCGGCCTCACGGGCGATGCGTCCGCCGCTCTGCAACGTGCTGCTGATGAACTGGCGGATCACAGGGCGGCTAGTGAGGGCCTGATCACTCACGTAGTAAAACAGCGGACGGGAAAGCGGTAGATAGCGAGAGTTCTGAACGCTCTCGACGCTCGGCTCCACGAAGCCACGCTTGCCTGGGGCCGCTATCGCCAGCGCTCGCAGGCTGTTGCGATTGGCCTGGAAATAATCGAAGCCGAAATAGCCAAGCGCCAGAGGGTTGCTGGCCACACAGCGCACCAGCACGTCGTCGTCCTCACTGGCGGTGTAGTCGCGCCGCGAGTTATCCGTGCTGCCGTTAATCGCCTTGTTGAAGGTGTCGTGGGTGCCGGAATCATCCCCCGGGCCACACAGGCTGATTGGCTTGTCGGGCCAGCTGGGATTCACCTGCTTCCAGCGCAGCACACGCCCTTGGGCGTCGCGGCTCCAGAGGCGGCTCAGTTCTGTGGTGCTGATCTGCGTGGCCCAACTGTTGGAGCGGTTCACGACCACCGTGATGGCGTCGAAGGCCACGGGCAGTTCCAGGAAACGTACCCCCTTGGCAGTGCAAGCCTTGATCTCGCTGGCACTGATCGGGCGGGAGGCGGCAACGATGCTGCTGCCGCCGCTGCAGAACTCCCGCATCCCGGCGGTGGTGCCCACGGCGCGAGCTCGGAACTGCGCGGCTTTGCCGGCCTTACTGGCGAAGGCCCGGATGGCGGCCTCGCTGAAGGGATACACGGTGCTCGAGCCGCTGATGGTGATCACCTCCGGCTTCGCCGCCGGCTCGGGACCTGCCTGGGCAGAAACCGCTCCCAGAGCAGTGGTGAGCATCGCCAGGGCGATGACGTTCTTGGCAACCTTCACGAGCTCGGCAGCAGCGCTCCGCTCAATCTGCCCTGACAAGGGGAGCGCCACGTTAACAGGCGATTAACCAATGGTTCAGAACCTGTCACTTGCGGCACTCCTAACGGCGGAACGCCCAACTGTTAACCCGTCCTTAAAGCCTCTGCTCAGCAGTTGTGGGACGTTGGTGATGAGTCCTGATTAGAGGGGCTCCGCTTGCAGCAATCAGGTCCGATGTCCACTGCTCCAGCCTCCGATCCCTTTGTTCTGCGGCGAAGACCGCTGCAGGAGCGTCTTGTCGACCAGGGGTTCCAGCGACTCACGGTCGTCCTGGCCTCGCTCGTCGGCATCGTGCTGCTCGGCATCCTGCTCACGGTTGCCATGGGCTCCCGCGAAGCGATGGCCACCTTCGGCCTCGGCTTCCTCACCACCTCGGACTGGGATCCGTCCGGTGAGCGCTATGGCGCGTTCACAGCCATCTACGGCACGATCGTGACCTCGGTGCTGTCCCTGCTGATCGCCGTTCCACTGGGTGTCGGTACGGCCATCTTCATCACCGAGAACCTGATTCCTCTGCGCATCCGCCTCGTGCTTGGCGTGATGGTGGAGCTGCTGGCGGCCATCCCTTCCGTGGTTCTGGGGCTGTGGGCCATCTTCGTGATGGAGCCGTTCCTGCGGCCGATCCTCGGCGGGCTTTACACCACTCTGGGTTGGCTCCCAATCTTCTCCACCGAGCCGCAGGGGCCTGGCATGGCGCCGGCCATTCTGATTCTCGTGGTGATGATCCTGCCCATCATCACCGCCATCTCCCGCGACTCGCTCCAGCAGGTGCCACCCGAGCTCCGCTCTGCCGCCTATGGCGTGGGCACCACCCGCTGGGACGCCATCCTCCAGGTGATCCTGCCGGCGGCGGTCTCCGGCATCACCGGTGGTGTGATGCTGGCCCTCGGGCGCGCCATGGGTGAAACCATGGCCGTCACCATGATCATCGGCAACTCCACCAACTTCAGCTGGAGCTTGCTGGCGCCTGGCAACACCATCTCCTCGATGCTGGCCAATCAGTTCGGCGAGGCTGATGGACAGCAGGTTTCTGCCCTGATGTACGCCGCACTGGTGTTGATGTTGCTCACTCTTGTGGTGAATGTTCTGGCGCAATGGGTTGTGCGTCGTCTCAGTCTCAAATACAGCTGACGCCATGAACACGATCTCCTCGGCGCCATCCGCCTCACAGCCACCTCTGGCTTTCCGTCGTTCATCCTTGGCCTACAAGCCGGGCCTGGCACGCAACCGCTGGAACCTGGCCTTCACCGGCCTAGCTACGGTATTTTCCATAATCGCCGTGCTGCCGCTGGTTCTGGTGCTGGCGTACGTGTTGATCAGGGGCGGTTCCCTGATCAGTTTGCAACTGCTCACCAGCCTGCCTCCGGCACCTGGGCTTGATGGCGGCGGCATCGGCAATGCGATTCTCGGAACCCTTGTTGTCACCTTGATCGCCAGCCTGATCGCCATCCCCGTGGGTGTGGGTGGCGGCATCTATCTGGCCGAGTATTCCTCCTCGGGCCCCTTCGCCCAGTTCGTTCGCTTCGGCACCAACGTGCTCTCGGGCGTGCCCTCGATCATCTGCGGCGTGTTCGTCTACGGCCTGATCGTGGCCACCCGGTTGTTCTTCGATCAGAGCTACAGCGCCATGGCGGGTGGCATCGCCCTTTCGGTGCTGATGCTTCCCACCGTGATCAAGACCACCGATGAAGCCCTCAAGCTTGTTCCCAATGAACTGCGTTGGGGTGCGATCGGCATCGGTGCCTCTCGTTTCGTCACGATTGTCCGCGTCACCCTCCCGGCCGCCGTGTCCCCGATTGCCACGGGTGTTGTTCTTGCCATCGCCCGTGCTGCTGGTGAAACCGCCCCGTTGATCTTCACGGCCCTGTTCTCCCCCTTCTGGCCGGAAGGTGTTTTCAATCCGATCGCCACCATGTCGGTGTTGATCTACAACTTTGCGATCATGCCCTACGAGGCTCAGATCGCTCTTGCCTGGGCAGCGTCGTTCGTGCTTGTGGTGATGATTCTCGCCGCCAACCTGTTCGCTCGCTGGCTCGGTCGTTTCGCTCAGGCCTGACCTTCTCCTCGCATCTACTCCCATGACAGCTTCCATGCCCTCTGCCACCGCGGCATCGCAATCTCAGTCCGTCTGCCTCTCCCTGGAGAATGTGGGCATCAGTTACGGCAGCACTGAGGCTGTTCGTGGGGTTTATATGGAGATTCCCCATGGCCAGGTGACGGCCTTCATCGGCCCTTCGGGCTGCGGCAAGAGCACGGTGCTGCGCGCTCTGAACCGCATGAACGATCTGATCGAGGGCTGCACGCTGCGCGGGCGTGTGCTGTTCGATGGTCAGGATCTCTACGCTCGCGATGTGGATCCGGTTGAGGTGCGCCGGCGGATCGGCATGGTGTTCCAGAAGCCGAATCCCTTCCCCAAGAGCATCTACGAGAACATCGCTTTCGGCGCGCGGATCAATGGCTACCGCGGTGATATGGATGAGCTGGTGGAGCGCTCCCTGCGCAAGGCGGCCATCTGGGATGAAACGAAGGACAAGCTCAAGGAGAGCGGCTATGCCCTCTCGGGCGGCCAGCAGCAGCGTCTGTGCATCGCCCGTGCGATTGCGATCGAGCCTGAAGTGATCCTGATGGATGAACCCTGCTCGGCACTGGATCCGATCTCCACGCTGAAGATCGAGGAGATGATGCACGAGCTGAAAAAGAGCTACACGATCGTGATCGTGACCCACAACATGCAGCAGGCGGTGCGTGTGAGTGACATGACTGGCTTCTTCAACGTGACTGCCAATGCCGAGGGCGACGGCAAGGTGGGCTGCCTCGAGGAGTTCGCCCCCACGGAGCAGATCTTCAACGCTCCCAACCAGCAGGCCACCCTGGACTACGTGTCGGGCCGTTTTGGTTGATTACCCTACTAACCACACCTTCGCCAACCACCTTGCAGCTGTTGAAGTCTGAACCTCGGGGGCACGCCGGCCTCGGTAGGGTCCCCTCATCCCCTTACCGGGCCACCAGCTTTGTCTGATATCCCTGCCGGCCCTGGAGCACCGAACGATCCTGTCGTGCATGCTCCGATCGAGACGTTCAGCCACTACCGGGGTGAGGACTGGACGCCCGAGCGGGTTGCTTTCCATCAGAACCTCGAGCAGTTCGCGGACCGGGTCGGCCTGATCGTCGGCCTGCAAGGCAACGGCAAGATCAGTCAGGAGACGGCCTACGACCAAATCAAGCAGCTGTGGGCTTCGCTGCGCTCCAGCAAATCAAGCCTGTTGGAGTGAGGCTATTGGCCGTTGCTGTCTGTGATTTCGGCTACACAGACTTGTGCCCGTAGGCGATCGAGTCGGCTCTTATCATCCCCTTGCACGCACCAGGCCTGATGGGCAATCGTTGCTCCGTTCTGGTGTCCGTTGCCCTTGCTCTGAGCCTGCACGGCCTTTGCTTGCGTCTGGGAATCCCCCTCTCCCCTGTGCTCAGCGGTCAGCATCCGCAGCTGCTCCAGCGGCTGACCCTGGAACTTCGCTGAGCGAGCCCCAGGTGTCCATCAGCTCGGTCTGCGCCTCCGCCTCGCTGTTGCCAGCTATGGCACGCCGATAGTTGCCGTCCGGCTGCATCTCCCAGGCGGCTTTGTTGTCCTGGAGATAGAGCTGCAACATCCACTCCAGCCGGAGGCAAACCTGTGGGTCGAGCACCGGCACCACCGCCTCAACCCGGCGATCGAGATTGCGCTCCATCCAATCGGCGCTGCCGAGGAACATCTCGGCAGCGCCGTCATTGGCGAACCAGAACAGGCGCGAATGCTCGAGAAAGCGGCCGATCACACTGCGCACGCGAATTGTTTCGCTGATGCCTTTCAATCCCGGTCTGAGGCTGCACATTCCGCGCACCACCAGATCGATCTGCACGCCGGCCTGGGAGGCCTCGTAGAGCAGGGCGATGATGGCGGGGTCCACCAGGGCGTTCATCTTGGCCTTGATGGCGGCGGGCCGGCCGGCGCGGGCGTACTCGGTTTCGCGGCGGATCAGCTCCTCCATCCGTCGGCGCAGGCTCACCGGCGCCACCAGCAGCAGGCGGTAGTCGCTCTGTTTGGAGAAACCGGTGAGCCCGTTGAACAGCTCCACCACATCCTGCACCAGTTCCTGCCGAGCGCTCAGCAAGCCGATGTCGGTGTAAAGCGTTGCCGTGCGTGAGTTGTAGTTGCCTGTGCCCACATGCACATAACCCCGCAGGCCCTGCTTCTCCTGTCGCACCACCAGCGCGATCTTGGTGTGGGTCTTCAGGCCGATCACGCCGTAGACCACATGCACGCCCGAGCGCTCCAGCTGGCGTGCCCACTGGATGTTGTTGTCTTCATCGAAGCGGGCCTTGAGCTCCACCAGGGCCATCACCTGCTTGCCGTTCTCGGCGGCACGGATCAGGGCGGCGATGATCGGTGAATCCTTCGATACCCGGTAGAGCGTCATCTTGATGGCGAGCACCGAGGCGTCGTCGGCCGCCTGGTTGATGAACTCCTCCACGGAGGTGGAGAACAGATCGAACGGGTGGTGCAGCAGGACATCGCCGCGGCGCAGCACCGAGAAGATGCTCTCGAATTCCTGAAATCTGAGCGAGCCATCCTCCAGCTGACTGCTCTGGCTGCGCCGCAGGCTGCGCGGTGTCCGTCCGCTGAACGGCTTGTCCTTCAGTTCCGGTGCGGCGATCGCCAGCAGACTCATCAGATCGTCGAGGCCGAGGGGGCCGTTGATGCGGTAGAGGTCGATCTCTTCCACCTCCATGCCGCGCATCAGTTGCTGCATCAGTTCTTCTGGCATCTCATTAGCCACCTCCAGGCGCACCACCTCACCGCCCATGCGCCGTTTGCGCAGACCCTGCTCCAGGGCCACCATCAGGTCGTCGGCCTCCAATTCGCGCAGCTCGAGATCTGCATCGCGGGTCACACGGAAGAAGTAGTGGCCTTCGATCGTCATGCCTGGGAACAGACGCTGCAGGTTGAAGGCCATCAGCTGCTCCAGCGGTACCGCCATGTAGCGCGGGGCCGGTACGCGGCCGCCATGCAGTTCCGTGGGGATACGCACGAACCTCGGCAGGTTTTTCTGAGGCACCTTGATGCGGGCGAACTGCCCGCGCTGGCTGTGTGGATCCCGCACCAGCACCGCAATGTTCAGGCTCAGGTTGCTGATGAACGGGAACGGGTGGGCCGGATCCACCGCCAGCGGCGTCAGCACTGGAAAGACGGCGGTCTGAAAGAAGCTGCTGGCCCAGTCCTTCTGCCGGCGTGAGAGCTGCTGATAATCAAGCAGGTGGATTCCCTGCTCCCGCAGCTTCCCCTTGAGCGTGTTGCGGTAATGGCTCTGCTGCTGGAGCAGCAGGGGTTCAAGCCGGCGGCGGATCTCCTCCAGCTGCTGTTCAGGGGTGCGCCCGTCCTCGCTCAGACCCTGCACACCCGCATGCAGCTGCGACTGCAGGGAGGCCACCCGCACCATGAAGAACTCATCGAGGTTGTTGCTGAAGATGGCGCTGAATTTCGCCTGCTCCAGCAGCGGTGTGCGTGGGTCGAGCGCCTGAGCCAGCACTCGTTCGTTGAAAGCGATCCAGCTGAGCTCACGGTTGATCATGAGCTCACTGGTCTGGCTGGCCTGGCGCATGGGGGCGCGGGTTTCTGTCTCCACAGATAGGGAGAAAGAGTTGCCTTGTGGTTATGGAGAGTGAAACGTTTCTACGGCTGCCTGCCCGGCGGCGCCAAGCAGCGCGGCGCCATCGCTGCGGCGGATGGCCACAACTCCAGGCCTGGGTGCGCGTCCCGGCACCCCCGAGGGCCAGTTTGATCCCAGCGGCACCCGGCGCAGCTGGTCGAAGGACACGCCGTTGCGATCGCGCAGGGTGAAGGCCTGGAATTCCTCCTGCCCCCGCTGATGGCTGCCTCCCTCCTCGCCGGGGTGCTGCACCGCCAGAAACAGGGTGCGCTCCTGCTGGTCGAAACAAGGGCCACAGAGCTCGCATTCCATTGGTCCGGAGGCGAACAGCAACGCCTGGCCGGCGGCAGGACCGCTGGCCGGCAGCAGCCAGCAGGCGTTGTTGCCGAACACATCCACGCCGCTGCCGCCGCCGGGGCGGTCGGTCACCATCCAGAGATTGCCGGCCCTGTCGAAGGCCAGGTTGTCGGGATGGGAGAAGCCCATGCCCCCCTGCCAGGGCGTGCCGCCGGTGGCCACCATGCGCCAGCGGAAGCTGGTGCCATCCGGGTTCTCCTGCAGGCGCATCAGCCAGCCATGGGGCCAGTCCGGCTCACCGCTGGGCCCGCGGAAGATGGCGGGATCGGCCCGGCCCTCGTCATCGCTGCCTCCGGCTGTGAAGGCGATCAGGAGATCCCCGTTGCGTGGATCCAGTTCGGTGTCTTCCGGACGTGCCGCCGGCGTTGCACCCACGGCGTTGGCGGCCAGATGGGCATCGATCAGGATCGCCCCCAGCTGCTCGTCGCCTGAGCCGGGGTAGAGATCCGACAGCCTGGGGTAGCGCTGGCGGTAGGCATCAACTGAGGCATCGTCGCTGAACGCTTCGGCTCCGGCGCGACTGCGGTCGCTGTGGGGCAGCAGGGTGGCCTGTGGAACGCCGCGGCGACTGAAATGACTCGGCGGCATCGGCTGCAGTGGTGTCTGGGGGTCCAGCGGCAGCCAGCGGCCTGAACCATCCGGCTGCAGCACAGCGGCCTCGAGTCGGCCCTGCTCCAACAGCTCTGAATTGGCGGTGTCGTCAGGGTTGCGGATCGTGCCCTGGCTCACGAAGCGGTAGAGGTGCCCGCCATGGCGATCGCAGCCGGAATACACCACCAGGGGCTCACCAGCCCGTGCCCGCACAGCAACGGCTTCATGGCGAAAGCGCCCCAGGGCGGTGTGCTTCACCGCCGCCTGTTCCGGGCGGCGCGGGTCGAGCTCCACCATCCAGCCGTACTTGTTGCCAGCCAGGCCAAAGGGGTTACCCAGCCCCTCGAGGCGTCGGCCATCGAAGCGGAAGGGTCGCTGGCCTGGATCCGGCGAGGAGCCGTCGGCATGGACCGCCTCCACCACCTGCACCTGGATGTTCTCCTCCGCCGACAGCACCGTGCCCCACGGCGTCTGACCGCCGGCGCAGTTGGCGAATGTTCCGATCACGCTGTCGCCCAGGCCGTCGTCGTAGCCGAGCCGCTCGCGACGGCGGAACACGGCTGCGGCCGGACCGCTGCAGCGCAGCCGCCGGGCAGGATCCCCCCAGCCGCTTAGACCGGTAATGCGACGGTCGTGGCGGCCAGCCGCCAGCCGCCAGCGCCCATCGGCGTCGCGCTCGATCGCCGTCACGCCGATGCCGACATCCTCCATCGCGGCTCTGGCCACCGCCAGCAGTGGCGCGCGCAGGGGATCATCGGCCGCCAGGGCGAGGGCATTCACCCGGCCCCCACGTGCCGTCAGGAGAGTCTCCAGGCGCTCGAACGGCAGCTCCGAGCCGATGGCCTCCGGATAGCCGGCGATCCAGCTGCGGGCGCTGATGTACTCGAAGTTCACAGTCAGCAAGCCCCGGTCCGGGCCTGTGGCCTGGAAGGCCAGGTAGTCGTTGTTGAAGCCGAAGCGCCCCGTCCCCAGTGGATCGCCCCAGCTGAACAGCAGGTCGCTGCGGTAGCCGTTCGCCAACAGCAGGCGATCCGCCAGGTTGATGAGCCGGTAGTACTGCCGCTGCTCCCTGGCGCTGAGGCCATCACTGGGCAGCGGGATCGGCCCCAGCAGCGGGCGAAAGGGCGTGGCTCCAACACGGCCTGCGGGGCGCGGTGCCGCCACTGCACGACCGGCCGTTGCGCTCGCACCGGCACCGCCGGCGGCGAGTCCGAGCAGCTGCAGCAGCAGGGTGCGGCGGTTCATCAGCGGTGCTGGCAGAGGGCGGTGGTGGGCAGAGACAGCAGAGCCAGGCGGCTGCTCTGCAGGGGGTTGAGGTTGTCATCACTCACCAGCAGCAGGCCGATGTGCTGAGCGTCGACTGTGGGGCCACGACTCAGTCCTTCCCAGTTCTCCGGGGTCAGGCCGATGGCCTGGAGGTCCCAATCCTGCAGGGGGTCACTGACCTGCCCGGGGGCTGGCAGGGCATAGAGAGCCAGTCGGTTGCTCCAGCGCTGCGGTGGCAGGAACTGCCGCAGCAGGGCCAGCACCAGCGGTGCTTCCTGCCGCTGCTCACGGCTGCCTTGTGGCAGCACCAGCAGGTCGGTGAGTCCCCAGTCAGGCCCCGGCGGCAGGCGCAGGCTGCCCTGCTCGGCGGCCTGTGGCGCATCGCGGCGTTGATCGCGTCCGCGCGGCCACCACCAGCGCAACAGGCGCACGCGATCGCCTGGGTCCTGCAGCAGTGGATGTTCCGCGCCCATCAGCAGGGTGAGCGGCTTGCCGGGCGGGCTGAGCCTGCTGAGCGATTCGGGGCCACCGTTGCTGGGCAGGCCCTGTCCGGGGCCTGCCTGCCAGTCGTGCGGCAGCTCCACCTCCTGCAGAACGGTCCCGTTGCGCGCATCCAGCCGCAGCAGCTGAGCTCTCCGCTCGGCACTGCGGCGCCCTTCACTGGCCAGCCAGAGCTGCCCATCCGCCAGCACCATCGCCTCACCATCGAGCACGCGGCCTGTGGCCAGCGGCAGCGACTGGGCCGAGGCCCAGTCGGCAGGAGTCGGCAGAGCCCGACCGCTGATCTCCACGCTGTGAAGTCGACCGGCCGGCAGGTCGCTCAGCAGCTGCAGACGAGCGCGCCCCGAACCTGCAGCAGCGTCGTAGCTCAGAGCGGAGAATCCGCCGCTGCTCGTCCTATCGGCATCGGCTTGGGCATTGGCATCGGCAGCTGCCTGAGGCCGCTGCAGTTCCATCTCCGCAAGCAGCCGTGGTGCTGGCGATGGCGGGCAGCTGAGCGGCAACGCCAGAGCGGCAGCCAGCAGGGAGCCCACGATGGGCACGGCGCCTGAGCGTGTGTCATCCACCCTGGCTCAGGCCCTTGCGCCTCGCCTGCATCCCAGGACACCGCCACGGGATTGGAGATGGCAGACCTGCGGACAAGCCGATCACGCCCTGTTCTTGATCTTCTCTTCACCCCATCTTCATCCAGAGGCACGAGGCTGGTTACCTGCCAAGACCTGCCAATGGAGATCACAGCGCTTCACACGATTCAGTCCCTGGCGGGTCGTGTCGCCGTCCGCAAGCTTGCTGCCGGTGAGCTGTTGTTTGAGAACCAGGATCCTGGGAGCAGCATTTTTGCTGTGCTCAGCGGTGCCGTTGCGATCCAGTGGCCCACTGGAAGCCAGGAGCATTTGGCGCCGGGGCAGCTGTTCGGCATCGGTGCGCTCGTGGAGGCGGATCACCGCCGTCATGGCGGGGCCATGGCCATCGAGGCTTCTGAGGTGATCGAACTCAACCGTGAGGAATTCCTGTTCGCCATTCAGGAATCGCCGATGTTCGCGCTGCAGGTGATGGCAGCCCTAGAGGAGCGGATGCGCCGCATGCGCGACGAAGCCTGAGCCCTCAGTCGCCGCAGGCTGCGGCCTGGCCGGCTCGGCCCCGGCCGTTCAGCAATCCACGGACCATCAGGCGCAGCATCGGTTCCATTCCAACCGGCAGCTCCACCTCACTGTGGGACTCTGCCGTGGCAAGAACGAGCGCGATCGTGTCGATCAGAACGCCGCGTTCGCGCTCATCAAGCACGATCAAGGCCGATCCCTGATGGGTTGTGATCAGCATGGCCTGGAGGAACAGGTCCGCTCGAACGCTATGAAGGGCATCTGGGCCTAAACGCAGTGGGCATCACCCGCGGTGGCCATGCAGCGCACAGCGTCAGCGCCGCGGTGCCGTCCAGTCCTCGAACCAGCCGCGCCGCGAGAGCCAGGTGGCTTGGATGGTGGCGATCGCGCCCATCAGAACCAGGCTGGCGATATAGCCGTAACGCCAGTGCAGCTCAGGCATATTGTCGAAATTCATGCCGTAGATTCCGGCGATGAAGGTGAGCGGCGCGAAGATGGTTGAGACGATCGTGAGCGTTTTCATGATCTGGTTCATGCGGTTGCCTGTGCTGGCCATGTGCGCCTCGGTCACCGCATCGCACTGATGCCGCAGGATCTCGCAGCTGTCGAAGATCTGCTCCACGTTCTGAGCCATCTCCCGGAATCCCTGCAGACCATCAGGGCCCATCACCGGCTGGTTCTGCCGCAGAAACAGCAGGATCTGATGCCGCAGGGGCCAGAGCTGCTGACGGATGCGCCGCAGGTTGTTACGCAGCTGATACGCCCGCCCGAGGATGCGCGGCCGCGGATCGCGCAGAGCTGCCTCCTCCAGGTCGTCGAGACGGTTGGCCATCTGCTCCAGCATCGGGAAGATCCCGTCCAGCAGGTTGTCCACCATGTAGTGGAGGAGATCGTCGAGGACTTCGGCAGCCGCTGGCGGTGTGCGCTCCAGCAACCACTCCGTCAGCGAGGCGAAGGGTTGGCTGCTCGGAGCCTCCTCGATCGAAATCAGGCGCCGATCCGTCAGCAGCATCGCCACCTGATCGCTCACTAGCTGCAGCGGGTCCTGGCAGAAGCGCAGGCGATGCAGCACCACGGCCACCACATCGGCATAGGAATCCACCCGTGTGGCCTGGGGGGTGTCCAGCACCAGCGGGGCAAACACCGGCGGGATGGCGCAGATCTCCAGCAGCTCACGGATGCGATGGGGCTGCCCCATGCCATTCACGCGGATCCACAGGGGCAGGCCTGAGCCCACCAGGTCGCACAGCTGCTCGTTGCTGCAGCGCCAGTGCAGCTGCGGGCCCTCCACCGTCAGGCAGACCACCGAGATCTCCGTATCGGCCCGGCCGCCACTGAGGAACAGGGCGCTCGGCATGTCGCCCGGTCGCTCCTCCAATCGGCGCGAGTCGAGCGAGCCTGGGGTGGGCCGAAGCTGAGGCAGGCTGTGCACTGGCAACGGCACCCACTGGGCGCAAGCTAGCCACAGGTCACGGGGAAATCCGCGTCGGCAGGCTCACGCTGCAGGTGTGTTGTGACTGACAGCGCGATGTCCGGCATCACGCTGAACTGGTGCTCGTTGGAGACTGAGTTCGGTGGAACGCAGTGATGGCACCGTGTTGGTGGGCTCAGGGCGAGTTCAGCTGCAGCAGGTGTGTCTGCCGCTGTTGTGCTGCCTGGGCATTCAGGCCTCCTGGTTCGTGGTGCTGATCGGCCTGGAGCGGCTGGCGGAGCCTCAGCCGAAGCCGGCACTGCTGTTGTCGCCGCTGCGTACCTGAGGTTCCAGATCAGCAACGGGTGCCAGTGCCGCCGTGCTGCAGGCCAGTGCCGTCATCATCTGGCGATGGAACAGGGCGAAGGCGCTGTTGTTCTGCAGCGAATCGCAAGTGGGATCGTGCAAGAGAGCCACCTGAAACACCCGGGCCAGCATCAGCGCTTCGTGTTGGTTGAGGCAGAGCAATTGATGCCCATCAACCTGGGTCGCCTTCACGCGATCTCCTGAATCGTAAGCTGGAAAGTAGCAGGCTGATCTCCCCTGCCGATTCGCTGGACCTGGCTCATAACCTTCGCTTAACGCTTGCCATCTGAGCCGGCTTCAGATTGGTCTCAACCGCGACAGTCTCGTGCTTGATGGCGAGTCCATCGCCTTCGCTTCCAGTCCCTGCGGAGCTGTGGCCACGGTCCTCGTGGCGGATCGATTGCGGCGTGTGGTGGCACTGCAGGGTGAGGTGCTCTCCGATCGGGATCCGGAAGCGCTGCATCAGATGCGCGTGAGCTTTCGGCGTCTGTGCAGCACCCTGGAGCAGTTCGCGCCGGCCCTGAATCTGCCCGATGCCGTCGACCCGCAACGCATTGCCCGGATCCGCCGGCGCCTCGGCCTGACCCGTGATCTCGATGTGCTGCGTCAGAGGCTCGATCAGCAGCTGCTGCCTCAGCTGCCGGAACGGGAGATCCGCCAGCTCAAGCCCCTGCTGAAGCAGCTGAAGCGGGAGCGCCAGCTGGCCTTTGAGGATTTGGTCGACACGCTGCAGGGGCGTCGCTATCTGAAATTGCTGGCAACGCTGCAGCAATGGCTGAAGCAGCCCGTCTTCACTCCGCTGGGGGAGGAGCCGTTGGCCGCCTGGCGGCCCGAGCTCGTGCAGGCCGTGCTGGCGGGGCTCACCAGCCTCCCGGGCTGGTGGGCGGCCAGCCCCTACGACAGTGAGGCCATCGCCCAGCTGCACCGGCTGCGCCGTCGCCTCAAGAAGGCCCGCTATGGCCTCAGCAACCTTGAACGCCTTGACCCGCAGCAGTTCGAACCCTGGGTGAATCGCTTTCGGAAGCTGCAGGATCTGCTCGGCGATCTCAATGACCTGCAGTTGATCGATGTGGCCTTGCATCGTCAGCTGGATGGCGAGCCGGACCAGCTGGTGCCAGGCCTGTGCAGCCTCATGGCGGAGCGTCGCTCCTGTAGCTGGCAGGAGTGGCAGGGGCTGGCGGAGCCTCTGCGCGCTGCCCAGACGCGACTGGCCCTCAACGCTCTCAGCCACGCCTGAACCCTGGCCAGCACACGCTTCATGCGCTTGCTGTGGCTGGGTCGCCCAACGGCTAACCCAGGCTTAACCGAAGGACTACCGCGGCTTTGCCCCTGCGCCGGTGCTGCTCCATACAGTTCGGCGCAAGCCTTCACACATCGGCTCGATGGTCTTCACTCCCAACGGCCAGAAAGGTTTGCGCACCTCTCTGGAGGACACCTACCAGCGTCGCGACCTGGTGCACCTGGCGGCCGGCAGCCGTGTGCCCCTGCTGCGCCAGCACATCTGGCTGGTGACCCGCGGCATGGTCAAGCTCAGCTGCATCACGGAGCAGGGCGACGATCTGGTGCTGGGCCTGGCTGGACCCAACGAGCCCTTCGGCGAACCGCTCACCAACATCGACCTCTACGAGGCGAGCACTCTCTGCGACAGCGATCTGCTCTGCCTGCCCATCGATGAGATCGAGGCCACGCCCCACCTGGCGGTGACCCTGGTGAAATCGATGGCCAGCCGCATGCGCCAGTCCGAAGCGCTGATCGCGCTGCTCGGCCTCCGTCGCATCGAGGAGCGGGTGCGTGGCTTCCTGGAGCTGCTGGCTCAGGACTACGGCCAGCCCTGTGATCAGGGCCTGCGGCTCAACCTGCGCCTCACCCACCAGGACATTGCCAGTGCCCTGAGCACCACCCGCGTCACCGTGACCCGGGTGCTGGGCCTGCTTAAGGAGGAAGGCTGGCTCCAGCTGGATGATCAGCGTCAGCTGGTGATCAGCCATCTGCCGCGCTGAACGGCAGCTGGCCTAGGCCCTGGGCAACAGCAGCTCCAGCACCGCCCCGCCGTCGGGGTGGTTGCTGGCCCGCACCAGCCCGCCCTGGGACAGGGCGATCTGCTGGACGATCGCCAGCCCAAGACCGCTCCCCACCCGTGGTGCCCGCGCCCGTGAGGGATCGCCTCGATAGAAGCGCTGAAACATGCGCTCCTGATCGGTTTCGCTCAGGCCGGGCCCGCGGTCCCGCACCCCGATCAGGCACCAGCGATCGCGCTGCTCCAGGTTCACCTCGATTGCTGTGCCGGTGGGGGTATAGCGCAGGGCATTGTCCAGCAGGTTGAGCAGAGCCTGATGCAGCCGGGCGGGATCGACCGCCGCCAGCCGAGCCTGCTCCCGCCCTGGGCTCACGCTCAGCCGCACACCCCGTTCGCTGGCCAGGGGCTCAAGCGTGGCCCACACGCTGCCCAGCACATCGCGGGGGTCGATGGTGCCCTGCCTGCCGGCCTCCGCCACCGGCGTGTTCTCCAGTCGGGAGAGATCGAGAAGGTCGCTGACCAGCTCCTGCAACCGCCGCAGTTCCTTCTGAAGCCGCTCCACCAGCAGGCGCGGCTGCCCCTCCACCCGCGTGGCCAGGCTGTCGCCCACCAGCATCAGGGCGGTGATCGGTGTGCGCAGCTCGTGGGCCACATCGCTCACCCAGTCTTCATGGCGATCCAGCTGCTCCTGCATCGGGTTGCGGCCTTCCAGCAGCACGGCCACCCAGCCCCGGCTGCCGGGCATCACCCGCAGCTCCAATGTGGTGCCCGGCCGCATCCAGCTGCCCCGTTGGGCCACGCCCTTGTCGCGGGCCAGCGCCACCAGATGCATCACATCGTCGCCGGGATCCAGAACAGCCAGCGGTTGCCCCAGCAGGGCCAGGGCCTGATCCAGCCCCAGCAGCTGCTTGGCTCGGGAATTCAGACTGGCGATGCTGCCGTCAGGAGCCAGCACCAGCCAGCCCTGGGGGAGACCCTCCAGCCACTGGCGCAGCTGTTCGGGAGGCAGGGGCCAGTGTTCGCCAGGGGAGGGCCGCCGTCGTCCAGCGGGGTTGAGGCCCTGTTGAGATCGCGCCGTGCGCCGGCCCCGCAGCCACCAGCCCAGGGCGGCTCCACCGGCCAGGGCCAGCAGCAGGGTGGGGTCCGGGGCGTTGGCCATGGCCTCAGCCGAAGCGATAGCCGAAGCCGCGCACCGTGATCAGCTTGGTGGGAGTGGAGGGGTCATCCTCGATCTTTTCACGCAGCCAGCGGATGTGCACATCGACCGTTTTGCTGTCGCCGATGTAATCGATGCCCCAAACCTGTTCGATCAGCTGATCGCGGCTCCACACTCTGCGTGGGTTCTGCATGAACAGCTCCAGCAGGCGGTACTCCTTGGGGGAGAGTCGCAGCTCTGCTCCGGCGCGGGTGGCACGGCATTCTCCGGGGTAGAGACTCAGCTCCTGGTGATGCAGATCAACGCTCTCACGGGCGCTGCGCTGCTGTTCCTGGGCCTGCTCCTGGCTGCGCTGCCGTCGCAGCAGGGCACGGCAGCGGGCCACGAGCTCACGCATGCCGAACGGTTTCACCAGGTAGTCGTCGGCGCCCACCTCAAGACCCAGAACGCGGTCGGTTTCGGTGTCGCGGGCACTGATCACCAGGATCAGCGGTGGAGTCCCACCGCTGCGCAGGCGTCGGCAGAGGTCGAGGCCATTGAGGCCCGGCAGCATCAGATCGAGCACCACCAGATCGAAGCTCTGGCTGCTGAGCAGCTCCCAGGCCCGCTGGCCGTCGGCGGCAGCGGTGACGGCGAAGCCCTCCATCACCATCGACTCGCTGACCGTTTCGCGGATGGTCTCGTCGTCCTCCACCACCAGCAGGCGGGCAGGGGCGGACGCGACGTCATGGGTCATCCGTCAATTTTGGGCGCCCAGGGCTGTATCGCCCGACACAATCGCTGCCGCTTGTGCCCGTGACGAGGGATCAGTTCGGCTCGTCCAGTTGACAGCGGGTGAGGCTGGGGTCGGTGAGCCGCTCCAGCACCCGTTGCAGGTCGACCGGAGAAAGCTCACCATTGCTGGCCCACTTGAGGCTGGTGTTGCCGTCGCCGCTGCTGCTGTTGCTGGGCTCTGGCTGGTGGAGACAGGACAGGTCAGGACCCATCGCAGACGTTGATTGTCAACGAATCCACACTAGAGCGGCGCTGGTCCCGCGTCAGGCCGGTTGCAGCGCTGCGGGGCGGTACGGAATGAAATTCGCCTTGCGGGTGCCGCAGATCGGGCAGATCCAGTCGTCCGGAATCGCCTCGAAGGGGGTGCCGGCGGCGATGCCCGAGTCGGGATCGCCGTTGCTGGGGTCGTAGATCACGCCGCACACTTTGCAGATCCACAGGCCCGGCAGCGCCTCGGTGGTCTCGCCGGCGGTGCCACCCCCCTGCAGAGCCTCGAGGGCCACGCTGTAGCGATCGGCGTGGTGGTGCTCCACGGGGATGAGCAGGCCGAAGTTGCGTGCCGCCGTGCGGAACTGATCGGCGTGCTCGCGCGATTCCGCCTCCTGCTCCTGGAATTCCGCCGAGGCGCCGGCGTCGCGGTCGCGGATGGCCTGGGCGGTGAACTCCGGGTACATCGTGGTGTACTCGTAGGTCTCGCCTTCGATCGCCAGCTCAAGGCAGCGGCTCAGGATCGTCTGCTTCTGCTCGTCGCTCAGGCTGGCGGCGTCGTCCACCACCAGCTCGGGGTGGAGCAGGCGGAAGTGGGCGAAGGCGTGCTCGGTTTCCTGGTTGGCGGTGTCGCGGAACAGGCGAGCCAATTCGCCATTGCCAAGCTGCTTGGCGACATCAGCGAAGAACAGGTATTTGCGGTTGGCCATGCTCTCACCGCCGAAGGCGGCTTCGAGATTGGCGTGGGTGCCGGGATTGGAGAGATCCATGCGCTTGATCGGGGTGCGCCCCGCCGAACTGCTGCTAGTGTAGCCCCTAAGTCGGAATGAGTATGAGTTAGCTGCTGCTAGCGATCGGTGGCTGGTGGCTGCTGTAGGCGGCTGTAGGCGGCTGTAGGCGGCTGGTGGGCGGTGGCGGTAGCTGGTGATCGGTTGCTCACTGGCCGAATGCCCCGCCTCTGGCTAGATCAGGAGTTGAGCGTCGTCGCGGTTCCGCTGGCCATGGCCCATCACCAGGTCCTGATCGTGGGCGGCGGTGCCGCCGGCCTCACCGTGGCGGCGCGCCTGACGCGCCTGCGGCCCACCCTTGAGGTGGCCATCCTTGAGCCGGCCAGCGATCACTACTACCAACCGGGCTGGACCCTGGTGGGTGCCGGTGTGTTCAGCCTGGAGCAGACGCGCCGCAACGAGGCGGATCTGATTCCCGCCGGCGTCACCTGGATCCGGGAAGGGGTTGCCAGCTTCGACCCCGCGGCCAACCGCATCACCACCAGCGGTGGCCAGACCCTCAGTTATGACGCCCTGGTGGTGGCCACCGGCATGACGCTCTGCTGGGAGGCGATCAAGGGATTGCCCGAAGCCCTCGGCAGCGGCGGTGTGTGCAGCAACTACTCGCGCGAGCACGCCGCCTACACCTGGGAGTGCATCCAGGGCTTCCAGGGCGGCAACGCCGTGTTCACCTGCCCCCCTATGCCGATCAAGTGCCCGGGGGCTCCGCAGAAGATCGCCTACCTGGCGGACGACGTGATCAAGCGCGATCCGGCGCTGGCCGCCAGAAGCCAGGTGATCTATGCCACCGCCACACCGGGCATCTTCGGTGTGCCCACCTATGCCGCACCGCTGCGGGAGGTGGTGAAGCGCAAGGGCATCGACGCCCGCTACAGCCATGTGCTCACGGAGGTGCGGCCCGCCACCAAGGAGGCCGTGTTCCGCGTGCAGCCCGCCAGCCCGAACCACGGCGAGGGGGAGGAGCCGCGCGAGGAGGTGATCTCCTATGAGCTGCTGCACGTGACCCCGCCGATGACGGCGCCCGATGTGGTGGCCCAGAGCCCCCTGGCTGCCAGCAGCGGTTTTGTGGAGGTGGACAAGCACTCCCTGCAGCATGTGCGCTTCGCCAACGTGTTCGCCATCGGCGACGTGAGCGGCATGCCCAACTCCAAGACCGCCGCCGCCGTGCGCGGCCAGGCGCCGGTGCTGGTGGGCAACCTGCTGGCCCAGCTCGACGGCGGCAAGGGCAACGGCTCCTACGACGGCTACAGCTGCTGTCCGCTGATCACCGGCTATGGCAAAACAATCATGGCCGAGTTCAACTACGAGCAGCAGCCCGTTCCCTCCTTCCCCCTGGATCCCACCCAGGAGCGCTGGAGCATGTGGATCGTCAAGACGAAGGTCTTGCCCTGGCTCTACTGGAACCGCATGCTGCGGGGTGCCGACCATGAGCGGCGCTTCATGCCGGGCCTGGCGCCCTGAGGCTGTGACACTGTTCCGCGGGGAGGCGGTTGGATGGCTGATCTTCTATTGATCGCGGCGAGCAACGGCGAGAACCTCAAGCTGGCCCACCGGTTTGCCGCTGCTGCGCAAGCGATGGGTCGCGGCACGGATGTGCTGGATCTCACGGCGCTCGATCTGCCGTTGTTCACCCCGCCCGCCAGGGATCACGGCACCCCAGCCGCTGTGGCGGATCTTGAAGCCCGGCTGCGCGCCTCGCCGCGCTGGGTGATCTGCGCTCCGGAATACAACGGCTCGATCCCACCGGTGCTCACCAGTGCCATCGCCTGGCTGTCGGTTCAGGGGGATGATTTCCGCGCGTTGTTCAACTGCCGGCCGATCGCCATCGCCACCCATTCAGGCGGGGGTGGAGCCACGGCCTTGATGGCCCTGCGTCTGCAGCTGGCCCATCTCGGTGCCCATGTGGTGGGGCGTCAGGTGCTGAGCAACAACGCCAATCCCGCCAAGGACGCCAGCATCGCCGATGTGCTTGCCAGGCTTGATCAGCTCCAGGCCACCGACTGATGCTGTTGCGCCCCGCTGCCGAACGCTTTCACAGCCGTCTCGACTGGCTCGACAGTTGGCACAGCTTCTCCTTCGCCGGCCACCACGATCCGGCCTGGATGGGCTTCGGCCCTTTGCGGGTGATCAATGACGACACCATTGCCGCCGGCGGGGGCTTCGGCATGCACCCCCACCGCGACATGGAAATCATCACGGTGATGGTGGAGGGTGCGCTGCAGCACCGTGATTCCCTCGGCCATACCGAGCTGCTCCGAGCCGGCGAGGTGCAGCGCATGAGTGCCGGAACCGGCGTGGTGCACAGCGAGATGAACAGCGGTGATCAGGCGTGCCGGTTGCTGCAGATCTGGATCGAGCCCGAGCAGCTCGGCACGCCGCCGGCCTACGAGCAGAAGCCCTTTGCCATCGGGCCCGGCTGGACACCCCTGCTGGATCCAGCGTGCGCCGCTGGCGCCATGGCGATCCAGCGCTCCGTGCGCCTCTGGCGCGCCCGGCCCCGGGCCGGGGATTCCCTCGCCCTGCCGCTGGTTGAGGGGCGTGCCGCCTGGTTGCAGCTGATCGATGGTGCCCTAATGGCGCCGCTGCCGTTGCAGCGCGGCGATGGGCTGGGGTTCACGGCCGGTGAGCTGACGCCGCCGCTGCTGGCCGATGCGTCAGGCGCCGATCTGCTGCTGTTCGAGCTGGCCTGAGCGGCATCGGCATCCAGGCGACCTGCAGATGTTGTGAAGGCCACCGTCGGCCCGCTGCGGACGGATCAGCCTGAAGGGATGGCGATGTCCCCCGTGCAGCATCACGCCTTCCCCCCGATCTCCAAGCGGGCGCGCGTGTACCGGCTCACCGATGGCAAGGGCGTCCCGCACGCGGTACTCGATGAGTGCTTTGAATCGCTTGATGGGGCCCTTGAGGCTGCTCTCGAGTGGATTGAACAGCAGCGTCTGGTGGAGTCCGATGCGGGGCTCAGTGAGCGCCATGCGGCGCTGTGTCTGCACTTCGGCGTTGAGGTGAGCACGCCCAGCGGCGACTGGCGAACCCTGCGTCACGCCGGCCTGACGGGGTTCTCTCCAGCCCCCTGCTGAGGCTGCACCCCCCAGCGGTTCGATCGTCCCCCTGCCGCTGCTTCTGCTGATCCACCGGAGCCTGCCGCGCCGGTGCTGAACCCTCTGCTGGGCAAACAGCAGCCGCTGTGACAGATCCTGCTGCCGGAGACCTGCAGGATTTCTCGATCAGCCGAACCGGCTCCATGCCCCAATACCGCCTGATCGATCACCGTGGTGCCCCGCATCCGGTGCTCGACGATCTCTACGACTCCCTCGAGGCCGCCTGGAGCGATGCCCGCAGCTGGTGGGGGCAACACCTCGGCAGGCCTGAGCCTGCGGAGCAGCTTGAGCCGATGGCGATCGGAATCGAAGTGAGCACCGCGTCCGGCAACTGGCGCACCGTGCGCCATCCCGGCTGAGCCGGATCCTCTGCCGATGAAGAAGATCGACGCGATCATCCGCCCCGAGGCCCTGCTGCCGCTGCAGCAGGCGTTGGTGGCGGCGGGGGTGCCGGGGATGTCCGCCTCGGATGTGCGTGGCCTTGGCCGCCAGGGGACACAGGTGCAGTGCTGCATGCGCACCGGCCGCATTGGCGATGCCAAGGTGTTCACGCGAACCCTCGATACGGCCCTGCGCATCCGCATCGCGGAGAAGGGGCATCAGATCCAGACAGCCCCTTCCCGCAGCGGACGCTGCCGCTTCATCCACACGGCGCGGGCGACGGGACCCAGCAGCGGCGCCCCCAGGGCGAGGCTGTGGCGCAGCAGGGCGTTGTGGCCGATCCAGTGCCCCTGGCGCGCCTCAGCAAGCTGCAGCTGCTGCAGGCGGCTGATCTCAGGCCGCCGCAGCTGCTCGATCCGCTGGCAGGCCTGATCCAGCGCGATGGGATTGCCCTCGCTGGCCAGCAGCTCGCGGGCGGTCACCAGGCTGTCGCGCAGGGCCATGTTGATGCCCTGGGCGCGGATCGGGCTCATCGGGTGGGCGGCATCCCCCAGCAGCAGCAGCCCAGGCACATGCCAGCGGCGGGCCTGCCCCACTTGCACGCGGAAGCGCTGTGAGCCGCTCAGTTGATCCGCCTGGCGCCGCAGCAGGGCGGCCAGCGGCGGCGGCGCCAGGCGCGCGATCGCCTCAGCCCACTCCCTGGCGGATCGCCGCGGCAGCGGTTCGCCCGGCCGCAGCAACCAGCCCAGCTGCAGCTCCCCCATGGCACCACGGCAGGCGCTGGCGATGGCACCGCCGCCCACCAGGGTGTGGAACCCGGCGATCGGGTCTGGTTGCGGCTCCGCGACTGCTTCTGCCGGCAGCTGGAACCAGAGCAGATCCAGCGGGGCACCCCGCCGCTGCAGCGGCAGCGGGGCTGCCTGGCGCAGCTGCGAGTCGCGGCCATCGCAGGCGATCACGAGGTCGGCCTCCAGGCTGCGGCCATCGGCCAGCATCACGCCGCAGATCCGCCCCTCGGCGCTGCTCCCGGCCGGGTGGGGTCGCCGCAGCAGACCGCTGACCGTTACGCCCGATTGCCAGTCGAAGCTCTGTAGTGCCAAGGCCTCCTGCAGCAAGGCCTCCAGCAGTGCCTGCTGCGGCACCAGTCGGCACGGCTGCAGGCAACCCATCGGTTCGGCCACCTGGAACAGCAAGCGGCCCTCCAGCCAGACGCTCCAGCCGGCCAGGTTCCGCTGCGGCAGCTGCTGCAACAGCGGCCACAGGCCCATGCGGGTGAGGGCCTCAAGCCCGCAGGGCAGCAACGCATCGCCGCGCAGGCCGCGGGCGAAATCCCGGCGCGCCTCCAGCAGGGTGACGCTGCGGCCGGCCCTGGCGAGCTGCAGGGCGAGGCTCAGTCCCGCCGGTCCGGCGCCCACCACGATCAACCGGTTCATGAAGTTGCCTATCCAGCCGGGCCAACTTGTTCCGCTTGCAGCCTTGCTCTGGCTATTGCGTGGGAGTGAGGCGTTGCTGGTGCCATCCCATGTCGTTCGATCTGCTGATTCCCTGGACCGATCCCTGCAGCGGTGGCTGCGCGGACCATCCCGAGCGCTACGCCCTGCGGGCTCTGGCGGGGGGGTTGTATCTGGGCATCGCCACCAATGAGAGGATCGAGCCAGTGGAGGATCTTCAGCGGGCCTGGATCTTCCGCACGCACGACCGGGCCGTGACAGCCGCCCGCGAGATCTCAGCCACCTTCGGCCAGGCCTTGGATGTGGTGAAGCTGCGTTGATCAGGCTTGGGGCGAGTCCGAGCTGGTGATCAGGCGGAAGGCGGTGAAGAACAGCGAGATCCCGAACAGGGTTCCCACGGCCCAGAGGCTGTCGCTCGGCCACTCCGCCACCAGCAGCCCGCCGAGCAGGGCGGTCACCACACCGTCGACCAGCACCAGCCCGCGGGCTTCGGCCTGGCTGGCGGCTGCGGCGGCCAGCTCCATCACGCCTTCGAAGATCAGCAGCAAGCCCACGAACAGCGTGAGGCTCACCTCGCTCTCCACCGGGTAGGCCACCACCCACAGGCCGGCTACCAGATAAAAGATGCCGGAGAGGGCCCGGAAGAGCTTGCCCTTGCCCCCCTCCACCTGGCCGATGCGCAGCAGCTGGCCCACGCCAGCCACGGCTGCGATCACGCCGATGCTCAGGGTCAGGGCTGTGGCCGAGAGGAACGGCAGGGCAATCGAGGCCGCGGCTGCCAGGAACAGCAGAACGGCGGTGATGCGGCGCAGGGTGGTGGGCGTCACGACGGAGGGGATGGTGTTCCGGTTCGCCTGACCTTAGGTGCGTTCGTGGCGGCTGTCCGGGGCCGGTCATGACGGCATGTCGCGCTGGTTTTACCCAGTCGCCGCCGGCCTCCTTAGGGTGCGGGCACTGTTCCTGCCCCTCCCGCCCAGCCCATGGCCGCGATCTTCAGTGACAACAGCCTCACGATCGGAGGCACGCCGCTGGTGCAGCTGAACCGTGTGACGGAGGGCTGCGGAGCGCGTGTGCTGGCGAAGATCGAGGGGAGGAACCCGGCCTATTCGGTGAAGTGCCGGATCGGTGCGGCGATGATCGCGGCGGCGGAGCGTGATGGGCTGCTGGCTGGCGGCAAGGAGCTGATCGAACCCACCAGCGGCAACACGGGGATTGCGCTGGCCTTCGTGGCGGCGAGCAAGGGGATCCGGCTGACGTTGACGATGCCGGAAACGATGAGCCTGGAACGGCGCAAGCTGCTGACGGCCTATGGGGCGCATCTGGAGCTGACGGAAGGTCGGCTTGGCATGAGCGGCGCGGTGAACCGTGCCAAGGAGATTGCAGCGGCGGATCCGGAGCGCTACGTGCTGCTGCAGCAGTTCGTGAATCCGGCGAACCCGCAGATCCACCACGACACGACGGGCCCTGAGATCTGGAACGACACGGACGGCCAGGTGGATGTGGTGGTGGCGGGTGTGGGCACCGGCGGCACGATCACCGGCGTGAGCCGTTACATCAAGGGAACGCTGGGCAAGCCGCTGGTGAGCGTGGCGGTGGAACCGAAGAACAGCCCGGTGATCAGCCAGACCAGGGGCGGGCAGGCCCTGCAGCCTGGACCGCACAAGATCCAGGGGATCGGCGCTGGTTTCGTGCCGGGGAATCTGGATCTGGGCCTGCTGGATCGGGTGGAGCAGGTGAGCGATGAGGAGGCGGTCACGATGTCGCGCCGACTCATCAAGGAGGAGGGAATCCTGGCGGGGATCAGCTGCGGTGCCGCCGCGGTGGCGGCCCTGCGGTTGGCCCGCGAGGAGGCCTATGCAGGCAAGACGATCGTGGTAGTGCTGCCGGATTCCGGTGAGCGTTACCTGAGCTCGGTGCTGTTCGAGGGGATCTTCAACGAGCGGGGCCTGCCGGTGGGCTGAGCCCCGCCAGGGGCCGGCGCCTCAGTCGGCCAGCGGGGTGACGGCCTGGAGCTTCTCGTTGAGCTGCATCGCCATCGACTGACGCCCCACCGCGAGCACCTTGAGCGTGTCCTCGTGCATGCGCAACTGCGCATCCGCCACCTGCAGACCGCGCACGAGCTCCTTGAGCTCCTCGGGGAGGCTGTTGAGGTCGTAGCGCTTGCCCTCGAAGGTGAGAACGGGGGGCTGCTGTTGCGCTGAGTCGGTCACGGTGGTGGGAATCGATCAGCGCGCAGATTAGGTGGGCTGGCCCGGGGGAGCATCGCTCCTGCCGGCCTCGGCATCGGCTTCGGCTGCGGCTTGGCTATGCGCCTTCGGCTGGCTGGCGGCGATCAGCTTCGGCACCGGCCGCAGTGGTCGCTTGAAGAAAAACATCAGCAGCGGCCCAACCTGCGAAGAGTCGGTCATCTCCCAGCCCTGCCGGCCGAGCAGATTGAGGAAGGTCTGCAGTTGTTCGGCCGGATGGCGGCTTCGGCGGGCTGTTTCGCTCTCCTCGCCGTACACCTCCGGGAACTCCCGGGCCAGGAAATCAGGGCTCAGGGTTCCCCGCAGGTGCTCGCTGGCGACCTGTGGGTCGGGCGGCTCGGGAGGTTTGCCCGGTTCCACGTTGATGTGCACCACCCGGTATTCCCACTGGGTCGGTACTGCCGGTGAGGCTGCGCTGGTGGGTGGGGCGGGCTGGGGCTCGGGCTGGATCGCCATTGCCTGATCGCGGCCTTCGTTCAGGCTAGGCACC
Organism: Cyanobium sp. E1_MAG_00006; assembly: GCA_027488975.1. Taxonomy (GTDB): domain Bacteria; phylum Cyanobacteriota; class Cyanobacteriia; order PCC-6307; family Cyanobiaceae; genus Vulcanococcus. The sequence continues at coordinate 169,324 of JAIYAQ010000023.1, forward strand.
TCGGATCAGCTGGCGCTCGCACAGGTCGCGGTAGCGCCCGGGCCGGCTGATCAGCAGGTCGTGGTTGCCCTGATCCACGATGCGGCCGTTCTCCAGCACCACGATCGAATCCGCTTCCTGCACCGTGGAGAGTCGGTGGGCGATCACCAGCACAGTGCGGCCTGCCATGGCCTGATCCAGGCCCCGCTGCACCGCCTCCTCCGCCTCGGCATCAAGGGCGCTGGTGGCCTCATCCAGCAGCAGCACCGCCGGATCGCCGAGCACGGCGCGGGCGATGGCCAGGCGCTGCAGCTGGCCGCCGGAGAAGTTGCTGCCGCGCTCCTCCACCCGGGCCTGGTAGCCGCCGGGCATCGCTTCGATGAAGCCATCGGCGTTGGCCAGCTGCGCAGCAGCTCGGATCTGTTCTGGGCTGGCGGGGCGCCCGAAGGCGATCGCCTCGGCCACCGTGCCGGAGAACACCTGGCTCTGCTGGGGCACCAGGGCCACGGCCCGGCGCAGCTCGGCGGCCCGCAGATCCGCCAGATCGCGGCCATCCAGTAGCACCCGGCCGCTCTGGGCGGTGTTGAAACGGAGCAGCAGGGAAAAGAGGGTGCTCTTGCCGGCGCCGGAGGGGCCAACCAGGGCCACCACCTGCCCCGGCGCCACCCGCAGGCTCAGATCGTGCAGCACCGGTTGGGCCGCGTCGTAGCCGAAGCGCACCTGCTCGAGCACCAGTTCACCCTCCACGCGGCCGAGGGGTTGGGCATCGGCCCGATCGGGCGGTTCAACCGCCTCACGTTCGATCTCGCGCAGGCGCCGCAGTGAGGCCTGGCCCTGCTGGAACTCGTTGAAGTTTGTCGTGAGGTGGCTGATCGGGTCGATCAGCATCAGCAGGGCGGCCACATAGCTGCTGAAGCCCTGGCCGGTGAGGTCGCCGCTCTGGATGCGGGCGGCGCCCATCAGCAGCACGGCCAGGATGCCGGCCGCCTCCAGGAAACCCACTACGGGGTACTGCAGGGCCAGCAGCCGCTGGGTGCGGTAGCGGGCGCGGCGGTGCAGGTCGATTTCGGTTTCGAAGCGCGCCTGCAGCCAGGGTTCGGCGGCGAAGGCCCGCACCAGCGGCAGGCCACCGATGGCTTCCCCCAGCAGCGAGGCCAGCTCACTCACCTGCTTCTGGCTGCGCTCGGCCGCACCCATCACCTTGGCCCCGAACAGGCTCACCAGCACCGCCACCAGCGGCGCCAGCAGCAGAGTGCCGAGCGAGAGCTTCCAGTCGAGCCACACCATGTAGCCGAACACCACCACGAGCTGCAGGGCTGAAGGCGTAGTGTCCTGGATCGTCTTGTAGATCACCTCGCCGACGCGGTCGGCGTCCTCGGTGAGGCGATAGGTGAGGTCGCCGGCGGAGAGCTTCTCGAGGGCGCCGAATTCCAGCCGCTGCAGGCGGGCGAACAGCTGGCGACGCAGCTCCTGGCTCACCTGCAGGGCGGGCCCGGCCAGCAGGGTGTCCTGGCCGAACTGGGCGATTTTCTGCAGCATGAACACGCCGAGGGCGAGGCTGATCACGCGCAGAACCTGGCTGAACTCGCCGGCTCCGATCGCAGGGATCAGCTGGCCGGCCAGCCAGGCCAGCAGCGGCCAGCAGGCCACGAAGATGAGCATGCACACCCCGCCGGCCAGCAAGACGTTGCGGTGGGGCTTCAGCAGCGGCAGCAGGCGCCGGAAGCCGGCCGAGGGGGGTGCGAGCATCGGGGCAAGCTATCAGTGCTGTTTTGGTCGAACCGAGCCGCGCCAATGCAGCCTGCCCGGCGGTCCCCGGGCCGATCCGCCTTGATCAGTTCCTCAAGTGGGAGGGGCTGGTGTCCACCGGCGGTGAAGCCAAGCTGCGCATCCAGGGGGGCGAGGTGCGGGTGAACGGCTTCCAGGAAACCCAGCGCGGCCGCAAGCTGCGCCCCGGCGATCGCATCGAACTGGCCGGGCGGCTGAGCGTGGTGCCACCAGCGCAGGCCCCCTGAATCGCTGCCAGGGGACCAGAGCCGGCTGGCCACTAGGTTGGTCTGCTGTGATCACCCTCTGGACGCTGTGGGCAAGGCCGTCATCGCCGGTAACTGGAAGATGCACATGACCTGCGCCGAAGCGCAGGCCTTCGCCGCAGCCTTCAGGCCCCTGGTGGCTGATCTGCCCGCCGACCGCGAGGTGGTGCTGGCGCCACCGTTCACAGCGATCCCCACCCTCAGTGCCGCCCTGGCCGGCAGTGGCGTGCACATCAGCGCCCAGAACATCCACTGGCAGGAGAAAGGCGCCTTCACCGGCATGATCTCGGCGCCGATGCTGCTGGAGCATGGCGTGACGCACGCGATCGTGGGCCACAGCGAACCGCGCAAGTACTACAGCGAGACCGACGAGCAGATCAACCTGCGGGCCCGCAGCGCCCAGAAGCACGGCATCATCCCGATCCTCTGCGTGGGGGAGAGCGACTCGCAGCGCGAGGCCGGTGAGGCGGAGCGGGTGATCCGCCGCCAGGTGGAGCAGGGGGTGGACGGTCTCGACCCGGCCCGGCTGATCGTGGCCTATGAACCCATCTGGGCCATCGGCACCGGCAAGACCTGCGAGGCCGCCGAGGCCAATCGCATCTGCGGCCTGATCCGCCAGTGGGTGGGATATCCCGAGGTGGTGGTGCAGTACGGCGGTTCGGTGAATCCCGCCACGATCGATCAGCTGATGGACCAGAGCGATATCGATGGCGTGCTGGTGGGCGGCGCCTCGCTCGATCCTGAGGGCTTCGCCCGCATCGCCAACTACCAGGTGCCGGTGGCGGCCTGATGGTGATGGGCCTGCCCTGGGGGCAGCGCACCCTGGTGATGGGGGTGATCAACCTCACCCCCGATTCCTTCAGTGATGGCGGCCGCTTCGAGCGGCCGGAGCAGGCGCTGGCCCAGGCCAGGCGCATGGTGGCCGCCGGGGCGGATGTGCTGGATCTGGGGGCCCAGAGCACGCGCCCCGGTGCTGCGGAAGTGGGCGCTGCCGCGGAATTGGCTCGTCTGCTGCCGGCACTCCGCGCGATTCGCGCCGCCTGCCCGGCGGTTCTGCTGTCGGTGGATACCTTTCTCGCCCCCGTGGCCGAGGCGGCCCTGGCGGCCGGTGCCGACTGGGTGAACGATGTGCGCGGGGCCAGCAGCCTCCGGGATCCGGCCATGCTCGAGCTGGTGGCAGCAGCGGGCTGCCCCTATGTTCTGATGCACAGCCGCGGCGACAGCGCCGCCATGGATGGGCTGGCCAGCCACGGCGATGTGGTGGCCGAGGTGCGCGAGGGCCTGCGCGCGGCGAGTGATCAGGCCATCGCGGCGGGGGTGCAGCCCGAGCAGCTGATCTGGGATCCAGGCCTGGGCTTCGCCAAGACAACCGACCAGAACCTGGCTCTGTTGCGGGGGCTGCCCAGCCTGCGGGCGGAGGGCTTTCCGCTGCTGCTGGGCCCATCGCGCAAGCGCTTCATCGGCGCCGTGCTGGATCAACCCCGCGCCAACGGGCGCCTGTGGGGCACGGCCGCGGTCTGTGCCCAGGCGATCAGCGCCGGGGCCGACGTGCTGCGGGTGCATGATGTGGCGCCGATCGTGCAGACGGCCCGGATGACGGACGCGATCGTGCGGGGCTAGCCGTCGGTGTAGTCGATCTCGCCGCGCTCGTTCACCCGGGCCAGGGAGAAGAAACGGGCCATCGTTTCTGAGATGTAGCCCTTGGCGGCCAGGATTTCGCCGATGCGGCCCTTGCTGCGGCTCTGCTCGGCCAAGGCTTCATCGAGCTGGGCCTGGCTGATGGTGCCCAGTTCCAGCAGGCGCTCGCCCAGCCGCTTCTCATTGAACCCCTGCTCGGTGAGCAGGGCGGGATTGAGCAGCAGATCGAGAATCTGCGGTGGCACCTGCAGGTTCAGGCGCAGAAACTCGCCGAAGCGCTGGGTCTCTGCGAAGGGTCGGTAGTCCTCCAGCAGCTGCTCCAGCTCCTCGATCTCCAGAACCCCGGCCTGCACCAGCTTGTTGCCGAGGGTTTGTCTGCTGAAGCTGGCGTCGCCGGAGGGGGCGGTGCTGGCCTCGAGATCCCCCTGCAGCAACTGCGGCTGCTGGAAGAACTGCGTGACCCAGGGATCCTCACCGAGGAAGCGAAACAGCTGGCGCGGGTTGGCCGACAAGCTGCCGAACTCCTCCTCGATCAGCTCCTCAAGAAAGGCGACCTCGCTGGTGGGACCGATCACCTGGAAGGGCAGCCGCTCGGCCAGACCGTTGGCCACCAGCTCCAGCTGCACCTGATTCGAATTCAGCCGGAATCTATACATCCCGAGGGGCGCCACATCGCTTGATCGGACACTAGCCAGCAGCGGGGCAAGCGGAGCGCTGCGTTGGTTGGAGATCGTTGTAAGGCCCGTCGTCGCTTCTGGACGCAACTACTTTGATGTCAAGTGTCGCGGATATTCAGCAATTGACCCGATCCCTGGCGGAGCCCCAAGCCCCGGGCGGAAGGGAGTCATCCTCTCTCCTGCACACGCTTCTGCGGCCCTTTCAAGATGCCATGCGCACCAGCGTCGAGCTGGTCGATGAGTTGATCCATCACCGCTTCTTCCAGTCACTCCGGCAGGTCGACTGGAGCGACTACCAGCTGGGCCCGATCCTGATCGCCTCGGTGCTGATCAACCTGCTCGAACTGTCCTCGCCGCTGTATATCAACATCATCTATACATCGGTCTTGCCCAGCGGTTCGATGGCCAGCCTGGTGGTGCTCACCATCGCCGTGGTGCTGCTGATGGTGCTCGGGGGTTGGCTGAAAGCCATTCGCCTGGGCCTCACCGGCGGCGATGGGGCCAGGCTGGAACATCAGCGGCGCATGCAGTCGCTGGCCCATTTCCTGCAGATGCGCTTGGTGGATTACCTGCGCGTGTCGCCGGCCGCGCATCTCGACCGGCTCAACAGCATCAACCTGCTGCGCGATGAGAGCGCCCTGCAGTCGCTCACGGTGGCGATCGATCTGATCTTCTCGCTGCTGTTCGTGCTGGTGCTCTTCCTGATCGCCGGCAGCGTCGGCATCGTGGCTGTTGTGGCGATCGTGGTCTACCTGCTGCGCGCCCTGGCCTTCGCCCGCGCCTTCGAGGACCTCTCCAAGCGCCGTGACCGGCTGGAGCTGGATCGGATCGCTTACCAGGGCAAGTTGATGGATTCGATCGATCTGATCAAGTCCAACGGTCTTGGCCGCCAGTTCCTTGTGGGCAACGAGCAGCTCCAGGAGGAGCTGGCCTGGCAGCGGGTGGTGAACAACAACTTTGATGGCCAGGTGCAGGCCTTCGGCGCCCTGATGAGCCAGCTCACCTTCGCGGCGATCGTCACCTGGGGTGCTCTGCGCGTGATCCAGGGCGGGTTGCTGGTGGGTGCACTGGCGGCGGCCCTGCTGCTGGCCGGGAAGATCCTCAGCCCCTGGCAGCAGGCGATGGCGCTCTGGAGCAGCTACCGCCGCCTGGCCCATGCCCGCGATGAATTCGATGCCCTGATGGCGATACCGGTGGAATCGGAGGGCGGTTCGGAGCTGGTCGGCGGCTCTGGCGGCATGGTCACGCTGACGCTGGAGGGGCGAAACCTGGCAGCCATTCCCAGCGGCTCTGTGGTGCTGCTGCGCGACCGACAGTTCGGTGCCGTAGTGCGGCACCTGTTCATGGGCCTGATTCAGATCACGTCGCAACCGGGGCTGCAGCTCAACGGACTGCCGATCGAGCGCTATCAGCGCGACGACCTGCGTGAGGCCGTGGCCTATGTAGACCCTTCACGGGAGTTCTTCGAGGGCACACTGCTCGAGAACATCACCAGCTTCCAGCCGCGCCGCTATCAGCGCAAGGCTCTGTTCTGGTCGAATCTCACGGGGCTCGACACCACGGTGCGCGGACTGCCGCAGGGCTACGCCACGGCAATGGGCACCTCGGTTCCCACGGGACTCTCGCGGGACGCCCAGCAGTTGTTCCAGGTGGTCACTGCCCTATCGCGCTCGCCACAGGCACTGCTGCTGGATCTGAGCGATTGCTCCTACGGCAAGGAATTCATCGACGGGCTCGAGCGGATCCTGAAACGGACCCGCGGCAAGATCACCGTGCTGATCAGTGGCACCGGCCGGGTGCTGAACACGATCAGTGATCAGCAGATCGATCTGTCCGACTCCATGTCTGAGGTGCTGGCATGAGCAGCAACGGCTCCACCGCCAGCTCCAACGGCTTCTCCAGCCGCTCGATGCTGCTGCGCGATCTCACCCTCAGCGCCGAGGCGCCGATGGCCTTCTGCGTGCGGCTGCTGCTGCAGCAGATGATGTGGACGGGCCGGCCCGATGAACTGTTCGAACTGATCGGCGACGACCCGCGCCGGATGGATCTGGTGCAGGCGCGCAACCTGCTGCTGCGGCTGGGCTACGGCAGCCGGCTCGACACCCTGGAGAGCTGGAGCCAGCTCAACCCGGCGCTGCTGCCGGCGCTCTACGTGGCGCCGGGCAACGTTCCCTATGTGCTCTCCCGCACCAATAAGGGCGAGCTGGTGGCCGGCAACGTCAACGGCCGAACGGAGATCCACAGCGTGCCGAGCGGTGGCCAGCTGGTGTTCCTGCAGGACCGCGGCAGCACCGAGCGGGTGACGCTGCTGCAGCAGATCCTCTACCGCTTCACCAACCGCATCTCGGTTCTCTATGGCATCAGCCTCGCCCTGGCGTTGCTGGCGCTCACCCTGCCCTTCTACATCCGAGCGATCTACAACATCTCGATTCCGAGCGCCAGCCTGATCTCCACCTTCTGGATCTTCCTGGGGGTCGTGCTGCTGTTCGTGCTCGATTGGATCCTGCGCCAGTGGCGCAGCAGCCTGCTCTCCCAGCTGGGGGGGCGCCTGGATGCGCTGATCGGTGTGAATCTGGTGGAGAAGCTGTTCGGCCTCGACTACCGCCAGATCGAGACCCTTGGGCAGCACGGCCTCACCAACCGCCTGCGCAATCTCGATGGCCTGCTGGCCTATCTGCAGGGTCCGCTCGCCATCGCCCTGCTGGATTTCCCCTTTGTGGTGATCTATCTGGTGGCCATCTGGCTGATCTCCGGTCCGCTGGTGCTGGTGCCCCTGCTGCTGATGTTGATCAGCGGCGTGGTGGTCTGGTTGCTGTCGCGCTACTACAGCGGTGCCTCGGAGCTGAACCTGGTGACCGGCATCGGCATCGGCCAGGCCCAGCAGGAACTGGTGAACCGCTTCCTGGAGGTGAAGCTGGCCAATGTGGAGTGGGTCTGGCTGCAGCGGCTGCGGGGGCTTTCAGCCCAGAGCACCAGCAGCGGGCTCACCATCAACCGTCAGGTTGGACGCCTGCAGGTGCTCACCAGCACCTCAGCCCAGCTGGGCGGGGTGCTGACCCTCTCGATCGGCACCTGGCTGGCCTACAGCACGGATCAGGGCCCGGCTGCGATGGGCAATCTGATCGCTGCCATGTTCTTCGTCTGGCGGGTGTTCACCCCATTCCAGGCGCTGATGAATGCCCTGTTGCGCTTCGATTCGATGCGCAAGCAGTATGGCCAGCTGGATCAGTTCTTCAAGCTGCGCAGCGCCAGCCGGCCGGTGGCCTCGCTGGTGGCTGCTCCGCGGATGCGGGGGGCGATTCTTCTCGATTCCGCCGCCTGTCGGCTTGGAGCAGAAGGTGCCCTGGCGATCACCAGGGTGTCGCTGTCGGTGTCGCCTGGGGAACTGCTGGCGATCACCGGCAATGCCGGCTGCGGCAAGAGCACGGTGCTGCGGGTGATCGATCAGCTCTATCCACTGGTCAGCGGCACGCTTCTGTTCGACGGCAAGGATTATCGCCAGTTCAGTGTGGATGCGATTCAGCGCAACATCGCCTATCTGATGCCCCAGAGCGAACTGCTGCCCGGCAGCGTGCTCTCGAATCTCATGGCGATGAATCCCGATGCCACGGAGGCGGGTGTGCGCCGCATCTGCGCCAGCCTTGGGCTGCTGGAGTTTCTTGAGGCCCTGCCTGAGGGGCTGAGCACGGAGCTCAGTGATCAGATCGTGTACCAGCTGCCCAATGGTGTGCGCCGCCTGCTGGCCCTCGCGCAGGCCCTGATCAAGGACACACCGATCCTGCTGATCGATGACATCAGCCAGGGCCTGGCGCCGGATCAGTTCCAGGCGGTGCTTGAGGCACTGCCATCGATGCGGCGCTGCGCTTTCAGTGGTCAGGACCGGAGCGTGATCCTGGCAACCGACAACCGGTTGCTGCTGGAGAAGGCAGATCGCCTCTGCATTCTTGATAAGGGCGTTACTTCATTCCAGGGCACGGCCGATGAACTGAGGGAACGCATGCAGCAGAAACCCGCCTGATCCCCAGAGCTGTCCGATAACCCTTCGCCCCTTTCCGCCATGTCTTCCACACCCGCCAACACCCCCGCAACGCCCAATACCGAGGCTTCATCGCTTGCTCTGCCGCCGGCGGGCGGGCTGCTCTCCCGCCTGCCCGGCCTCGACAGTCCTGATGCCATCAGCCTGGTGGGTCGCAACCGGCTCAGCCAGGCTCTCGAGCTGGAGGAGAAGCCGGATAACCGCTATCTGCGGCTGAGCCTGTATGTGCTGGGTGGCATTGCCCTGATCTTCTTCCCCTGGGCGGCGCTGACGCCGATCACCCAGGTGGTGAATGCCTCCGGCGAGGTGGTGCCCGAGGGGGATGTGAGTGTGATTCAGCACCTGGAGGGCGGCATCGTCGCCAAGGTGGATGTGGCCGATGGTGAGGAGGTGAAGAAGGGGCAGGTGCTGCTGGAGCTCAATCCCAATCTGGTGGGCAGCGAGTATGAAGCCACCGAGCAGCAGCTCCAGAATCTGCTGCTGCAGCAGCAGCAGCTCCAGGCCGCGATCCGCGGCGATCGGGTGCTGCCGCTCACGCCCGGCATTAAGCAGGGCAACAAGGTGAGCCTGGCTCAGCTGAATCTGCTCAACAGCCGGATCGACAACCGTGAGGATCAGATCGCGGCAGCGTCGGCCACGGTGCAGCAGAAGCGCGCCGAGGTGACGGGCCTGGACAACCAGATTCGCCACATCAACGAGCAGCGGCAGATGTGGGGATCGTTGCTGGATTCCGGTGCGGCCTCAAAACTGCAGCTTTCAAGCACGGATGCCAAGCTCGCCGAACTCACCGGAGCGCGCAATGAGGCGGCCAAGGCCCTGGTGCAGGCGGAGGCCAACCTCGAAGGTGTGCAATCCGGTGTGCTGTTTGAGCAGAACTCCCAGATCGCCCAGTTGGTGAACGAAGAGGCGGTTGTGGCCGAGAACATCAAGAAGGTTCGCAACCAGCTCGACCGCACCAAGATCATCGCGCCGGTGAGCGGTGTGGTGAGTGATCTGCGCTTCAAGGCTTCTGGAGCGGTGGTGGGCCCTGGCGCCGTGGTGATGTCCGTGGTGCCCAGTGCCGCGCAGAAGCTGGTGGAGGTGCGGGTGCCCTCGGCTGATATCGGCTTCGTGAAGCTCGGGCAGCCGGTGGATGTGAAGCTGCAACCCTTTGATTCGAGCATCTACGGCTCGGTGCCCGGCAAGGTGGTGAGCATCGCCGGCACGTCTGTTCAGGATCCCGACGACCGCCGCTACTACTACAAGGCGCGCATCGCCCTGGACCGTCAGTTCGTGGACACCGCCAACCGCCGCTATCCGATTCAGGTGGGCATGCCGCTGGTGGCGGATATCAAGGGCCCGCAGCGCAGCGTGCTGCGCTACATCTTCCAGCCGTTCACCCGCACTCTGGATTCGGCCCTGCGCGAATCGCGCTGATTTCTCAGCGGCTTCTCAGGTTCCCCAGAATCCTTGCGCTGTAGTTGATCTGCATGGTTCGGGTCCTGCTGATCAAAGCTGTCTTGTGCCAGGCAGCTTGATTCGCCGGTTTTGCCCTTGGTGAATCCTTCAGCCCTGCATAGGGTCAAGGCAGAGAACGGATCGGTGGCCCTGCGCCGCCCTCCATCCACAGTTTCCTGTCGCGTCCGCCGCCATGACTGATTCCAACTTTGCCAACCTCCAGGGGATGGACGCACAGGCCGCTGAGGACCGCGACAAGGTGGCCGGCGCCCTGGGTAGCGAGGCGCCCTTCGTTGCTGGCGGCAGCTCCGACAACCCTGGTGGCAGCACGGGCACTGGCGGCGCCACGGACAACACCCGCACGGAACAGGCCGGTGAGAGCACGCCTCCTCCCGTCGAAGGTACTGCCGGCATCGAGGGTGGCGCGGGCACATCCGACACCGGTGGCGGCGGCGGCGGGGCTGTGGTGTCTGGACAACCGGCTGCTGCACCCGGCAACGAGCCCACGGCTCCCCAGAGCCCTGTTCAGACCAACACCATCACGACGGGTGAACTGCCGGCAATCCCAGCCGCGGTTCCTGGGCAGGCGCCCACCGCTGAGCCAACTCAAGAGCCAACGGCGACCAATATCCCCCCTCTGGACCTCGATGAGACCCAGACCATCGATGAGGACGGCGTTGCAACGGGCAATGTCCTCCTGAATGTGGAGGATCCGGACGGTGGTCCGGCCGTGGTGACGCAGTTCACGATTCCCGGCGACCCAACGGTCTACCAGCCGGGTCAGACGGCCACAATCGCTAACATCGGCACGATCACGATCGCTGCCAACGGCGATTACACGTTCACGCCGGATGCGAACTACAACGGCAGTGTGCCACCCATCACCTATGCGTTGTCGGATCAGGCGGGCGGAACCGCTACCTCAACGCTGAGCATCACGGTGAGGCCGGTGAATGACACATTCACCGATGGCAATGAGACGAAGGCGATTGCTGAGGATTCGGTTGCTACGGGTAATGTTCTTGATAATGGCACCCCGAATCCAACGGGAGATGGCCCGCTGTCGGTGACGACATTCACGGTTGCCGGTAACACGACGGTATACAGCGCTGGCCAGACGGCAACGATTGAGGGCGTTGGCACGCTTGTGATCAATAGCACTGGTGAGTACACATTCACCCCGATTGCGAACTATGACGGGCCAGTGCCTGTTGCGACCTATGTGGTGAGCGACGGTTTTGGTGTGACGGATACATCAACGCTGAGCATCACGATTGATCCTGTGGTTGACAAGGCGCTGGTGAGCATCGTTGGTCCTGCGACAGTGGTGGAAGGAGAAACCACCACTGCGTATACGGTGAGTGTTGATCAAGTTCCGACTGAAACGCTGACGGTGACTTTCACCTATAGCG
>JAIYAQ010000039.1 GCA_027488975.1 Cyanobium sp. E1_MAG_00006
AACCGCTCTTCAACGGCGACCTGATCATGGGCGCGGCGGCGGGCTATCTGCTGGTGGGATTCACCGGTGGCATCGTGCTCAATTCCCTGCTGGTGCTCGACCCGGCGGCCTTCAACCTGCCGGCCCATGGCCAGGCGCTGCCCGATGGCATCGGCCATGCGCCGGCCATGCTGGGAGCCGCCTTCGCCAGCCTCACCACCATGGGCAGCCCGGTGCTGAAAGCCGGGAGCCTCACCAGCCTCACTGCCAGCGTGGGCATCACAATCGTGGGCCAGCTGTATGTGGCCATCCTGATCGCCGGGGTACTGGGAAAACCCAGAGTGCTGGGCAATCAGAAGGAGATGGACACGCCGAGTCAACCCGCTGCCGCCCAGGAAGCTGAACACCCCCAGGGCCAAAGACCTGCTGCGCGAATCAGGATGCGCCGAACCAGGCGCTGATCGGCATCATCGTGGCAATGCGCATCAGCGCCATGGCCCTGTTGTGGCTGGGTCTAATACCGGCCCAGGTGACAACGGTTGCGCTGGCTGCACAACCCCCCGCACCGCTGCCAGGCAAGTCGCGGCAAGCCCAAAGCACCGAGCTGCTGGAGCGCAGCTGGCAGCGGCTGGATGCGGAGCTGCGGGCCCTGGATCAGCTGCTGCCCGGCGAACCCGAGCCCCCGGTGGGCGACGTGCTCAGCACACCGGAGCTACCCGCCAATCTGATCCGGGCCAACCAGCCCGCCACCGGTCCGATCCAACCTGCCAACAAGGTGGCCGGTCCGCCCCTGGATCTACCCACCCCCCAGCAACTCCAGGCCGGGGGCGTCGCCAGCCTCAGCCTGGAGCAGGCTCTGGCGATCGCCTTTGCCAACAGCGCCACCTTGCAGGCCCAGCGCGAGCAGGTGGCTGCCGCCCTGGCCACCGTGCAGGCCGCCATGGGCAGCTACTGGCCCACCATCAGCGCCTTTTCCAACGGTGGCTACGAGGGCAGCCGCAGCACCACCACCTCCAACAAGCCGAACAACAACCTGGGCTTTGGCCCGCTGTTTGACCCTGCAGGGCTGCTCAGCCCCTCCCCATCAGGCGGGCCACCGGTGCCCACCGCCGGCCCCTTCTATGTGCCCAACGGCGGTTCCGTGGCGGCCACCTCCGGGGAATGGGGCGTTGAGGGGGGCCTGCAGCTCAACTACGCCCTGCTCGACTTCGCCCGCACGCCCACGGTGAAAGCGGCCCGCGCCAGCCTGGAGCAGCAGCGCAACACCTATGCCAACCAGCTGCGCTCCCTGCAGCTGCAGGTGAGTGAGGCTTACTACAAGCTCCAGCAGGACGAGCAACTGGTGCGCGTCTACGACGCCAACCTGCGCAACGATCTGTTGATCCTGCAGGACACGCTCGAACTCAAGCAGGCGGGCCTGGTACCCAGGCTCGATGTGCTGCGGCGCCGGGCCATTCAGGCATCCGATGAAGAAACCCTGATCCAGGCCCTGGCGGATCGGGCGGTGGCGCGCCGCCAACTGGCGGTGCTGCTCAACCTGCCCGCCAGCGTGACCCCCACCCCCAGCGACCCGATCGTGGTGCAGCCCCGCTGGCCGCTCGATCTGGAAGCCAGCCTGCTAGCGGCCTACCGGGGCAATCCCGAACTCGAAGCGATCCTGGCCACCCGCACGGCCCTGGCTCAGCAGAGCCAGGCCACCGCGGCCGGACTGCTGCCGAAACTCTCCCTGTTTGCCAGCGGCGGCGGTAGCAGCTCCCAAACCAGCCTGGGCAACTTCGAGCTTGGCGGAGGGGGTTGCTGCGGCTCCACCGCCCTGCCCCTGAGCACCAGTAGCGGCTGGGACTGGTCGGCGGGACTCACCCTCACCTGGCTGCTGTTTGATGCAGGCACCACCGCAGGGCAGGCGCGGGCCCTGGCCAAACGGGAGGCTGCCACCGCCCAGCAGTACGCCGCCACGCGCAACGACATCCGCCTGCGGATCGAGCAGGCCTTCTTTAACCACGAGGCCAGCCTCGCCAAGCTCAGCTCGGCCCGCCGCGGCGTAGCCGCGGCCCTCGAAGCCTTCCGCGACGTACGCCTGCGCTTTCTCACAGGCCTCGACAGTGAGCTCAATCTCTCCAACACCCAGGACCGGCTGATCAACAGCCAGGTGCAGCGGCTCAACGCCACGGTGAACGTCAACATCACCTACGCGAAGTTGCTGAAGGAACTGCTGCCGATGCCGCGCGATCCGAATCTGCCGATCAAGCCCCAGCTGCAACTCAGCAGCAGCGCCGCCACCCAACCTTGAACGGGCGACACCCCATGGCTGCCGCCCTGCCCTCCCTGAGCCCTCTCTGGCGCAACAGCTTGCGCATCTGGCTGGCCACCACCCTGACGATCGGGATCCTCTTTTGGTCTGGGCGCGACCAGGTGCTTGGGGTAGCTCTGATCATGGCGGTGTTGTGCGTGAACGAAAACGACCTCACCCCCGCCCGCAGCACTGGCCAGCTGGTGGCAGCCGCCTTGATCGGCATCCTCACGGCCATCGTGATGCATGAGATTTCCACCAGCTGGGTGATGCTTGGAAAAGCCCTGCTGATCACCGGTGTGCTGGTGCGCAGCCTGGGGCTGCTCAAGGGCCTGAGCTATGGGTATCTGAGCTGCTGGGCCGTGGAACTGATGCACCGCGGCAACCAGTTCAACTGGGCGATGATTTTTAACCTGGCCTTCGCGGCAGTGGTGGGCATCTTGATGGCGCAGATCGCCACCTGGGCCCTCTGGCCGCGCCGCCCCCTGCAACAGCTCCCTGCCCTGGAAGCCTGGATCGCCAACCAGCTCGAGGCCCAGATCCTGGCAATGCAGCAGTGGCTCGATAGCGGCGGTGAGCCCCCAGCTGCGCTGCGCTCCCAGGATCTGCTGCCCAGCATTCAGCTGTTGCAACAGCTCCGCGACCAAAACCAGGGCCTTCCCATGCCCGCCCACACCCAACACCGGCTGTCGCGCTGGGCCCAGGCCGGCAGCATCTGGCGACAGGTGTTACGCCAGTGGCTGCTGCTGGAGCCACTGCTACGGCAGCTTGACACCCCCCTGCCGGCAGGCAGCCCACAGCCCCTGCTCCGCAACGCGCTCGCGAGCCTCGCCGGGAGCTTGAAAACCCAGCCCACCGCCGCTCCAGCGCCAATCCTCTCGAGCCCAGCTCGTGATTGGCTGGAAGAAGCTGGACGTCTGGTCGCCCCCCAGCCCCTGCTGCTGGCTATCGGCCAGCAGTGCCATGTGTTGGAACAGCTGCTCCGCAGCCGGGCACTGCTCAGGGCGGGCCTGGCCCAGCTCGCGGCCTCGCAGGGATGACCAGCCCAGCCCTGCGGGACACCCTGCGCCTCGCTGCCACTGTCACGGTGGTGAACGGCTTTGCCGATCTCACCGGAGTGCCCTTTGCGCTCTACGCCTCCCTGGCGGTGCTCAGCGTGACTGTGGGCAACTACGGCAACACCCTCGAACTCGGCCGTCAGCGCCTGATTGGCACAGCAGTCGGAGCCGTGGTGGTGTTCTTCGGCTACCGGGCCTGGGGGGATCTGCCGCTGGTGGTGGCGCTGCCATTGGCGCTGCTGCTGGCCCGGCTGATCGCCGGCTCGTTGCGGCTCACCGTGGGCTATTGGGTCTGCTGCTTTGTGGTGGTGATGGGCTGGCTCACCCATGAGCAGCAGCTCGACAGCTGGATCCCCCTGCGCCTGTTATGGACCGCGTTCGGCATCCTGATGGCCCTGCTCAGCCTGCGTCTGTTCTGGCCGTCCAGAGCCCGGATCCAGCAGCGCGAGGGGCTGCTGCAGCTGCTGGTGGATCTGGGACACACCCTGCTGCAGGTGGTGCAGCACCCGCCCGATGCGATCCAATCCCAGGCGCAACGCCGCCGCCAGCTGGGGCTACAGATCCGCAGTCTGCGCATCACGCTGTTGAACCTGCGCGACCAACGCCAGAGCGCCCTGCTGGAACTGGGCACCATGGCCAGCCAGCATCCAGTGGCACGGATGTGGGCGCTGCTGGACCAGGCCAGCGAGGCCTTGATCCTGGATCTCGACGAGCTGCGGCGCCTACCGAATGCCGACTGGCAGGGCTGGGGTCTACAGGGCGACTACGACGCAGGCCTGGCTTTTGTGCAGGAGGTTGTCGAGCGGTTGCTCAGCTGGCAACAGCAGCTGCGCGGTTCCTCCCAGCTACAGCCACCGCCGAGTCAGCCGCGTTCGACGCTGTCGTTGGAGGCCCTGCAGTCGCCCGAATCCAAGGCTGCCTACAGGCGGCTAAGCCCCGAGCAACTGCAACGGGTAGCCGCTCAGTTGATGGTGCTCAACCGCATGGATCACACCATGGAGAGCACCGAACGCCAATGGCGCGCCATTGTGAGCGGATAGCCGTGTGAGCTCAGAGTTCAGACGTTTGGGCGCGACGACCACCAGCGTTCAACGCGATAGAGCAGCACCACCAGCAGCACCACCAGCCAGAACCACAGCTCGGGCGGGTTGGAGTTGAACAGGATCAGCAGCAGCACCACCTCGCTCACCAGCCAGGGGAACTCCTGGCGCAGCAAGCCGTTTCGGATCCGGGGAAGGGACGGCGACTTCACAGGGGAGCTCATGGAACGGTGTTGGGCTGGCGTAGGAAGGGCTGGTTCCAGCGCAGATCAATCCAAGGAGTGCGGAAGCCGCCGGTGAGGGAGCGCAGGCCTGGAATCACATAGCTGATCGGCGAGCGCCACTCCACGTAGGCATGGGTCGACACCGTGAGTCCGTCGCGGATCGGGAACACGCCACTCCCCCCCGAGAGGGTCCAGCGATAGCCGTCCACGCTGGAGGGATCCCGCTCCAGTTCGATTTCACTGCGCATCACCGGACCGTTCTTCGTGAGCGCCTGGGCGAGCTGGGCGTTGCCGGTGGTGGTGGAGATGTCGTCTTCGGTGGCGGGCAGGGTGAGGACCTGCGTCACTTTGCCCACGATGCCGCCAAAGCGGCCGCGCTGGTTCCACTGCGGCACCACCTCCACGGGCAGCCCCAACGGCAGACGGCGGGCATCGGCGGGCGCGAAGTAGGACAC
>JAIYAQ010000035.1 GCA_027488975.1 Cyanobium sp. E1_MAG_00006
CGCCACGGCGGTGGAGGCCGAGCTGCTGGTGGCACCGCTGCGCGTTGACGGCAGCCAGGGCAGTTTCGTGAGCCTGTGCAAGGTGGCCGTACCTGCCCAGGGCGGTCTGGTGGAGGCCCGCATCAGCGGGCACGACATCGTCCTGGATCCGGCGGATCAGCCCCATGTGCAGTTCCCGGCGGTGGCCCTGGCCAAGGCCGTGATCACCCCGGGCACGCCTGCCGGCCTGCTGGCAGGCCTGACCGCGACCGTTCCCGCTTGAGGAGAGACGTGATGGCACGAACCAGAACCACGGCGGCGGACGCGATCGAGATCCCCGCTCCGATCAGCGACGGCAGCGAGCCGGCCCGCCTCGATGCGGGTGAGGCTGTGGTGGTGCCGCCGCCGGCAACACCAACAGCTGCGACAGTCGTAGCGGGGCCGCCCATGCTGCCTGCGCCGCCGTTGGCGTCACCGGTGCAGCCATCCCAGCCTGCAGGTGGAGCCACGCCCCCCACACGGCCAGGGCTGGTGCGCATCAGCAAGGCAGGGCAGATCCGCCAGGTGCATCCGGTGGATGTGGCCGACTGGATCGCCCTGGGCTGGACGGTGAGCCCGGCCGGCCAGCCGGACCTGTGAAACCTGGAACTGAGCGGCCATGCCCTTCCCGCTCACCAGCAGCAGTCCATCGGGGGTGGACGGCCGTCAGCGGCTGATTCCTCCCCACGGCTGCCCCGGCGAGCCCGAGCTCGTGTGGCCGGTGGATTCCGGCGACTGGCTGGCTCTGGGGTACCGGCGGGTGCCGCTCGACCCCCAGCCGCTGGAGCTGTACTGGCTGCCGGACACCTGCAGCGCCGGGAGCTTCGTGATCTGGCTGCTGCTGCGCTGCCGCTCGACACCGCCTGCAGCGATCCATGTGAGCTGGGGGGATGGGGCGAGCACGACAGTGGCCTGGCCCCAGGGTCAGCGTCTGCGCCACAGCTATCTGAGCCCGGCCGATCTGACGGTGGCTGTGAGCGCGGTTGCGCCTGGCAGCCTGCAGGCGCAGCTGGCGGTGCATGGCCTGAAATGCCCATGCGTGCTGAGGCCTGCATCGCAGCCGGCATCTGCGGCTCCCAACGGTCTGCAGCCGCTGATCCCTGGGGCCGGGCTGCAGGGGGCGCTCTATGACGGCCGGCAACCACAGCGCTGGCATCTGCGTCTCGCCCAGGCCGGGGGGCTGCGGTTCGTCGCCCAGGCGCCGGATGGCGATGCGGCACTGGCGCTGACGCCGTTCTCCACCGACGGCTCGGGGCTGCCGGGAGGTGTACCGGGATCCAATGGCGCGGCCGATCTGTTTCTGGCCGCAGACGGCCACTGGAGGGAGGTGAGCGGAACCGGCACCCGCTGGTGGCATGGCGAGGGACCGCCGGCAGGGTTGCCGCAGGCGCGCAGCGGTGACTTCTACCTCGATGGCCTCAGTGGCCAGGTGTACGTGCTGGAGGAGTTCTGATGCCCTGGCAACTGCAGAGCAATCTCAGAGGGCCATCGGCGATGCGGCTGGGGCGGTTGCGCACGCCGCTGAGCAGCAGCTCCAACAACGTCTGGAGCCCGGTCTTCTCCGTGTCGATCGAGGCGCAGGCGTGCCTGTCGTTTCAGGCCTGGCTGTATTTCACGGCGGCGGCACCGGGCACCGGCCTGGTGGTGAGCCTCAGCGGACCCACGGGGGGCGCGGCGGTGATCGTGACCATGCTGACCGGCGAATCGGCGACGAATCTCCGCACCCTCAGTGCCACGAGCTACGACACACCGCTGATCGGCACCGGGTCCGGCGGCAGCAATCTCACCCTGCTGAGCCAGGTGAGTGGCACGGTGGAGAACGGCCTCAGCGGCGGCACGCTTGAGCTGCGCTTTCGCTCAGAGGTGAACGGCAGTGCCGTGAACCTGGCGCGTGGCAGTTGGTGGCAGGTGCTGCAGCACTGACGCGGCTCGGCAATAGGAGATGACCTGAACCGGGCGACAGCCCGCACCGCCATGGCCTGGATTCCCTCCGGTTCAATCAGGGGCCCGCAGGGGGAGCAGGGGCCACAAGGTCTCCAGGGCGTGCAGGGCCTGCCCGGTGCCGACGGCATGGCGGGCCCGCAAGGTCCGCAGGGTCCGGCCGGGCCGCAGGGGGCGACAGGGCCACAGGGACCACAGGGCCTGCAGGGGATTCAGGGTGCGCCGGGCCTCGGCATCACCTTCAAGGGGCATGTGCCCACCAGCGCGGATCTGCCCGGCAGCGCCAGCCAGGGCGATGCCTACATCGTTCAGGCCGACGACTCATTCCGCGTGTGGGACGCCGGCACCGCCAACTGGGTGGACGGCGGTTCGATTCAGGGTCCGCAGGGGATCCAGGGCCCACAGGGTCCGCAGGGTCTGCAGGGCAATCCCGGACCTCAGGGCATGCAGGGCATCCAGGGACCGGCCGGCCCCCAGGGCAACCGCGGCAACGGCTGGTTCACCGGCAGCGGGGCACCGACGACGGTGCCGGGGGCGATGCCCGGAGACCTGTATCTCGACCAGAGCAACGGCAATGTCTACGTCCTGAACTGACTGGAAGGCACTCCATCTCGTCGTGCTCCAGCTCGGTTCTGGGCTGTAATGGGCTGGCGGGCGTTGGTCACTCGGAATGCCACTGGCATCGCCATCCCAGGTCAATCACATGGTTGAGATGTGCATATCTCAGGCATGGGGAACCACAGGGATGCACCCCTGAGGGATTGCTGATCGCACACGCCTCCCAATCAAGTGGGGCCATGTAAGACCCGTACCACTCATCGCTTGGCTGGCCCAGGCAGGCGTAGAGCTTCAGCGGCGGCCGGCAAAGGGGAGCATCGCACCAACCGCCCGGAACCGGCTTCGTGATCTGCGCCTGGCGCACTGACGACGCGGAGCACGACCTGAGCCTGCAGGAGCTGCTGGCGTTCTGCAGAGCCGTGATCAGGCTCTGGGGCCGCGGCAGCGCCACCACTGCCGCGGCCGCCGACCCTCAGGCCATCTGCAGCCGGAGCTCCGCAAGGGCATCACGCACGGCTTCCAGATGCCAGCGCTGCAGCAGCTCCTGCTCAGCCAGCAGCCGCCCATCGAGCTCATCGATGCGCGCCAGGCACTGCTGGATCGCCGGGATCACCTCCTCCTCAAGCAGGGTGATCTCCTCTTCTCCATAGGGCTGCTCGATCCAGGTGCGGCGCAGCGGCAACCCCCGCCGGCGCAGCAGGATCTCCTGCACTGAGCGCAGGGTGGACTCGAGCAGCAGGAACGGATCCTCCTCAGGCCGGCAGAACGGCGAGGCGGCAGCTGAGAGCGTGACCATGGAATCGGCGCCGAGAGCGGCGCAGCGACGGGACCGATCCCAGTGGAGGCCCGACGCAGGAGGGCCTCAGACTGGAGAGGGCCGGCGCAAGACCCCAGAAGGGCAGAAAAGCCAATGATTCGCCAACCCTACGAAAACATTCGCAGATAAAGGCTCAGGCGCATAAGCCGAGGTCATCTGCAGCCTGATCAAGCAACGACCCCGCCTAGAATCTGTTGGGATTCTCGTGATACACTTGATACCAATAGACGGTTCGAAATAAAGACATTGCAGCCGCGACCATGCTGAATATGGCATAGAGAAATAGCAGGTAGCCAATGGCGCTAAAGACGCAAAATGCAGGTCGCACAAACGTGTCGAGCGGGGCCGGCCAGTCAAGATCAAAGTCAAGTGACTTGGCGACGATCGCGAAGACGAGCGACATAAACTGAATCACAACAAAATGAATATATGTTGCGCAAGTGCTCAGAAAAACAGACGTGCCTTTGTCGTCTTTCGTGGTAGCCAGTAGCGTCTGGTACTCACGATCTGAAAAGCCTACAAAAACAGCAAGACCTGCCAGAGAAAAACCAAGAAGATTGGGTATAATAGAAAGAGGCTGCTCCCACCATTTGTGGAAGATCCAGAAGTGAAAAGTGATGACCAACATCACTACAGATGCATGAAGATAAGCAGATCTGGCTAGATCACGAGTCCCGCCGTAAGCTTTCCAGTAGCGAGAAAAGATATCCATTGGGCCCTCAAGCGAGGCCTCCCAGTAGCGTCGCGAGAGCCCCTTGTTATTCCTGCCCATCTTCCCTCCAAAAGACACTATTGATTCGGCGGGCTTGTTCGATCATGAACGCGATAAGAGAAGATTCCCTAGGGTTGAATAAGACTTTTTCAATCAAGGGGCTTTCTCGTGTCGAAATAGAAGTCGGAGCGTTGTTCAAGTCCCTCCCCGATGCCTCAACAAATCCGTTGGATGCAGCAATTTGAGCTAGCATTTTGGTTTCGTCGTCTGGACGAAGTGAGGTTTCCTTCTCGGAAATCCAGTCTTCAGACATCTTTGAGGCGGATACACTTTCCAATCTAGCAAGAAGACGCCTTTCATCCCTATGGCCGTCATCGGGATTGGGACGCAGCAACTCAATATGTAGCCTTCTCAGGAAGGGCATATCAAATATTCGGTCTACAACGTCCTTGGAGGGCTCAGCTGTTACATCTACAGGTGCATAGTCTTCAAGCTCAGGCATTGCGAGGAGTCTCGAGAAGCCGGCTGCTGCAGCTTGGATTCCAAGGCTGCGACGACCTGATTTAAGCTGTATATACATACGATGAGTCGATAAAATAAATACGAACACAAACTTTGAGAAATGAGGCTTCAGATTCTCCGGGATAAACACCTCTTTGACCTCGTTCTCTAGCGCCTCCTCGCTTCTTTCGGTATTTAGCCATGGCGACTTGGTGTCGAGATCAAAGAAAGTATATATTTCTCCGGACACCATTCCGCTCTCCGCTGATGCCTCGGGTCTCGAGTAGAGCCGGCCTATCATCATCTTGGATGTGCCCCTTGTAGCAGCAGAATTCTTGGCGGCAAAAAGGGCTTTGATAAGCTCGGAATAACGCGCCTCCGAATGAGGCGCATGCATGGCAAGATTAAGAACTCCGATTGGGATTAATCTGTTTCGATGCATGCCGCCAAGAGAGATCTCTTATCCTATTGCTAGCAAGACCTCAAGGGCTGTCAAGCCATGAGTAGCTAAAGGTTGGCAATGGCCAGGTATTCGCGCCTTGCGCTTATGTTCCTGTCCCCATGATTGATCTAAAAAGACTCGGGTCGGCGATCTTGTCCATCGCGGCCGAACTCTGCGCAATAATAGATGGAAACAGCGGACTCCCCGGCACCCAGAGCTCACAACTATCGCTGTTGTCCTCGTAGTAGGCGGCGTTGCAGGTGACGCGCATTTCCTTGTCGAGGCCGGGCTGGGTCCAGGCGAAGTCGTAGGCGCCAATCGGGCGGGAGCTGCAACCGGGTGGCAGTAAGGCCGGTTGCCTGAGGATGGCTTCAAGATCAGCCAGGGTGAGCGGCGGAGGCTGCAGGGTGTTCACCACATCACGGATGGCATCAAGATCCTGGAGGACGTCATCAAGGTCCAGACCCTTGATCTCGGGCTCCTGCTGCACAGCAGCCACAGCGGATGCCCGCGCCTTTTCCCGCTGATCACGGCTGACGAGGGTGGCCTGGGAGATGGAGCTCGATGCCTTGGCAAGGATCGGTTGCAGCTTGCCCACCACCTGCTCAAACATTGCGATCCGGCCCTTCAGCGCCCGGTAAACATCAGCCTCCACGGTGCCCTCAAGGTGCAGGTTGATGATCTGCATCTGCTCGTGGGTCTGGCCAATGCGGTCGATGCGTCCGATCCGCTGCTCCACCCGCATCGGGTTCCAGGGCATGTCGTAGTTGATCAGGGCGCCGCAGAACTGGAAGTTCAAGCCCTCAGCTGCGGCATCGGTGCAGAGCAGGATCTCGGCCTTGCCTTCCTTGAAGTCGCGTTTGGTGGCTTCGCGGTTCAGCGCTTTCCACACCCCGCCCTTCTGGAGGATCTCGCCACCGCGACCGGTGAAGGCCATCAGGCTGGTACGTCCTGCCGCGATCAGTAGCTCCTTGAGGGCATCGACCGTGTCGGTGTACTGGGAGAAGACGATCACCTGCTTGTAGCCCTGGGCCTGCAGCTGCTCGATTGCCTTGAGGAACTCGGAGCCCTTGCTGTCATGGCCGACCAGGGGCCGGGCCTGATCTAGCAGCACACCGATGGCATCGAGCTCGATCTGCAGCGTGGCCTCCTGGAAGGCGCTCTGCATCCCCTCCAGATCGAGGGTGAGTTCACCCGTGATGTCGTCATCTTCACTGGCGGCGGCGTCTTCCTCCAGCTGTTGCTGTTGGCCGGCCAGCCGTTTCTCAAGGGTGGAGACCAGAGCGGCCACGCTGCTGGCGAGGCGGCGGCGGTAGATCGTCATCACGAAGCCCACAGCCGACTTTTTCTGGCCGGTTGCCTGGGCGTACTGGGTGGAGATGAAGTCCTCCACGGCGTCGTACAGCGCTCGCTCCTGCAGGCTGCTCTCCAGGAAGCGGTCGTCCACATGGCGGGTGCCGATGGCCAGATCCATCGATCCCTGCTGCTTGTAGGCCCGCAGCAGGTTGCGGCTGTGGCGGGAGATCAGACCCTGCACCGGGGTCCAGCGTTTGGCCAGGGCCAGCGAGGCCTGGCGGATCTCGATGCTGAGATTGCGGCGGGAGAGGGGATCGGTGTCGTTCAGGGCGCGTAGGGCCTTGCGTTTGCGCAGCGGCGATTTACGCAGGTCTTCCGGCAGGGCGTTGCCCGGTGCCTCGCCAAACGCGGACACGCTGCTGCGCCACAGACCGGCCAGGTACGCAAGGGTGGCCTCATCCGGGTTCTCCTTCTCCACCCACTCGAAGAACTTCTCAAAGGCGTCCTCGGTCCACTCAGGGGGCATGCCGAGCAGACAGAGCAGATCCCACACTTCCAGCTCACTCACCTGCATCGGTGTGGCGGTGAGCAGCAGCAGGCCGTTGGTGCGCTGGCGCAGCTGCTGCATGAGCTGCATCAGGGTGTTGGGGCGGAGGCGCTCACCGCCGCTGCTGCTGTTCTCCCGTCGGGTGCGGGCGTGGTGGGCTTCATCGAGCACCACCAGGTCGTAGGGCTCGGCTTCCAGCAGATCCTTGTGGCGATCGCGCCGACGCAGCAGGTGGCTGGAGACCAGCACGAAGGGCTCTGCGGTCCAGCTGCTCCGGTCCACGGGCCGGGAGAGCCCAGCTGGGCGGAAGCGGGTGGGCTGCCAGTCGAGCGACTTGCCGCTGTAGATAGGCCAATCGAGGCCGAACTTCTCGCGCAATTCCCGCTGCCACTGCTTGAGCACCGACGCAGGTGCCATCACCAACATGCGGCGGGCACGGCCGCTCAACCAGGCCTGGCGTAGCAACAAGCCAGCCTGCACCGTTTTGCCGAGGCCCACCTCATCGGCGATCAGCAGGCGGGGCGGCCACTGCTGCCAGAGGCGCTGGAAGGCGCGCTGCTGATGGGGCCAGGGGGTCACCGCACTGGTGCCTTCCCCAACCCGTTCTGCCCCGGGCAGATCGCTGGCAGCGGCCTGGAGCACATAGCTCCACACGATGCGGCGCCGTTCATCGATGTCGGGGACGATCTCAACGACGGGCTCTGGCTCCGGCGCGGGCAGATCCTTGAGGAAGGGTTGGAGGCGACGAGGCAGGCCCCCCTCGGCCGGGGCGTAGATGGCCAGCTGCTGGCGGATTGCCTCGGGCAGTGTGAGGGTGCGGGCGCCGGAGTCCTGGTTTTCCCAGAGCCGCAGGAAGCCAGCCTCCAGATCATCGATGGCCTCGGCACCACCAGGCTTCCAGGAGCAGAAGGTCTGGATGGTTTCGAAGTTGCTGGTCCAGCCGTTGGGGGTTTCGTTGACGCTGCCGCTGAAGCCCAATCGATGCCCTTCCTTGTCTTCGATCACGCCTTCCTTGGCGTGGAAGATCGCGCCGTCGTTGACGATCAGCCCGTCGATGAGGGGCAGCCCCACGCGGATCTCCAGATGCCCACGGCCCACCAGCCAGGCCAGGAGCTCGGCCCCGAGGGCTGCGGCTCCCTGGCCGCCTGGCTCTACACCCCTGAAGGGGAAGTGTTTCGAGAGGTGATCGCTGAGAACGGTTTCAGCGGGGGTTCCGGCTGCCAGGGCTGCGATATCTGCCTCACTGAGGAACACGCCTGTGATCAGACGCATCTGGCCATGACCTATCCCATCGGGTGAGGCCGCCACCAGGTGCTCCACTCCTTCCAGTACCTGGAGAAGGGAGCGGCTGGTGAAGTAGCCGGTGATGCGCCAGTAGCGGGTGGCATCCATCAGGGCCGGCCTGTAGAACCCTTCCAGCAGACTTTCGATCGAGCTGCTGAAGCGCCCCTTCCAGGCGTGATCGGCGAGGCCGGCCATGGCTTCTTATGCCTCAGCCAGTTCCGCCAGCACCAGCTCCAGCTGCTTGGGTGCCGGCACCTGTTCTGCGAGGGCCAAGCGCCGCAGGTTCTCCAGGGCTTCGAAGTCTGAAGCGGCTGGGGCCGCGGCCTTCACCGGATCGAAGCCGGTGTAGCGAGCTGAGAGGGGCAGCACCTCCAGCACGGCCTCCAGGGCGGTGAGAAAGATGGGGCTATTGGCCAGGCCGTTGTCATCGAGCAGCTGCTTGGCGGCGTTGAGGTCGATGCTGCGGGCACGGTGGGCGCAGTGGTGGATGGCATCGATCCAGGATTTGGTGCCATCTGGTGCGCCGAGTTTGCCCTTGGTGGCGCGGGTAGAGCTGTCCCAAAGGATCAGATCGCTGGCCTTCTTCTCGGCCAACACGCCCACCACGTCTTTATCGAGATCGAGGCCCACAACTCGGGCGAGTCGAAGGGCTTCGTCGTAAGGGAACTGGGGCGCCTGGAAGGCATCCCAGGCGAGCACGAACCACTCGGTAAGCGGATCGAGCTGAGTTCGACGGGATCCGGAGGTGAGCTTCTCCATGCGCCAAGCCTTCACCTCGCGCCGGGCGGCGTCGAGTGCATCTTCTGGGCTGACCGCATAGGGATCATCTTGCCCCAGCAGTTCCTCGAGTGTGAGCTGAGCTCGACCGCGCTTCTTGACCTTCTCTTCGAAAGACTTTGGTTGACCTCGCTTGATGGGCCAGTGCAGGGAAAACTCCTCTAGTGCAGGCCCAAAACATGAAAGATACAGATCGACGCCGCGGATGCCGCCAGCTTGAAACTGCTCAACCTTCCTCCGCACGGCGGCCTTCACACGAGGCTCAAGATCTTCCCAATACCTAATTTCATCATTCTCTTGCTTGGCTGGGCGCGGTCGACATACAAGAAAAATTGTGCTACTTGCAGAAGCCTTGTCTTTTATGTGGAGAGAGCTCTCTGCTTCTGTATTTATTGGCCAAGAGGCTGTTATGGAGAAATTTGCATCTATCAGGCCCTTCGCCAATGCATCCCAAGCGCCAGTCGCCTTGTGGGTAAACATTACTGTCATTATGCCATCATCCTTTAGCACTCTGCGGCACTCCGAGAAAATCTCGGCCATCTTTGTCTGATAGTCAATACCCGCGAGGGCCCGCGCCCCCTTCTTGCCGGAATGAAGAGCGGGACTTGCAACAGCCTCGCTTTCCTTGTCAGTTAGAGGAGCGAAGAACAATTCAGGGAGAATCATTCCTGCCGTTCGCTTAAGCCAAACATAAAAGAAATCGCTTAGCTCTGCATACATTACCTTGTCATAATAAGGGGGGTCCATGACAATTACGTCTACAGACCCTGATTGCAGATGCGTCAATGAATCGCCTGGTCCGCATGTGACAACCAGCTGCTCAGCGATCTCTGGAGGCGAACCAATTTCTAACGACGCAAATAGCGGACCCGACTTCTGGAGGTAGCCCTTTCCAGATCCAATTAAATCAATTAACTCACCAAGGCATTTAGATGTTTGCCGAAAAGTCCACTCATAACCCCCGCCTGCAACCAACAAGGGCATTTCAGCGAATGACCAGCGGACGGGAAAAGCATGGACTGAGAATGTGTGAGCCATGCGCTGCTTATCTTGCTCCCAGGTGGACTGTCTAGAGTTCCAGTCAATCAACCTATCAATTGCAATAGCAAGATAGCCAAAGGCAGCCTTCTTTAGCTCGCTTAGCTGCGATTGGCGTTCAACTTCTTCGCGAAGCATCTCAGAAAACACTTCCATGCTTATGCCATGGGCCATAAGCTGCCTAGAGGAGAACAAGTCCCTCCACATCGGCATTCCATACTGAATGGGACGATCATCATTTGAAACCGCCGGGAATTGCTCATCGGGAATCAGATTGAGCGCATCCCATTCGGGAAGTTTTTCGGCAAGCCGTTCTTCTACGAGCTTGGCATTGTCGTCCTCAAGGCATGCCGCTCGGTAGCACTGCTTCCATTTATGTTTCTTTGGCTTACCTGATTTTGTGAATTCTAGAGGAAGACGCTGCTTATATACAACCGCAAAAAGCTGCTCTCCCATGCCATCACTTTGGGCGAACTGCTTAATCTGATCACCATTTATGATTCTGGCACAATCCGGGAAGGGGCAAGTAGCTGATCCCCCTTTTGCGGTGCCATCACTCTGTTCTCTAGCGGACTTAACAATCTCAAAGCTACAATGCCGAGAATCGTCGCCAAGACCATTCCCTAAATTGGGAACCAACTTAATGCCAGTACCATCAGGAGCGAGCTTCCAATTTGGTGAAAGTGGAATCCTTCCTGCGCAATATGGACAACGGATAGTCCGCGCCCAGACATACCCCAAGACCTGCTTGTCATCGCCCTCTACAGGATATAGGCCACGATATTTTGGAAGCGCAAGGCAAAGAAATCTATCCGTTAGCAGGTTAAATTCTTCAAGCAATGCATGCCCATACTTGGCTGGCCACTCATACGTGGCTTTTTGAACAATAACAGCGACAGGGTTTAAGTCGTTGGCAAGAGTTTTACAGCCCAGCCTCAGGCTTTCAAATGGTATTGAGCCTCCACCCGCAGTTGGATCCAGAACAGCGGGCTGATTAATGCCAAGCTTTCTGGCTTCGTCTGCAAGCCAGGCCTCATCCTCTTTGCTTGGTTTGTATTGAAATGCCCTTGGATAGCCATACGGATTAAGGCCAAGATTTTCGCCAGACTTCTTAGCCTTGTCTATTCGCTTCTTTGCGGCCACTGGGTCCCCATGGATGCCTAAAGCATGAAGGAATCGTTTGTGGTCGGCGTCGGAAGGGAGCAGCGACGCCAAAATCGCAGCTCGCGATGCGACGAGAGGTCTTCTTGCCCACCAGACGTGTAGATAATTAACCGCTGGCAAGGCGGTCATCGAGCGCCGCTCGCGCATGCTCTCTTCGCCCAACTCAGCAATCGGCAGCCACTCTTCGATCAGGCGTTTGGTCATGCGGGCACCTCAACAGCAATCCAACGAGTATCCAGAACAACGGCAGCCGCCTGCCCCTCTGGCAGCAGGAGTTGCTGCTTCAGGTCCGTGGGTTTCAGCCCCAATCGCTCCATTTCTTCGAGTTGAAGCACCTGGGCCATCAGCCTGTCGTGAGCTTCCACCACTGCAACAATCTTGTTCAGGCCTTCGGCAAGCCCCTCTTTGACCTGCCTGAAGCGTGCAGCCTTATCCATGCCCTGGTTGAGAGGACCAATCCACCAATCAGGCACATCACTGGTGTCGACGATCACCTGAGGTATCTCACCGTGCCAATCCTCGTGGCTCTTGAACACCTTGGTGATGTGAGGTCGCATGATCTCAAACAGTTCGGAGGCGCTCAGCTGCTCAGCTGCTTCTTCTGGCTTGCACTTCATGCGGCGAAACCCGTTGTGAAGCCAAAGCATCAAGCCCAAATCGACCTCACCAGCAAACTCAGGCTTGAGGTAGTGGCATGTGCAATCCAGCACAGCGTTCATGAGCTGAGTGAGAGCTGGTCGTAGTTCGTCCAGGCCCTGAGAGAGTGTTCGTGCCGCCTTGACACCTTCATCCAGCTGCAGGTAGGTCTGCACCTCTGCGGCCAAGGCCACAAATGCCAAACCCACGTATTCAGCGCTGGATGCTTCCGCCTTGCCGGCACTGCGCACCACCTGTTGATTGAAGAACTGCCTGGCGGCATGGAGTGTGGTGAGCGCCTGGCCTGCCATCTGGATCCGCAGGGTTGGATCATTCAGCTCCACCGCGTTCTGACAGGCATTGATACCGGCCTTCAGCTGGGCCAGAGCCTGATCGTCGAGCTTGTGGCTGATCCGATCCACCTTGGCCTCCACCGCCCGAATCTGATCGCTGATGCGGTTCAGCTGCTGGAGCACCATCGCGAAGCCAGCCACCGACACCCCGAGGTTGGCGGTGGCCAGCAAAGGGTTTGCCGCGGCCAGGGCATTCGCTCCCCCCGCCAAGGGTGGGTTGGCCAAGGCCTTGGACACCTCGGAGCCGCCCTCCTGCAGCCACATCACCACCTGCTTGCTCGAGGAGTCGCGCACCACGCCACCCACCCTTTCCAGCGAGCCATTCATCAGCCCCTGGGCGACGAGGGCAGGGACATCAAAGAGAACGTTGATGTTCATCAGCTTGCACTCAGCAACAGCCGCAGCGCCGCCAGCACCCGGCGCGGGTTCTTGCGGTGCATCGCCATTCCCAGCCAGTACGCGGCCTCTTCGCGGGCCATGGCATCGATGCCACGGGCGCAGTTCTCGATCGCGGCCACGTTTCGCATTGGGGCCAGCAGCTTGAACAGCAGCCCCATCGCCAGGGCCAGATCCTCAGAGAGGGCGTCCCGCCTGGCCTCGCCCTTCTTGAGCTTGGCCAGGCTCACCTGCTCGGCCTTGAGCCGCCGCAGCACTGCTCCCTCCACCAGCAGGAGCTTGTGGCCGCCGAGGCCCGCAATGCGCCGAGGCTCCTTCAGCTCGGGGGTCGCGGTACTGGGCACCTGCCACACCTCCAGCTCCAGATCGCTGGGCCCGCGCTGCTTGCTGCGCAGTTCGTAGGCCGGCCGGCCAGAAGCAATGGCCTGGGTCATGGCTGTTCCTCGCCAACAGCGGTCAACTCCAGGCGGATCGTGGCGGTCTGAGCGCTGAGGCCAGCTCGGGTGAGGCGAGCGATCCAGCCCTCGCCGCCGTCATCCCAGCGCAAGGGTGGCTCGTAGCGGAGCTGATAGGTGATGTCGAGCGACTTTTCGCCGCCTCTCCGCCACTGGCCCTCGATGAAGCCCCGCAGATGGCTGGCTTCCTCCGGCGTGCCGTTGAAGTCGAAGCTCCACTCGGCGCTGCCGTCGCCGCTGCTCCAGCCGCCCTCCATCATCTCGACCCGCACCGTGGCGCCAGGCTCGGCCTTGAGCAGGGCCATCGGCAGGAAGCCGTCGCCACTGTTCATGCGCCAGGTGAGGTTTTTGATCGCCTTGCCCGAGCTGCTCACCTGCTGGGCCAGCTGGGTGAGGGCTGTCTTCACGTTGTCGGTGCGCTCGATCACCCCAGGGCCTGGGGGCGGTGGCGGTGGTTGCGGAGGAGGATTGGGACCAGGACCAGGACCAGGACCAGGACCGGGACCGGGACCAGGGCCGGGACCAGGGCCGGGACCAGGGCCAGGAGGTTCTGGATCTGGATCAGTCTTTGGAGGCCAGACGCTCAACTCCAGCGCCTTCTCCATCGTGTAGATCTTGCCGTCCTCACTGATCGAGAGCGTGCCTGGTGGCAGGCCCTGGCCTTCGAGGCGATCACCTTCCTTGTAGACGAACAGGCCCTGATCCAGCCCCATGCGCAGGCACTTCTTGAGCACCTCATCCCCCAGAAGGATCGGCAGGGCCGGATCGCGGTAGTACTCGTTGCGCAGATCCCGCGTGCTCATTACCCCCACGCGCTTCAGGGGTGTCTTGTCGGCCATGAAGTTCGGGGCCGGCGGTGCATCTTCCGCCAACACCAGTTCGCGAGCTTCCCGCAGCACCCGCTCCACCTGTCTCTGACCCACCCCAGGCTCACTGCTGGCACTGGTAACGGTGATGGCGGCATGGGTGAGGGGCACATCAGGCCACTGACCCCGTTCGGGATAGAACACATGCCGGTAGCACTGCTGCACCGCCAGGGCGAAGCCCTGCTGGGCCTGGCCGTAGCGCTCCTTCACCTGATCCTGCTGGTGCGACTGGAGGCTGGCGAACAGATCACCCTGCTGCATCTGCTGAAGCGCCAGGTAGGTGCGGGCCTTGCGCAGCATGTCGTCCACCTGCAGGGCATCGGCGCAGACGAACACCAGGTTGTTGCGGTTCAGGCGCACATTGGCGTTGTCGCCCTTCTCCTTGAACAGCCGCACCACCAGCTCCGGCAGGTGGATGTTCGCCTGCTCCACGGTGTGGCCTTCCCAGTGGATCACCGCCAAGTAAGGGCCATCGGTGTCGTCGGGGATGTCGGCCGGGCTGGAGGGGAACAACACAGGCTCCAGCCGTTGTTTGGCGAAGATCGTGCCGATGCGTCGGTTCAGCTCCTCTCGCACCGACTCCAGATCAAACTGCCCCTCGCGCTTCCTCACCATCTGGTTGAGGTTGGCGTCGGTGAGGAAGCGCAGCTTGCTGGTGCCGCTGTCGTCTAGATACTCCGACTCTTCCTGCAGAAGGCGCACCGCCTTGTCGACAAACGCCGGGTCCACAGCCGGGGCATAGAGGCTGTAGTTCAGCTCCAGGCGGCTGAGGCCCTTCAGCGGTTCGTTGAAGGCCAGGGAGTGGAACAGCACCGTGCGTGCGGTCATGGATCCATAGGGCTCCATCCCCGAGAACTCCTGGGCGTCCAGCCTCTGGGCCAGGGCCCTGCCCCCCTCGGCCGGTGTGGTGGACACATCCGCGCGGATCGCCGGGATGAAGGCCTGCAGCCCCAACTTGGTGGAGAGCTCCAACCGAATCCGCTCGTTGCCCGGATCCACGTGGTGGAGATGGACAGCCGTGACGCCCCTTGGCTGGTCGCGCCAGAGCTGGCCAACGGTCTGCGCCAGCAGCCGCAACATGCCCCGCACCCGCTGGAAGTTCTCCAGAGTCGAGGTCTTCTGCATGAGGGTGTCGATCAACTCCGGATGGAGCGGATACCCCTTGCGCAAGTTGGCAGCACGGTCATCGCTCTGCCCCACCGGCGGCAGGGCCTCGGCGGTGCGGCTCCAGATCTCCTGGTAGGAACGCACGACCTCCTCCACGCGGCTGCGGTCGATCGACTCGAACAGACGCCGGGTCAGCACCTGCACCGTTTCGTCTTCGCTGGTGGGCGTGAGGGCGGTGATCTGCCGGCCGGTGACCGACTGCAGCTCGGCAAAGATCCGATCGATCCTCTGGTTTTCCTCCCCATAGGCATCCACCGCCTGGCCGCCCTTGCCCAGGGCCAGGGTGAACACCAGCACCGCCTGAGGCGAGGAGTTCACCGCCTTGATCAGGTCGGTGAGGAAAGGGGTGAGCTGCTCGGCGGCTTGGCCGGCAGCGGGGCCCTTGATCTTGCGTAGGTAGATCGAGAGCTCATCGATCAGGATCAGCACCGGCCGCTCACCGATCAGCTCGCGCAGGGTTTCGGCGCCGGGAGGCGCGGCACCAAGACGGTCGCTGTTGCGGATTCGCTCGTAGCCCGCCGGCCCTGCCAGCTGCACCGCCAGCTCCCCCCAGGGGGTGAAGGCCAGCACATTGCCATCCATGCGCCGGCCGTTCATCGGGTCGGCGTTCTCCCCGTCAAAGGCCGCCACTTTGACCTTCTGGCTGGGCAGGCGGGCTGGGTCGATGAACTCCGCCAGGTTGGGGATCTGATCGGCGGCCGTCAGGATGTGGTTCAGGCCAATCAGGGCGTGCGTCTTGCCGCCGCCGTAGCTGGTGTCGAGCCGCAGGATGCTGCCCAGCTGGCTGCCGGCGCCTGTCAGCCGGTCCACCACGGCCAGGAACAGCTCGCGCAGGCCCCTGGTGGGGTGGGTGTTCGCGAAGAACAGGGCCGGGTTCTTGTAGAGATCGGGCGCCGTGCCCTTCAGCACCTGGCTGAGGTCGGCAGCGAAGTCTTCATCGCGAATGCGCCCTTCCAGCACGTCGGCCCGGGGCCGGCAGAGCTCGTAGATGGTGGGGGGGCTCATGGAGGCGGCTGGTCGCCCCTGGTGAGACAGGGTGCTCGACGGTGTCGAGCACCATCCTGACTGTTGGGCGGGCCCAGGTCAGCCCCAAGCCTTCAAGCCGAGACGAGCCGTTAAATCGGAGGCAAAACTATGCAGCTGGTGCATGAAAACGCCCTTGGGGCCTTATCTCAGTCTTGCCAGGGCTGGTCTCACTGGTTTCGCTTCACTTATCCGCGCGATGTGGTGAGTTGCGCTGTTCGTTGATCGCTTGAACAAGGTTCAGCTTCGCTCTTCTGGCTGCATGAAGCCTGCGGAAAGCCCGGCGGAGTGACCTGCCGGGCGGAGGCCCGATGGTGCGCGTGAGACTCAGAGCACCTGCACCCGGGCCTGAGGCCCAAGCACCCGCCGCTGATTGGCGGCCAGGATCAGGGCCTCGGGGCGTGCCATGGGATGGGGCTGCCCGCTGATGTGGCCCTCGCGATCGAGGAAGAGCACCCGCAGCAGCTGGCCGGCTGTGCCCAGCAGGTGGACGGAAACCACGCGGATCGGGCACTGGCGCTCAATCGGCCCGCGGCCGGGCTGAGGCAGGAGGAGAGGGCGAGCCATGGCAGGGATGGCGAACGACACCACCGCTGCGCCCCGGTGAAGCCAGCGCCGCGCAAGGGTCGCGGAACGCAGTGGAGCGACTCGCGTCAGCCCTTGCGCGGTGCGCGAGCCGGGGCAGTCCGGGTGGCGTGATCGCCAGCCCCCAGGGCTCGCCTGCTCTCAGACCTCAGTAGTCCTCAGGGAACAGCACGGTGGTGATCGGGCCGCCACCCTCGCCGCGCAGGTCTTCAGTGATCACCCAGATGGTTCCGTGCTCGGGGGTGTCGTAGCTGGAGAACAGGCGCCCTTCTGCGTGGCTGTGATCGGAGTCGTTAGCGGCTCGGTCCTCGGCATCGAGGTCGCCCCAGTCGCGGCCTGCATGCCGATCCAGCAGGCCGACGATCACCTCATGGGGCACGGCAGCGGTGACAGAGGCCGTGGCGACGACCTTGCCGAGGGAGTGGCGCATGGAAAAAAGGGGGGGAGGCGCAGGAACGCTCCTGCGGCCTGTTGTCAGTGAGGGGAGTCTGATCGGCTCAGCCGGGCTGGGCGTCCGGCTGACTGGAAGCCGGGGCGTGGTGCTGCAGCAGAAAAGCTTCGATCCAGTCGTGATGGCGTTTCTGCAGGATCCGGTCTGCGATCGAGGGTGCTTCTTCCGGCACCTGGAACCGCTTGCGGAACGCCTTGGTGAATCCCTCCAGGGCTGGCCGGGGAAGGCC
Source organism: Cyanobium sp. E1_MAG_00006 (assembly GCA_027488975.1). GTDB lineage: Bacteria > Cyanobacteriota > Cyanobacteriia > PCC-6307 > Cyanobiaceae > Vulcanococcus. Next base: position 17,257 of record JAIYAQ010000035.1, read on the forward strand.
GCGCAAGGTGGTCAGGATCTGGCTGATCGTGGACGCATCCAAGGCGGCAAGTCCAGGGTCAGCCAGAGCAGCTTCTGCAGGAGGAGCCGCTGCTCTCCGGAGGGGTAGCTGCGCTGACGGCGCCGGCCTGCTGGTGGCAACGGCCGATTGCAGGGGCCTCGCTTCAGGACTGCTGACCTCCCGCTGCTGTTTGTCGTACAGCGCCAGCCCGAAGGGATTGCCGAAGGTCATCAGGGCACGCTTCATGGCGTCGGTTTCGGCCTCCTTGAGGGCGGATTCATGGGCCTGGCCGAGGTCCACGTCGATGCCGTGACCGGCTCCGCTGCCCTCTCGTATCAGTGGAGCGGCGCCATGAACCGCGACCGTCACCCTCACCCTGGCGATGTAGGTGACACCCCAGCCGGGCCGGTTATCGCGGCCAATGCTGCGCTCGGCCTGGCTGACGCAGCGAATGGAGGTGGTCTGCCGCTGCCAGCCATCGAATCCGAAGATCCGATTGGCCTCGGCGATCACCTGCCACCCCTCCAGGTAGCTGACCCGGCCGCGGCCCTGCTCGCGCTGCTTGACCTTGGCGCGATCGAGGGGCGCTGCGAGAGCCGAGATCTGCTCAGCTGAGAACCCTGCACCCGGCTGCATGGATGCCGAAGGAGGGGCTGGCATCGCCTCATCGCGGCGGATCAGCTCCAGGGCAGTGGGTGGCCTCTGGATAGTTCGAGGAGCTGCGGAGCGGTTGGTGCTGGTCCCGTTGGCGGAGGGAGCGGCGACGGTCATGGCGGTGGAAGGCGATTGTGTGAGGAAGGGAAGGGGGTCCGGCTTCACCACCGGAACCCCATATCCGAGGGGCCTCTGTCCCCTCAGTGGATGCGCCAGGAGCGGCGGGAGAGGAGCTGGGCGCCGGTGATCTGCCGGCCGGCCTTGAGGGCTTCCTTGATGGCGTTCTTGTCCGGCTTGCTGGTGGTGGTGACGGTGAGCCACTCGGAATCGAGGGCCTCTTCGTCGTCGATCACGACGGCGCAGGACTTGCGGCTGCTGAGCTCGTGATTGGGGAAGGAGAAGCGGGTGGCCGCCGGCTGCAGCTGGGTGAGCACAAAGATCAGGGACTCCTCCAGCGCATCGGCCCGGCTGGTGTCGCCAGTGGCCAGGGCCGCGAGGCGCTTGGCCTGCTGCTGGCGGTAGGCCGCCTGGCCGCGCAGGTGTTCGATCACCCAGCAGGTGGCATCGGCTTTGGCGGCGAGGGCTTTCTTGTTGCCCTCTTCTGCCAGGAGCGCCGCCTCCAGCTCAGCGAGGGCCAGGGCCCGCTGTTCGGGGGCCTCGGCTTCCAGCTGCTGGGCCAGCTGGCCGATGGCGGTGGTGAGCTCCTGGGCCTCGATGCCCAGCTGCCAGAGGGAACCGGAGCGCTGGAGGGAACAGGCAGGGCCTTGTGCCGAGGGGGCTGGCGCTGGGGCATCGGCTGGAGCTGCGGGACTGGGAGTGAGAACGGCCATGACGGTGTGACGGAGAGAAGAGGAACAGGGGGCGCCATCAGGCGCAGAGGGCTTCAAGGGATGGGGCAGGCGCATGGCGCCTGGACCTCCGCCACGGAGATCGGCACCGGCGAGCGGGACGCCATCCGCCGCGCCTGCTGCACGAGCGAGGCCGTGCCGGCACCACCGGGGAAGGCCACCACCAGCACCGAGGCGATCGAGCCCGGGGAGGTGTGGGCCACGGCCCGGGCGATGGCCTGCTTGAGCAGCTCGCGATTGCGGATCGGCCCGGCGGCGCGGCCATGGCGCCCCCACTCGGCCGGCATCACCAGAGAGCACCAGCCCAGCTGATGGGCTGCCCGGGCAATGGCGGCATCGGCGCCGCGGGCACCGCCGTGGAGAACCAGATGGACAAGGCGGCCGCCACTGCGGGCCAGCAGCTCAGCGGCAACCCGCTGATGGGACCAGGCCAGATCACGGCCGCCACCGGCCGCGATCACAAGCGAACGAGCAGGACCCGAACCTGGCTCGGATGAATGACAAACAAGCATGGAATCAGCTGCCTTGAGGGACAACTGACCGGGGCATCATGCCGCTGATGAGAGTGCGACAGTGATGGCGAGATCAGGGGATGACGTTGCCGCAGGCGATGGGCTCGTGGCCTTTGGCGCAACCCATATTCTACCAGTACGAATGCACTGCAGGTCCGGCAGAATGGCTGCAGGGCAGTGGGTCCAAGCGAAGCAAAGCCATCCGCCGGCAGCTCTGAACATTCATAAGGAGGACGATCAGATCTGGCCTCAGGCAATCAGCCGGCCGCGCAGCCGCGCGAGGCAATCTTGAATACACTCTCCCCCCTGCCGGCTGACCGGTGCGTTGCCACCGCAGCCGCGGGAGAGCAGCCCTGCCTGCCACCCCAGCACCGGCCCCGGAGCGGAGGGCGGCGGCGGCTGGCCGATGCACGCCACGGCGCAGCCGTGGCACGCTGAAGGACGGCCGTCGTCGACCGCAGCGCGTCGTCAGCGCAGCCAGGCAGCACCGCCGCATTGGCGTCAACGGCAAGAGCCCTGTGGACAAAGTGTCAGAAACTCACGTAGTCTTCTGACACAACAGAGCACAACAAGACCCACAGGGCCGCCATGGCAGGGCTGAGCGAGCAGATCCTGGAAGCCGCGGGCAAACGCCCGGAGGGATCCCTGCTGGCTGCCAAGCAGTTCCTCGGTTTGGGCAAACGGGATGCGGTCGACCAGGCCCTGCGGCGCCTGGCGGCTCGCGGCAAGCTTGTGAAGATCACCCGCGGCCGCTACGCCCTGCCCATCAGCAGCCGCTTCGGGACCAGGCCTCCGGCGCCGGAGGTGGTGATCGCCCAGCTCAACCGCGAGGGTGCCCAGCAGCTGGTGAGCAGCGGTGCCGCTGCGGCCAATGCCCTTGGCCTCACCACCCAGATGCCGGTGCAACAGACCTTCCTGGCCCGCACCCGGAGCCAGAAGCGCTACGTCTTCGGGAAGCAGCAGGTCACGATCCGCCCGGCAGCTTCCTGGAACTTCCTGCTGCCCGAGCGCCCCGCCGGCCAGGCGATCCGGGCCCTCACCTGGCTTGGCCCTGATCAGGCCTCAGCGGCCCTGCCGACACTCCGCCGTGTGCTGCCGCCGGTGGAATGGGATGCCCTGCTCTCCGTCCGTGCCGAGCTGCCCCTCTGGCTGGCGGAGCTGCTGAGCGAGCGGGCACTGGAGCCGCAGAAGGCTCGTGGCTGAGTCCTGGTTCGCGCTTTCTCCAGAGGACCAGACGGAAGCCCTGGCGGTCGCTGCTGCCGAATCCGGCTGGCCGGCCAACCTGCTGGAGAAGGACATCTGGGTGGTCTGGGCCCTGCAGACCCTGGGGGCAGAGCGGCTGTTGCTGAAGACCCTCACCTTCAAGGGGGGCACCTCGCTGTCGAAGGCCTACGGGCTGATCGATCGCTTCTCGGAAGACGTCGATCTCACCCTCAACATCCAGCACCTCTGGCCTGAGGTTGACCTGTCTCCAGCCGTCAATCCCAGCCAGGCAGACAGGCGCCGCAAGGCCGCCGACAAGAAGCTCAAGGAGTGGGTCCGGAAGATCCCCCTACCGCTGCTCCAGGGTGCAGCAGCAGCAGCCGGAGTCACCCTTGAGCTGGATCTGGAGCAGCCAGAGGCAGGCCGGCGGCAGCCACCCACCATCGTCATCCACTACCAACCGCTGATCCCGGCGCCGGATAACAACTCTGGGTATGTGCGGCCGACGGTGCGACTGGAGTTCGGCGCCCACTCGACGGGTGAGCCGCACGGACCCATGCCAATCACCTGCGAGGCGGCGACCCATCTGGCGATGCTCGACTTCCCGGCCGCCAGGCCCCTGGTGATGGATGCCAGGCGCACGTTCCTGGAGAAGGCCGCGGCTATCCATGTCGCCTGCAGGCGGGGGCGCTGGGGCAGCGGCGAGGGCGACCGCTATTCACGGCACTGGTATGACCTCGATCGCCTGGCCCGTGCAGGGATCGCGGAGGCGGCCATTCGTGACAGGGCCCTCGCCATGGAGGTGGCGCAGCACAAGGAGGACTTCTGGCGTGCCACCGATGCCGATGAGCAGCCGATCGACTACCTCCGCGCCCTCAGTGGCAACCTGCAGCTGGTACCGACGGCTGCAGCAAGGGATGCACTGGAAGCGGACTACAGGGCCATGACCGACTCAGGAATGTTGCGCGGTGAGGTCCCTAGCTGTTCTGTCTCAGCAGGTTGGTCAGTAGCCAATGAGGTGTGAGGTCGCTACCGGTTGAGGTGTCACCGCCCAACCGAGACCTCACGCCCCATGCATACACACGCCAATGCCCGCCTGACGCAGCGAGGCCGGCTGCGATTGGTTTCTCAACACCTGCATGAGAACCGGTCCCTGCCCGAACTGGCTGCAGAAGCGGGGATCTCCCTGCGCTGCGCCTACAAGTGGCTGGCCCGCTACCGCTCAGGTGGGGCAGCTGCACTGGCGGATCGACGGAGTGTTCGCCGCAGCCAGGGTCGGACGCTCGATCAACAGCAACTGCAGCAGGCAGTGGATCTCCGCCACCAACGCCTCCACCTCCGGCACATCGCCAGGCTGCTGGCCGCTCCCTTCTCCACCGTGGCCAGGGTGCTCAACCGCCTGGGTCTCGGGCGGTTGCGGAATCTCGAGCCCAAACCTCCAGTGCAGCGCTACGAGCGGGAGCATCCCGGAGACCTGATCCATATCGACGTCAAAAAGCTCGCCCGCTTTCGCAAAGTCGGCCACCGCATCACCGGTAACCGGCAGCAGGGCCGCTCTGCCGGCGTCGGCTACGACCGTGTGCACGTTGCGATCGACGATGCCACGCGGCTCGCCTACGTGGAAGTGCTGGCGGACGAACAGCAGGCCACCGCGATCGGCTTCCTGAGCCGGGCTGTGGCCTGGTTCAACGGCCATGGCGTGGAGTGCCGGCAAGTGATGTCGGATAACGGTCCTGCTTACCTCTCACGCAGCTTTGCCAAGGCCTGCAAAGCCCTTGGCCTCAAGCACATCCGCACCAGGCCCTACACGCCCCGCACCAACGGAAAGGCCGAGCGCTTTATCCAGACCCTCTGTAAGGAATGGGCCTATGCGATGGCCTTCCAGAACTCCCAGGAACGCGACCACTGGCTGCCGCGATACCTCTCGATCTATAACCGGCTAAGGAAGCACTCAGCCCTCGGCGGCCGATCCCCTCAGCAGCGGCTCAACGAGCTGCTCTGCTGATCAACGTGGTGAGACACAACACCTAGCTTCCAGGGGCTAAGGAAGGTCTGGACAACCTCCTGTTGAGAAATCACCTTCAAGACAGGGGCATGAGTCTCAGCGCCTGCCTTGAGCAATTTTCTGGGTTATCCAGACCCTCCCTAATGGAGCGGATCGCCCTTCTGGAGCAGCAGTGCAACGCCATCAGCAGAACCGCCCCCTGAGTGAGATCCAGGCCTGGACCAGGCACTGTCGGATCAATGCCGCCAGGTTGGCCTTCACAGCAGGGCTTCCAGGTACGGAGTGATCACCCGCTGCATGCGCTGCGCCTGCGCCTGACGCCAGAGCTCATCGACGTTCAGCCGTCTCTGGCTGATCGCATCCTTCAGGGCCTCCAGCACCGGCTCCATGCCCAGCCTGCGGCGATGGCGGAAGCAGTCGACCAGGGTCTTCTCCACCCCGTAGACCTTCAGCCGGATCGGACCGGAGCGCCGTGATTCCACCTGCAGGCGATGCAGCTCCGGCTGCACATGAATCACCTCCAGTGGGGGGAACTGCAGGGTGGGGCGATGGACGCCCCGCGGCAGGCTGATCGAGACCCGGCGGGGCTGCTGCGTCCCCAGACCATGCAGCCGCAGGGCCGTGAGCAGACAGAACACCGCCTGAGGCACCCGCTTCGCAACGATCTCCAGGTCAACGTGCTCGCGAACGGCCGCGGCCGGCAGGCCGTAAAGCCCCCGTTCCAGCCGCTCCAGCAGGCCGCTGTCGCACAGCCGCGCCAGGGTCGAGCGATCAACGCCAGCCGCCGCGGCCTCCCGGGACCGGAGCAGTCCCTTACTGCGCGCCAGCTGCAGGGCCGTCTCTCTCCTGTCGAGCACTGGGGTCATGGCCCCATCATGCAACAAAACCTCCACATCTGTTTGCGACTGTGCCGTATTCGTCGCATCTCCACCCCTTGCCAGGGCTTGCCCGTGCCTTGGCCACCCCTCGGACCACCCCTAAAAGAGGAGAAAAATCTCTCTCTTCTCCTGTCAGGACTGGGATCTGAGCACTCGTCACCTTCAATGGGTGGACGCGGGGAGTGCCTCAGGAACCATCGACGTGCCTTGAGCCATGGCCCCACTCACGAGTCATCCACCAACCCTCCACCCCTATGGGTTGAACTTCAGTCCTGGCAGGCGATCTGGCCGGTCCTGAGCGGTGGATTAATCGGTGGCAGCGCAGGGGTGGAACGCCCCCAAGCGGTGGAGCACACCGCCTCAGCTGGAGGCCAGCAACGGCTTGGTGGCCGTGTATCTCCAGCCAGACTGCCCCTTGTATTCCATCTGCTCCAGCTCGCCATAGCCCCGCTCCTGCAGCACCTGCAGGGCATGCAGCACTTCAGTGGACTCAGGCCGCTGCTTGCCACTCAGGGCACGGCGCAGCGTGCTCAGTGACAGCGGTGTCTTCTTCTCCCAGGCCACCCGCTGCAGCCGCAGCATCAGAGCGCCCAGCTCACTGTTGCCGGCTGAGGTGAGGCGCACACCGACCGTCTGATCCAGCAGAAACCTGTTGAAGCGGATTGCCCGCTGCATGGCCTCCACACCGACCAGGCCATTCCCCAGGGAAATGGGCCCATCGACCCGTTCGGCCAGGCACCAAAGCAGGTGGAACAGGGCGGCCAGCCGGCCGATCCGCCCAGCGGCCTTGTTCGCCAGGGAGCGCTCCGCCGCGGAGATGCTGGCCCGCTTGCGTTGATACATCGCGGCTCGCTCCGCCTGGAACAGTGCGAAGGCCTCCGCAGTCAGCCGCAGCTCGAGCTGCTCCTGCCTCGCCAGGGCCCCGTAACAGCGAATCAGCAGCTGCTTGAGAGCGTCAGCCTTGTGGATTTCGTCTTCCGAGCAGCTGGTGGGGAAATGCTGTGGGACACTCAACTGCTCGATCACGATGAAGCGGGCTGACAGACCTGACTGGTCGGCATCACCAGTGATCTCTCGGTACACCTCCGGCTGACAGCCCGCCACCATCGCCAGGCGGCAGCTCCTGTACTGCCGCTCCCGGCTCTGATCAACCTTGGCGCCACGGGCACCGGTGCCGTCGTAACGGGAGAGGAGCCAGCCTCCGAGCGTGGCGTCCTTACCGGCACGCCCTGGATCCGCCATCTGCCGCAGGGTGGCCGCGGCCTCATCCAGCCAGATGCAGACCGAGCGATTGGCCCACTTGTCGTGGATCTCCAGGTGAACCTCCACGCCTGGCACGGTGAGGTCTTCCGTGATCAGGGTCTGGGGCATCCGGGGAGGGGGGCCCGCTGGTGGGCCGGCCCCGTTGTCGGCATCCAGCTTTCTGATCTCCCACTCCTGCATCTGCCTCCTATGGACCTGCTCCACGACCCCATCGACTGACTGCTGCCAGGGCTGGACCAGGAGTCGCGAAAGCAGGGGGGTCTTCAGCTCACCGCTGGGCATCAGCAACAGCACCCAGAGGGTCAGCGGCTGACTGAAGTCTTCTGACGGATCCAGCTCGATCCTGCTGCGCAACGGCAGGGCTGCTGAAAACCCAGCCAACAGGACGGCCAACAGGGTGCTGTGCTGAAACTCCGCTGTGCGCCGGATCGCCTGCAGCGCCTCCAACAACACCGGTGGAATCAGGCTGCCGATATCCAGATCGACCGTGGCGCCGAGCTGCTCCAGCTGATCGAGGGAGTCATCGGCATCGAGGGACGCTTCCTGCTCCTGGATCAGCTCCCGGTACAGACCCTGCACGTCCCGCAGGCCGCGGTCGTGGTCGCCGGCGATGCGCTCCAGGCGAAAGGACAGCTCTGAGCCACTGAGGCCTGCTGCCGCCAGCTCCTCCAGAGCTTGCTGCAACGTGGGCTTTCCCTGCCCTGCTGCCGCTGGAGGCGCGCCTGTGGAGCCAGGCGACCCAGAGGATCCTGGGGTGCCGACTGAGCCGCTGCTCAGGCGCTGGTAACGGCGCAGGGCGGCATCACTGTCCCGATGCCGGCAGTGATCCAAGTCGATCGTGGCCAGGACACGATCCGCCTTGTCCTCGATGGCCAGGACCCCGATGGCCTGCTGGATCAGATCGTCCGGACTGCCGCTGAAGCGCAGACCGTGGGCATCGAGCAGGTTGACCCAGCTGTAGAGCTCCTTCACGAACCCCGTGAGCTGAGCGCTGCGATCCACCGCCGCTCCCTCACTCCCGCGATAAGGGCAGCCACCTGCCAGGACATCCCTGGCCTTGCTGCCGATCAACTCCGCCAGTGCCGGTGCTGCCGAGGCAGAGGCCTGCGGTGGCGTGCTCGTGGTTCGGCTTTGCCTCTGGGGCGGCTTCGTGGTCGAACCGGTCGCCCTGGCCCTGGGGTAGATGCCGATGGCCCCGAGGGCCCTGACCTCGACCAGGCTGTAGGCGTGATCGGGATTGACCAGCTCATAGGCACCGGCTCCGTTGCGGGTTGGCGCACAGACGCACACCCGGGTGCCGGCCAGCACCTCCCCGCGATGCTCACCGCCAGGAACGGTCGTGAAATTGCAGTGCCGTTTCCCTGCTGCATTCCGCCAGCTGGCCATTCCGTCAGCCGGTCGTACATAAATGTGGACCCCGCCGCCGGGCGTGCGCTCAATCCGGGTCTGCGTGAGCTCCGGGCAGAGATCGAGCAGGCGCATCCAGTCTTGGTCCAGGGACTCCTGAGTTGGGTAGTTCTTGCGATCGAAATCAATCACCACCACATCTGTGGACGGGATGATGGCCAGTCCGATCGGCCGTCCCAGCCGCTCGGCAACCTCAAGCCGTTTCAATACCTCAGGTTCATCAGCCGGCTGGCTCTGACTTGTCAATCTCGGCTCACCATCGGCCAGCCAGAAGCTCGGATTCTTGCCGACAAATGCCGGCAGAGGCTGCCCGTTCTTGTCACGCTGAATCTCTCTCTGGCCGGTCTGGCTGTTCAGCCTGGTCACCGGATAGGACTCGGCGGGCAGCGCGACTGGAATCACCGTCTGCAGACTGAGCCCCAGCTCGGCCAGTCGACCAGCTGCTTCCCTCAGTGCGCCGTAATCGCAGGGGGTCATCGGCGATCCCCCTGGCAGAAGGCAGCCCGGAATGCACCTTTCTGTTGTGGAACAGTGCAGCAGAAAGCAGCCGCAGCAATCGCCGGAGATGCCATAATTGATCCACAGAAACACCAAGGCCGCGGCGAACTTCGCTGCGGCCTTTTCATTTGAGCTCCTATGCGGCTTGCCTGGATGGCCTGGAACCGTGCAGACCGTGCAAGTCCTGGACATCTGCACGGTCTGCACGGTTCAGCAGCGCTTAATCGCTGAAATCAGGGGCTCAAATGGTGTTGTGCGAATCCAACTGCCATGAGCGCATCTCTGACAGCTGCGGATGACATCAAGCAGCAACTCAATCTCATCTGCGCCCAGCTGAATGTGATCCAGGCGAGGCTGGAGCTCAAGCCCACCCTCAGCAGCAGCCCCTGGCTGCCCCTGTCGGAAGCCGCCAGGGCCCTTCACTTCCCCAGCGCCCGTGCCTTGCGGGTCGCCATCGATCGCGGTCGGATCCCGCCTCAGTTCGTCAGCGCCACCACCGGCGAGACCGGCAGGCGCCGGACGCTTTACGTGGACGTGGAAGGCTTCGCCTCACATCTGCGCAACAAGTGACGCCATCGAGGCGCTGTCGAACCAGCGCTGATACAGCGACGTGTGGACCATCAGCGAGTGCCCGAGGCTCTTGGCTGCCAGCGACGGGCTGATCTGCGGGTTGTGAATCGCCCGCACCGCCCAGGCATGCCGCAGGTCGTAGGGGAGGAACGGGGCCCCATGGCGGCGCAGGGCCACCCCCAGCTGGGAGCCGACCGTGCGGTGGTCGCGATCGAGATTGATCGCCGGCAGGCGCTTGTCCTGCAGCTCCCAACGGCTGATCCATGCCTTCGGCAGCGGCAGGCCCTGCCGGGCACCGGTCTTGCCACCACGGATCACCACCAGCCCGTTGCTCTCAACCTCCGCCATCAGCAGGGCCTCGTGGGGCCTGGCTCCGTAGGTGGCGCAGATCCCGGCAACCCATTGCCACCCCGATGGCAGCCCATCGATCAACGCCACGATCTCCTCGTCGGCAGGCAGGTGGCGCGGCGCCGCATCCTTCAGCGGGGTGTAGCCCTTGCCCAGGCCCCTGAGCTCCTGCACGGCATCCGTGCCCATCTCCAGGGCCTGGGCCACGGCGGTTGCCGCCAGGGCCGCCTTACGGCGGCTGCAGCTGCCGATCGGCTTGCTTGCCACAAGAGCACGCAGGGTGTCGAGAGTCACGTCCCGCTGCGGCAGCAGGGGCTTCAGCGGGCCTGCATAAGCGGTGGCCCAGGTCACATCCGCGCTGGGGCCTCGCTTGCGCTGCTGGATCCACCAGGCCTCTGTGCGCCGCAGGGCTTCGAGACCGCTGATCCCCTCGCCCGTGGGGCCTGCTGCCTGGCTGGCCTGCAGCCACCGCTCGGACGGGAAGGTCTCCAGCCCCCGGCGGTGCAGCTCCAGATCCCTGCCAAGCTCCTCGGCCAGCTGACGCGCCTGATCGACGCCGGACGGATAGGGGAAAGCGGTGGTGATGCGCCGCTGCTTCCAGCTCCCATCGGGCAAAGGCAGGCTGGCCCGCAGCCGCAGCTTTGCCCCGGACGGAGAAACTTCGAGGCTGACACTGGAGCCCAGGTCTCTCAGGGCCCGGTTGATCCGCGTGAGGTAGGGGTCCCGGCCGGCCATGAGGCGTGCCTAAAAGCGTGCCTACTCTCGCCCAAAACGGGCCGATCTGTGCCTAAACGGTGCCTAGCCAGAACTCTCGTCGCTGCTCAGCTTTGCCTGAAAACCTCCTCTGTGACTGGGTTTTTGGGGATGGGGGCCGTGGGGATCGAACCCACCTACTGCGAATTATGAGTCCGCTGCATTCACCAGATTGCTAGACCCCCGTGGGTCGCTGCCCCAGGCACCGGTTTGCCTGGATGGCCAAGGTACTCACCAGAGCCCGCGCACAATCCGCGCACCGGGTTGCGGCCAGGCCACTGGAGCGGAGGGCGCACTGCAGCCACCCTGGGGCAAGCCCTGGCAGAAGCCGTTGTTGATATCGGCGGTGCGCCAGGGCATGGGGTTGCTCTGTTGATCCAGGAGCACCTGATAGGTGTTCTCAACCGCGGAACCATCCCAGACGATGGTCTGATCGGGGAAGCCGAAGCCCATCACCCGGGTGCCATCGCCACCGCCCATCGAGATGCCGAGCACATCGGTGATCTGGTGCGTGATGTCGATGCCGCGGGCGAAGGGGGCGGTGTAGCTGAAGAAGCGACGCTCCATCAGATCGGACGTGGTGGTCACCGGGCCGCAGCGGGTCACTTCGACAGGGGCCGAACCGGCCAGCGGTGCCTCGATCGTGCTGGTGCAGACGACCGGCCCGGCCTGGGCGCCCCCAGCCCCGGCGACAGCCGCCGCAACCACGAGCACCGCGGCGCACGAACCCACCCCCATCAGCGCCGCGTGTCGGGCCGCCATCGATCTGGTGTCAGCAATGAACGCAAACTAGACAACACAAACCGCCGATGCCAGAGGCATGACCCAGTCGCTCCACCTGCCCCAGGCCAGCGCCGACCAGCGGCAGCGACTGCTGCAGCTGCTGGCGGAGCGTGCCTACCGCCACGGCAGCTTCACCCTGGCCTCGGGCCGCAGCAGCGATCACTACGTGAACTGCAAACCGGTGAGCCTCAGTGGCGAGGGGCTGGCCCTGCTCTCGGCGCGGATGCTGGAGCTGGTGGAAGCGGAGGCGGTGGCGGTGGCGGGCCTCACCCTCGGCGCCGATCCGCTGGTGAGCGGCGTGGCCCAGGCGGCCGCGCTGGCGGGCCGACCACTGGATGCCCTGATCGTGCGCAAGGAGGCCAAGGGCCACGGCACCGGCGCCTGGCTGGAGGGCCCGCTGCCGGCGGCCGGCAGCCGCATCACCGTGCTGGAGGACGTGGTCACCACCGGTGGCTCCTCGCTCAAGGCGGTGAAGCAACTGCGCGAAGCCGGCTACACGGTGGAGCGGGTGGTCACGATCGTGGATCGCCAGGAGGGCGGCCTCGAGGCGATGAATGCTGCCGGCCTGGAGCTGCGCAGCCTGTTCCTGCTGGAGGAGGTGGCCGCCACCTCTGCCGCTCAGGGCTGATCCGCAGGGGATTGCCGTCGCCCCGGTCTGCGGAGGTGCGACCACATCCCATCCCAATCCTGTACAACCCCTGGACACCGCTCCGCAGACCCGTCTGCCGCCCGCTTGAACCCCGCAAACGCTCCATCGCCTGAGCACAGCCACGGCCGCTGGAGCATCCCGATCAGCCAGATCCGGCTGGAGGGGGCCGATGCCCTCCGCTTCCTGCACGGCCAGAGCAGCCAGGCGATCGAGCTGGCCCGCCCAGGCGACTGCCTCGCCACCTGTCTGATCAGCCCCACCGGCCGCATGCGCGCCTTGGCGCTGGTGTGCGTCGACGACGCCGGCGCCGATCTGCTGGTGCTGGCGGGAGAGGGTACGGCCGTGCATCAGGCCCTCGATCGGGTGCTGTTCCCGGCGGATCAGGTCCGGCTGAGCGCACCGGTACCAGCCACGCTGGTGCGCTGGCTGGGCAGCGGCGCCGGCGAACCCACCACCGAACCCACCACCAAACCCGCCAGCGACCCGCGTCTGCTCCATCCCGGCGTCGACCTGGGTGCCGGCGCCGATCAGCCCGCCCTGCTGCTGGCCGATGGCGAGAACCTGCCGCCCTGGCTGGCGGCCCTACCAGAGCTGCCCTGGGAGCAGGTGGAGCGCCTGCGCCTGCGCCAGGGGTTCCCGGCCGCACCGGCGGAGCTCAACGACGACACCAACCCCTTCGAGCTCGGCCTGGCCGATTGGGTCAGCCTCAGCAAGGGCTGCTACGTGGGCCAGGAGACCCTGGCGAAGCTGGCCACCTACGACGGCGTCAAGCAGCAGTTGCGCCACTGGCGCGCCCCCCGCACCGGCCCTGCGGCGGCCGACGCCTGCGCCCCGGGAACGCCCCTGAGCACAACGGCCGGCGGGCGGGCCGGTGTGATCACCTCGGTGCTGTCTGGGCCCGAGGGCCTGGAGGGGCTGGCCCTGGTGCGCCGTCAGGCCCTGGCAGAGCCGGAGCTGGTGGTAACCAGCGCAGCCGATGGAGGCAGCACCAGCGCGATCCACCTGCAAATCAGCGTGCCGGAGGGCTTCACGCCGCCACCGGTTGGCGCTGGTGGCGCTGGTGGCGCTGGCCGCAGTGATGGCACCACAAAACCGACTCCGTCGGCCTGACCCTCACTCGGCTGATCCTCAGCCGGCCTGATCGCTCTGCAGCAGCCAGTGCGCCACGGCCCAGGTGGCCAGGGCGTCGTCGTGGTTGTAGCGGAAGATCCAGCGCAGGTTCTGGCGGCCGCCGCCGCCCAGGCGCCAGCGGCGCCACCAGAGCAGCGCCCGCGCACCGTCGGCCCCCTTCAGACTCCAGCGGAAGCCCAGCCAGCCCGCGGTGGCCTTGAGGCCGTAGCCGTTGGTGGGCAGCCACCAGTGCTGGCGCAGCCTCTGGTGCACATCCACCAGCCGCTCCCGCAGCAGCGCCAGCTCCCGTTCGCGCGCTCCCTGCCGCTGAGCCAGGCGCAGCACCGCCAGCCGCTCGGTTTCGCCGTAGTGCAGCACCGGCCAGTCGGGGTAGGCGTTGAGCAGCTGCTGCAGGCGCTGCCACAGCCGCGCCTCGCCGTGCTCCAGCCGCGCCAGCACCGGCCGGTAGGGCGCCTGGGCAGCCTCAGCCAGGTCGGGCCAGCGGCCATCGGCGCGCCGCTCCAGCCGCACGAAGCCGTGCAGGAAGTCGTCGCGGGCGTCGGGGTCGGATTCGATGTCGTAGATCAGCACCCCCGGCGCTGCCGCCAGCTCGGGCAGGGCAGGGCCGGGCTCGCGCCGCAGGGGCGTACCGCTCTGCTGCACCCGCGCCTGGGTGATCAGCTGCGGGGACATCTCGGCGTGCTGCTCACCGTGAACCGCGAGGGCCTCGGCCAGCTGCTCGGGCTCAGAGGCGGCCAGATCGCTGAGGCGGCTGATGCCCAGCTCCAGCAGCATCTCCCGCCGTTTGGCGCCGATGCCGCTCACCTCGCTGAGGTGCCCCTCAGCGGCCGCGACCTGATCACAGGCGGCCTTCCAACCGCAAAGCACGCATTTCTTGCGATCGGCCACCAGCGGCGGCGGCTCGGGCCGCGCCAGATCGTCCGCCAGCTTGAGCAGGGCGTCATCCAGCTGGCGAGGCAGGCCGCCCGTCAGAGGCAGGGCCTCCTGCTCCATGCCGCGGCCGGCCCAGGCCAGCACAAGGCCGCTGCGCACAGGAGCGCCCTGATCGCTCTCCAGCAGACGCCCCCACAAGGCCAGCACCAGCCTGTGCTCGCGGGTGGTGCGCCGGCCCTGGCGGAACAGCACCGGCCTGTAGGCGTGTGCGCCCCAGCGGCTCTGGCCCTCCAGCCGCTGCAGCAGCGGTGGATGGGCCTCCAGTGGCAGGCCGCCCAGGCTGCCGCGCAGGCGCAGACCCACCACGGCAGCGGCACCCGCGCTGGCGGCCGCCTCGCCCCGCTGCGGGCGCTGGGGGAACAGCATCGAAAAGCAGCGGCGCTGCTCATCGAGCTGCAGCTCGCGGTGGGCGGTCCACTGGCGCTCGGCCGGGTCGCCGAAACGATCGAGCCACGCCCGGCGCTTGCAGCGCAGCCAGCTGCGCAGCAGCCGGTCGTTGAGCAGAGTCTCACTGGGCACGGTGGTCACCGTAGGCCGTCCGCCCCGCCGGCACCCGCAGGCGCGCAGCGGGGCAGGCCCGCTGCTAGCACCATCGATAACGACCGTGCTTCACCCCGATGGCTTCTGCGCCCCTGCCCCTCGAGGCCAGTCCGATCGCCTTCGGCACCGACGGCTGGCGCGGCATCCTCGGGGTGGACATCACGGTGGAGCGCCTGCTGCCGGTGGCGGCGGCCTCGGCCCGCGAGCTGGAGTTCTCAGCCCCCGCGGGTCTGAACAGCCGCGAGATCGTGATCGGCTACGACCGCCGCTTTCTGGCACCGGAGCTTGCCGAGGCGATCTGCAGCGCGGTGCGCGGCGCTGATCTGGTGCCGGTGCTGGCCGAGGCCCCGATCCCAACCCCGGCCGCCAGCTGGGCCGTGGTGGAGCGCAAGGCCCTGGGGGCTCTGGTGATCACCGCCAGCCACAACCCGCCCGAATGGCTGGGCCTGAAGATCAAGGGCCCCTTCGGCGGCTCGGTGGAGGGGGATTTCACCCAGCGGGTGGAGCGCCGCCTGGAAGCCGGCGGCATCACGGTGCCGATCCCGGGCGAGAGCCTGCGCTTCGATGCCATGGGCACCTACCTGGCCGGCCTCAAAACCAAGGTGGACACGGCCGCATTGAGCGCCGGTCTTGAGCGCCTGGGGCTACAGGTGATCGTCGATCCGATGCACGGCTCCGCCGCCGGTGGCCTGAGCCGCCTGCTGGAGGGCGCCGCGGCCAGTGATCACCTGCGCGAGATCCGGGCGAACCGCGACCCGCTGTTCGGCGGCAACCCGCCGGAACCGCTGGCCCCCTACCTCCAGCAACTGATCGCCGAGGTGCGCGCCTCCACCCTGGCCGGCCGACCGGCGGTGGGCATCGTCTTCGATGGCGATGGCGACCGCATCGCCGCCGTGGATGAGCACGGCCGCTTCTGCAGCACCCAGCTGCTGATGCCGCTGTTCATCGATCACCTGGCCCGGGCCCGCCAGCTGCCTGGTTCCGTCATCAAGACCGTGAGCGGCTCCGATCTGATGCAGCTGGTGGCCGAGGGCCTCGGCCGCACGGTGCAGGAGAAACCGGTGGGCTTCAAGTACATCGCCGCCGAGATGCTGGCCGGCGAGGTGCTGGTGGGCGGCGAGGAATCAGGTGGGGTGGGCTTCGGCATGCACCTGCCGGAGCGTGATGCCCTCTTTGCCGCGCTGCTGCTGATCGAGGCGCTGGTGGAGGGCGGCGTGCCCCTGGGCCAGCGGATCGATGCCCTGCAGGAGCGTTGTGGCGGTGCCGCCGCCTACGACCGCCTCGACCTGCGCCTGCCCGACATGGCCACCCGCCAGCGCCTCGAGGCCTTCCTGGCCGCCACCCCGCCGGCCGAGGTGGCCGGCTCGCCGGTGCACGAGGTCATCACCACTGACGGGGTCAAGCTGCGGCTGGGGCCCAACCACTGGCTGATGCTGCGCTTCTCCGGCACCGAACCGCTGCTGCGCCTCTACTGCGAAGCCCCCAGCGACGCACGGGTGGCCGAGGTCCTCGCCTGGGCGCGGCAGCTGGCCGAGGCGATCTGAGGGCAGCAGCGTCCGGATGTGGGACCACATTCGAGAGCCATGTGGTCCCACATCCGGACGGACACGCACCGGTTCCCAGCCAGTCCGCCAACCAACCAGCTCCGTCACTCCACGCAACCGATGACCGCCCAAGCCCCACCCACTGTTCTGGTGATCGCCAGCGGCAATGCCGGCAAGGTGCGCGAATTCGCAGCCCTGCTGGCTGACCTCGGCCTTGAGGTGCGGCCACAGCCGGAGGGACTGGAAGTGGAGGAAAGCGGCTCCACCTTCGCCGAGAACGCCCGGCTGAAGGCCGTGGCTGTGGCCCGCGCCAACAGCTGCTGGGCCCTGGCGGACGATTCCGGCCTCAGCGTCGACGCGCTCGGCGGCGCCCCCGGCGTGCACTCGGCTCGCTACGCCGACAACGATGCCGCCCGCATCGCCCGCCTGCTGGACGAGCTCGCGGCCGCCGGCGCCCGCAACGCCGAAGCCGATGCCCGCAGCGCTCGCTTCAGCGCCGCGCTGGCCCTGGCGGATCCCGGTGGCACCGTGGTGCTGGAGGTGGAGGGCCACTGCCCCGGCACGATCCTGGAGGCCCCGCGGGGCGAGGGCGGCTTCGGCTACGACCCTGTGTTCTTCGTGCCCGAGGCGGGGCTCAGCTTCGCCGAAATGCCCCACAGCCAGAAGGCGGCCCTGGGCCATCGCGGCCGCGCCTTCGCGGCGCTGCGACCGCAGCTGGAGGCCCTGCTGCAGCAGGGTGCGATCGAAACGGCCGCTCAGGAGAGGCAGTAATCCAGCGCCAGGCTCAGAGTGCGCTCGGGAGCCGGGGCCTCATTGGGATCAAAGCTGCGCGCCGCGGCCATCGCATAGGGCATCGGCCGCACCATGCCGCCGCCACGCTGATCGATGCGCAGCAGCTTCACCCGCCCCAGGCCCAGGGCGGCGGCTGTCACTCCCGCCTGACGACGCCCCTCAGCCAGGGCCTTGCGCAGAAGTGCCGTCTGCAGCTCCTGCTCACTACCGCCCACCGCCTCGGCACTGAAACCGCGCAGGTTCACCCCCGGCAGGCGTCCGGCGCTCTGGATCAGGGCGTCGTAGCTGGCCTTCACCACCACGCCGGACACGGAGGTGCTGGCGTGCTCACGCACGGGGGTGGAGCCAGACCCCGTGCCCCCGCCGCTGCGGTAGGTGCTGGGGGCAGGGATGGTGAGGTCGCCGGTCACAAGAGGCCGCAGGGCCTCCCGCACGGCAGCCAGCCGCTGGTTGAGCAGATCCATCGCCTCGCCCTTGCTGGTGCCCTCCGCCTCCAGGCCCAGATCAAAGCGGAAGCGATCAAAGGCGGCCGTGCCGCGCTGCTCCACCTGCAGCTGCAGCAGGGTGCCGCTGCAGCGATTCGGCGCGCCGGCAGGCAGGCCATCCATGGCCAGGGCCGCCGCAGGCGTCAGCGCCCAGCCGCCCAGCAGAAGCAGAGCAAGGGGCCGGCGCAGCGGCCGGCGGAGCGGCCGGGCCAGTGAGCCGTTCCCTGGCCTGGATCTTGCGGTGGGGAGGAGGAGCATCAACAGCCAAAGGAGGGGCTAACCCGTGTCTAGTCCGATCCAGCGGACCAGTTGCGACACCAGGCCAGCCCATCTGCAACCAGCTGTGACCGGGGCACCCGCCGCCAGCCAACGGCGCCGCCCCCCTCAGCGCACCGCCAGATCACCCACCGACGGTTGCCACTGCTCGAGCCGCCAGTCCACACCGCCGCTGCACACCATCGGGTCCGACCACACCAGGGCCTCGGCCTCGCCATAGCTGGCGGCCTCCAGCAGCAGCAGGCCACCACCGCCGGGCCGGCCCTCGCCGTCCACCAGGTAGCCGCTGCTGATCACCACACCCCGATCGCGCAGCTGACGCACCCAGGCCCGGTGAGCCTCCAGGTGAGGCTGCATCGCGCTGTAGGGGCGCAAGAACGTCTCCTGCTTCAGAAACCAGGGCATCAGGCGGGAACGAAACTGCCGTGCAGGCCGTAGGGGAGCGCCAGGGGCAGCTCCAGAACCGCGATCTCGCTCAGGCAGGCGGCATCGAGGATCACCAGATCGCTGGCACAGCGGGCCCCGTTCCAGATCATGCAGAGCACCCAGCCGTCGTCCTCGGCGCTGGCCCCAGGCCGCGGCACCATCACCGGCTCAGTCACGAAGCCACGCGGCGCCGCACTCCACACCCGCCGCTCCCCACTGAGCAGATCGAGCTTCTTGATCGCCTGCAGCGGGTCGTTGCCGAGCTCCCGCTCGGCCACCGCCATCCAGGCGTAACGACAGGACAATCCCTCCCGCTCCGGGTTCACCATCGCGAACTCACAACAGCGCTCGCTCAGGCGCGTGGTTCGCACCGTGCCGTCGGCCAGATGGATGCGGCATTGCTCCAGCAGACCCTCCGGCAGCAGCTCGAAATCGATCGAGCGGAAGTCCTGATCCGGGCCGATCGAAGGGAAATCGCTGTAGTAGATGCTCTCCACCGCCACCGTGTCGCCCTCCTCCCAGGCGTTGAGGTGGTGGAACACGAAACCGTCGGGGGCATCGATGATGCGCGGCGCCTGGCCGGCGAAGGCGCCGCTGTCGCGCGGGATCAGCCAGAACTTGGCCTGCCCGCCGGGCTGCGACTGCAGACACTGGGCCGCACCCTTGCGGCCAAGCACATAGGGCAGCGGGTTGAAGGCGATGGCGTTCTGCAGGAACACCGCCCAGTTGGGGGTGATGGCGAAGTCGTGCAGGAAGGCGAAACCGCCGAAGCTGTCGCGGCGCTCACTGAGCAGCTGGCCAGCCTTCACGCCGGTGGCCGGGTCGTCCTCCACCGCGAACTCCATCAGCCGGATCGTGCTGCGCGGGCCGCTCTTCACACCGAAGGTCACCATGCGGGGAGCGCCGTGATGGCCGGGATCGAAGCGTGGGTGGGCGCTGAAAGCCTCACCGGGCTTGAGCACGCCATCGAGCAGCGAGAGGCCGCGGGTCTCGAGCGTGTCGGGGTCGAGGGCGTGGGGTTCGGCGGCCTCCCACAGGGCCAGCAGCTGATCGCCCAGGCGCACCACGTGGGTGTTGGCGATGTTCTTGAGCCGTAGGTCGAACGCGTTGGCCACGGGGCCACCGGGCTTCTGGCTGCCGAACACACCGCGGTAGAGCACCTTGCCGGCCTGCTCCTCCGCCAGCCAGCCCTCGGTGCGGATGAAGCGGTTGCGCAACTCGGCCCGGCCGTCCGCGAAGCGCAGGGCCGTGATCATGCCGTCGCCGTCAAACGGATGGTGAACCCACTGCCCACCGCGCTCCAGCCGGCCGGGGCCGTTGCGATACAGCGTGCCCACCAGCTCGGCCGGAATCTCCCCGCGGACCGGTGCCACCGCCACACCATCCAGCTCCACACCCACATTGCGGAAGGCGCTGGCCCAGTCGGCACGGTCGTAGGCGGGGGCTGGCGCAGCGGCGGGGGTGGCAGTCATGACGGAGCAGCGCAACGCGGCAGCCCATCATCCCGTAACGGAGTGTTAAGCGGCGGCCTGGCCGGGGTCGGATCCCCGAGCCTCAGGCGCTTCAGCTCCCCGCCCGCTCCAGCACCCCTTTGCTGCTCGGCACCGCACCGGCGCGGCGGGGATCGATCTCGGTGGCCTGGAGCAGGGCCCGCGCAAAGGCCTTGAAGCAAGCCTCCACGATGTGATGCGAATTCACGCCATCCAGCTGACGGATGTGCAGGGTGAGGCCGGCATTGTTGGCCACCGCCACGAAGAACTCCTTCACCAGCTCGGTGTCGTACGTGCCGATCTTCTGGGCCGGGATCTGCAGGCCGTAGCTCAGGTGCGGCCGACCGCTGCAATCCAGCGCCACCTGCACCAACGCCTCATCCAGGGGCGCCAGAAAGTGGCCGAAACGGTGGATGCCGCGCCGATCACCAAGGGCCTGCGCCAGCGCCTGGCCAACGGCGATGCCCACATCCTCATTGGTGTGGTGGTCGTCGATGTGGGTGTCGCCCGTGGCCTGGATCTCCAGATCGATCAGCCCGTGGCTGCTGATCTGGTGGAGCATGTGATCCAGGAAAGGCACGCCGGTACTCACCGTGCAGGCGCCGCTGCCGTCGAGCCCGAGGGTCACGTGCACATCGGTTTCGCCGGTAACGCGGTGGATCGTGCCGGTGCGCATGGAATCTGAGGGTCCGGACGCCGCCGGATCTGGATCCCCCCGATCATGCCGAAGCCCGCGAGCAGCTGCCTCAGGTCCACACCGTGGCGGAGGCGGGCTGGGGCGGCTGGGCCAGGGGATGGGAGGGTCCGAGCAGGTCGCGGCTGATGGCTGCGGCGATGTGATGCTGCGGTAAGCCCAGCAGGGGATCGGCGAGCGGTTGATCCAGATAAGACGCCAACCGTTCCGCCGAGATGTAGCCAGCCATCAGCGCAAAGGCCACGGCGTTGCCAATGGTGGGCGTAGTCGGAGCCGCTTCCAGACGCAGAAACATCAGCCAGGCGAACAGCCACACCACCAGGCGGCTGAACAGGGCCATCGCCGCCGGGAAGGGCTGGGCCCGGATGCGCTCCAAACCGCCGATGGCATTGCCGATATCGCGCAGCCGCTCACTGAGCACCCCTCGCCCCGTGGGCTCCAGCTGGCCATCGCCGTAGGCCACGGCAACCGCACGAGCCTGGGCATCCAGCAGGGCCTGGCTGCCACCCTCCCCAGGAAAGCTCTGGCGCAGCTGCTCCAGAGGCAGCGTCAGCGCCAGCGGGCAGGGCACGGATGGCCGCAGCTCAGCCACCAGGCTCCACACCAGCAGCACCTGCCGCTCCAGCAGTGGCTGCAGCGGCTCCACCGCCAGGGCCAGCAGCGCCGTTGTCCAGGCCCGGGAGGCGTTGCGAAGCTGGCCCCACAGGGTGCGGGCCTCCCACCAGCGGGCATAGGCCTGGCTGAAGCGAAAGCCGATCAGCACCGATGCGGCGATGCCCAGCAGCGGCAGCACCAGATCGGGGGTGAGCCTGCGGCTGAGGGCTGGGCCCAGGAACACCGAGAGTCCGGCGATCACAAGGGCCAAGGCCAGATCAGGCCAGAGCCTGCCCAACAGGGCCGCCAGCAGCCGCAGCGCCCCGCATCGACCCTGCGCGCGCAGCATCAGCTCACATGCCGGTGATGCAGTAGCCGGCGTCCACGTAGATCACCTGGCCGGTGATGCCGGAGGCCAACGGGCTGGCCAGGAAGGCGGCTGTGCTGCCCACCTCCTCCTGGGTCACGGTGCGGCGCAAGGGGGCCTTCTCCTCCACGTTGTGGATCATGTGGAGGATGCCGCCGATGGCGGAGCTGGCCAGGGTGCGGATCGGGCCGGCGCTGATGGCGTTCACGCGCACCTGCTTCTCGCCGCCCAGCTCGGCGGCCAGATAGCGCACCGAGGCCTCGAGGGCCGCCTTGGCCACGCCCATCACGTTGTAGTTGGGGATGGCCCTCTCAGCGCCGAGGTAGCTGAGGGTGATCACGCTGGCACCCTCGTTGAACAGGGGCTTGGCGTAGCGGCACAGGGGCGCCAGCGAGTAGGCGCTCACCTCCAGGGCCCGGGCAAACCCCTCCGGGGAGATGTTGGAGTAATCGCCGATCAGCTCCTCCTTGCCGGCGAAGGCCAGGCAGTGAACGAGCACGTCGATCGAGCCCCACTGCTCCTTCACCCTGGTGAACACGGCTTCGATCTGGGCCGGGTCCTGCACGTTGAGGGGCTCGAACAGGGTGGGGGCCAGTGGCGCGGTGAGGTCGCGCACCTTGGCCTCGAAGCGGCCCTTCTCATCGGGCAGGTAGGTCACGCCCAGCTCGGCGCCGGCGGCATGCAGCTGCTGGGCGATCCCCCAGGCGATCGACTTGTTGTTGGCAATGCCCGTCACCAGGGCCTTCTTGCCGCGCAGATCGAGAAGCATGGGGAGGAACGCCGCCGGGCGCCGCTGTGCAATCGCAGGATTCTCCCCCAACCCGTTTCCGTGGCGGCCGCACCGCGGCCGAGGCGGCCCTGGCGGCGATCGATCCGCCCCGTTACGGCGCCAGCCGCAACCACCTGGATGGGGCTGTCACCGGCCTCTCCCCCTGGATCCGCCACGGGGTGCTGACGCTGCCGGAGGTGCGCGATGCCGTGTTCGCCTGGCTCGATGCCCGTGGGTATGGCGCCACGCCCGTGAGCCGAGCCGAGGGCCAGCGCATCGCCGGCAAGCTGATCAACGAACTCGGCTGGCGCGACTACTGGCAGCGCCTCTGGAGCCGCCTGGGCGACGGCATCTGGATCGACCTGGAACCCCTCAAAACCGGCCACGCCGCAGCCAGCTACAGCCCGGAGCTGCCGGCCGATCTGGCCGAGGCCCGCACCGGCCTGGCCTGCATGGATGGCTTCTCGCGCCAGCTGCAGGAACTGGGCTGGCTGCACAACCATGCGCGGATGTGGCTGGGCAGCTACCTGGTGCACTGGCGGCGCGTGCAGTGGCAAACCGGCGCCCGCTGGTTCCTGCAGCACCTGCTCGATGGCGACCCCGCCAGCAACAACCTCAGCTGGCAGTGGCTGGCCAGCAGCTTCAGCAGCAAGCCCTACATCTTCAACAGGGCCAACCTGGAGCGCTTCAGCTCGGGCCGCTACTGCCGCAGCTGCCAGGCCGCCGCGGCCGGCACCTGCCCGTTCGAGGCCAGCTACGAGGCCCTGCAGGAGCAGCTGTTCGCGCCGCAGACCCCGGCGCCATCCGGCGGCGCCTCCGGGAACGCCTCCCCAAACGACTCCGCAAACGACTCGCCATGGCGAGCCACTCCCGCACACTCCGCCAGCAGCTCGTCCTCGAGCAGCCACTCGCCCCGCCAGCCGCTGCTCTGGATCCACCATGAAGCCCTTGGCCCCGCCAACCCGGCCCTGCGCACCCACCCCGACCGGCCGGCCCTGTTCGTGCTCGATGCTGCGCCGCTCAGTGCCAATCGCCTGCGCTTCCTGCAGGAGTGCACCGCCGAGCTACCGCTGCAGCAGCGCCACGGCGTGGTGGCCGAGGTGCTGCTCACCGCCGCCCATGCCGAGGGGGCCGATGCGATCGTCACCAGCCGGGCGGTCGATCCCCACATCGCCACCATCGCCGCCGAGCTGGAGGCGCTGCAGCGGCACGAGCCGCCCGCCCTGCGGCTGCCGCTGATCGCCCTGGATCCCGATCCGTTCGTGGAGCTGGAGGAGCCCGTGGATCTGGGGCGCTTCAGCCGCTACTGGCGCCGCGCCGAACGGAGGGTCTGGGCCGGCTGGGGCCAGGAGCCGAGCTGAACCGCAAGTCCTCGCAGCGGCTGAACCCCGCGGCGGCCGCGCCCGTTCCTCAGGGGCTGGTCTCCGGAGGAGCGCCCTGCAGGATCGCCTCCTCCTGCTGGCGGATGGCGGAGGGAGCGGGCAGCAGATCCGGCTCCTCCACCAGAGGGAAGCTGGGCTGCTTCACCTGGGCGGGGTTGCGGGGGGGCTCGCTCCAGCGCCACTCGGCCCGCGGCGCCCGGCTACGGCAGAGGGCCTCAAGTTCGCGGCGCAGGGCGCGCTGCACGTCCTTGCGGGCCACCACGGCGAAGAACTCGGCGCGCGATGCCAGGCCGGAGCTGAACGGAGCGGTGCCATTGCCGTTGAACAGCCGGGCCGGATCCGACAGCCAGCGGGGCCGGCACACCCCCTTCTGGCTGGTGTCCGTGGCCAGCCACAGATGCACGCCGTAGCCGTCGGGCTGGCTCACCACCGCCAGGCCGTCGTGGGGCTGACTGCGCTGCAGCGGATAGATCGCCCAGGTGGGGCGCCGCTGGGCCGGCACGCAACTGCTCAGCGGCAGGGCCAGCAGCAACGCCGCAGCCAGGCAGGCCCGGGGGAACCGCTTCGAGATCGGACTCACGGGCCGGCAGCGCCACAATCGGCGCGCATCCTGCCCCAACGCGCCACGCGCCCACGGTCATGGTTCTCACCGCTTCCGCGATGCTCCCCCTGGGCACGCCCCTGCCGGCCTTCACCCTGCCCCAAGTGGCGGGTGATGCCAGCAACCAGGAGCCCTGGAGCTCCACGGCCCTCACGCCCGGGCCCGTGCTGGTGCTGTTCCTCTGTGCCCACTGTCCCTTCGTGAAGCACATCGAGCCCGAACTCACCCGCCTGGAGCACGACTACGGCGAGCGGCTGCAGATCGTGGCGATCAGCAGCAACAGCACCGTCACCCACCCGCAGGACGGCCCCGAGGGCCTGCGCGCCCAGGCGGAGCGCTGCGGCTGGCGCTTCCCGTACCTGTTCGATGCCAGCCAGGCGGTGGCCCACGCCTTCCAGGCCGCCTGCACGCCGGATCTGTTTCTGTTCGATGCCCGGCACCGGCTCGCCTACCGCGGCCAGCTCGATGGCAGCCGCCCGGGCACCGGCGGGCCCCAGGCCCCACCGCTCGATGGCCGCGACCTGCGCGCCGCCCTGGATGCCCTGCTGGCCGGCCAAGCGGTGAATCCCGAGCAGACCGCCTCGATCGGCTGCAACATCAAATGGCACCCGGCCGGATAACCGAACAGGGGGCTTAAGGTTGCCTTTATGCAGGTGCCCCCCTTCAGCCTCAGAGAACAGCTGGATCACCTCGGTGAGGAGCTGGATGCCGCCGTACTGCAGGTTCTACGCAGCGGTCAGTACATCGGCGGCGGGGTGATCGCCGCCTTCGAGCAGGCCTTTGCCGCCGCTGTCGGCACTCCGCACGCCATCGGCTGCAACAGCGGCACCGATGCCCTGATCCTGGCCCTGCGCGGCCTCGGTGTAGGCCCCGGCGATGAGGTGATCACCTGCTCCTTCAGCTTTTTCGCCACCGCCGAAGCGATCAGCGCCGTGGGCGCCACGCCGGTGTTCGTGGATGTGGAGGAGAGCAGCTATCTGATCGATCTCGATCAGCTCGAGGCGGCGATCACACCGGCCACCAAGGTGCTGCTGCCGGTGCATCTGTTCGGCCGCCCGGTCGACATGGAGCGCGTCTGCGCCATCGCCGAACGCCACGGCCTGAAGGTGGTGGAAGACTGCGCCCAGGCCACCGGCGCCAGCTGGGCCGGCCGCCCCGTGGGCAGCTGGGGCGATGTGGGCTGCTTCAGCTTCTTCCCCACCAAGAACCTCGGCGGCGCCGGTGATGGCGGTGCCATCACCTGCAGCGATCCCGCTTTGGCGCAGAGCATGCGCGAGCTGGCGGTGCACGGCATGCCGCGCCGCTACCTGCACACCTCACTCGGCTACAACAGCCGCCTCGATGCCATTCAGGCGGCGGTGCTCAATGTGAAGCTGCCGCATCTGACCAGCTGGATCGAGCGACGCCGCAGCGTCTCGGCCCGTTACCGCAGCGCCCTGGCCGACGCGGCGGCCATCCAGCTCCCCGAGGCAGGCCCTGAGGGCCACAGCTGGAACCAGTTCGTGGTGCGTGTGCCCAGCTGCGGCACCAGCAAGGCCTGCGCCACGGCTAGCGGCAACGGCAATGGCTGCGGCAGCCAGGCCTGCGTGCCCTCCGCCGACAGCGCCAGCTTCGGCCTGCCGGAAGCCGCCTGCCGCGACTGGCTGCAAAAGCAGCTGCAGGAGGCGGGTGTGATCACGATCATCTACTACCCGATCCCCATTCATCGCCAGCCCGCTTATGCGGAGCTGGGCTACGGCCCAGGGTCCCTGCCGATCACCGAGCGGCTCTGCACGGAGGTGCTCAGCCTGCCGATCTTCCCCGAACTGAGCGGCGAGCAGCAACAGCGGGTGATCGGTGTGCTCAGTCAGCTGGTGGGCATGCTCCAGCCGGCGATTGCGGCCTGAGTCAGGCAGCATTCGCTGTAATGCAACCTCCGAGCATGCAGCGAAGCGTCATCAGGCAAAGCCACAGCCAGAGATGGCTCCATCGGTTGACCATCAGCCGGCGGAATCGATGGCTGGGTCTTCTGGGTGCCGTGGCGCTTGGCTTGGCGCCGCCGGCAGCGGCACAGGGTGTGGTCCGCATCGGCGTGGTCGACGACCAGGCCCCCTGCTCGGATGTCGTCAACAGCAGCTTCAGCGGCAGCGCTATCGACGTCTGGCACCAAGTGGCCAGCAGAGCCAACCTGCTCCACACCTTCGTTGCACTCCCCAACCCGGACGCGGCCGTTCGCGCAGCTAGCTGTTCTGTCTCAGCAGGTTGTTCAGCTGACAAGGGGGTGTGAGGCCGCTACGGGTTGAGGTGCGACCCAGCAACCCCGACCTCACGCCTCCATGCATAGCCACCCCAATGCCCG
>JAIYAQ010000019.1 GCA_027488975.1 Cyanobium sp. E1_MAG_00006
CGTGGTCAGAAGGCGGACAGGACGACGTGGAAAGAGAGGGAGGTGTACGGGGATCAGTCGATGATCTCGCCGGTTTTCTTCAGGCGGCGTTTCTTGGTGCCGTCCTTCTCAACGACGATCTCGACGCGGCTGGCCACCTGCTTGGCGGTGGAATACACCATCACGTTGGAGGCGTGCAGCGAGGCTTCCTCGGTCACGATGCGACCGGTTTCACCCTCCTGGGTGGGCTTGACGTGACGGGTGCGCAGGTTGATGCCCTGCACCACAACACGGTTCTCATAAGGAAGGGTGCGCAGGACCTCACCGGTCTTGCCCTTGTCCTTGCCGGAGATCACCTGGACGGTGTCGCCCTTCTTGATGCGCATCTTGATGCGCTCGGGGGTCTTGGCCTTGGGGGTTGCCGTTGCCATGGTCAGATCACCTCCGGAGCGAGGGACACGATCTTGGTGAAGTTGCGCTCACGCAGTTCGCGAGCGACAGGACCGAAGACGCGGGTGCCCTTGGGGTTGTTGTCGTTGCCGAGGATCACGGCGGCGTTGTCATCGAAACGGATGGCATTGCCGGTGTCGCGGCGGAAGGTGGCCTTGGTGCGCACCACCACGGCCTTGACCACATCCGACTTCTTGACGCCCATGTTGGGCATGGCGTCCTTGACGGCGGCCACGATCACATCGCCCACGTGGGCGTAGCGACGGTTGGTGCCCAGCACGCGGATGCACTGGATGCGCTTGGCGCCACTGTTGTCAGCGACGTTGAGGAATGTTTCCTGTTGAATCATCGGGAGATCTCCTCAGCTGGCGCTGCTGTTGGTGAGCACCTCGGCCACCGCCCAGCGCTTGGTGCGGCTGAGTGGACGGGTTTCGGTGATGCGCACGCGATCACCAACCTTGCAGGCGTTGGCCTCATCGTGCGCCTTGTAGCGCTTGGTGCGGCTCACCGTCTTTTGGTAGATGGGGTGAAGGAAGCGGTTTTCCACCGCCACCACCACGGTTTTATCCATCTTGTCGCTGACGACGGTGCCGACCCTTTCCTTGGTTGCCATGACGGTTACTCGGGGGATCAGGAAGCGGCGGAGCGCTGACGCTCCGTTTGCACCGTCAGCAGCTGGGCCAGCTTGATGCGGGCGGCCTTGAAGCGGTGCGGGTTCTCGAGGCGGCGGGTGGCCTGCTCGAAGCGAAGGGTGAACAGCTCGCGGCGAGTGCCGTCGATCTGCGTGGTGATGTCGCCGTCGGAAAGCTTGCGCACCTCGGCGATGTCGGAACGGGCCATGGTCAGGACTCCACGGTGGTGGCCGCCGCGGCAGCCTGGGCAGCGTCCTGATCCTCGAGGGACAGGAACTTGGTCTTCAGGGGCAGCTTGTACTGCGCCAGGCGCATGGCCTCCTTAGCGATCTCGGGGGTGATGTCAGGACCGCCCATCTCAAAGAGGATGCGACCGGGCTTGATCACGGCCACCCAGAACTCCGGGTTGCCCTTACCGGAACCCATCCGGGTTTCGGCGGGGCGCATCGTGACTGGCTTGTCAGGGAAGATCCGGATCCAGATCTTGCCGCCCCGCTTGACATAGCGGGTCATGGCACGACGGGAGGCCTCGATCTGGCGGGAGGTGATCCACCCGCACTCCTGGGCCTGCAGGGCGAATTCGCCGAAGGCAATGGTGTTGCCCCGGGTAGCGATGCCCCGCATGCGGCCGCGCTGCTGCTTGCGGAATTTGACGCGTTTTGGACTCAGCATGGTTCAGGCCTCCTGATCACTCGTCGTTCGAACGGTCTTCGAACTGTTGGGGCCGACGGCTGGCGCGGCGCTTGGGCGCGGCTCCGACGGGCACCTTGTCCTGCTGCCCTGGCAGCACTTCACCCTTGAACACCCACACCTTGATCCCCAG
Source organism: Cyanobium sp. E1_MAG_00006 (assembly GCA_027488975.1). Classification (GTDB taxonomy): domain Bacteria; phylum Cyanobacteriota; class Cyanobacteriia; order PCC-6307; family Cyanobiaceae; genus Vulcanococcus. The sequence goes on from JAIYAQ010000019.1 coordinate 1,885, forward strand.
CACCCCGTAGGTGGTGGAGGCCACCTTGGTGGCGTAGTCGATGTCGGCGCGGAGGGTGTGCAGCGGGACACGACCTTCGCGGGTCCATTCGGTGCGGGCGATCTCGGCGCCGTTGAGGCGGCCGCTCACCTGGATCTTCAGACCCAGAACACCGGCACGCTGAGCGCGCTGGATGGTCATGCGCAACACGCGGCGGAAAGCCACGCGCTTCTCGAGCTGCTGGGCGATGTATTCAGCCAGCAGGAAGGCGTCGGCGTCGACGCGCTCCACCTCGACCACGTTGATCCGCACCTGACGGGCGGTGTCGCCAATGGTCTTCTGGATGCCGCTGCGCAGCTCCTCGATGCCGCTGCCCTGACGGCCAACGAGCACGCCGGGGCGGGCGGTCTTGAGTTCGACCTCAAGCTGATCAGCCTTGCGGGCGATCAGAACGTCGCTGATGCCAGCGGCGCTGTACTTCTTGTGGATGAACTTACGAATCCGGTCATCCTCCTGAAGGAGGGTCGGATAGGTCTTGCTGGGGGCGTACCAGCGGGACCGGTGCTCCTGGGTGATCCCCAGGCGCAGTCCGGTTGGATGGATCTTGTGTCCCATCGGTCGGTGTCCTCGGGGGTCAGGCGGAAGGAGCCACAGCAATGCTGATGTGGCAGGTCTGTTTCTTGATCGCGTAGGCGCGGCCCTGGGCCCGCGGACGGAAGCGCTTGAGAGAGGGGCCCATGTCCGCTGTGGCGGAAGCGATCACAAGAGAAGAGGGGTCGAGACCCAGGTTGTGCTCGGCGTTGGCCACCGCACTCCGCAACACCTTGGTGATCGGGCCGGTGGAGCGGTAGGGCATGAACTCGAGCATGATCAGCGCATCGCGATAGCTGCGACCGCGGATCTGATCGAGCACCCGGCGCACCTTCGAGGCCGAGCCGCGGATGAAGCGGCCGTGGGCCTGGGCGGTGGTGGTTGAGGTGTTAGCCATGTCCTCAGCGGCCTCCTTTCTTGTCTTTGATGTGGCCGCGGAAGTTGCGGGTTGGCGCAAATTCCCCGAGCTTGTGGCCCACCATCTGCTCCGTCACGTAGACGGGCACATGGGCCTTGCCGTTATGAACGGCAATTGTGTGGCCGATCATCATCGGCAGGATCGTGGAAGCGCGTGACCAGGTCTTGATCACGGACTTGTCGTCGGCAGCGTTCTGCTTCTCAACCTTCCGCAGAAGGCTGTCAGCGATAAACGGGCCTTTTTTAAGTGAACGTCCCATAGCGGTTTAATCGAACAGCAAAGCGGTGAGGATGATCAGGAATCGCGTCCGCCACGGCTCCGCTTGGAGGTGCGGCGACGTTTCCGGAGCACAAACCGATTGCTGGGTTTGTTCCGCTTACGGGTCTTGAAGCCCAGGGCCGGCTTGCCCCAGGGGGTGACAGGGCCGGAGCGGCCGATCGGAGCGCGGCCCTCGCCACCACCGTGGGGGTGATCGCAGGGGTTCATCACGCTGCCTCGTACCTGAGGGCGGCGACCCAGCCAGCGACGACGACCGGCCTTGCCCAGGCTGGTGTTGCGCACTTCCGAGTTGCCCACTTCGCCGAGGGTGGCATAGCACTCACGGCGCACCAGGCGCACCTCGGTGGAGGGCAGCTTGAGGGCGACGTAATCGCCCTCCTTCGCCATCACCTGGGCGCTGGCACCGGCCGTGCGCACCATCTGACCGCCGCGACCGGCGTACAGCTCAACGCAGTGAACGCTCGAACCCAGGGGGATGGCCGAGAGGGGCAGGGCGTTGCCGTTCTCGATCGGAGCCTCAGGGCCCGACACCACCGTGGAGCCCACGGCTACGCCAGCCGGAGCCAGGATGTAGCGCTTCTCGCCATCGGCATAGAAGAGCAGCGCCAGGCGGGCGTTGCGGTGGGGGTCGTAGTGGATGGCGGCCACCTTGGCCACCACACCGTGCTTGTCCCGGCGGAAGTCGACGAGGCGATAGAGGCGCTTGTGACCACCGCCGCGGTGACGGCAGGTGATCACGCCGCGGTTGTTGCGGCCCTTGCGCTGGTGCTTGGCCACCACCAGGCCCCGTTCGCGCCCGCGGCCGGTGACTTCAGCGAAGTCGCTGGCCACACGGGTGCGGGTGCCGGGGGTGATGGGGCGGTACTTACGGATTCCCATGGTGTTTCAGACCCCTCAGGCTTCAGGGAACAGCTGGATGGCGCTGCCATCGGCCAGGCGCACCACGGCCTTCTTGACCTGGGCGCGCTTGCCGGCGAAGCGACCGACGCGACGGGTACGACGCGGCGGGTTCATGGTGCTGATGCCGACGACCTTGACATCGAACATCTGTTCGATGGCGGCCTTGATGTCGGGCTTGGCAGCGCGGTGGTCCACCTCGAAGGTGTACTGGTTCTGCTCGATGGCCCGGGTGGCCTTCTCGGTGATCAGCGGCCGGCGGATCACGTCCGCCAGACGACCGTTAAAGCGTTCAGTCATCGCCGTAGACCTCCTGAATCTTCGCGAGTGCTTCCTCGCTCACCACCAGGGCATTGGCGTGGAGCAGATCAAACACATTGAGCTGATCAGCGGCGATCAGCTTCACCTTCTCGAGGTTGCGCACCGACTTGCGCACCACCTCGGAGGGGGCATCGAGCACCACCAGCACCTTGGAGCCGTCAGCGACGCCCAAGCGGCTGAGGGCAGCGGTGATCTCCTTGGTCTTGGGGGTATCCAGACCGGCACCGAAGCCCTTCACCACCGTGATATCGGCAGTGCGGCTCATTAGGGCCGTGCGCAGGGCCAGACGACGCTCCTTGCGGTTCATCGCCAGGCTGTAGGTGCGGGGCTTGGGCCCGAACACCACGCCACCACCGGGGCGCAGGGGGGTCCGAATCGAACCCTGACGGGCGCGACCGGTGCCCTTCTGCTTGTAGGGCTTGCGGCCACCGCCGGCCACCTCAGCGCGGGTGAGGGTGCTGGCGGTGCCCTGACGGGCATGGGCCAGCTGACGCACCACAGCGCGGTGCACCAGGTCTTTGGCGGAGCTCTCCTTGGCGACCTTCAGCTCAAGGGTGGCCTTGCCGGCCTCCTTGCCCTGCCAGTCGCGAACAACACAGTTAGCCATTTCTGTCCTCCTCAGTTCGCGGCCTTGGCACCCACCCGCTTGGCGGGAAGGATGTTCAGAAGGGCGCCGGGCTTGCCGGGCACCGAACCTTTGACCACCAGCAGGTTGCGCTCGGTATCCACTTTCAGGATCACGAGGCCACGGGTGGTGATCTGCTTGCCGCCGTAGCGGCCAGCCATGCGCTTGCCGGGGTACACACGGCCCGGCGTGGTGCCGGCGCCGGTGGAACCAGGCTCGCGGTGGTTCTTGGAACCGTGGGTCATGGGGCCGCGGCTGAACCCGTGGCGCTTCTGGTAACCAGAGAAACCACGACCGACGGTGTCGCCGCTCACATCGACCTTCTGGCCCGCCTCAAAGGCGGCCACGGTGATCGCGCTACCGAGCTCCAGACCGTCGACGGAATCGACGCGGTATTCCTTGAGGTGGCGCAGGGGCTCGTCGCCAGACTTGGCCAGGTGACCCTTGGCCGGCTTGTTGACGAGCTTCTCGCGGATGTCACCGAAGCCCAGCTGAACGGCGGTGTAGCCGTCTGTGCTGTCGGATTTGAGTTGGGTGATACGGCAGGGACCCGCCTCGATCACGGTGACCGGGATGGATCTGCCTTCGTCGTCGAAGAACTGGGACATGCCCAGTTTCTTCCCAAGAATGCCGATGGACATAAGGAGGGAGAAACGCCAGCAGGACCACCAGTTCCCAGGGGAGTGACCCACAGGGAATGGCGTGGCTGTTCGCGGAGCGCAGTCGGGGCCGGATCAGATCTGCGGCAGCCGGATGGACCGGCGCTACAGGACAAAAGATCGGATTTGAGCTAGCGGCGCTGTAACAGCGGGGCTGGGACTTGCTTAATGGCCTGAGGGCGAGCCCCCTGGCCGACATTGACGGGAAAGGCCGAGAAAACGGCGCCGTGAATGAAGGAAGCAGTTTCCCGGCGGTGTCGGCGCATACCCGAAGGACTGAACCGGTGGACCGCACGGGCCCGGGAAGGTCGCCACCAATGGCAACCTTTGTGACTTGCGCTGGAGGCCCGGCTAGCGGACGGGCACAGATAACAAGTGCACAAGAGGAAATCGTATCGCATCACCCTCCCCCCTCTTCCTGAAGCGAACTGCCAGACTGGTGGGAGCCTTGCCACAACTCATGCCCCTGCTGCTCACCGGCCGCGGATTCCGCCAGGAGCTGGAGCGGGCCGGAGTCCTGGCCCTCTACGCGCCGCTGGAGGGCGGTGCCGAGACTCGGCTCCTGCGTCGGCTGCGAGCCGCAGGCTACCGAGCGCAGATCACCTCGGCCCGGGGCCTTGGCGATCCGGAAGCGTTCCTGTTCCAGCTGCACGGTGTGCGGCCGCCCCATCTGGGCCACCAGAGCATCGGTCGCGGAGCGGCAGTGGGCGAGGTGCAGATGGCCATGCCGAGGCTTGGTCATCTGTTTGAAGGCACGGCGCCGGTGCTGCTCTGGCTGCTTGAGGGTCAGGTGCTTTCACGGGCGGAACTGGAGTCGCTGCTGGCCCTCACCCGCCGCGAACCGCGCCTGAAGATCGTGGTGGAACTGGGCGGCGCCCGCGCCCTGCGCTGGACCCCTCTGGAAATGGTGCTGCAGGCCGCAGCCTGAGCGCGGCTGGAAGGCCCCCGCCGACCGCCATGGCCTGGAATCCCGGGTCAGCCCTGGCCGCAGGCCGCTGGGTGAAGTTGATCTGCGGCGCCGGCAACCAGGACCTGGCTGCCGTCGAGGACCTCTGCGCCATCTATGCCCTGGCGGGGGTGCACTGCATTGATGTAGCGGCCGATGCGGCCGTGGCCGCCGCCGCCCGCCGCGGTATGGCCTGGGCCGAGGCCCGTGGTGCCGAGCGACCCTGGCTGATGCTCAGCCTCAGCGACGGCGACGACCCCCACTTCCGCAAGGCTCGCTTTGATCCGCAGCACTGCCCGGTCGACTGCCCGCGCCCCTGTCAGCGGGTCTGCCCGGCTCTGGCGATCGGCCCGAAAGGCGGAGTGCTGCGCGAGCGCTGCTACGGCTGCGGCCGCTGTCTGCCCGCCTGCCCGCTGGGGCTGATCCACGAGGAGCAGGTGCTGCTGAGCGCCGCAACAGTGCCGGCGCTGTTGCAGGCGGTGCAGCCGGATGCGGTGGAACTGCACACCCAGGCGGGGCGACAGGCCGGGTTCGTGGAACGGCTGCGCCAGCTCCAAGCCAGCGGCGTGCCCCTGCAACGGCTGGCGGTGAGCTGCGGCCTGGAGCGTGGTGCCAGGGCCCGAGCCATCGAGCAGCCGCCGCTGGACGAGGCCACCAGCGAACCGCAGCCTCTCAGCACCCGCGAGCTGGCTGCCGAGCTCTGGCAGCGCTATGCCGCCCTGCGCGCTGCCGGCTATCGGCCCCTCTGGCAGCTGGATGGCCGGCCGATGAGCGGCGATGTGGGTGTGGGGACGGCCCGCGTGGCCGTGAAGCTGCTGGCGGCGATCCGGCCCTGGGCACCGCCGGGGCCGCTGCAGCTGGCGGGGGGCACCAACGCCGGCAGCCTGGCGCTGCTGGAACCGGGCAGCGGCGCAGCGGGGGTGGCCTTCGGCGGTGTGGCCCGCAGCCTGCTGCAACCGCTGTTGCAGCAAGCGGAGCAACTGGGGCATCCGCTGCGGGAGCTGCCGGAGCTGCGGCAGCAGGCGCTGGATCTGGCCCGCACCCTAGTGGCGCCGTGGTTGCAGCGCTGAATGGCTAGAACGCCGGTGCCGGGGGACGATTCCCCCGCTGCTGCCGGCCGTGAGGGCGTGATGTCGACCGAACTGATCAGCACTGATCCGGCCGTGGCCGACCCGATCTCCACCCAACGCATCACTGACGACCTGGACCGGCTGCTGGCGGTGCTGCCCGAGTCGGTGCGGCGCGCCCTGGAACCGGCCGAGGCCCGCGATCAGCTACTGGAGGTGGTGCTCGATCTGGGCCGGGTGCCGGAAGCCCGCTACCCCGGCCGGGCCGTGGCTCTCGGCGAGGCCATGGTGGAGCGCGCCGACCTGGAGGCGGTGGTGCAGAAGCTGGGGGCCTTCGGCGGCGACAACCGCGCCGGCATCGAGCGCACCCTGCACCGCATCAGCGCCATCCGCAACCGCACCGGCGCCGTGGTGGGTCTCACCTGCCGTGTGGGCCGGGCCGTGTTCGGCACGGTGGCGATGGTGCGCGACCTGATGGATTCCGGCCAGTCGCTGCTGCTGATGGGCCGCCCCGGCGTAGGCAAGACCACGGCCCTGCGCGAAATCGCCCGCGTGCTGGCCGATGAGCTGGAGAAGCGGGTGGTGGTGATCGACACCAGCAACGAGATCGCCGGCGACGGCGACATTCCGCACCCCGCCATCGGCCGGGCGCGGCGCATGCAAGTGACCCGGCCGGAACTGCAGCACCAGGTGATGATCGAGGCGGTGGAGAACCACATGCCGGAAGTCATCGTGATCGATGAGATCGGCACCGAGCTGGAAGCCCAGGCGGCCCGCACGATCGCCGAGCGTGGCGTGATGCTGGTGGCCACGGCCCACGGCAACGAGCTGGCCAACCTGGTCAAGAACCCCACCCTGAGCGACCTGGTGGGCGGGATCGAATCGGTGACCCTCGGCGATGAGGAGGCCCGCCGCCGCCGGACTCAGAAAACCGTGCTGGAGCGAGCAGCCGAGCCCACCTTCCCACTGGCGGTGGAGATGCACAGTCGCCACCGCTGGCTGGTGCATCGCGATGTGGCCCGCACGGTGGATCTGCTGCTGCGCGGCCAGCTACCACGGCCGCAGGTGCGCGAGCTCGACGGTGACGGGCGCCTGCACTTGCGCGAAACGCCCCAGCCCCAGCCGCCGGGGCAGCCCCCCAGCCCCTCACGCCACACGCCGGTGCGACCACGGAGCGCCCCACTGGCCCCGGTGCCCCTGCCCGATCTCCAGGGTGGCGGGGACGAACCGGCGGACAGCGCTGATGCCCCCAACCCAACGGCCCCGATCAGCGACCAGCGGCCGCTGCAGCTCTGCATCAGCGGCGTGAGCCAGGTGCTGCTGGAGCAGGCGATCCGCAGCCGGCGACTACCGGTGCAGGCCGTGGAGGCGGTGGAGGAAGCCGATGCGGTTCTGGCGGTGCGCCAGCAGCTGGGTCGGGCACCGGAGCTGCGCCGCCGCGCCCAGGACGCCGGCGTGCCGATCCTGGTGATCAAGGCCGACACCCTGCCCCAGATCCAGCGGGGCCTGGAGCGGCTGCTGCAGCGCCAGGGAGCGAACCGTGCGGCCGGATCCGAGGCCCCAGCCGATGAGCACGACGCCGAGGGCGCGGACCACCAGACCAGCGCCACGGACGATGCCCTGGCAGCACTGGAGGAGTGCCGACTGGCGGTGGAGCAGCTGGTGCTGCCCCAGGGGCAGCCGGTGGAACTGCTGCCCCGCAGCGAGGCCGTGCGCCAGATGCAGGCGGATCTGGCGGCGCGCTATCAGCTGGAGAGCGCCGTGTTCGGCAGCGGCCGCCAGCAGCGGCTGCGCATCTTCCCGCGCTGAACCGGCCGGGGCGCCGGCTGAGTCGCCGACTGGGGCCACGCGATTGACGAAGGTCGCCCCACTGTGGGTAACTATCTGGGTGCTCAAGGATCGGCGCTCCGGCGCTCACACCTGCCAGCGCGTTGGGCCGTCGCCAAGTGGTAAGGCAGCGGGTTTTGGTCCCGCCACTCCTAGGTTCGAATCCTAGCGGCCCAGTTTGTGAATCTCTCGCCCGGATCCAGCTCCAGCACTGGATCGCAGGCCTATCCAGCCATGGCCACACCCCCCCTGCTGGTGTTCGACTTCGACGGCGTGCTGGTGGACGGCATGGCCGAGTACTGGTGGAGTGCACGGCGGGCCGCCCTAGCCCTGCGGCCGGAGTTGAGCCTGCCGGAGCAGGCACCCCCGGCTTTCGCTGCCCTGCGGCCGCTGATCCACAAGGGCTGGGAGATGGTGCTGGCAACGCTCGAGCTATCGCGAACCAATCTCGATCTGGCGACCTACCTGGCCGACTACGAGGGCTGCACCGCCGCTGCCCTGGAGCGCTGGCGGCTGACACCTGAGCCGCTGCAGCACAGCCTCGAAACTCTGCGTAGCGATGCGATCCGCGATGACCCCGCCGCCTGGCTGGCACTGCACCGCCCCTACCCGGGCGTACCGGAGCGCCTACGGGCCCTCGGCGCTGAGGGCAGCGACTGGCTGGTCCTCACCACCAAGGGGGGCGCCTTCGCCAGGGAGCTACTGGCGGCCTACAACCTGGCGCCGCGGGCCGTCTATGGCCATGAACAGGGCAGCAAGCCGGACGTACTGCTGCAGCTGAGCACCGAGCAGGCCGCACCGTTGTGGTTCGTGGAGGATCGCCGCCCAACGCTGGAAACCGTGTGCCGTACACCCGGACTGGAGGCGGTGCGCTGCTTCCTGGTGAGCTGGGGCTACCTGAGCCCCGGCGATCGCGACGCCCTGCCCGCAGGCATCAGCCTGCTTGAGCCCGAACACTTCCAACGCCCCCTGGCGGACTGGCCCGCCACCCGCTAGCGTACGCCTGTACTACAGCATGGGTGGAAGCCGCTTCAGGCGGCACCACTTGAAACGCCGGGCCCCTCGGGTGGCACTTCTCCCTGTGAGGTCGCGCAGGATGGGTCCGGTTCCGCCGGCTCCTCCGCTTCGCGGCCTGCTCCATCACTGATTTGCAGACATGCCTGCCGACGACAAGACCAGCCGCGCCAGCACCGCCTCCTCCGGCGCCGCACCAGGCGCCACAACGAGTGCCAGCAGCAAAGCCGCCGCCAACCCCGAACGCGACAAGGCACTGGGCCTGGTGCTGAACCAGATCGAGCGCAACTTCGGCAAGGGCTCGATCATGCGCCTCGGGGATGCCTCCCGGATGCGGATCGAGACCAGCCCCACCGGCGCCCTCACCCTCGACCTGGCACTCGGCGGCGGCTACCCCAAGGGCCGCGTGGTGGAGATCTACGGCCCGGAGAGCTCAGGCAAGACCACGCTCACCCTGCATGCCATCGCCGAGGTGCAGCGCCGCGGCGGCGTGGCCGCCTTCGTGGACGCCGAGCACGCCCTGGATCCGGTGTACGCCGCGGCCCTGGGGGTCGACATCGAGAACCTGCTGGTCTCCCAGCCGGACACCGGTGAGATGGCGCTGGAGATCGTCGACCAGCTGGTGCGATCCGCCGCGGTCGACATCGTCGTCGTCGACTCGGTGGCCGCCCTCACCCCACGCGCTGAGATTGAGGGGGAGATGGGCGATCTGGCGGTGGGCAGCCAGGCGCGTCTGATGAGCCAGGCGATGCGCAAGATCACCGGCAACATCGGCAAATCCGGCTGCACGGTGATCTTCCTGAACCAGCTGCGCCAGAAGATCGGCGTGACCTACGGCAACCCGGAAACCACCACCGGCGGTAACGCCCTGAAGTTCTACGCCTCGGTGCGCCTCGACATCCGCCGCATCCAGACCCTCAAGCGCGGTACGGAGGAATACGGCATCCGCGCCAAGGTGAAGGTGGCCAAGAACAAGGTGGCCCCTCCCTTCCGCATCGCCGAGTTCGACATCCTGTTCGGCCGTGGCATCAGCAGCGTCGGCTGCCTGCTGGATCTGGCTGAGGAGAACGCCGTGGTGGTGCGCAAGGGCGCCTGGTACAGCTACGAGGGGGACAACATTGGCCAGGGCCGCGACAACACGATCACCTGGCTGGAGCAGAACCCTGAGCAGAAGGAGCGGATCGAGATCCAGGTGCGCCAGAAGCTGAGCGAAGCAACCGACTCCCTGCGGCCGGTTGCGGCAGCTGCGGCCCGTCTGGCGGCGGGTGCCGCGGCGACTGGCGCTGGCGGCGCCGAAGCCGAGGAGGCCCTGCCGGCGGCCAGCTGAGCCCTGGGCTGGGCTGTGGGGAATTCAGGCCGTCGGGGTTCCGGCGGCCGCGGCTGCGGTGCCTGAGTTGACGGCCGAGAGATCACGAAGGGTGGCGGCCACCCGCTCCAGCTCCTGAATCGCTTCGGCACCCTCAAGCTTGACCAGCTCGTGGCCGTTGCGGGATTCCACCCAGCTGATGCCGTAGTCGGACACCAGGAAACGCACCAGGTGGCCATCGCCCAGCCCGGCGACGAAGGAAGCACCTTGACCGTCGCGACCGTCACCGCAGACGTAGCAGGTGGCGGCGAACCCCTTCTGCTGCAGACCATCGGCCAGGGCCCGCAGGCTCAGCACGAGATCGTCAACAACGGATCGGTAGTGCTCAGCAAGACGCGCAAACATGGCGGCCCAGCGAAGGATGCCGAGAATCCTAACGTTTTCTTCGGATTTCCGTGAGTAGAAATACCTGCTCAGCCGTCAGCCAGGGTCCACCAGCCGGCGGCCGGGCCGATGAAACGCACCACAACCCAGAAGATCACCAGGGCGCCGATACCGATCCAGGCCCCGCGGGTGGTGAGACGCACGAACTGCTCGCCCTGGTTCTGCGTCAGCGGCAGCCAGGGGGCGATGCGGGGCGAGGTGTCCTTCGGCTTCGCCTTGTCCGCAGGCTTGGTGGCGGCGGATCTTGCGGACGGCGGACGGGGCGGCAACCCCTGCTCGGAACGGCGCTTGGCCTCTCCCATCGAACCCTGCTGTGGTCGGCGGCGCCCAGGCTAGGGGGTGTGCTTCAGCCGGGTAGCAGCCGCGGCAGCGCCACCCAGGGCTCCAGCGCCTCAAGCACCTGCCGGCCCCAGCCGCGCCGGCGCAGCCGGCCATCGAGCACCGCCAGGCGGCCACCGTTGCGGCGTACTCCCGCCACCGCCCGCTGCAGGCGACCGAGGGCCTCCGGCAGCAGCAGCTCCCGGAACCAGTCCCGCCCCTGCTGACGCAGGGCAGCCACCCGTGCCGCCGTGAGCGGATCCTCGAGGCTGGCGATCGGCAGCGTGGCCGCCACCAGCTGACAGGGCAGCGGCAGGCGCTGCTGATGCTCGAGCCACCAGCCCCAGCTGCAGCAGATGACGCCATTGCTCTCCGGCGCCGTGAGCTGGTGTCCCACGCGCGAACCAAACTCCGCCGCCAGGGCACTGGTGAGGCCGAGGCGCAGACCTTCGTCGTCGAGCAGCACCACACTCAGCCCCGCCTGGCCGAGCACAAGCCGGCGGCACTGCTCCAGCAGATGGGTGGGGTAGTGGGGCGCATTGGGCAGGGCCTGGCCCTGGGGGGCATAGAGCGGCAGCGGATCCAGCAGCGGCGGATCGGCCAGGCTCAGCTCCACCTGCGGGACGAAACCGTGGCCGGGGGCCGGCAACTCGGCACCGGGGCCCACCAGCACCACGCCACGCCCGGCCAGCAGCCCCGGCATCTGGGCCAGGGGCTCCAGCGGCTGGTGATGCCACTGCCACTGCAGCAGCGTCGGGTTGATGCGGGCCCAGCTGGTCCAGCCCTCACCGCCGGTGGCCAGCCAGCGGGGCCAGGGCTCCGGCAACGGCTCCAGCAGGCAGAGCAGCTGGCGCAGCGGTGCTTCCTCCTCCGGGGCGATGGGCAGCTGCTGCAGGGGCCCGCAGGGGCGGGCCAGCAGACGCCGGCTCAGCCGCTCATGCAGCTGCAGCAGGCTGGCGGCGGCGGACGGCAGGCTGCGGCGCAGCTGCTCCCAGTGATCGGTGTCGATCACCACCCCCAGGGCCCGACGCAGCTCCGGCTCCAGCAGCTCACCCTCGGGCACCAGCAGCTGGCGATCGCCGAGCTGGCCATCACGCCAGGCCTGCACCAGCTGCTCCGGGTGCAGCAACCACAGACGCGCCGAGGCGGGTGCGGCCGGGCCCTCCCAGCAAGCCAGGCTGAGGCCCACCGCCTCCAGGCGCGGCAGCTCCACCTGGAGCAGCCGCTGGCGCAGGGCCGGGCTCACCAACAGGGCCACCGGCCCGTCGTGCAGAGCCAGGGGCACCAGCAGGCCCAGCAGCCAGCTGGGATCACTGCCGGGCGCCAGGCGTACCACGGTCTGATCGGCGCGGCGCAGGCTGCGAGCCACCAGCCGGCTGAGGGTGAGGTGATGCGGCCAGCGCGTCTCCCCCTCCTGGCGCAGCAGGGCCTTGAGGTGCTGGTGGGCCTGGGCTTCCAACATCGGCAAATCGTAGGAAGCTGGCTGCAGCCGACTGTTCAGCGATGACAAGCGCCTGGGGTGAGCAGCCGGTGGGAATCGTGGGGCTGGGGCTGATCGGCGGCTCCCTTGCTCTCGACCTGCGGGCCCAGGGGCTGGAGGTGCGGGCCTTGGTGCACCGCGAAGCCACCGCTGAGCGGGCACGGGAACGGGGCCTTGCCGATGCCGTGGCCACCGACCCTGCCGTGCTGAAGGGCTGCGGCCTGATCGTGCTGGCCCTGCCCCTCGACCGCCTGCTTGGCCCCGATCCCGCCCTGCGCGCTGCCCTGCCGGCCGAGGCGGTGGTGACGGACGTGGGTTCGGTGAAGCAGCCGGTGCTGGAGCGCTGGGGGCACTGGCACCCCCGCTTCGTGGCCAGCCATCCGATGGCCGGCACCGCCCAGGCGGGGGTGGAAGCGGGGCTGGAGGGGCTGTTCACCGGTCGCCCCTGGGTGGCGACGCCGGCCAATGCGCCACTGCCCGCCACCGATCCGGCGGCCCTGGATCTGGTGCAACAGCTGGCGCAGGCAGTGGGTGCCCGCTGGCTCACCTGCGACGCCGCCGCCCACGACCAGGCCGTGGCACTGATCTCGCACATGCCGGTGCTGGTGAGCGCGGCGCTGCTGCAGGCGGCGGATCGGGGCGGCGCCGAAGCCGGCGCCCAGGAGCTGGTGCGGCAACTGGCCTCCAGCGGCTTCGCCGACACCAGCCGCATCGGTGGCGGCAACCCGGAGCTGGGCACGCTGATGGCGGTCAGCAACCGAGCCGCCGTCCTGCAGGGGCTGGCGCAGTACCGCCGCCAGCTGGAGGCCCTGGAGACGCTGGTTCAGAGGGAAAACTGGACAGCCCTGCAGGCCGAGCTCAGCCGCTGCCAGGCGCTGCGACCGGAGTTTCTCTGAGCCGCAGCTCACGGCCGCGAGCCGCCAGCAGCTGGCGGCAGGCCATCAACGCAGAAAGGCTCACCCCCGCGGTGCCCTCGCCGGGGTGGATCCCATCACCGCAGAGCCACAGGCCCGGCAGGGGGGTGCGGCTGGCCAGACCGAAGGGTCCGAAACGACTGGGGTGCTGGCCCAGGCCCCCCACGAAACCGAAGGGGCGGCCGGTCCAGCCGGCAAAACCCCGTGGCGTCGCCAGTTCGGCATGCAGCCAGTCGACCGGCTCCAGCCCCAGAAGCTCGCGCAGCCCGGCCTGGATGCCCGCCATCGCCTGCTGCTTGCGCTGCTGATAGGCCGGCTCCGCCAGGTCGAACCAGGGGCGCGCCGGCGTGAACACGCTGGCGATCACGGTGGCCTGCCCCGCCGGCGCCCGGCCATCCCCCTCAGCGCTGAGCGACACGAACAGGCTGCCGGGATCAGCCCAGTCCAGCTGGGCGTGCAGGCCGAGATCAGCGGGCAGCCGCTCGCGCACCACGGCGCCGTAGAGCACCAGGGCGCCGGAGGGATCGGGGAAGCTGCTGAGGCGCCGGTCGTAGCCCGCCGGCAAGGCATCGCCCAGCAGCTGCGGCAACGCCTGCGGCGGCAGACTGCACACCACCTCGGTGGCTTCCAGGCGGAAGGAGCGCTGGCCGGGGCCCTGCCCCTCCAGTTGCCAGCCGAGCCCGAGCCGGCGCAGCCCCGTGAGACGGTGCCGCAGCCGCAGCTGCCCACCCGCCGCCGTCAGGGCCTGCTCGAGGGGCTCGCTGAGCCGTTGCATCGACCCCTGCAGATGCCACAGCCCCAGCGGCTCCTGAGCCATGGCCAGCACCGTGGCGCCGTAGAGGGCCGCCGTGCGATCGGCGGGTTCCTGGGAATAGAGGCGCAGCTGCAGATCGAGGAAGCGCCGCAGCCGATGATCAGCGCCGCAGCCGCACAGAACCAGCAGATCGGCCACCGTTGCGGTGGCGAAGACGCCGCTGGCCAGGGTGCCGGGATCGAGGGCGCTAAGCAGCTGGCCCAGATCCCAGGCGTTGCGGGGCGGCAGCACCGGATCGCGGCCGGCGAAGCCCCAGGTGCCGTGGTGCAGCCAGGCGCACAGCTGCCAGAAGCGCTCGCTGCCAGGAAACTGGCGCTGGCGCTCCTGCCGCCAGCGCTCCGGATCGCGCCAGAGCCGGATCAGCTCGGGCTCGCCCGCCAGCCGCACACTGCAACCCGGATCCAGGGGCCGCGCCGCCGGCAGCGGCAGGCCGAAATGGCGGAAGAGCCGCGCGTGGCTGCCGCCCGGCTCGAAGCCCGCCACCTGGGTGGCCCCCACATCAAAGGTGTATGGCCCGCGGCGGAAGGTGCCGGCGCAACCGCCGCTCTGGCTGTGGGCCTCCAGCAGCACCACCTCCAGCCCCTGATCTGCCAGCAGGGCCGCGGCAGTGAGGCCGGCGATGCCGGCACCCACCACCGCCACATCGCAACGGCTGGTCATGGCGGCATGCTGGCAGGTCCCAGCGCCGCGCCGTGAGATGCAGCAGGCCCGCCTCGCCGCCTGGCTGCTGCGCGAGCTGGGGCAGGAACTGCGGGCCATGGGGCCGGTGGGCGGCGGCTGCATCCACCGCGCCTGGCGGCTGGAGCTGGCCGATGGCGGGCTCCTGTTCGCCAAGACCAACCGCGCCGCCCTGCTGCCGGTGCTGGCTGCCGAGGCCGATGGACTGAGGGCCCTCACATCCGCAACCACCGGCCTGATGATCCCCAACCCGCTGCGGCTGGCGGAGCTGGATGGCACGGCGCTGCTGCTGCTGAGCTGGCTGAACCTTGGTGACCGCCCTGCCGATCCCGAGGGGGCATGGCGCAACTTCGGCGCCGAGCTGGCGGCGCTGCACCGCAGCAGCCTGGTCGGCCACGACGGCCGCTTCGGCTGGGGCCAGGACAACTTCATCGGCTCCGGGCCGCAGGCCAACGGCTGGCAGGAGAGCTGGGGCCGATTCTTTGCCGAGCAGCGGCTGGGCCGCCAACTGGCCTGGGCCGCCCGTTCAGGCCACCGTCTGGCTGAGGCCGATGCCCTGCTGCAGCAGGTGCCGGCCTGGCTGGCGGGACATCCCGCCGAGCCCTGCCTGGTGCATGGCGACCTGTGGAGTGGCAATGCGTCGCTGCTGGCCGGTGGCGGCGGCGCCCTGTTCGATCCGGCCGTGTACCGCGGCGATCGGGAGGTGGATCTGGCGATGGCCCAGCTGTTCGGTGGCTTCCCGCCAGCCTTCTTCGCCGGCTACGCGGCCGCGTGGCCTTTGCCCGCGGGCCACCGGCAGCGGGTCGAGCTCTACAACCTGTATCACCTGCTCAACCACGCCAACCTGTTCGGGGGCCGTTACTGGTCCCAGGCGGAGCGCAGCATCGCGGCCTTACTGCGGCAGTGGCCTTGAGTCCGGAACTTGGGGTGAGCGCCCCAACAACAAAAGCCGGCCCCGGACGAATCCCGGGGCCGGCCGCTCGCTCAATCAAGGCCTGAGGCCAACGCCTCAGACCGGATCGTCCTGGATCAGCCCAGGTACTCCTTGCGCAGGGTCTGCACCTTGGACACCACGGCGGAGCGCTTCTCGCTGGTGGTGAGGTTCTGCCAGCTCCACTGGCCCACCACCACCAGACCGAGCAGCTCAAGCAGGCCGGGCACCACGGGCAGCAGGTTGATCGTGTCGAGCACGCCCTTGATCAGGACCTGGGCCACGATCACCACCACCAGCACGCCGACGCCCTTGCCGATGCGGCCCATCTGGGTCCAGTCGACCTGGTCGAGGGTGGCGTTCACCTTGCCAAGGATCTCGCTGTAGCGCTCGCTGAAGCTTGCGCCGGGCTCTTCAGCCGTGCTGGCGGCTTGCTCCTGCAGATCGGTTGTTTCGTCGCTCATCAGGAGTGTCATGGGCGTTTTTTCTCCGCCATAAGGTATCCGGGTGGCAGCAGCAACGCCAGAGAGGCTCCGGGCAGGTCGGGATTGCCTGATCGTTCTTGAGCGGGTGCTGCTGGCAGCTGCGCCCCAGGAGGGCTGTGCGCTGCTGCTGGGGCGCCGCCTGGGAACAAGCCTTGTCCTGCAACGGATCTGGCCCTGCTGCAACAGCTGGCAACCGCAGGAGGAACGGCAGCATCGCTTCCTGCTCGATCCGCGTGAGCAGCTGCTGGCGCAGCGCTGGGCACGGGAGCGGCAGCTGCAGGTTCTTGGAGCCGCTCACAGCCACCCCAGCAGCGACGCAATGCCCTCCGCGAGCGACCTGGCCCTGAGCTGCGGTCCGGCATTGATGCTGATCCGCAGCGGCCTGCCGGTAGCGGCCCCTCTCCGGGCCTGGTGGCTACCCGACTCCGCCGGCTGGAGCGGCGACAGCGTGGAGGGGGCAAGCCCAGCAGCCCAGAAACCCCACGAACTGGCGCTGGAACTGGCGCCGGAGCTGGAACTGGAGCTGGAATCGCGATCGGGAGCTGAATCGCCGCCGGGGAGCGAGCCCCGGCGTTTGGGAGAGTAGAGAGCTGGACAGCGCCCCTGCCCCTCCATGCTTCCCCCCGACACCAGCGGCATTCAGCTCAGCCCCGATGAGGTGGCCCGCTTTGCCCGCCACCTGATCCTGCCCGAGGTGGGCATGGAGGGGCAGAAGCGCCTCAAGGCCGCCTCAGTGCTGTGCGTGGGCACGGGCGGCCTCGGCTCACCGCTGCTGCTGTATCTGGCGGCCGCCGGCGTGGGCCGCATCGGCATCGTCGATTTCGATGTGGTGGATCACTCCAACCTGCAGCGGCAGGTGATCCACGGCACCAGCTGGGTGGGCAAACCGAAGATCGAATCGGCCAAGGCGCGCATTCTTGAGATCAACCCGCACTGCCAGGTGGATCTCTACGAAACGGCGCTCACCAGCGAGAACGCCCTGGAGATAATCCGCCCGTACGACATCGTCTGCGACGGCACGGACAACTTCCCCACCCGCTACCTGGTGAACGACGCCTGCGTGCTGCTGGGCAAGCCGAACGTGTACGGCTCGATCTTCCGCTTCGAGGGCCAGGCCACGGTGTTCAACCTGGATGCCGAGAGCCCCAACTACCGCGACCTGTTCCCCGAACCGCCGCCGCCGGGCATGGTGCCCTCCTGCGCCGAGGGCGGCGTGGTGGGCGTACTGCCCGGAATCATCGGCGTGATCCAGGCCACTGAGACGGTGAAGATCATCACCGGCATCGGCACCACCCTCAGCGGCCGCCTGCTGCTGTTCGATGCCCTGGGCATGAAGTTCCGCGAGCTCAAGCTGCGGCCCAACCCCGAGCGCCCAGTGATCGACAAGCTGATCGACTACCAGGAGTTCTGCGGCGTGGGCGGCAGCGCCCCCGGCCAGGAGGAGGCCGGTGCGGTGGAGAGCATCAGCGTGGGCGAGCTCAAGGGCCTACTCGATGGCGACACCAGTGGCCTGGTGCTGATCGACGTGCGCAATCCCCCCGAGGCAGACATCGCCGTGATTCCCGGCGCTGTGTTGATCCCCCTCGATCAGATCGAGAACGGCACGGCCGTGGAACGCATCCAGCAGCTGGCGGCGGGCAAAACCCTCTATGCCCACTGCAAGCTGGGCGGCCGCAGCGCCAAGGCCCTGATCGCCCTCAAACGCCACGGCATCGAGGGCATCAATGTGAGCGGCGGCATCGACGCCTGGAGCCAGGAGGTGGATCCGAGCGTGCCGCGGTACTAAGCACGTGCTGCACGACTGAAAGGGGGAAACCTCCCCCACAGGGATCAGGAGAGCAGCAGGCCGATCAGCAGTTGAGGTACATGGCGCAGCTGTTCTGGCGGTAGCGAATGTTGTTCTGAAGACCGGGGGTGTACCCGCCGCCATAGGGCTGTTGCTGGATCCGTGGCTGCCGGGGGGCACCAAAGTAGTCGCCGCTGCTCCAGCCATTTCCGCGCTGTTGGAGCAACTGCTGCTGACTAAGACCATAGGAACCCCATTGGGCGGCCGCTGGCTCGACCAAGGTGGCGGTGGTAGTGGCGGCGGTCGCTGCAGCAGCAAGAAGGGTCAGGAGAGCTTTCATAGGTCTGACGTCCTGGGTCCGTGGGGTGAACACTCCCTCCTCGTTCTGGGTCTGCCGCTCTGATTCCAGGAGGGTGGATCAGGGGATGGGTAGAGGGGATGGTTGAGCTGCTCAGCCTTCTTGGTGTTGGTGGCCGCCCATTGCGCGATGCCCGCTCCTGCCCCGCAGCAGACCACCACGAATGCAGCCAGCTGTTGCACCGCCCCCCCGGTTTCAGGAAAGTTGTCACCCCTCTGATCAGTACACCCGGGGGCTTGAGGACATGAGCAATGCGTCGCTACAGCGAGGCCGTCAAAGCTGACGTGAGAAGGCGGATGAGTCC
>JAIYAQ010000038.1 GCA_027488975.1 Cyanobium sp. E1_MAG_00006
CACCCTGCGGGGTGGCTTTTTTGTTGGCTTCTGTTTGTGGGGTTGGTTTGTGGGTGTGGGCTGCCAACCCTCGCCAATTAGTCTCTGGGGCGTCGGCGGTGGCGGGGACCAGCCAGGGTGATGGAGAGTGTCCGGGGTGCCTGGCGATGGCCGCGATTGTTCTGGAGGGCCTATCGCCTCTGGGATCGTGAGGATTGCATTGATCTCAGTGCGGCTTTCGCCTACCACACACTGCAGTCTCTCTTCCCGATTCTGCTGATTGCCCTGGGTGTGGCAAGTCGTGTTCTTGGCCGAGTCGATGGCCTGATTGAGAACCTGTTGCAGCTCGCTGATCAGTTTCTGCCGCCAGCGGTGCTCCCCCTGGTGAGCGGCACGTTGTTGAAGCTTTTTCGCCAAGGTACGGGCGCTGGCGTGGTGGGTGCCGTCTTCCTGCTCGTTTCCGCCACCAATGCCTATTTGAGCTTGCAGCGCGGGGCAGACCGTCTCTGGGGATTCAGGCCTTGCCTGACTCCCCCCGCCAATTGGCTTCAGCCCGTTCTGCGCTTCATCCGGGCCCGTATCGAGTCGTTCGCGTTGGTGGTCCTGATCGGATTCTTCGTGGTGCTGGATCAGGTCACCACCAACCTGCGACTGCTTAGTCCTGGCAGTTGGCGCTTGCTGCTGGAGCAGTGGCTGCCCGCCAGTGTTCGCTTCTGGATGCCAGTGCCATGGTTGGTGGATGTGGGTCTCAGTCTGGTGATCTCCTGCAGCCTCGCCTTTGCGCTGCTGGCACTGTTGCCAACGCGCCCTGTGCCGCGCCGCCCGCTTCTGCCCGGGGCGCTGTTGATCGGCTTCGTGCTCACGGCGCTGAACGCGGCCCTGGGCCGGAGTCTGCTGTCGCTGGGGGCGCGCTTTCAGGCCTATGGGGTGATCGGCGGTGTGCTGCTGCTCAGCCTCTGGGTGTGGTTGGTGGCCTTGATCATTTATTACGGCATGGCACTGAGCGTTGTGATCAGTCGCTTGGAGCACGGTGGGCGATCCACACCTGCCGCCCTCCGCCCGCTCCCCCCGCAAGCCTGAGGATGGTGTTCAGCATCACGGCCTTCCTGCCCGACCTGGTGCGCACGCTTTCTGGGCAGACCGTGTGGTGAGTCGATGCAGCGCCCCGTTCCCTGGTTCTGGCTGATTGCTCTGGCCCTGCTGCTGGTTGCTCCCGGCCTCACGGCCCGCCTGTTCGTCGACGTGATCGAAGGGGTGACCCTGGTGCTCGTTCTTGGACCTCTGGTTCTGGCTGGTGCCGGTCTGCTGGTGTGGCAGTGGGCCAAACGCAGGATGACGATCTGCCCTGCCTGCGGCACACCCAGCCTGGGGGCTCTGCAGTGCCCCGCATGCGGCGCCAGCCTGGTGGCGGATGCTCCCGCGGCTGCCACGACGGCTGAGCCGGCCGCTCGGGATGCCGTCATCGACGTCCAGGTGCGGGACGTCAGCGACGACTGACCGGGATAACGGCCGGGTCCTCTCAGTGAACGGCGGCTCCCTGGCGGGCCAGTTCCGCCAGCCTCCGTTCACGCAAGAACAGGAAGAACGGGGCCGCAAAGGCGAAGGCGATCGTCACGCTGCTCAGCAGCACCAGCCAGAGGTGGCGCATCTGCAGCCGCCTGCTCTCCACCACGATCCATAGGGTCACGGCCGTCGCTCCCACCAGCAGGTCGCGCGAGAGCGACTGAGCCGCGGGATTCGCATTGGCCAGCTCAACGAACAGCCCCAGATCAAAACTGGAGCCGTATTGGCGCATGTAGTCGAGATTGGCCAGCCAAGGCAGGATCCCGCCGGCGACAGCCAGGGCCAGATACAGCCAGGCCAGCCAGGGTCGCGGAGTCGGGCTGGTCATGGTGAGGGGCTCGTGCTGCGGGCCTCCCATTCGATCACCTCCTGCTCCACCCGCTGCAGCACCGCCTCGCAGCGGTTGGCATAGGCCTCGGCCCGCTGGTACAGCCCTGCCATCTCCTCCACCTCCAGATCGTCGGCCTGCAGCCGGGCCATGGCGAGTTGAAGGGCAGTTCGAGCCTCCTGAAAGCTCAGCCCTGCCACGTCCGCGAGCCAGTCGGGATTGCCTGCTGCAGCGAGCGCCTCTGCCGGCGTGGTGGCGCTGCCGCTGCGTCGCTTGGCGGGACTCTCGTGCATGGGGCGGGATCGTGTGGGGGCTCAGCCGGGGCCTGAGCCCTCGGCAACGGCATCGATCCTGCCGTCCGCCAGCTCAAGCTGCAGCCGATCTCCTGCACGCACCTGCTGCACCGAGCGGAGCAGGCGGCCATCGGGGCGTCGCACCAAGGCAAAGCCCCGCTGCAGGAGCCGTTGGGGGGAGAGCGCTTGCAGCAGCTCATGCCGCTGCCGCAGCTGCTGCCGCCAGTGCTCCAGCAACTGGTTGGGATGCAGCTGGACCAGCCTCTGCCGCTCCCCCTCCAGGCGTAGGCGCTCCTGCTGCAGGCGATGGTGCACGAGTTGGCGCAGCCGTGTGCGCTGGTGGCTGAGGTCCTGGATCAGGCTGAGCCGATCCGGCAGCAGTGCCACCATCGCCCCGGTGGGGGTGGCGGCCCGGTAGTCGGCCACCAGGTCGGCGATGGTGAGGTCGTCCTCGTGGCCCAGGCCCGTGATCACCGGCAGAGGACAGGCCGCCAGGTCTCTGGCCAGGGCTTCGCTGTCGAACACCGCCAGGTCCTCGCGGCTGCCGCTGCCGCGGGCCAGCACGATCGCCTCGAGGCCCAGCGCGCTGGCCACCGCCAGTACCTCGGCGAGACGCTGGCGAATCTGCTCCTCCACGGCCCCCTGCACGGGAATCGGCACCACGTGGATTCGGGTGCTCGGCCAGCGCTCCGCTGCCGTGCGCAGCATGTCGGCCAGGGCCGAGCTGGGCACGCTGGTCAGCAGGGCGATCGCCCTCGGCATCGGCGGTAGCGGTCGATTGCGGGCTGGATCCAGAAGTCCTTCGGGCTCCAGTTGCTGGCGCACCTGCTCAAAGCGCAGCAGGACGGTGCTCAGGCTCGGACGCATGTCGAGAACCTGCACGCACAGCGACGCGCGGGCGCTCCAGAAATTGAGCTTGCCCACCACCAGCACACCATCGCCCTCCAGGGGCTGGTGATTGAGTCGGCTCAACTGGGAGGCCCAGACCACGGCCTGAATGGAGGCTTGTCCATCCACAAGCGTCAGCCAGAGGTGCCCCTTCTTGAGCTGCGGCCGTGACACGGTGGCTTCCAGCAGGAAGCGCGGGGCGAAGCCCCGCTCCAGCAGGGAGCCGATGGCCTGGTTCAGTTCGGCGACGCTGTAGTGCGGCAGGCCGGGATCGGAGCTCAAGGGTCAGCGCTCAAGGCTGCGGTAGCAACGCCACCAGTAGAGGCTCACCAGGGCACCCAGTGCTGCCACCACGAGCCCGACGGGATGGTCCAGGCGGATCACGCCGATGCTGGTGATCACCAGGGCGGTGCTGAGCAGCCGGGCGCCGTCACGGCGGTTCTTGGCGTAGAGGCGGGCCAGGGGAGTCGTGCTGCTGAAACGCCAGTCTCGCCCATCAAAAAACCGCCCTTGCAGGGGCGGTTAACGGGACGGTTCCGGCTGTGGGGCTCAGCCCAGGCCGAGCTGGCCGAGAATGCCCTGGCCGGTGAGCAGTTCGGTGGCCAGGCCGATGGTGAAACCGAGCATGGCCAGGCGGCCATTCCAGGTCTCGGCGAAGTTGACGAAACCGAAGCGGGAGGAGTCGGACATGGGTGATGCCTCAGCGACTCCTCCATTGTAACGAAACTTGGCGGGCGCTTGACAGTGCCCGTCGATACCTTGGAAGGCGGTACATCGCACCGACGTGACGCCTCCCCGCCAGCGGCTGCAGCAGCAGCTCTCGGCTCCGCTGCCCGAGGCCCCGGAGCTGGTGCTGGTGACCGATCTCGACGGCACCCTGCTGGGTGGCGCCACCCCGGAGCGGCGGCGCTTCTACCGCTGGCTGGCGGAACAGCGGCAGCGGGTGCTGCATGTGTTCTGCACGGGACGGGATCTTGGCTCGATTGCCCGGGTGCTGCAGGAGGACGAGCCGATCGGCCTGGCGGCTCCCCATCTGGTGATCGGTGATGTGGGCTGCACGGTGGCCTGCGGTGCCTCCCTGTTGCCACTGCCTCTGGCGGTGGAGCCCATCGAGGCCCGCTGGCGGGATCTGGAGTCACGCCTGGTGCCGCTGCTGGAGAACCAGCCCGGTTTGTCCCTTCAGCCGGTCAGCTCCAACCGTCGGTTCGCCTACTACGTGGACCTAGAGCGATTCGATCGCAGCCTGATCGGCCGCCTGGAGGCGGAGGGGGCGGACTGCGTGCTCTCCGACAGTCGCTATTTCGATGTGCTGCCTGCCGGCGTGAACAAGGGCAGCACCCTGCTGGCGCTGCTGGAGTGGCTGGAGGCCGATCACGCCACGGTGGTCACAGCAGGCGACACCCTCAACGATCTGGCCATGTTCGAGACCGGCCTGATGGGCGTGATGGTGGGCAATGCGGAGCCGGACCTGGTGGCGCAGCTGCCGCGGCTGCCACGGGTGTATCGCGCCCGGGCCGACGGCTGCGCAGGGATCGCCGAGGGGTTGCGCCACTTCGGTTTTGACCATCTGTTCGAGCGCCTCTGGGACTGAGCGGACGCGCCGCAAGCTCGGATCAGGATCGGGATCAGGCCCCAGGCGACTTGCCCTGTGCCTGCTCCAGGCGTCGCTTGGTGAGGGCTGTGGCCTGGGCGCTGCTCGGATCCTCCGGCCAGGGGTGACGCGGGTAGCGGCCGCGCAGGTCGCGGCGCACCTCTTGGTAAGCGCCCCGCCAGAAGCCCGCCAGGTCCTGGGTGACGGCAGCAGGACGGCCAGCGGGGGAGAGCAGCTGCACGGTCACCGGCAGACGTCCCTGCAGCACGGTTGGGGTCACGGCGGAGCCGAACAGCTCCTGCAGCTTCACGGCCAGCACCGGGGTGCCGCTGCTGTAGTCGAGTCGGGCCTGGCGGCCTGAGGGGATCGGCAGCGTGATGGGCAGCCACTGATCCAGCTGGCGGCGACTGTCCCAGGCCAGGCCGCTCCAGAGCCCCTCCACCAGATCGAGACGCTGCAGGTCAACGCGGCTGCGCAGATCCGCCAGCTGATCCCCCAGCCAGGCGGTTGGCTCGGCGGCCAGTGCGGCATCGCTGCGGTCGGGCCAGGGGGCCCCGAGGTGGTGATGCGCCAGGCAGAGACGCTGCTGCAGCTGGCGGCTGGCCCCATCCCACGGCAGGGCGGCCAGTCCCATGGCCTTGAGCCCCTGCCGCCATGCGGACAGCACCGCCGATTCCGGAGCCTCCGGCCAGGGGCGACGCTCCAGGATCAGGGCGCCCAGCCGCAGCAGCCGTTCGCAGCGCACCCGCTCCTGCCGGCTGTCCCATGCCACCTGCATGTCCAGGTCGCCAGCCTCGGCCGCCAGGGCTTCGAGGCTGGCGCGGGCCAGGGGTAGGGCCAGCTGGATGCGGCAGTCGCGGCCGGCCCCGTCGGCGCTGGCGATGGCCAGGGCCTCGCAACTCAGCAGCGGGTCGCTGGGGTGCAGCAGGGCGCCGCGACCGCCACGGGTCAGGAAGCGCCCGGGGCTTCCCTCCCGCGCCAGGGCGACCCGCTCGGGGTAGGCATGGGCCACCAGCTCGGCGGCGATCACGCTCTCCGGGAGCAGGCCAGCGGCGGCAACGCCCGTGCTGCCCAGTTGCCGCTGCAGCTGCTGCTGGAGCTGGCGCAGCTGCTGGCGGCGTGGATCGCGGCCGGGGGCCCGCAGCCAGTCGAGCCGCCGCATCAGATCACAACCCGCGGCGCTGGCCTGCAGCGGGTCCCGCTCGCTCAGCAGGGCAGCGAGGGCGCAGCCCAGCTCCTCGGCCCCCACGGCCCTGGCCCGCAGCAGCAGTCGGGCCAGGCGCGGATGCACCCCGAGGGCTGCCATCTCCCGTCCGGACGCGGTCAGGGTGCCCCGCTCGTCCAGGGCCCCCAGCTGCCGGAGCAGCAGCTGGCCCTCCTGCAGGCTGGCCCGAGGTGGTGGGTCCAGCCAGGGCAGCTGTTCCCCGAGCCCGGCCCCCCACTGCGCCAGCTGCAGCACCACGGGGGTGGGATCGCACTCCAGCAGTTCGGGCGGGTCGAAGGAGGGTCTGCGCTGCTGCTCTGCCGGACTCCAGAGCCGGATGCAGCGTCCGGGCCCAAGGCGGCCGGCTCGGCCCGCCCGCTGCTCGGCGCTGGCCAGGCTGGCCGGCAGGGTCACCAGGCTGTCCATGCCGGTGGTCGGATCAAAGCGGCTGCGGCGGCTCAGGCCGCTGTCCACCACCAGCGTCACCCCTTCGATGGTCAACGAGCTTTCGGCGATGCTGGTGGCCAGCACCACGCGCCCGGCGGCGCGGACGCCGCGCTGGATGGCGCGGGCCTGGGCCGCCAGGGGCAGGTTGCCGTGCAGCGGGCAGAGCTCCAGCTCCGCCCCCCACGCGGTGCCAGCGATGCTCTGCAGGCACTGCTGGATCTCCCGTTGACCGGGCAGGAACACCAGCACGGTCTCCCCGGGCTGCCGCTGATCGAGCCAGTGGTGCTCCAGTGCGCGCAGCACCTGATCCGCCAGTCTCTCCGCGGGCCGTGGTGGCTGGTGCTGCACCGCCACCGGATGGCTGCGGCCGGCGCTCTCCAGTCGCTCGGCCTCCGGTATCTGCTTCTGCAGGGGCTGCAGGTTGAGCGTGGCCGACATCACCAGCAGCCGCAGCTCCGGTGCCAGCAGCGGCCGGGCCTCGCGCAGCAGGGTCAGGGCGAGATCCGCCTCACTGCGGCGCTCATGGAACTCATCGAAGATCACGCAGGCCACATCCCCCAGGCTGGGGTCCGCCTGCAGCTGGCGCAGAAACAGCCCGTCGGTGAGCACCTCCAGGCGTGTGGCGGCCGAAATGCGCGACTCCAGCCGCACCCGGTAGCCCACGCGCTGCCCCACCGGTTCGCCGAGTTCGCCAGCGAGTCGCTCGGCTGCGGCCTTGGCGGCCAGCCGCCGGGGCTCCAGCATCAGGATCCGCTGCCGTGGTGCGGGCTCAAGGGCGCGAAGCAGGGCCAGCGGTGCCCGGGTGGTCTTGCCCGCCCCTGGGGGCGCCTGCAGCAGCACGGTCCCGCCCGCCGGCAACCGCCGCACCAGCTCGGGCAGCAGCGGATCGATCGGCAGCGGATCGATCAGCAAAGGATCGATCAGCAACGGAGGGTCAGGGTTCAGCGCACGTGACGGGCGCCATCCACCGGGTGATACACCTCGCCCGTGGTCTCCTCGTAGACGATCGCCGGCAGTCCGGTTTCGAACATCGTCTGCAGGGCTTCCTTCAGGTAGGGGTTCCAACCACCGGTGCTCACCTTGCCGTGGCGCACCGTCCAGTCCCAGGTGCCCTGCAGATCGCGGGGGATCCGTCCCTCACGGTCGCGGCGGGCCACCAGATCCTGCGATTCCACCAGGCCAACCAGCATCGGCTCCTTGCCGTAGGCCGGGGTGAGGATCAGTTCCAGGCGCACAGGGTCCTCCTTCACCAGCCGCAGCTGGAAGCGGGGCGGCAGCTTGATGGCCTTGAGCACGGCAGCCACGATCCGGGTTCTTTGCTCCACTCAGCCTCCGCCGATTCCACAAGCACTCAACGGTTGTACCAGCTGACGGGCCCCGCTGGCCTCAGCCGGGGTCTTTCGGCAGGGCGGGACGCTCGTTATCACCGCTGAAGCGCACCGTCAGGAGGTCGTCCTGGGTGAGCTGGCCATCGGCATCCAGCAGCTCGGGATGGATCGTCACCCGGCCGGTGCGATCGCCGCTGGGCAGGCGCCCCTGATCGCCCGGTCTGGGGACGGCGCCGTAGCCACGGCCCATGATCCGAAAGGCCTGCCACAGCAAAGCCAGGAAGCAGGCCCCGTACACCAGGGGCAGCAACTTGGCCAACAGCAGGGAGGAGGTGATGGGCATGCCCAGCGGGGCCGCGAGGCCCGGTGCACCGGTCTTGTTCATCATCGCTCCCCTGCGGCCCCCGCATCGGCTCCGGAGGGTGGGAACCCCCACTGCCGAGCCGACTTGGCCTCGGCCCTGTTTCTGCTTACGGTCAAGTCCTGATCGATCGGAGAGCTTCATGGCGTCTGCAGTGGTGCGGGCTCTGCCCCTGGCCCTGCTCACGGCGTTCGGTGCGCAGCTGCTGCCTGCCCCGATGGCCCAGGCCCAGGCCGCGGCGCCGGCCTCAACCACCGCCGGCGTTCTCAACCGTCAGTCGTTCGTGGCGGAGGCGGTGCGCCGGGCCGGACCGGCCGTCGTCACGATCGACACGGAGCGCACCGTGGTGGTGCCGGGTCGGCAGTCGATGCAGTCGCTGCCGTTCCTGGATCCCCTGCTGCGCCAGTTCTTCGGAATGCCGCCCGGGATGGGAGTCGCACCGCCATCCCAGCGCACGGAGCGCGGGCTCGGCAGCGGCTTCCTATACGACCCCTCCGGCCTGCTGATCACCAATGCCCATGTGGTGGAGGGCAGCACGCGGGTGACTGTGGGGCTCACCGATGGCCGTCGGGTGGAGGGCAAGGTGGTGGGCACCGATCCCGTCACCGATCTGGCGGTGGTGCGGCTGGAGGGGGGCGGCCCGTGGCCCGTGGTGGGCCTGGGCAACTCCGATGCCCTGCAGGTGGGGGAGTGGGTGATTGCCGTTGGCAATCCCTACGGCCTGGATCAGACGGTGACGCTGGGCATCGTCAGCAGCCTCAACCGCAACGCCGCCAAGCTCGGCATCACCGACAAGCGACTGGAGCTAATTCAGACGGATGCCGCCATCAACCCCGGCAACTCCGGTGGACCGCTGCTCAATGCCGATGGTCAGGTGGTGGGTATCAACACCCTGGTGCGGTCGGGTCCCGGTGCCGGCCTTGGCTTCGCGATCCCCATCAACCGGGCCCGGCAGATCGCGCAGCAGCTGGTGACCAAGGGCGTGGTGAGCCACGCGATGATCGGCGTGGGTCTGGAGCCAGCGCGCGATGGCCGGGGCGCGATTGCCGCAGGAGCCCGTGTGCGCACGGTCATGCCGTCAGGGCCTGCCGCCAGGGCCGGGCTGCGTCCCGGAGATGTGATCACCGCGGTGGACGGAGTGGCGGTCTCCAGCCCGGGTCAGCTGACACAGCTGGTGGAGCGCAGCGGGGTGGGGCGGGCGATGGCGGTGCGCGTGGAGCGCGAGGGGCAGGCCCTGAGCCTGACGATCACGCCGGTGGAGCTCAGCAGCCTCATGGGCCGGGGCTGAGGCCTCCGGAGCCCTTCGGGGCCGGCGCTGCCGCTGTTCAGAGCCCGGAGGAATCGCTCACAAGGCGCGAGGGGGCGTCAAGCTGCTGACGCATCACCCACTGCGTGGCGGCCTTCTGGCTGTGCCAGGCCATCAGCAACTGCTTGGCCAGACCTTGAAGTGCTTCAAGATCGGCGGTCGCGTCGATGGCCCGGTTCATGCGCTCCAGCTCGAACTGCTGGCCGAGGCTCAGGGTGAGAGGTTCCGTCATGGCGGCGGCGCGCTGGACGGAGCCAAGCTACAAAGTGTTTCAGGGGCTTGCGTATTGGAAGGCACAACCCCTGGGATTTTGCGTCAGCGTTTCCTGGTGGGGTGGGATCAGGGCTGCTCCCGCAGAACTTCAACGCAGCGGGTCACGCACTCGCCGTCATCGACTGAGCAGGCCGTGATGCACTCGAAGTAGCTGCTCACGGAATCCTGGTGGCTGCTGGTGTCCTGGAGCAGAGCGGCGCCGGTCAACGCGCTTGCTTCGACGCTGCCGTACTGCTGCTGACCGGCATGACGCTGCTGGCTGATGGCCATGGTGCTCCGCTTCAGGGGGTGCTTTGTCAGCGTATGCACAGGATGTGTCCAGACCTAGAAGAATGAGTTTTCATGCCTACGGACATGTGAAGTTGCGTGTCCTGCGGTCCGGTCGGGGCGTCGGCTCCGGGTGGTGGGGTGGGGAGGAGATCAGGCTGCCGTGGCCTTGCGGGCTGCCGTCTTGGCCTTCTGTTTCTCGCGGTTGCTGCGACGCTTCGCCTCCTGCTCCGCCGCCAGTTGCGCGTCCGCCGCGGCCGCAGCTTCCTCGGCCTTCTTCTCCTGGTAGTAGGCGTAGTTGCCGCGGTAGAGCACCAGTTCGCCGTCCCGCAGTTCGACGATCTTGTTCGCCACCCGCCCGATGAAGTAACGGTCGTGGCTCACCAGCAGCGCGGCGCCCTCGTACTCCGTCAGTGCGTCCTCGAGCATCTGCTTGGCGGGGATGTCGAGGTGATTGGTGGGCTCATCCAGCACCACCAGGTTGCAGGGCATCAGCAGCATCAGCGCCAGGGCCAGGCGCGCCTTCTCGCCGCCGGAGAGCTTGCCCACCTCCTTGAACACGGCGTCGTTGCTGAAGCAGAAGCTGCCGAGCAGGGAGCGCACCTGGGTCTGGGTCCAGTCGGGCACCGCCTCGAACAGCGTGTCGATCACGGTTTTCGACAGATCCAGGGCCTCGGCTTGGTTCTGCTCGAAGTAGCCCGCGATCACGTTGTGCTCCCCCAGTCCAGCTCGGCCTTCATCCGGCGTCTCGATGCCCATCACCAGCCGCAGCAGGGTCGACTTGCCGGCGCCGTTGGGACCCACGAAGGCGATGCGATCGCCCCGCTCCACCTCGAGATTCGCCCCCAGAAACAGGATCTGCTCGCCGTAACTGTGGCTGAGGTCGCTGATTTCGGCGATCAGGCGGCCGCTGCGGGGCGCCGGCGGGAACTGGAAGCGCGGTCCGCTCACCCCCTCGATCGGTGCATCGATGCGCTCCACCTTGTCGAGCAGCTTCTCGCGGCTCTTGGCTTGGGTCGAGCGGGTGGCGCTGGCTCGGAAGCGGTCGATGTAGGCCTGCTGGGCGCTGAGCTCCTTCTGCTGGCGGTCGAACGCCGCCTGGCTGGCTTCCCGCTCCAGGACCTTCTGCTCCAGGTGCTGGCTGTAGTTGCCCAGATAGGTGCGGGAGATGCCTCGCTCCGTTTCCACAATCTGGTTGCAGACCCGATCCAGGAAGGCCCGGTCGTGGCTGATCACCACCAGCGGGCAGGTCTGGCCGATCAGGTACCCCTCCAACCACTGGATGGTTTCGACATCCAGATGGTTGGTGGGTTCGTCCAGCAGCAGCAGATCCGGCTCCTGCAGCAGCACCTTGCCCAGGGCGATCCGCATCTGCCAGCCGCCGGAGTAGTCGCCCACCAGCTGTTCGGCTCCTTCCGGCGTGAAGCCGATCGTGGGCAGCAGCTTGTCGATGCGGGCATCGAGTTCGTAGCCGTGCAGGTTCTCGAAGCGCGTCTGCAGGCTGCCCAGCTCGTGGATCAGCTCATCAAGGTGGTCGGGATCCTCGGCTGCCTTCTCCGAGCCCATGGCCTCCTCCACCTGCCTCTGGCGGTTGAGCACCTCAGCCGCTTCACCGAAGGCCTGGAACAGTTCCTGGCGCACCGTGTGCCTGAGGTCGACGTCGAACTCCTGCTGCAGGTAGACGATGCGCGGATCCCCCTGCTTCACCACCTGGCCGCTGCTGGGTTCCTCCAGGCCGGCGATGATCCGCATCTGGGTGGATTTGCCGGCCCCGTTGACACCCACCAGGCCGATGCGATCGCCCGGCTTCACCTCCCAGGTGACATCCCGGAGCACCTCACCGGTGGGGTAGATCTTCGAGACGCGTTCGAGGCGGAGCACAGGGCTGAGGTTCAGGGGTGAAGCTGGAGGTCGTCGGTCTGGGTGGTGAGACCCACTGCGACCAGCATCATCCCCCGTGACGGCGCACCTGCCGTCGGGACCGCTGTCAGTTGCTGACGCAGGTCAGCCTGCAGACTGTCGAACACCCCGCATGACCGGAGCGCCATGGTGAAGCGCCTCGAACAGGTGGCCGCCCTTGTAGTGGCAGCCGGTCTGGCGATCGTGAGCTACTGGCTGTTCTTCAGCTGGATGGGCCAGGACCGGCGACCGACCCGCCGTGCCGCCCTGCCTGTGTCAGAGGCCGCCGCGGGCCTTCAGCAGCCACTGCTTGGCCTCCGGGTCATCGACGCTGGCCAGGTGAGTCTTGACCTCGTCGCGGCTCACGGGCAGCCCCCAGCTGTCGCCGAGGCTGCAGATACGGCTGAGGGTGCCTGAGGGGTCCTGCAGGGCCTGGCGGAACAGCTCCTGGGTGAGCGTATGGTCGCTGCGGATGCGTTCGTAGAGGGCGGGGGCGTTGCCGGCGCTCATGGGGTTCAGACGGCCATCGCTGACCACCCTATGCAGGCAGGGACCCGCTTCTCTATGGCTGCTCAGGGGGGCGGGGCGCAGACGCCGAGCACCGTCGCTCGGGGTGCTCCTGTCACCGAGGGGAGCGAGCCGGGATACCCAAGCCGGTGCCACCACGCCAGCAGGGCGAAGGCCAGGGCTTCGCGGTCGCTGTCGCCGATGCCTAGGTCCGCCAGGGGCCGCACCGCCAGGCCGCGGCAGCGGCGGCGCAGCTCGGCCATCAGCAGGGCATTGCGGGCACCTCCGCCGGCCACCAGCTGCTCCAGCACCGCGGGGCCGCGCTGCAGGTCCTGGGCCACCACCGCCGCCGTGAACGCCGTCAGGGTCGCCAGGACATCGGCCGGCTCCAGCGGTCTGCCGGTCGTCGCCGCTGCCCGCTCCAGCTGTGCGAGGCGTCGCTCCAGATCGGCCGCTCCGAACAGCTCGCGTCCGGTGGATTTCGGTGGGGCCTGTCTGAAATAGGGCTCCTTCAGCCACTGCTGGATCAGGGCCTCATCGGCTTGTCCCTGGGCGGCCCAGGCTCCATCGGCATCGAAGCTGCGGCTGCCGCCACTGAAGCGTTGCACCGCCAGATCCAGCAGGGTGTTGGCCGGGCCGCAGTCCCAGCCCTGGACGGCCGCGCCCCGATCAGGGCCTCCGGGGGGCGGCAGCAGGGTGAGGTTGGCGATCCCACCCAGGTTGAGCAGGGCCCGCCAGCCGCCGCGGGCCGGCAGCAGCGCCGCATCGGTGGCCGGCACCAGCGGGGCCCCCTGGCCGCCGAGGGCCAGGTCGGCGGCACGGAAGTCGAACACCACCGGCCGTCGCAGCAGGTGCGCCAGCAGCGGGCCCTGCAGCAGCTGCCAGCTGCAGCCGCGATGGGTTCCCTGCGGCGGACGGTGCCAGAGGGTCTGGCCATGGCAGCCCACCAGCTCCGCATGCCCTGCGGGATCGCAGGCGCGGGCGGCGGCGGCCTGGATCTCCGTGAGGGCTTCCCCCAGCTCCAGTACATCGGCTGCCTGCAGGGCGTGGCCCTGGCCGGTGGCGATTAGCCGTGCCCGCAGGTCGGCGGGATAGGGCACGGCGGCGCGGCTCAGCAGCCGCCAGCGTGGGCGTTGCGGCCGGCCGTGGAACTCCGCCAGCACGGCATCCACGCCGTCGGCGCTGGTGCCGCTCATCAGTCCCAACACCCGCATCGCACCCACCCGGCCAGCAGAAAGCCCCCGGAACATTGTCCCGGGGGCCAGGGAGTTGCGCCCGCCTGGGGCGTCAGCTCATTTGTTGGGCTGCGGGGTGAAGCGCAGGTAGGGCTTGACCTCGGTGACGCCCTTGGGGAACTTGACGCGAGCCTCGTCGGTGGGGATCGAGGGCACCACAACGCAGTCGCCGCCGTCGGTCCAGTTCACCGGTGTGGCCACCTGGTGGTATTCGGTGAGCTGCAGCGAGTCGATCACCCGCAGGATCTCCTGGAAGTTGCGGCCGGTGCTGGCGGGGTAGGTGATCTGCAGACGCAGCTTCTTGTTGGGGTCGATGATGAACACCGAACGCACCGTGAGGTTGTTGAGCGAATTCGGGTGGATCATCCCGTAGAGATCGCTCACCTTCTTGTCCTCATCCGCGAGGATCGGGTAGTCGACCGTGGTGCTCTGGGTCTCGTTAATGTCGCCGATCCAGCCCTTGTGGCTCTCGGCCGAGTCCACGCTCAGGGCGATGGTCTTGACGTTGCGCTTCTCCCACTCGGGACGCAGACGGGACACCTCGCCCAGCTCGGTGGTGCAGACAGGGGTGTAGTCGGCGGGGTGGGAGAACAGGACCACCCAGCTGTCGCCGGAGTAGTCGTAGAGATTGATCGGACCGAGCTGTGAGTCCTGGGTGAAGTCGGGAACGGTGTCGCCGAGCTGGAGCGCCATTGGGCGAGTGTGAAAGTGCCAAATGTTGACATAGCCAGGCTGCCGATGGGCGTCAACGGCCGGTCGGGTTGTGGCCACCGCTACAGCGCGAACGCAGGTCTTCAGCTCGGCGGGCCGAACAGGCTCTCGCGCAGGTGCTCCAGGCCCAGGCCGGCCGTGGCCGAGACGAACAGCACACCGGGGTCGAGAACCCTGGCCTGCTCCAGGGCGCCAGCCGTGCAGCGGTCGATCTGATTGCCGATCAGACGTCGCGGGGCACGGCTATCCAGCGCATCGAGGATGGCGTGCACGGTGCGGTGCTGCTCGGCCCAACCTGGGTCGGACAGATCCACCACCAGCAGCAGCTGATCCGCTTCCAGTGTTTCCTCCAGAGTTGAGCGGAAGGCCTCCAGCAGGGGTGGCGGCAGCTCGCGGATGAATCCCACCGTGTCGGTGAGCAGGAGGCTCTGCGGTGGCCCACCGGCCAGCGTGGGCCGTTCGATGCGCCGTGTGGTGGGATCGAGGGTGGCGAACAGCTTGTTCTCTGCCAGTACCCCATCCCCCGCCGCCGGCTTGCTCAGGGCATTGAGCAACGAGCTCTTGCCGGCATTGGTGTAGCCCACCAGGGCCAGCCGCCGCTGGCCGGCACGGCTGCCCCGCAGGCGGGCCCGGTGTTCCCCCAGCTTGCGCACATCGCGCTGCAGTTTGTCGATGCGGCGGGCGATGGCGCGCCGGTCCTTCTCCAGCTGGGTTTCGCCGGGGCCGCGGGTGCCGATGCCGCCCCCCTGCCGCGAGAGGCTCAGGCCCCGACCCGTGAGCCTGGGCAGGCGGTAGCGCAGCTGGGCCAGCTCCACCTGCAGCCGGCCGGCGGCGCTGGCGGCCCGCTGGGCAAAGATGTCGAGGATCAGCTCGCTGCGGTCGCTCACTGGCAGATCCAGCAGCCGCTCCAGGTTGCGGGCCTGCGCGGGTGTGAGTTCCCGGTCGGTCACCACCAGGGTCGCGCCGAGGCGGCGGGCCTCCAGGGCTGCCTCGCGCAGCTTGCCTTCCCCCCAGAGGGTCTGGGCGGAGCCGGAGGCCTTGCGCTGCACCACCAGCCCCACCGGGGCGGCGCCGGCGCTGCGCACCAGCCCCTCCAGCTCTGCGATCTGGCGGCGGGCCTCCTCGGCATCGCTGGGGCTGAGGGCCAGCAGCAGCACCCGCTCGGTGTTGGCCGGGGTGCTGGGTGCCGGTGGGGGCATGGCCGCGGCACCATCGCCGGGGCGCATGGGCGGCGCCAGGCTGCACAGCTCCGCCAGGTCGCCCGTGTCGATCAGCTCCCAGGGGTGCTGGGGGGTCGCCCCCAGGCTGTAGGCCGCCGCCGGCCAGCGGCCGCCCGTCTGGGCGCTGTCGCCGTAGCGCAGCCACAGCAGCGGCTGCAGATCCAGCCCCACCACCGCCTCGCTGCCTTGGGGCTCCAGCTGCCGCGCACGGCCCACGCAGGTCACCAGGCGCAGGTCGGCGCCCTGACGCCGGGGGCCACCGGGCAGCCGTTCCAGCAGCCGGCCCGATTGCTCCAGCGGCCCCACCCAGAGCAGGCGGCACAGGCCACGACCATCGACCACCAGGCTCAGAGGCAGCTCCAGCTCGGCGCTTTCGGCCGCCAGCCGTTGCAGCGTCAGCAGGTCCAACCCGTCGCTCTCGGGGTGGCGGCGGTGGCTCAGGCGCTCCAGCCGCCGCGACTGAGCCGGCCGCAGGCCGGCGGTGCGACCGAGCAGGGCGGTCTGCTTCAAGGGGTGCCGCCGGGGCGGGGCCGGCGGATCAGCAGGCAGCGCAGGCCGCTGGCCTTGGCGCCCGCTTCGTCTTCGGGGCTGTCGCCGATGTGCCACACCGCCTCAGCGGGCAGCTGCAGCTGGTTCAGGGCCTGCTGGAAGGGCCGTGGATCCGGTTTGGCCGCCCCCACGGCCGACGACACCACCACGGTTTCGAACAGGGGCGCCAACTCCAGGGACTCCAGCAGGCCGGTGAGGCGCTGATCGAAGTTGCTCACCACCGCCAGGCGGATGCCGCGCCCGCGCCAACGCTGCAGGTGCTCCGCCACATCGGGGTAGACCAGCCACGGTTCGGCTGTGGCGAAGTGAGAGAACAGGGCGGCTCCCAGCTCCGGTGGCAGGGGGGTGTCGTGGCCGCAGGCGCGCAGGGTGGCGGCGATCAGATCGCTCCACCAGTTCTGTTCGGCCTGCAGCAGCTCCGCCCCCTCCAGACCTGGGAAGGCCAGGGGTGGCGCCTGGCGAAACAGGCGCGGGAAGGCGGCGTCGATGGCGTCTGCGGCCACATTCACCCCATGGGCCGCCGCCAGCTCGGCGTAGGTGGCCCCCACGGAGCGGCGCAGCCCGATGAGGGTGCCCATCGCATCCAGCAGCAGGCCGCGGGGGGCCGTGCCGGGCCTGCCGGCTTCGGCATTGCGTGCAAGGGTCAGAGCCATTCCGCCAACCAGCCCCCCGCCACCCGCAGCCGGTGCAGCGGGCCAGGCAGCCTGGCGAGATAGGCCAGACGGCGCAGCTGGAAGGCCGCCGGGCCGGCCAGGGTGAAGCCCATGCCGGTGAGCGTGGCCTGTCCGACACCCAAGCCCAGCATTTCGCCCAGATCGTTCCACTGAAACGGCTCCAGGGCGTCGTTGCGGCGCAGGTGTTGCAGGTTGGCGGCCACGCAGGCGGCCTGCTGGTAGGCCACCTGGGCTG
The DNA here is from genome assembly GCA_027488975.1 of Cyanobium sp. E1_MAG_00006. GTDB lineage: Bacteria > Cyanobacteriota > Cyanobacteriia > PCC-6307 > Cyanobiaceae > Vulcanococcus. Next base: position 16,859 of record JAIYAQ010000038.1, read on the forward strand.
TGGCGGGGGCCGTGGCTGGGGCCGTGGCTGGGACTGTGGCCGTGGCGGGCTGGCTGGCATCGCCGCCGAGGGGGCAGGCGGCGGCATCTCCCAGGGCGAACACCCCCTCGGTGCCGATCACCCGCAGCTCGGCGTCGCAGGGCAGCCGGCCGCGGCGATCCAGGTCAATCGGCGGATTCAGCGCCGGCACGCAGGGGGCCACGCCACCGGTCCAGATCACCGCCTCGCAGCGCAGGCTTTCAACCGGTGCGGTCGCCGAGGCGTCGTCGGCGCCGCGCTGCAGTTCAAGGCCATCGGCCAGCACTGCCGCCACCCGGGTGTGGGTGCGCAGCCGCACGTCGCGCTGTTGCAGAGCCAGATGGGCCTGCTCGCGGTTGAACGCCTTTGATCCAGGCAGCAGCTCCGGCCCCTGTTCCACCAGCTCGATCACCGCTGCACCTGCCAGCAGATCGGCGAGCTTGCAGGCCAGTTCGACGCCGCTGGCGCCTGCTCCCACCACCGCCAGCCGCTGCAGGGGACGCAACCGCAACCGCAGGCGCCGCACCAGCTCCTGAAGCCGCTCCACATCCGCCAAGCTGCGGAAGGCCAGGGCGTGCTCGCTCACGCCGGGAACGCCGAAGCTGTTGGCACGGCCGCCGGTGGCGATCACCAGAGCGCTGTAGTTGAGCGTGCGATCGCCGTCGGTGCGCAGCTCTCGCTCGGCGTGGTTGATCGTCACCACACGCTCCTGCAGCCAGGCCACCCCATGACCCGCCAGCAGGTCGGCATAACGGGGAGCGATCTGCCAGCGCCGCAGCTCGCCGCTCAGCAATTCATAGAGCAGTGGCAGGAACAGGAACCGCTCCTGGGGCTCGATCAGCAGCACCGGTGGCCCGTCGGTGGCGGCTGCAAGGGTCAGGGCGGTGGTCAGGCCGCCGAAACCGCCGCCCACCACGATCACGGGGGCGCTGGAGGGTGCGGCTGGGGGCACGGCGGCGTCGCGCGGCGGCAAGTGTCTCTGCGAACCCTAACCAGCCACCTCCGCATTGGAAGATGGAGAGATGACGATCTCCGCGGCTGCCGTCGATCCCCTGCAGGCCTGCCCCCACCTGGAGCAGCGCGATGCCCTCGGCCGCCTGCGCTGGGGACTGGAGACCTTCGGTGAGGGGTTCGCGCTCACCACCAGCTTCGGCATCCAGGCGGCGGTGTCGCTGCACTTGATCAGTCGGCTGGATCGCCGCGTGCCGGTGATCTGGGTCGACACCGGTTATCTGCCGCCCGAGACCTACGCCTACGCCGAAGACCTGATGCAGCGCCTCGATCTGCAGGTGCGGGTTGCTCAGTCCTTGATGAGCCCGGCCCGCATGGAGGCACTGCACGGTCGGCTGTGGGAGTCGGGGCAGGTGGAGGATCTGGAGACCTACCACCGCATCCGCAAAGTCGAGCCCCTCGATCGGGCGATGACCGAGCTGGGGGTGACCTGCTGGGCCAGCGGCGTGCGTGGGCGCCAGACGGACCACCGCAGTGCCATGCAGCCCCTCGAGCGGGTGCGCGGCCGCTGGGCCCTGAGGCCGTTGCTGGACTGGACCAGCCGCGACGTCTTCTATTACATGCAGGAGCACGAGCTGCCGCAGCATCCCCTGTTCGCCCAGGGATATTCCACCGTGGGCGATTGGCACTCCAGCGGTCCCGACGATGGCAGCAGCTCCGGCCGCGCCACCCGTTTCGGTGGTCTCAAGCAGGAGTGCGGCATCCACATGCCGGGGGTTGCCGGCGAGGGCATCTAGGTGGGGCGGCTGTTGCTGGTGGGCAACAGCCGCTGGCACTGGGCACAGCGGCAGCCCAACGGGCTGCGGGTGTGGCATGAGGCTGGGCCCCCGGTTGGCTCCGGGCCGGAGCAGTGGCGCGATCTGGAGGCCTGGACCTGCGTGGGGCGGTTGTCTGCGGCCCTGGCGCTGCCGCAGGAGCGGCGCATCGGCCTGGCGCAGGTGCCCCTGCAGCATCTGCCCCCCTGGCTGGGGGTCGACCGGGCGCTGGTGGGCTGGCGGGCCTGGCGTTGCCAGGCTCAGGCTGTGCTGGTGGCTGATGCCGGCACCTGCCTGAGCCTGACCTGCATCGACGGACAGGGCCGTTTCCTGGGGGGGCGACTGAGCGCCGGTCTGGCGCTGCAGCTGCGCAGTCTTGGCCTGGCCACCGCCCAGCTGCCGGATCTTCCGGAGCCGCTGCCGGTGTTGAGCAGAGCAGCAGCGCTGCAGTCGTCTCCGTCAGCTTCTGACTGGCCGGTCGAGACGACTGACGCGATGGTCCAGGGCTGCCTGCGGGCCTGTGCGGCGGCTGTTGCCCAGGCCTGGCGGGAGCGCTGCAGCGATGGAGGACCCTGGGCCCTCTGGCTCACAGGCGGGGATGCGACTCTGCTGGAGCCGCTGCTGCGCCAGCAGGGCCTCGCCTCCGTGCTGGCGCCGGACCTGGCCCTGGAGGCTCTGGCTGAGCTGGCCGAGCTGGCTGAGGGGAAGGGCTTCAGCCCAGACCCAGGTCGGTGAGGATGTCGTCGGCCATGGTTTCAGCCTTCACCTTGAGATAGGCCTTCTCGATGCGGCCCTCAGGGTCGACAACGAAGGTGTGCCGCATCATGCCCATGTATTCCTTGCCCATGAACTTCTTGAGGCCGTAGCTGCCGTAGCTCTCGGCCACCGGGCAGGGTTCGGCATCCGTGAGCAGGGTGAAGGGCAGGCTGTATTTATCGATGAACTTGCTGTGGCTGCCGGCGCCGTCTTTGCTGATGCCAAGCACGGCGATGTTGTGCTCCTCGAAGCGTGCCCACTGGTCGCGGAAATTGCAGGCCTCCTTGGTGCAACCGGGGGTGTCATCCTTCGGATAGAAGTAGATCACCACGCGCTGGCCGTGGAACTGGCTCAGTTCCACGGTGCTGCCGTTCTGATCGGGAAGGCTGAAGGCGGGGGCGACATCGCCGACCTGCAGGGCCATGGCTGGGGAAGACCTGTGGGGATGAGAGCCTAGTGGCAGTGCTGAGCTTGTCGCTGCCGGACCTGCCCCATTACTGGTTGCTCCCGCTGGCGGCGGCGACTGATGTCGCGGCGGTGCTCACCCCGCCGGAGCGGATCTGGTGCGCGCAGCTGCCAGCAGCGCTGCGGGACCGTTACAGCGCAAGCCGCCGGTTGCTGCGCCACCACCTCGCCGCGCTGCTGGGCCTGCGCAGCGATCTTGTGCCCCTGCACAGCCCCCCCGCCGCTCCCCCCCGGCTGGCGGGAGGGCTCGGGCACGTGAGTCTCAGCCACAGCGGTGGCCAGCTGCTGCTGGCCTGGTCGCCAGCGCCGATCGGCGTCGATCTGGAGTGGTCGCTGCGGCAGCTGCAGGCGGCTGGCCTGGCGCGACGCTTCTTTCCGCCTGAGGAGGCGGAGCGGCTGCTGGCACTGCCCGCCGACGATCAGCGCGGCGCTCTGCTGGAGAGCTGGGTGCGCAAGGAGGCGGCGATCAAGTGGCAGGGCTCCAGCCTCGCCACGGATCTGCGTCACTGGTGCTGGGACGGGCAGGGCCGGCAGTTGCATCATCTGCGCCGGGGCTGGCGCCCCGCGTCGGTGTGTCGGCTGCAGGAGGGTTGGCTCTGTGCCGCCGTTGGGGAGGCTGTCGAGCGCGGGATCTGGGGCTAACGTCCGCGCGCCCGTCTCCCTGACGTCATGCCGATCGACCTGCGCTGGAGTGTGGTGTCGCTGCTCGGACTGCTCGGGCTGGCGGGGTTGGTGCAGTTGCCCCTGGCGCCGCCGCTGGCCAGCAGGACCGGTGCCGATACCGGCCGCGTTCTGGCGGATCTGGCCAGTCAGGAGGCCTCCCAGGACAGCCGCGAGCGGGCCGCGCAGCTGCTCAGTCGCTTCGTGGGTGCTGAGATGACCCGGTACTTCTGGGGTGGCTTCAGCCCCTATCTGGATGTGCTGGGGCTGGAGTCCCCGGAGGACCTTCAGGCCAGCATCCAGGAGGGCCCCGCATCTGTTCAGCTGCTGCTGGTGCCGCGCGAGGGGAGTGAGCGCTACGTGGCCAGGGTGGAGGCCGAGGACAACGTCCCCCGTGGCGTTGCCTGCCGTGGCGTTGGCAAGCCCGGAGCTTTCCGCTGGCAGGCAGATTCGCTGCGTTGTCCTGCCGGATGGGATCCCCTACCGCTGCAGGGGCCGCAGCGCCGCGGCCAGGGCTGAACCTGAGTCTGAGCCTGCTGCGCAACGACGTCAGAACCGCTGCATCGGCGTTGCCGCATTGCGGCGCGATTGCCGCAGCGCGGCTGAAGATCGGCCGTCAATGCTTAAGCCTCTGCGACGACCTGTTGGCCAAGGTGTTGGCGGTCTGGTTTTTGATTACTAGGTTTTATGTGAAGCGTTTTTCTCACTCCCGTGCTGACACGTCTCGCGGCTGGCCTATGCGCCGGTGCGGCTCTCTCCTTCTCCTGTCTGCCAGTTTCGGCGGCTGTCGACAACGACCTGCCGGTGCGCTGGAACAGCGGTGGTGCCGTTTGGTCCACGAATCAGACCGCCTTCAACACCTTCATCAGCGACGGCACCGTCACCGACCGTGGCCTGTCTGACGGCATCGCCCGCTCCGGCTGGACGTCCGATGAGCTGCGGACGGGTCTGTCCAAGACCTACAACGTCGATCTGGTCGGGGTGTCCCGCTTCCTGTACTCGGATGCCGGCGTGAAGTTCCTCAAGAACCAGTCACGCAGCTACTTCCCCTACTGGACCATGTCCACCTATGCGGTGGAAGGCCTGCGCTCGGCGATCATCGCCGATGCACGCGATGGCTCCATCTCGGCGGCGGGCATCATGACCAACCTGCCCACCGACTATCGCCTGGCGGACACCTGCAACACCTACGACGGCAAGCAGAACGTCTGCGCCGAGGGCAAGTGCACCACCGACGCCCAGTGCACCTCGCTGCTCTCCTGGTACGTCTTCCTGCCCGCCTGCATTCAGGCCAACCAGGTGGCGGTCGCGGCTGTGGCGGCTCCCGCTGCTGCGCCAGCCCCCATGGAACAGTCGCCGATCCGCGGCCTCTGGTGAGCTGACGCTTCTCCACTGCTCTGCCCCGGCCTGGCCGGGGCTTTTTTCATGGCGGTGCTGCCGTTGCCAGGTCGTCAAGCCGGGTCTGGCGTGCGCCTGGCCACCAGCAGCTGATGCTGCAGGCGCTGCGGCAGTCGCTGTCCCTCCAGCCTGCGCAGCCGCTGCTGCAGCAGCGTGATCTCCGCCGGGCTGTGCTGCTTCTCCAGCTGCGTCAGATAGCGGGCTCCCGGCAGGAACCAGCGCTCCAGCAGGCCCGCCGTCAGCGGCAGCTCAAGCCGTTCCTCCCAGCTGCTGAGTTCGCTCTGCCATCCCTGCCGGCGCAGCAGTGCAACCAGTTGCTGAGGTTGCGGTGGGGCTGCCAGCCAGAGCGCTTCCTGCTGGGCCAGGGGTTCGAGCGTGCCCTGCAGTGGTGCCGGCATGTCGCTGAGACGTGCACCGTTGGGCTCGCCCATGGCGAGAACCGCACCGGCCGGCCCCAGCAGTGGCGTGGTGAACAGCAGTCGCAGCTCCGCCTGTGGTGCCGCCAGGGCCGTCAGCGCCGTGATCTGCCGCTTCAGCTCCGCGGCCGTGCTGTTCCGCCAGGGATGGCGCGCCGCGATCCACTCGAACTGCTGCCCCGGCTCCAGCGTGGCGGCCAGATCCATGAGAGTGGAGTTCCGGATCTGCGGCCGCTGCAACGCATCGAGCACCTGCAGCTGGGCTTGAAGCCGCTCCACGTCGGCGTCGCCGGCGGCCTGGATCACCACACCACCCTCCGGGGTGTGCTGCAGCGGATCGAGGGCCCAGAGCAGCGAGCGGGCTTCGAGGATCAGCACCCGGTCGTGCCGGTGCCAAAGGGCGTCCTGCCAGAGCCGGCGGCGCAGCTGATCGAGCCGCTCCCCCTCGCCGCTGAGCTGGCGCTGCAGCCAGCGCTCCAGGGCCGGATCATCCGGGGCACTGCTGAGCACCTCGCCCAGTTCGGCCTCATGCTCGGCCGCGGCGGCAAGCTGGGCGGCGCGGCGCTGCTGCAGCTGCCGGCGCCGCTCTCCCTCCCAGCCGAGCCGGCCCGGCTGCCAGAACAGCTGCCCCTGCAGGGCTGTGGGGAGGTACTGCTGCGCCACCCAGTGCTCGGCGTAGGCATGGGGGTAGCGGTAGCCCACCCCATCGCCGAAGGCCTTGCCGTCGCGGTTGGCATCGCGCAGATGGGAGGGCACCTGCTGGCGGTTGCTGCTGCGCACGGTCTTGAGGGCATCGAATAAACCCAGCAGGCTGTTGCTCTTCTCGGCGCCGGCCAGGTAGAGGGCCGCCTGGGCCAGGGGATAGAGGCCTTCCGGCAGACCCACCCGGTCGAAGGCGGCGGCGCAGGCCTCCACCACCACGATCGCCTGGGGGTCGGCCAGACCGATGTCCTCACCGGCGCTGATCAGCATGCGCCGGAAGATGAAGCGCGGGTTCTCGCCGGCCTCCATCATCCGTGCCAGCCAGAACAGAGCTGCATCCGGATCGCTGCCGCGCAGCGACTTGATGAAGGCGCTGATCGTGTCGAAGTGGGCGTCGCCCTGCTTGTCGTAGAGGACAGCCCGCTGCTGGATCGATTCCTCGGCGATGGTGAGCCCGATGGCGACCACGCCCTCGCCATCGGGCTCGGTCGTTTCCACCGCCAGCTCGAGGGCGTTGAGCAGGCTGCGGGCGTCGCCGCCGGCTACATCCACCAGGTGGGCGATCGCCTCCTCGCTAATCGTCACCGTGCGGTCGCCGTAACCCCGTTCCGGATCGCGCAGGGCCCGCTGCAGCAGTTCGCGCAGGTGCTGCGGTTGGAGCGGCTGCAGGCGGAACAGGCGCGAGCGGCTCACCAGCGCCTTGTTCACCTCGAAGAACGGGTTCTCGGTGGTGGCGCCGATGAGCGTGACGGTGCCGTTCTCCACCCAGGGCAGCAGGGCGTCCTGCTGGGCGGTGTTGAAGCGGTGCACCTCATCGATGAACAGCAGGCTGCGCAGGCCGTGCTGCTCCAGCCGCCGCTGGGCGGCCTCCACCTCGCTGCGCAGGTCCTTCACGCCGGCCAGCACGGCGTTGAGGCTGCTGAAGTGGGCGCGGGTGCTGGCGGCGATGATGCGAGCCAGGGTGGTCTTGCCGACCCCCGGGGGTCCGTGCAGGATCAGGTTGCCGACCCGGTCGGCGGTGATGGCGCGGCGTAGCAGACGGCCCGGCCCGAGGATCTCCTCCTGCCCCTGGAACTCATCCAGGCTGCGGGGGCGCAGCCGATCCGCGAGCGGTGCCAGGCGGCTGCGCAGCTGATCGCCGCGGTGGCTGAACAGATCCGCCAATCAGCTCCTCGCCAGCGCGCATGCGACCAACCCCATCATCCGATGGAAAAGCCGGGTCGGGGACGTTATCTTGCGGCTTGCTGTTCATGAGTCGTGCGGCGCCGCCTGGCCTCACTGCCCCTTCTGCTGCTGCCGCTGAGCGCCTGCAGTTCGTCGCAACCCCAGGCCCGTGAGCCGCTCACGGTTCAGGTGGCCCGGATCGGTGAGGCCGAGTTCACCCCGGGCATTGAGGTGGTGAGTCAGCTGAGCTCCACCTCGGATGTGGCCCTGCGGCCCGAGATTGACGGCCGCGTGGTGAAGATCCTGGTGCAGCAGGGGGATCAGGTGAAGGCTGGCCAGCCGATCCTGGTGCTCGACAATGTTCAGGAAACGGCCAGCCTCAGTGCCAGCGAGGCCGAAGCGAGGAAGGATCGGCTCAACGCCGAGCGTTACATCTTCCTCAACGACCAGGGTGCCGTGTCCACCAAGGATCGGGACGCCTACGTGACCAAGGCCCTGCAGAGCTCCGATCAGGTGAAGGCTTCGGCCGCCACCCTCGGCTACAAATACGTCACGGCACCCATCAGCGGCCAGATCGGCGATCTGGATACCGTCAAGCTCGGTGATTACGTCCGCAAGGGACAGGCGATCAGCGGCATCGTCGACAACGCCAATCTCTGGACGCTGATGGATGTGCCTGCCACCCAGGCGTCGCAGGTGCAGATCGGCCAGCCAGTGGAATTGCGCACCCAAGGTGAACCACCCGTCACCGGGACCGGCCGGGTGGTGTTCATCTCGCCTTACTTCGGTGTGAGCGGTAGTACGTCGTCGCCGAACACAGTGCTGGTGAAGGCCAGCTTCCCGAACCTCACTGGCCGCCTCAAGACCGGCCAGTACGTCAGCAACCGGATCATCACCGGCAGTGCCACCCAGCTCTCGGTGCCGGTGCAGGCCGTGATGATGCAGGCCCAGCAGCCCTTCGTGTATCGCGTGTTTCCGATCAGCCAGGTGATCGACAAGATCCGCGCCTCTACGCAGATTGCACCAGCCGCCAAGGAGAAGCTGGAGAAGCTGCCGCCGTCCACCACGATCGTGGTGCAGACACCGGTCAAACTCGGTCAGTTGCAGAGCAATCGCTACCCGCTGCTGGGCGGTCTGCAGGCTGGGGACACGGTCGTGGTCAGCAACACGGCGCTGTTGCGCACCGGATTGCCGGTGAAGGTGGCGTCCGGCGCCGATCAGAACTGAGGCCCTCCGATGTCGCTCTCCGATAATTTCATCAAGCGGCCGGTTCTCACCACCGTCTGCAGCATCCTGATCGTGTTGGTGGGTCTGATCGCCATCCCCACCCTGCCGATCGAGAACCTCCCCAATATTGCCCCGCCGCAGATTCAGGTCACGGCGACCTATGGCGGCGCGAACTCATTGGTGACTGAACAGGCGGTCACCAATGTTCTGGAGCAGCAGATCAACGGTGTGCCCGGGGCTGCCTACATCTCTTCGCTCACAACCAACACCGGTGCCAGCACGGTGAACGTGTTCTTTGATGAGGGCACTGACATCAATATCGATCAGGTGAACGTGCAGAACCGCGTCTCCCTGGCGATGCCGCAGCTGCCTGATCAGGTGAAAAGTACGGGTGTGTCGGTGATCCAGACCACCCCCTCGATCCTGCTGGCTTATCAGGTGTCGTCGAGCCAGGGTCAGTTCGATGCTGCCTACATCAATGGTCTGATCTACGAGCAGCTCTATTACCAGCTGGAGCGCATCCCCGGGGTCGCCCAGGCCACGCTCTTCGGCGGCAGTAATCCTGCCTTCTGGCTGTTCGTTGACCCCGACAAGCTCAGCGCCAACCAGCTCACCGCCGATCAGGTGGTTTCAGCGGTACGCAGCCAGAACTCCGTTGCCGTTGGTGGCCTGGTGGGCGGCCCACCGGCGGGCGGCAACCAGCTGTTCACCTACCCGATTCTGATCAAGAACAACGGCAACCTTGTTTCTGTTGAGGAGCTCAACAAGCTGATCGTGGGGCGCACGCCTCAGGGCAACCTGCTTCGCCTCCAGGATGTGGGTCAGGCGACCTACGGCTTCAACAGCTTCGCTACGCAGGGCACCGATATCCACGGCTATCCGGCGATCACCGTGGGCGTGTATCAGACACCGGACAGCAACGCGCTGCAGGTGTCGGAAGCGGTGGTGGCTCTGATGAACCAGTTCACCAGCCAGCTGCCGCCTGGGGTGACGGTCAAGGAGATCTACAACGTCGGCCAGTTCATCGAATCGGCCGTGGATGGCGTCACCGACGCCCTCGGCCTGGCGATCGTGCTGGTGCTGGTGATCCTGTTCCTGTTTCTGCAGGACTGGCGGGCCACGATCGTGCCCAGCCTGGCGATCCCAATTTCGCTGGTGGGCACCTTTGCCTTCATCAAGGCTTTCGGCTTCTCGATCAATCAGCTCACTCTGCTGGGCCTGGTGCTGGCCACGGGCCTGGTGGTCGACGACGCCATTGTTGTGATCGAGGCGGTGGCCAAGAACCTGGAGAAGGGCATGAAGCCACGCCAGGCGGCACTGGAGTGCATGGGCGAGTTGATCGGTGCCTTGATCGCCACCTCGCTGGTGCTGATGGCGGTATTCGTGCCGGTGGCCTTCTACCCCGGCGGCATCGGCATCATCTACCGCCAGTTCGCTCTCACGATCGCCTTCTCGATCGCCATTTCCACCTTCAACGCCCTCACGTTCTCGCCGATGATGGCGGGCCTGATTCTCAAAACTGAGAAGCCACCTCGGCCCGAGGGCTGGAGCTGGACCGTGGCTGGCGTGGTGGTCGGTCTGGCCTTCGGTCGCTTCAGCGCTGCCTCCTTCGGCATCGGCGCCTACGTGTTCGGGGTGTTGCTGTTCGGCTTCGCTGGCAGTCGCCTCGGCTGGATCTTCGACCAGTTCAACAGTTTCTTCCAGCGCCTGGAGAAGGCTTATGTGCGCCTGGTGGGCTTCCTGATCAGCAAGCGCCGCTTCATCCTGGCGGGTCTGGGCGGTGGCATCGTGCTCACGGCGATTGCCTTCAACGCCCTGCCCACGGCCTTCATCCCTGAGGAGGATCAGGGCTATGGACTGGGGATCTTTCAGCTGCAGAACGGCGCCTCCCTCACCCAAACGCAGAAGGTGGCCGACGAGATCGCGGCGATCGTCAAGCAGGAGGACGACATCACCGCTGCCTCCTTCATCAGTGGTGCCGGCTTCAACGGCAACAGTCCGGATCAGGGGCTGTTCTTCTTCGGACTCAAGCCTCTTGAGGAGCGTTCCGGCGCAGAGCACAAGGCACCGGCGATTGTGGGTCGCCTGAATGAAAAGCTCTCCAAGATCAGCTCAGGTCTGGCAGTGGCTTCCCAGCCGCCGGCGATTCCAGGCTTCTCGGCCCAGGGTGGCTTCTATTTCCAGTTCAACGACCTCAGCAATGGGGCCTATAGCTTCAACGATCTCAATAACTTGGCTCAGAAGCTGGTGGCGGCTGGTCAGAACAGTGGACAGTTCTCGACGCTCTACACCCAGTTCGTACCCAGTGCTCCGGCCTTCGGCCTGACGATCGATCGCTCGATTCTGGGCACGCTCAATGTCGACTTCCAGCAGGCCATGCAGACGATTGCCGTACTGGCGGGCGGTAACTACTCGGGCCTGACCTATGAAAGCGGTCAGGTGCGCAATATCTACGTTCAGTCCCAGCCCGAGGGCCGCAGCAGCCTGGAAGATGTTCTCAGCTACTACGTGCGCAGCAAAGACGGAAACATGGTTCAGGTGTCGGAGTTCGCCTCCACGGAGCTCACCAGCGCCCCGCCGGTGATCAGCCATTTCAACCTCTACCGCACGATCCTGGTTCAGGGAGCAGAGGCGATTGGTAAGAGCTCTGGTCAGGCCCTGGATGCGATCCAGAAGATCTTCAACAAGCTCGATTTCAATAACATCGGCTACGCCTTCACCGGTATTGCAGCCCTGCAGCTCTCAGCCGGCAACGCCAGCGTGCTTGTGTTTGGCCTTGGGGTGCTGATCGTTTACTTGGTGCTCTCCGCTCAGTACGAGAGTTATGTGACGCCCGTGATCATTCTGATGACGGTGCCACTGGCGATGCTCGGGGCTCTTGTCTTCCTCAGCCTGCGTTCGATCGATCTCAACATCTATGCGCAGGTGGGTCTAGTGACGTTGATCGGCCTGGCCGCCAAGAACGGCATTCTGATCGTTGAGGTGGCCGAGCAGCATGTATTGGCAGGGATGGAGGTGAGTCAGGCCGCCATCGCCGCAGCTGAATCACGGATGCGCCCGATCCTGATGACCGCCATCGCCTCGTTGGCGGGCTTCCTGCCCCTGGTGGTGGCGACAACCGCCGGTGCGAATAGCCAGCAGTCGCTGGGTACGGTGATCTTCGGAGGCCTGCTGGTGGCCACTGTGCTGTCGCTGGGAGTTGTGCCGCCGTTCTATGTGGCGATCAAGCACCTCGAGGAGCGTTGGTTCGGTAGTGAGGCTCGCGCCGAACAGGCATCCTGAGCCTCAGCTGCAGCATCAATCGGAGCTAGTAGACGACTCTGCCATGTTGAGGTGGAAGGTCATCATTTTCTGCACCAGGAAAATCAGCAGGGCTGTGCTCCAGCCGGCCATCAGGACCCCATTCACGGCTTCACCCACGCTCAGCAACTGCCAGCATTTGGCCAGTGTGATGTCGCCGTATCCAACGGTGGTGAAGGTGATACCTGAGAAGTAGAGGCTGGCTTCCAGGCCGTGAATCGCGCCGACAAAGCGATAGACCCACGCCCAGAGCAGGATATCCAGAAACATTGTGGCTGCCGTCAGCAGCGCTCCAACGGCGATCAGCAGCAGCCTCCGGCTGCTGCTGACTGAATACCAGGCGCTGACGCGTTTGGAGTGCACCAGATCTGCCTGGATTGACGTTACCAGGGTGTGAATGATTGTTGTGGTCACGATCATCGCCAGCACAATGCCGGGAAGCCTGCCGATCTCCGGGCAGCGCGCCAGTTGCGGCGTTGTTGGCAGGCTGCTCAGGATGATTCCTGCTGTGGCTGCCCCTCCCAGAAGAGCCCACTTGATCAGCTTCAAGTTCATCGGTTCTCTTACGCTTTGAACAGCCAACCCTTGAAGCGCCGCGTCAGGAATGGCATCACCAAATAGGTGAGCAGCGCCACCATGATGCCCGTGTTGATCAGGACGCGAAGAACCTGGGGCCACGAGGCCAGTGCAGCGGCCACAAGCGGACCCAGCAGCAGGGACAGGCCGGCGACGCCAAGCCACACCAACAGAGCCTGTTTGTAACGTTTGGGAGGTGCGTGAGGCGGTTGCCCGGGCAGCTGGAACCAGCTCTCCAGGCCCGTTAGGACCTTGATGGATTCCGGTTCGCGGATCAACGGCTTCACGCGTTCGATCCAGTCGCGTCGGGTCTGCGATTGCATCCAACTGTCGAGTTGCTGGCATGTCTCGAACTGAACCACAATCACGTGATCAGGCGACACACCGAGTTCCGGACGCAGGATGTGGGCGCCCAGATAGCCGTTGAAGCCCAGAGCATCCGCGGCAATTCCCTTGATCCATTCTTCATAACCCGCTTCTCGGCCTGGGCGAACGCGATGGGTGATGACAGCCGTGACGTGAACGCTGGAATCCATGGCGGGATTTCTCTATGGAATCATCCCTGCATTATGAGACCTGGATCGTATTGCAGCTCTTTCTGGGCAACAATCATCCCTTTGAAAAGCTGACCAGCTCGACAATTCCTTGTTGGCCACTGTTCCGGCTCGGCAGTGACTTCATTGAGCCGTGATGGGTTTCCGGCTCCGAGCCGGTCATCGTTCTTGAGTGCCAATGCCTTGCCGGATGCTTCACTCACCAGACCCGCTGAGAGCTGTTGAGAGCCGGATGATCAGGTGATCACCGTGGGCACATCCATGCCGGTGCGCAGCTTGATCTCGGCCAGCTGGTCGGCGGCCGTGATCAGATCGGCGAGGGCCTGCTGGGGATCCTGCTGCAGGTTGCCGCTGGGGGGCACGTAGCTCTCGAGGTACACGCGCAGCGTGGCGCCCTGGGTGCCGGTGCCGGAGAGGCGGAACACCACGCGGCTGCCGTCGTCGAGCAACAGGCGCAGGCCCTGGCCGATGGTGAGGGAGCCATCCACCGGGTCGGAGTAGCTGAAGTCGTCGGCGGTGGCGATGCTGCGACCGGCGAAGCCCTGGCCCACCAGCGTTGGCAGCATGCCCTTGAGCCGGTCGTAGAGACCATGGGCGGCCTCGCTGGCAATCGCCTCGTAGTCGTGCCGGGAGTAGTAGTGGCGGCCGAATCGGCTCCAGTGGTCGGCCATGATCGCAGCCACCGAGGTTCGCTTGCGGGCCAGGATCTGCAGCCAGAACAACACGGCCCAAAGGCCGTCCTTCTCGCGGATGTGATCGGAGCCCGTGCCGAAGCTCTCCTCACCGCAGAGGGTGATGCGGCCGGCATCGAGCAGGTTGCCGAAGAACTTCCAGCCGGTGGGGGTCTCGAAGCAGGGGATTCCCAGCTCCTTGGCCACCACGTCGACGGCGGCACTGGTTGGCATCGAGCGGGCCACCCCGGCCAGTCCGCCGGCATAGGCGGGGGCCAGGGTGGCGTTGGCGGTGAGCACCGCCAGGCTGTCGCTGGGGTTCACGAAGCAGTGGCGCCCCAGGATCATGTTGCGGTCGCCGTCGCCGTCGCAGGCGGCGCCGAAGCGATAGGCGTCGCCCTCGAGCAGCAGGGCCGCCAGCTCATCGGCGTAGGTGAGGTTGGGGTCGGGGTGGCCGCCGCCGAAGTCTTCCGAGGGGATGCCATTGCGCACGGTGCCGGCCGGGGCGCCCAGCAGCCCCTCCAGCAGCCGTGTGGCGTAAGGCCCCGTCACGGCGTGCATCGCATCGAAAGCGATCGGGAAGTCGTTGCGCAGCAGGTCGCCGATCTGATCGAAGTCGAACAGCTTCTGCATCAGGGCGATGTAGTCGTCGACCCCATCGATCACCTCGATCTGCAAGGCACTGATGCTGAGGGAGCCGGCCGCATCCAGGGGCAGCGCCACCTCCTCCCAGATGCGGTAGCCGTCCAGCGTCTGCGTGGAGGCGTAAATGGCGTCGGTGAGGGATTCGGGGGCCGGGCCGCCGTTGGCACCGTTCACCTTGACACCGAAGTCGCCATCGGGGCCGCCGGGGTTGTGGCTGGCGGAGAGGATGATGCCGGCGGTCGCACCGTGCTCGCGGATCAGGTGCGAGGCGGCCGGGGTGGAGAGGATGCCGCCGGTGGTGGTGATCAGCCGGGCCACGCCATGGGCGGCGGCCATGCGGGCGATCACGCCGATGGCGCGGCGGTTGCCGTAGCGGCCGTCGCCGCCCACCACCAGGGTGCCTCCGGCGATGCCAGGCACGGTGCGCAGGATCGCCTCGATGAAGCTCTCGAGATAGTGCGGCGTCTCGAAGTGGCGACTGCTCTTGCGCAGGCCGGAGGTGCCGGGCTTCTGATCGGCAAAGGGCTGATCGAGCGCCACATGCAGCACGCCGCTGGTCATCGGGAGGGGCCGAGGGGGCAACAACCTAGCCCTGCATCCCGGCCAGTTCCGTTCAGCAGGACCCTGCAGACAGTGGTCTGCAGCACCGCTAGGGTCCGGCTGTGGGTGCCTGGAGCGGCAGACCGTGGCGAATCTGCTCAGGGGATCCCTGCCCATGGTCGTGCTCTGTCTGGCGGCGGCGGGCGGCTCTGTTCAGGCGGCGGTGATGGGTGCGGCACCGCCCAGGCCCTATGCCGAGGCGGTGGCTGTCAGCCGAACTGCCGCCAAAGCCGTGCTGGCCCGCCAGGGGCGCCAGAGCTGCCTGATCGGCAAGCTCACCAACGCATTGTTGAGCCTCTCCTCCAGCTGCGAGGCCGCAGCTCAGCGGGGTGCCCTGTGTCGCCTGGCGGACCAGGCGGCCGCCACCACCCGCTGGAGCATGGACTTCACCGATGCCACCGCTCGCAGCGTGCTGGAGCTCAGCGGTTCGGGATCTGCCTCGGCCGGTTCATCTGCCGGCTCACCTTCCGCCGCCGAACTTCAGTCCGCCACCCCCTGATGGCGCCGGAGCCGGCGTCGCCGGCTGGATCGGCTTCTCATTGCTGCGGCAGGCCAGCATCGCCAGCTGAGCCGGCTGTTCGATGCCATCCCGCCGGGCGAAGCTGTTGTCTGCGGCGGGCCGGGCCTTCTGGCTGAGGCTCCAGAGCTGGTCCTTGCAGGCGGCCGGCAGGCGCGGATGGTCGAGCAGAGGGTCGGCGAGCTTGCGTGCCTGCTCACAGCTGGCGGCGGTGTTCTCCCGTGCGCAGGCCAGGGCTGCCAGCTGCACCTGGCGCAGGCTGTCCTGACTGGGGTACGGCACGAAGCCCTGGGCGAGGGCCCCGGCGGGGATGGCTGTGCTCATGGCGGCCAGAAGGCTTCCCAATACGCAGCCGAAACCAAGCCGGGCATCGCGCCTGAGGGCGGTCGTCTGGGAGATGCTCTGGATGTCCTGGGCCATCTGGTCTGCGGGGCTGATGGTCTGGCTCTCAATCATCACCGGCCCGGGGTTGTTTGGAAGTGCTTCAAGATCCGACTCCCTTGCGCGCGATCCCACTCCCGCACCGCTGCCTCCCCTGCTGCAGCTTGCGTGCCAGCCGCTCCGTGATCCCCAGTTCCGCTCCCTTCCAGAGGCGATCCATCTCACGGGTGAAGTGGACTGCCAGCAGCGGGGAGTCGATCACCAGCAGCACTTCGTCGTTCTGGTGGGCGGCGGAGGGGCTCCAGTTGAACGAGCCGGTGATCACGGTGCGCTTGTCGATCACAGCGAACTTGTGGTGCAGCTTGTCGCCGGCGGGCAGCCTGGCGATGCCCACCCCTTCGGCGGCTGTGGTCAGTGGCTTGTTGCCGGCCTCCAGCTTGCAGTGGCGATCCGCCAGGGAGGTGCCCAGCAGATCCAGCACCTCCGAGAACGAGCGGCTGGCGAAGCCCGCATCTGCCAGCAGGCGTAGCTGCACCCGGCGCCGCTGCAGCTCGGCGATCACCTCGGTGAGCTGCTGGGCGGAGAACACGAACAGGGCCATGTCCAGTCGGCGCCTGGCCTGGCTGAGGGTGGTGGCCAGCAGGTTCAGGCCATGGTTCGGGTCGTCGCGGCGATGGGGGGCGAACAGCACCTGCACGGGGGTGCGCCCCACCAGCACCGTCTGCGCCGGACCGGAGGCTTTGTTCTGGCCGAAGCGGCTGTTCTGCTGCCCGCCGGGGCCGTCGCCCCACATCCGCTCGAAATCAACGGTGAACACCGCCGCCAGTGCCGCGCTCTCGAAGCGCAGCTGGTGATTCACATTGCCGTGCGTGCGCGCATCACCCGGATCGCCATGCACACAGGAGGGGGTGAAGTTGGTCGAGCCGGTGATCACCACCCGGCCATCCACCAGCAGGTATTTGCTGTGCATCAGGCCGCTGCCGGCGCTGCCGTCCTCCCGGTCGTCGATCACGGGAACCCCCGCCCGTCGCAGGATCAGAACCGCATCGCCAGCTTCGATCTCAGCGCGGCTCAGTTGGCCATCGTGATTGCGGTCCGCCAGCTGCATCAGCAGGCGCCGCCTGCTGCGCAGGTGCGGACTCAGCTCCGCCTCGTGCTGCTCGCTCCAGGGGGCGCTGTAACTGTTCTCCAGCACCACCCGCACCGTCCTGCCGCGCCGGTGCTGTTGCGCGAGCGCCTCGGCCACCGCCGGCAGCGACAGCTCCTGCACCGCCACCAGCAGCTCACGCCTGGCGCTGCTGATCGCCTGCAGCAGCATCGCTTCCAGATCGTCACCGCGGCGGTGCTCGCCGCTGATCGGGCTGCGGTAGCGCACATCGGCGCGTTGGTTGAAGGCCACCGTGATGCCTGCCGGCATGGGCAATGGGGCCGCTGCCTGGCCCAGAACCCGGCCGGCGGTGGTGCAGCCCGTCAGGCCCAGGCTCATGCCCAGGGGAAGGCTCCACGGCAGGATCAAGGCCGGCAGACGGCGCAGCAGGGGCGGCAGCATCAACGGCAGACCGGACTGACCTGAGCATTCCCCTGCTCGGGCCCCGATCGATCAGCCGTGGCTGGGCAGTTCCGAGGTGCGCAGCATGGCGCTGAACCACAGGCAGCTCAGGATCACCGCCGCCAGAACGCCGGCGGCCACGCTGACGCGCACCATCAGCAGCGGCACCAGGATCGGCACCACCAGGGCACCGGCCAGTGGTGTGAAGGCGACCAAGGCCTTCACGGCGCCGGCGGGTTGTGCCTCGGCTTGGTTGGCATGTGCGCCCATTGGCCCCTCAGAACCATTCGGCCACAGCCTGATCGCTGGGGTTGCTGTTGTCTTCCGGTGTGCGGCGATCGAAATGCAGGGTGATGTTGCGCTTCTGCTCGCCATCGGCGGCTACGGCCTCGATCGGGTAGATCTGCTGGCCGTCGCGGAACGGCACCTGGATACGGAAGGTGCCGTCGCTGGAGAGAGGCACCTCCTCGCCGCCGATGGTGAGTCGGGCCGAAGGGTCGGTCGCCCCATAAACGATCAGCTCGGCGTCAGCCACCAGCCAGAAGGCCCGCTGGCGCGGTGCCACAACGCCCGAGCCCGATTCGCTGCGGCCGCTGGCCCACACGCCGGCCCCTGAAGCGTTGAGGCCGCCGGATTCACCGGATTCCTCCAGTTCATGGAAAGCCTCCGAGCCGCGGCCGAGCCGGCGCCAGCCCACCGTTGCCGTCTGGTACAGACGCTCGTGCAGGCCGGTGTCGCTGGCTGCGGGCACACTCGGTGCCACGGGTGAGGCAGGGGTGTCGAGCGAG
This sequence comes from Cyanobium sp. E1_MAG_00006, assembly GCA_027488975.1. GTDB lineage: Bacteria > Cyanobacteriota > Cyanobacteriia > PCC-6307 > Cyanobiaceae > Vulcanococcus. The sequence continues at coordinate 35,012 of JAIYAQ010000038.1, forward strand.
AAGGGCACGAACTGATCCAGGATCTGCTCGCTGGGGTGCAGGGCCGGCACCCGCGCCACTGCGGAATAGGCCAGGGAAATCCAGCCACCGCCATTGCGGCGGTAGCCCAGCTCCACCCGATAGTCGCGGTCGCTCAGGGGCACCGGCAAATACCACTCGGTGGCATGGCTGTCGACCGGGACCTCCTGCATCGTGTGGGGGTGGCTGGAGCCACCGCTCAGCCCCGTCACATCCGCCACCCGCAGGCAGAGCTGGGTGGCGCCCACCTTGAAGGCCTCCTGGCGGTCGGCCTCGGAGATCTCCCAGAACACATAGGCCCACTGGGGATCGCGGGGCAGGAAGACAACGCGGGTATCCGCCAGGGGTGGCAGCTCTGTGGCCAGCTCGGGCTCGGCGATGGCCACGCCCCCCTGGCGACGTCCGATCGCGCTGACCAGCTCGTCCTTCGTTTTGCGGCTGTACAGGGTGACGCCCAGTTCACTCGCCACCTGGCGCAGCTGGCGCAGGGTCAGTCGGGCTAGTGAGGAAAGGGACTGGCTCACCGTATCTGCAGGTTCTGTTCGGGATCAGTCTGCCGATGTCCGTCCCAATCCTGTCCGCCCCGGGCTCGGGAGTCAGGATCTCATGACCGCCGGCTGGTCGCGCCGGCCACGAGGCAGGCACAAAAAAGCGGCGGGTTGCCCCGCCGCTCCGATTGTTCAGCTGACGACTGTCAGGCTCAGGCTCAGCGGCCGAGGCTGCGGTAGGGCACCTTGGCCAGGTAGTCGATGTCGGCGCTGCCGGTGGCGGCGCTGCCGCGCAGGGCGGGCATGGAGCGCACCCAGGGCATGTAGTCCTGCGGGTAGCCACCGCGGCGCTGCAGGGAGCGCTCGGGAATGCGGCGGGCGGTGCCGGTGTACACGATCTGGGGGAAGCCCAGGATGCCGCGGTAGTAGCTCTCGTAACGAGGGCTGGTGATGTTGAAGGGGGTCTCGCCCAGGTCACGGCTGCCCACCACGCGGTTGCGGTGGTAGGGCACGGTGTCGTAACCGAAGGCGTCGAGGTACTCCTGGGAATTCAGGATGTCGTCGACCATGCCCTTGACGCCACGGGTCATCAGCACGGCAGACCAGGCGATCTCTTCAGACTTGCCGTAGGTCTTGCGGCCCAGCAGCTTTTCCACCAGGTGGCGGGCCACCCGGTAGTTGCTGTTGAGGTTGTAGAAGCTGCGGTTGAAGGTGTCCGACAGGCACAGGGAGCGGATGAAGTCCCGCACCGTGATCTGGCCGTCGCGCAGCTGGCTTTCCAGGGTGCGGTCGCGGTCGACCTTGAAGGCGTGGAAGAAAATCTGGCGATAGGCCGCCTCGATCACGAAGTTCTGGTCTTCGCGATCGAAGGCCTTATCCAGCGAGGCAGCCTTGGGATCCTCGTCCGAACCGACCCGGAGGGGATCCACACGGGAGTTCTGCGTGGTGGGCGCGTAGTTCAGCAGAGGCAGGGCCACTCGTGCTTCAGGCATCCGTCGTGGCCGATCGTAGAAGTGAGGCCTCGGCTGGACTGAGCGCTCTCAGCCAGGGCTCACAGTCCGTAACGTTGCTCACCAGCCCAGCGGTGAGAGTGCACCCGCCCTCGCCAGGCCCTCGCCAGCGCTCGCTCCGGCGGCTCCGCCGCTGATCTCGTCCTCGGCGCAGCGGGTCTCGATGCAGAAGGAGGCAGTGTTGGAGAGCCCCTCCACGGTGCTGCTGCGCAGGCGCACGTTCGGGCCGGCGAAGGAGAAGCGCTCCCAGGAGCTCATCGTTTCGTAGTCGGTACTGAGCAGCAGGCCGTCGCGCTCATCCATGCGGAAATGCCCCGCCACCGGTGCGGTCTCGGCGTAGCCGCGGTCGCGCAGCAACAGGCCGGCGCGGCCCCGCTCATCCGTGGGGATCAGGCCGAACAGGCTCTCGCCTTCGTGGGCTTCACCGGCCTTGTCCCAGGCCATCGAGCCGCTCCAGCGCACTCGGCAGCCGCCCACCAGGCCGGCGGGGTCCTGCCCGTGCAGCGCGGCGATCGCCTCCAGCCGCTCATCGCCAAGCTCAAGCTCCTCCACCACGATCAGCGAACCGCCCGCTTCGGCGCGCCGGTGCAGGAGATGGTGGCTGCTGCGCTGGGAGCGCCAGCGGCCGCAGCTCAGCTGGAAGAAGCTGAGGGCATCGGCGATCGGGAGAGTCACGGGCCGGCGGCGGTTGGAGCGATGATCGCAAGCCGCCGTCGCCCGTCGCCGCTCCGTGGCAACTCCCGTGCTCACGGGCGCCCTGGCGGCGCTGGCGGCCGCCCTGTGCTGGACCCTGGCCAGCAGCCTCTGGCACCGCCTGCCCACGTCCCTCTCGGCGGTGCAGCTCAACCTGCTCAAGAACCTGCTGGCCCTGGTCCTGCTGGCACCGGCCCTGGCGCTGCAGCCCTGGCGGGTTGGCTGGGATCCGCTGCTGCTGCTTGCGGCCAGCGGGGTGCTTGGCATCGCCCTCGGCGACAGCCTCTACTTCGCCGCCCTGCGCCGGCTCGGCACCCGCCGCTGCCTCACCCTTGATGCCGGGGGGCCCGCCGTGACGGCCGTGGCTGGGTTCCTGTGGCTGGCGGAATGGCCCAGTCCGCTCCAGTGGCTGGGGGTTGGGCTGATCAGCCTGGCGGTGCTGCTGGTGGCACGACAGAAGCCCGAACGATCCCCGGCTGCTGGTCTGGCAGTGCCGGCGGCAGCGCAGCGGCTGGGGGTGCTGCTGGCCCTGGGGGCCCTGCTCTGCGGCAGCGGTGGAGCTCTACTGGCGCGGGCGGCCCTGCGCGCCGGCGAACTCGATCCGCTCCAGTCGGCCGTGTTGCGCCTGGCGGCGGCCAGCCTGGTGCTGCTGCCCCTGCTGCGGGGGGTGCCGGTGTCGCCTCCCAGGCCACGCCCGGCGCAGCGGCGCTGGCCGCTCTGGCTGGCGGCCACCCTGCTGGGCACCAGTGCCGGCATTGCGCTCCAGCAGACGGCACTGCAGCACCTGCCGGGGGCCTTGGCTGTGGCCCTGATGGCCACGGCGCCGGTGATGGCGTTACCCCTGGCGCCGTTGGAAGGGGATCGGCCCGGAGTCGTCGGTGTGCTGGCGGCGCTGCTGGCCCTGGGTGGCGTCAGCTGCGTGGTGGTGGGCTGAGGCCTGCCTCCGCGAGGCGCCGGTCGGCGCTGGCCTTCCCCCAGGCCACCAGGTCGGCCATGTCCAGGCTCAGGGGGGCTTTGCCCTGCTCCAGGCCGATCTGATCGAGCTGCAGGGCCGCCTTGCTCAGCTGCTCCACCAGCACCGGAATGAAGGCGGGATCGGCCACCAGGTTTGGCTGCCGCTCCGCCCAGGCAGTGAGGGCGGCCTGATCAGGCCGTTCGGCGGCATCGCCGCTCACCTGCTGCAGGCAGCGCAGGCTGTGGGCCAGCAGGCGCAGGTGATGCCGCTCCAGCGCGGGCAGCAGGCTGCTCTCCAGTACCTCCAGGTCCTGCTCGCTCAGCACGCGCTGGCTGAGCTCTCGGGCAGCTGCAGGCGGAAGCCGCAGGCGTGACCACCCTCCAGAAGCCAGTGGACGCGCTCCACCTCGCAATCTGGGAAGGTGTGGCGGATCAGCTGCAGCTCCTGATCACAGATGCAGGGGAACTGCTCGGCGATCTTCATCACCGAGCAGTGGAACTCACTCATCACCCAGCCGTGCCCCTCGGGATCGGGACGCAGTTCGGCCACAAAGCCCTCGCTGCGGCGCAGCTCCACCAGCCGTTCGAGGCGGGCACGGAGAGGTCCGGCGCCGATGCTTCGGCGGTAGTCCGCCGCTTTCTCGGCCGCCTGGCGCTGCAGCAGGTCCGCCACCATGTCGGGCGGGAGGCTGGCGGCCATGGAATTGAGCAATCCCAGAGCGAAATCGTCGCTGCCGTCGGGGAAGTGACCACGACCGGCGGTGGTCAGCCGCCAGCGGTTGCTCGGCCGGCCGGGGCCTTCGCTGGCCGGGCTGGCCTCCACCAGGCCCTCCTCCTCGAGGGAACGGAGATGGCGCCGCATCGCCTGCACGGAAACGGCCAGTTCCTCGGCGAGCTCGGCCGCAGTGATCTCTCCCTGGCGCAGCATCAGGGTCAGGGCGGCTTCGCGCGTCGGTGCCTGGGTGGAGGCGCTCATGACCAGGGGAACGTGCTCACACCATGCCACGCAGACTTGATAACTGGCGAACCGACCCATCGCAGGTGCTGGTTCTGCTACACGATCTGCGGGGCAGGGGCGAGTCGCGGGCCACAATGGGCCTTCACCCCGGCCGGCCTGCGCGTGCCTTAGGGTCGACTTGCGAAACCACTGTGTTTCGTAACTGGGTTCAACGGCGACCCGTTCGCCGCCTATCCCGATCCGGCTTGGAGCTGTCCCACTCTCTCAGTTCCCACCGCATCGTTCTCGCTGCACCGTTTCGGCTGCACCGTCCCAGCTGCATCGCCACTTCTTTCACCCGCCGCTGCCTCTCCTCGACCCTGCGCCATGTCTGACGCCCCCAGTTCTGACGCCCCCAGCACCCCAGCCAGCGACAGCCTCGAGGTGATCCGTAAGTTCGCCGAGACCTACGCCCAGCGCACCGGTACCTATTTCTGTAGTGATCCCGGCGTGACCGCCGTGGTGCTCGAGGGTCTGGCCCGTCATAAGGACGAGCTGGGAGGTGCCCTCTGCCCATGCCGCCACTACGAGGACAAGCAGGCCGAGGTGGCCCAGGCCTTCTGGAACTGCCCCTGCGTGCCGATGCGCGAGCGCAAGGAGTGTCACTGCATGCTGTTCCTCACGGAGGACAACCCCTTCCGCGGCGAGTCGCAGACCATCAGCCTCGACGACCTCAAAGCCCTCACCGCCGGCTGAACCGCCGGCTGATCCCTCCCATGAGCAGCGCACAGGCCGTTGGCGATCTGGTGAGTCAGCCGTACAAGTACGGCTTCGTCACCGACATCGAAACCGAGAAGATCGCCAAGGGCCTCAGTGAGGACGTTGTGCGGCTGATCTCCAGCAAGAAGCAGGAGCCGGACTTCCTGTTGGACTTCCGCCTGCGGGCCTATCGCCAGTGGCTGCAGATGCAGGAGCCCGACTGGGCCAGCCTCGGCTACCCGCCGATCGACTACCAGAACATCATCTATTACGCCGCACCGAAGCAGCAGGCCAAGAAGGCCAGCCTCGATGAGGTGGATCCCAAGCTGCTCGAAACCTTCGACAAGCTCGGGATTCCCCTGAGCGAACAGAAGCGTCTCTCCAACGTGGCTGTTGATGCGGTGTTCGACAGCGTCTCGATCGCCACCACCTACAAGGAGAAGCTGGCCGAGCATGGCGTGATCTTCTGCTCGATCAGCGAGGCGGTGAAGGAGCATCCCGAGCTGATTGAGCGTTACCTGGGCACCGTGGTGGCCAGCAACGACAACTATTTCGCGGCCCTCAACTCGGCCGTGTTCAGCGACGGCTCCTTCGTGTTCATCCCGAAAGGTGTGGACTGCCCGATGGAGCTCTCCACTTACTTCCGCATCAACTCCGGCGACACGGGTCAGTTCGAGCGCACCCTGATCGTGGCCGAGGAGGGTGCTTCCGTCAGCTACCTCGAGGGTTGCACGGCGCCGATGTTCGATACCAACCAGCTGCACGCCGCCGTGGTGGAGCTGGTGGCGCTGGATGACGCCTCGATCAAGTACTCAACCGTGCAGAACTGGTACGCCGGTGATGAGAACGGTGTGGGCGGCATCTACAACTTCGTCACCAAGCGTGGCCACTGCCGCGGCGATCGCAGCCACATCAGCTGGACCCAGGTGGAAACCGGTTCGGCGATCACCTGGAAGTACCCCAGCTGTGTGCTGCAGGGGGCTGATTCCGTGGGCGAGTTTTACTCCGTGGCCCTCACCAACAACTGCCAGCAGGCGGATACCGGCACCAAGATGATTCATGTGGGGCCCCGCAGTCGCTCCACGATCGTGAGCAAGGGCATCAGCGCCGGTCGCTCCTCCAATAGCTATCGCGGCCTGGTGCAGATCGGTCCGAAAGCGGTGGGTGCCCGCAACTACAGCCAGTGCGATTCGATGTTGATCGGTGATCGCGCCGCTGCCAACACCTACCCCTACATCCGCTCGCAGCAGCCCCAGTCGGCCGTTGAGCACGAGGCCAGCACCTGCCGCATCTCCGAAGACCAGCTCTTCTACCTGCAGAGCCGTGGCATCGGCCTGGAGGAAGCCGTCTCGATGATGGTGAGTGGCTTCTGCCGCGATGTGTTCAACCAGCTGCCGATGGAGTTCGCCGCCGAGGCGGACAAACTGCTGGCCCTCAAACTCGAGGGTTCGGTGGGCTGAGGTACGACTTCCGCATCACGTCCTGCCTCCCCGCCCATTCTTTTCTTTCCCGCTCCTTTCTGATCGCCCGCTGCCGTGATTCGCTCCGACGCCCCCGTACTGCTTGAGATCCGCGACCTGCAGGCGCGCGTGGAGGACAAGGCGATCCTCAAGGGGGTCAACCTGACGGTGCGCGCCGGTGAGATCCATGCCGTGATGGGTCGCAATGGCAGCGGCAAGAGCACCCTCTCCAAGGTGCTGGCCGGCCATCCCGCCTACACCGTGACCGGCGGCTCGGTGACCTACCGCGGCGACAATCTGCTTGAGCTCGACCCCGAGCAGCGGGCCCGCATCGGCGTGTTCCTCGGTTTTCAATACCCGGTGGAGATTCCCGGGGTGAGCAATCTCGAGTTTCTGCGGGTGGCCACCAATGCCCGGCGCGGTGAAAAGGGCGAGGAGGAGCTGGATACCTTCGCCTTCGAAGACCTGGTGCGCGAACGGCTGAAGGTGGTGCAGATGGATCCGGCCTTCCTGGAGCGTTCGGTGAACGAGGGCTTCAGCGGTGGCGAGAAGAAGCGCAACGAGATCCTGCAGATGGCACTGCTGGAGCCAGTGGTGGCGATCCTCGATGAAACCGATTCCGGCCTCGACATCGACGCCCTGCGCATCGTGGCCGGCGGCGTGAACCAGCTGGCCGGCCCCGACAACGCCACTCTCCTGATCACCCACTACCAGCGCCTGCTGGATGCAATCACCCCCGATTACGTGCATGTGATGGCGGCGGGCCGCATTCTGCGCACCGGTGGCAAGGAGCTGGCCCTCGAGCTCGAGCAGCGCGGCTACGACTGGGTGGATGAGGAGCTGGCGGCCCTGGAGGCAGCCGGCGATCGCACCCCCGTGGAGGTGGGCTGATGACCGCCAGCCTCAGCGCTCCCGGCAGCAGCGTCATGGGTCGTTCCGCCTGGCTTGAGCCCTGGCTGGCGACACTCCCCGCTCCCTCCGGTCCCCTGGAGGCGGTGCAGGTGCGCGGACGACGCGCCCTGCGCGAGCAACCGGTGCCCTCCTCGCGCCAGGAGGACTGGCGCTTCACCGATCTTTCCCTGCTGCAGCAGCTGCAGCAGGCGCCTGGGGCCGGTGATGCTGCCGCCGCGGCGTCCGCCGCCGCACTGCCCCCGCCTGCTCCCGGCGCGTTTCGCCTGGTGCTGGATGGCCGCAGTGATCCCCTCGACGGGGTGACCCTGCCCGAGGGCTTGCAGGCCCTCAACCCCTTGGAGATCGGCCAGGGCCTCGGCCACACCCTGGCGGCCACCGGCTGCGAGCAGCACTGGCCCGTGGAGCTGAACCACGCTGCCGCCGGCACGTTGCTGGCCCTGCGGGTCACCGCCCGCCACAGCGTCCGCCTGGAACTGGTGAGTGCCGCTGGCGCCGGCCTGCTGCCGCTACGGCTGCTGCTGGTGCTTGAGGAGAAGGCCGCGCTGGAGGTGAACCAGCTGCTGCTGGCCCCAGGCCCCGGCTCCATCAGCCTGGTGCTTGAGGCCCATCTCGCCCGCAGCGCTCGGCTGCACCACGGTCTGGTGGCCCTGGGCCATCCCGAGGCGGCCCTGCTGGGCCATCTGGCCCTGGAACAGGAGCCGGAGAGCAGTGCCAACCTCACGGCGGTGAGTGCCGGCTGGGGCCTGGCGCGCCTCGAGCCGCGCGTGCTGCAGGTGGATGGCCAGGCCGTCACCACCCTGCGGGGGCTGCAGGTGGTGGATGGCCGCCAGATCGCTGACACCCACAGCCATGTGCGCTTCAACGGTCCGGAGGGGCAGCTCGATCAGCTGCACAAGGTGGTGGCAGCCGGCCAGGGCCGCAGCGTGTTCAACGGCGCCGTGCGCGTGCCCCGCGAAGCCCAGCGCACCAACGCCGCCCAGCTCAGCCGCAGCCTGCTGCTCTCCGATCGGGCCCGCATCGATACCAAGCCCGAGCTGGAGATCGTCGCCGACGACGTGAAGTGCGCCCACGGCGCCACCGTGAGCTCCCTGCAGACCGACGAACTCTTCTATTTGCAGAGCCGCGGCATCGGTGCCGATCAGGCCGCTCAGCTGCTGCAGCGTGCCTTCTGTGAGGAGGTGCTGCGGGAGCTGCCGGCTGTGGCCAGGGCCTGGTGCCCGCTTGAGGCCCTGCAGCGGCAGGACGGCTTGGCATGACCAGCACCCTTCCGGCACCGGCCGCAGCCGGCACCCATTCCGAGAATCTGGCCGCCCTCACCCGGCCCGATTTCCCGCTGCTGGCGCAGACGGCCTGCCTCGGCCAGCCGCTGATCTACCTCGATCACGCCGCCACCAGCCAGAAGCCCCGCCAAGTGCTGGCGGCTCTGCAGCACTACTACGACCACGACAACGCCAACGTGCACCGCGGCGCTCACCAGCTGAGCGCCCGTGCCACTGAAGGCTTCGAGGGTGCCCGTGCCAAGACGGCCACCTTCATCGGGGCCGCGAGCCCCAACGAGATCGTGTTCACCCGCAACGCCAGTGAGGCGATCAACCTGGTGGCCCGCAGCTGGGGCGAGGCCAACCTGCGCCCCGGCGATGAGGTGCTGCTCACGGTGATGGAGCACCACAGCAACCTGGTGCCCTGGCAGCTGCTGGCCGACCGCACCGGCTGCGTGCTGCGCCATGCCGGCCTCACGACCAGCGGCGAACTGGATCTCGAAGACCTGCGCGGCAAGCTCAGCGAGCGCACCCGTCTGGTGAGCCTGGTGCAGGTGAGCAACACCCTCGGCTGCCTCAACCCGATCGCCGAGGTGGCGGCCCTCGCCCACGCCGCCGGTGCACTCCTGCTGGTGGATGCCTGCCAGAGCCTGCCGCACCTGCCCCTGGACGTGAAGACCCTCGGGGCCGACTTCCTGGTGGGCAGCTCCCACAAGCTCTGCGGCCCCACCGGCATGGGCTTCCTCTGGGGGCGCGAGGCGCTGCTGGAGGCGATGCCGCCCTTCCTCGGTGGTGGCGAGATGATTCAGGATGTGTACCTGGACCACAGCAGCTGGGCCGGCCTGCCGCACAAGTTCGAGGCCGGTACCCCCGCCATCGGCGAGGCGATCGGTATGGGCGCCGCCCTCGACTATCTGCAGGCCATCGGCCTGGGGCGCATCCATTCCTGGGAGCAGCAGCTCACCCGCCAGCTGTTTGATCGCCTGCAGGCGATCGACCGCCTGACGATCCTTGGCCCCACCCCGGAGCAGCAGCCCGACCGCGGCGCCCTGGCCGCGTTCCACCTGGAGGGCGTTCACGCCAACGACATCGCCGCCCTGCTGGATTCCTCCGGGATCTGCATCCGCAGCGGCCACCACTGCACCCAACCGCTGCATCGCCACTACGGCCTCAGCGGTTCGGCCCGCGCCAGCCTCAGCTTCACCACCACCCCCGAGGAGATCGATCGCTTCGCCGAAGAGTTGGCGGGCGCCATCAGCTTCCTGCGCGAGCACAGCTGACGCTGCCTCAGCACGCCAGGACGGCCGCAGCCCGTGTCGCCGCAGCCAGGCCTGCTTCGATCGCCCCTTCGAAGTAGCCCGGCCAGCGGGGTGAGGCCTCGCTGCCGGCCCACAGCACCCTGCCGTGGTCCGCTGGGCCGGGCCCTCCTGACTCCCCAGCCGCCAGGCGGGCCGGACCGCTCCAGCTCCCGGGGCTGAGGAAGCTGGTGAAGGCGCCGCTGCTCCAGGGCTCCTCAGCCCAGGGCTGCTCCACCAGATCGCGCGGTGTCGCCGCCTCCGGCCCCCAGTAGGCCACCAGGTCGGCGAGGATCAGGCGCCGCCGCTCCGCGGCCGGCAGTGCCCCCAGCCTCAGGGCCCGTTCTCCCGCCACAAAGCTCGCCAGCACGGCGGGCTGGCCCTCCGGCGGTCCGCTGTCGGCCGTGAGCTCAAGGGCGGGCCGATCGCCGATCCCCAGGCCGTTCAGCCCGCGCTCCCGCCAGAACGGGCGGGCATAGGTGGCGAGGATCTTGGTCATGCCACCCATGGGTGAGCGTTGCAGCAGGGCCCGCTGAGCCGCGGGCAGCGGCGGCTCAAACCGAATCGCCAGCCGCAGCGGTGGCGGCACCGCCACGATCACCAGCCGGGCCCGTTGGCACTGGCCATCGCCGCTGAGCAGCGTCACCCCCTGCGGGTTCTGTTCGATCTGCAGCACCGCCTGCCCCAGTTGCAGGCAGCCCGGATCCTGGCGCTGCAGCTCCGCCGCCAACGCCTGCGCCACCGATCCGGCCCCACCGCGCACCAGCCAGGCCTCCGGGGATTCGGCCTGGGGCGCCACCGCCTGGGTCCAGGCCAGGTGCAGGATCGAGGCCTCCCAGGGCTCAAACCCGCCGGAGCCGCCCACCCGGCAGAGCCAGTCGAGCGGCAGCCGGGCCAGGGGGATGCTGGTGTGACGGGCCGCCCAGGCGGCCACGCTGAGTTGATCGAGCGCATCCGCCTGGGGGGTGAGCCAGGGCTGCTGCGGGTTCACCGAGGCCACCAGCTCACTGAAGGCGGCGTGAAGGGTGCGGGTGGCCGCCAGCTCGTCAGCGGGAAACTCCAGCGCACTGGGTTCGAAGAACAGCAGGCTGTCGGCGAAGCTCGCGGCCAGCGGGACCTCGTGCCGGCGCCCCTGCCAGTGGAAAACCCCATGGCCGTCGTAGTGGCTGGGGAAGCGCTCCAGGCCCAGCTCCTCCACCAGTGCGGCGAAGCGGTGGTGGCTGGCGCCACCCCACTGCCCGCCCAGATCCACGATGCTGCCATCTCTGGTGCGGGCGCTCACCATCCGCCCGCCCACGCGGGTGCGGGCCTCCAGCAGCGCCACGCTCAGCCCTCGGGCCCGCAGCTCCCGTGCCGCCACAAGCCCGGAGAGGCCCGCGCCCACGATCAGCACGTCGCGCTCGGGCCTGCTCAGCTCGGCTGGCATCGCCTTGGCTGACATTGCCTCTGGTGACATCGCTTCGGGTGACATTGCCGCCTTGCCGCCTGCTGGAATGCTGGCAAGGACCGGCGCCGCTGTCCTGTCGTCCGCTCCCGTGGTTCGCACTTCTCCCACGCTGTTTCTGGTGGTGCTCGGCGGCCGGATGGCCAGCAGCCACATCGAGCTGCACGACGTGCGTTTCGTGGCCGGCCGCAGCATCGATGACACCCTGCCGGAGCTGCGGCGCCAGTGGTTCGGGCGGCGTGAGGGTCTGCACCTGGACAGCTTCATGGCGGTGCGGGCGGTGGATGGCTACGCGGTGCGCCTCGGGCGTGAGCCGTCCGCGCCCGGGCCCGAGCGGCTCTGGTTCGTGAACCTGGGCGCCTACTGCCCCGATTCCCTGGCCGAACTGCACCACTTCGGGCTGGTGGTGGCCACCTCGGCGGTGGCGGCCAAGGCAGCGGCGAAGCGCCAGTGGCTGAAGGGCGCGTTGCAGCAGCACAAGGATGATCTCTGGGCTGTGGACGACTGCCTGGCGATCGAGCAGCTGGACCTGCTGAGCGAGGGCCGCTGGCATGTGCAGCTGGAGCCCCATCCCGAGGGCCTCAGTCAACCCCAGGTGCCGGACTGGTTCGGCTACCGGCCGATCTGAGGGGCTGGCTGGTCGCCGGCGGGGAGTGTTGGCCGGTGTGTCCCACACTCTGTACGTTCTGTACGGAATTCAGGAGGGCGTTGCGGCGGCCTCTGCCCTGCCGCCGGCGTGATCAGATGATTTCTGCAGTTCCCGTTCTCCGCGGCTTGCTCTGATGAACATCGACGGTCAGGCCTGGCGCACCATCGGGCTGGAGGAGGGAGAGCGCTCCGTCTGGGTGATCGATCAGACCCTGCTGCCCCACCGCTTCACCACCCACAGCCTGCGCAGCTGTGATGAGGCCGCCGAGGCGATCCGCACGATGGTGGTGCGCGGCGCGCCGCTGATCGGTGTGACCGGGGCCTACGGGCTGATGCTGGCCCTGCAGGTGGATCCCTCCGATGCGGCGCTGGCCGCGGCCTTTGAGCAGCTCAACGCCACACGCCCCACGGCGGTGAACCTGCGCTGGGCCCTGGAGCGGGTGCGGAAGGTGGTGGCGCCGTTGCCGCCGACGGAGCGGGCCGAGGCCGCCCGGCACGAGGCCGGTGCCATAGCCGATGAGGACGTGGCCATGTGCGACGCGATCGGTGAGCACGGCCTGCGGATCTTCCAGGAGCTGGCTGCGGCGCGGCCGGCGGCGCGCCAGGGCGAGCCGTTCAACGTGCTCACCCACTGCAATGCCGGCTGGTTGGCCACGGTCGACTGGGGCACGGCTCTGGCCCCCATCTACAAGGCTCATCGCGCTGGCCTGAACATCCATGTGTGGGTGGATGAGACGCGCCCCCGCAACCAGGGCGCCTCGCTCACCGCCTATGAGCTGGGGCGGGAAGGGGTGCCGCACACCGTGATCGTGGACAACGCCGGCGGCCACCTGATGCAGCACGGCCAGGTGGATGCGGTGATCGTGGGCACCGACCGCACCACCCGCCGCGGCGATGTGTGCAACAAGATCGGCACCTACCTCAAGGCCCTGGCCGCCCACGACAACGGCGTGCCCTTCTACGTGGCCCTGCCCGCCTCCACGATCGACTGGAGCATCGACGACGGCGTGGCCGAGATCCCGATCGAGGCCCGCAGCGCCGAGGAGGTGAC
>JAIYAQ010000013.1 GCA_027488975.1 Cyanobium sp. E1_MAG_00006
CAGATCTTCGGGATCGCCTTCTCCAACAAGCGCTGGCTGCACTTCTTCATGCTGTTCGTGCCGGTGATGGGTCTGTGGACCAGCAGCATCGGCATCATCGGCCTGGCCCTCAACCTGCGTGCCTACGACTTCGTGTCGCAGGAGATCCGCGCTGCTGAGGACCCCGAGTTCGAAACCTTCTACACGAAGAACATCCTTCTGAATGAAGGTCTGCGTGCCTGGATGGCACCGGCTGACCAGCCGCACGAAAACTTCGTCTTCCCTGAAGAGGTTCTGCCCCGTGGTAACGCTCTCTAATCCCTCTCTCTCCGGGATCGGCGGCAAGGATCTCGATTCCACCGGTTATGCCTGGTGGTCGGGTAATGCCCGCCTGATCAATCTCTCCGGTCGCCTGCTCGGCGCCCACGTGGCCCACGCAGGCCTGATGGTCTTCTGGGCCGGCGCCATGATGCTGTTCGAGGTGAGCCACTTCACCTTCGACAAGCCCATGTACGAACAGGGTCTGATCCTGTTCCCCCACGTCGCCACCCTTGGCTATGGAGTGGGTCCCGGTGGTGAGGTCGTCGACCTCTACCCCTTCTTCGTGGTCGGTGTGCTGCACCTGATCAGTTCCGCCGTGCTCGGCCTCGGCGGCCTGTATCACGCCCTGCGTGGCCCCGAAATTCTGGAGAACTATTCCGCCTTCTTCTCACAGGACTGGCGCGATAAGAACCAGATGACCAACATCATCGGCTACCACTTGATTCTTCTTGGTGTGGGCTGCCTGCTGCTGGTCTTCAAGGCGATGTTCTTCGGCGGTGTCTACGACACTTGGGCACCCGGTGGCGGCGACGTTCGTCTGATCACCAATCCGACCCTCGATCCCGGTGTGATCTTCGGTTATCTCACCCGTGCCCCCTTCGGCGGTGAGGGCTGGATCATCGGTGTGAACTCGATGGAAGACATCATCGGTGGCCACATCTGGCTCGGCCTGACCTGCATCTTCGGTGGCATCTGGCACGTGGTCACCAAGCCCTTCGGCTGGGTGCGCCGTGCCTTCATCTGGAACGGTGAGGCCTACCTGAGCTACAGCCTCGGCGCCCTGAGCTTCATGAGCTTCATCGCCTCGGCCTACATCTGGTTCAACAACACCGCCTACCCCTCCGAGTTCTACGGCCCCACCAACGCCGAGTCCTCCCAGGCCCAGAGCTTCACTTTCCTGGTGCGTGACCAGCGCCTCGGCGCCAACATCGGTTCGGCCATGGGCCCCACCGGTCTGGGCAAATACCTGATGCGCTCCCCCACCGGCGAAATCATCTTCGGTGGTGAAACCATGCGTTTCTGGGACTTCCGTGGTCCCTGGCTGGAGCCGCTGCGCGGCCCCAATGGCCTGAGCCTCGACAAGCTCCAGAACGACATTCAGCCCTGGCAAGTGCGCCGTGCGGCTGAGTACATGACTCACGCCCCCAACGCCTCCCTCAACTCCGTGGGCGGCATCATCACCGAGCCCAACTCGGTGAACTTCGTGAACATCCGCCAGTGGCTGGCCGCGACCCAGTTCGTGCTCGCCTTCTTCTTCCTGGTGGGTCACCTCTGGCACGCCGGCCGCGCCCGCGCCGCCGCTGCCGGCTTCGAGAAGGGCATCGACCGCAAGGCCGAACCCGTGCTCGCCATGACCGACCTCGACTGAGGCCGTTCAACCGATCGCCGGCCCGCCGGCATTGCCCTCACCCCCAGCCGGGGTGGGGGTTTTTCATTGGCAGCCCCCAAGGCTCTGCCTAGCCTTCGAACACATCGCTCAATCGCGGGAATGAGCATCCAGACCACAGAGGCATCCATGCAGCAGCTGCCATTCCGGCTGGCTGGAGCCACCGGCGCCGCTCTGGCCCTGACGCTGGCGTTCACTCCGGCACCGATCAGGGCTCAGGCGAGCATCAACGGGCCAGCGCCCGGCGTGATCTGCGACCAGACCGGCGGCGCCTGCTACGACCGCCAGGGCCCCTCCATCGGCCTCACCCAGACCTACCTCGGCAGCATTGCCGCCGGTCGCCTGACCGACAGCCTGCGCAACCAGCCGCCCACAACGGAGTTCCGCCTCAGCAACGGCGCCGTGTGCGACACGCGCGCTGGAGCCTGCTGGAGCGATGGATGGCCGAAAACCCAGCTGGCGACCAGCCTCACCCAGCAGCTGTTCGGAGCGCTGCCCGCAGGCCAGAGCGGGCTTCAGGGCCTCCAGTCGCCCCAGCGAGGCGTTGTCTGTGACCCCGCGGGCCAGGTCTGCTACGACCAGGACGGTCTGTCCCTGGGGCTCACCCGCGAGTACTACGGCGCCCTCGCCGAACAGACAGTGCTGCGCAACCTCGGCGGCCAGGCCCCTCCGAAACAGTTCCGCCTGAGCGAAGGCAGCGCCTGTGATGTGCAGGCGCGCACCTGCTGGAGCGACGGCTGGAGTCGCCAGCGGGTGAATGTGGCGCTCAGCAATCAACTGTTCAGCGCTGGTGGCGGCATGCCGACCGGTGGCGGCAGACCCCAGCCCGGCGGGATGACCCAGGCCAGCCGTCCGGCACAGTGCCGCGTCACCCGCTGGTTCAAGGTGCTCTACAACGGCACCTGCACCATTGAAGAGAGCGGTGGCAATCGCGGCCGCAACCTCAACGTGCAACTGCCCGATGGCCTCTACGCCATCAGCCGGCAGCGCGGCGGTTCATACCAGCTCACCGATCCCCAAGGCAAGATCTGGCCTCTGCAGGTCCGCGATCAGGGGACATCTCTCAGCTTGATTTGGTCGGATCGGGTGCTGAGTGTGACCCCGCAGAACAAGCCCGCCAGCGGCATGAGCCTGGGGCAGCTGATCAACAGCCTGCTGGGTCAGTGATCTCGGGCTCGAGCCAGCGCCGCAACAACGGCAGGCTCAGCCCGATCACATTCGAGACGCACCCCTCAATCCGCTCCACGAGTGCGCCACCACGGCCCTCCAGGGCAAAACCACCGGCGCACTGCAGCGGCTCACCAGTGGAAACGTAGGCCTCGATCGCCCGTTCACCCACAGCGGCGAACTGCACGCGCGTGGTCACGGTGGTGAGTCGCTCAGTGGTGAGTCGCTCAGCGATGGGTCGCCCAACGGTGCCGCCACCCGCCGCGGCAGGGCCCGTGAGCAGGCAATGACCTGTGTGCAGCTCGGCCCAGCTTCCGGCCATGCGCCGCCAGCGGTCGATCGCCTCGGCCGCGTTCGCGGGCTTACCGAAAACCTCACCCTCGAACACCAGCACGGAATCACAGCCCAGCACCCAGCGGATCAGGGCATCGTCCAGCCCGGCACAGACGGCCTTGGCCTTGGCCTGGGCCAGCAGCTGTACCAGCCGCTGCGGATCGGGATCGTGGATCAACTCCTCATTCACCCCGCTCACCAGCACCCGGTGCGGGATCGCGGCCTGCTGCAGCAGCCGACGGCGAGCGGGGGAGGCGGAAGCCAGCAGCAGCACGGCGCAACCGAGAGGGGCTGGACAGGACAATGGCAGCGGAAGCCCCCACCGCGTGACCGCTCCAGCCGCCAACCACCGGGACCAGCAGGCCCGTGAGCACGCCTTGGAGCGCGCCCGCAGAGCCGTGCGCTGCCTGCCGTTTCGCCGGCGCTTCTACAACGAGCTGGACATCTCAGCGATGAGCAGCGGGCAGCTCGCTGCGCGCCACGACTGGGCAGCGATCAGCCACAGGCCGCTGTCGGCCGGTGAGGCGGAAGCACTGTTCATCTGGCTGATCCAGCTCGGCGTGCTGCGCCGCGAGGTGGATGGCCAGGGACTCACCGAACGGGTGCGGCTGACTCCCCTGGGCCGCCAGGTGCTGACGCCATGGTCAGAGCGAATCCCGCCGGCCGGTCCAGCCAGTCGCCTGCGCCACTGGTTGCAGCGCCACAGGCCACGGCTGTGAGCAGGTCAACCGCCGGAAACCGGGCCACCCCCCTGATGGTGCTCGGCACCAGCAGCGGCGCCGGCAAGACGTTGATGACGGCCGCCCTCTGCCGGGTGCTGCGCCGTCGCGGCGAGACGCCGCTGCCCTTCAAGGGCCAGAACATGAGCAACAACGCCTGGGTGGATCAGGCCGGCGGTGAGATGGCCTACTCCCAGGCCTTGCAGGCCTGGGCCGCCGGGCTTGAACCGCAGTGCGCCATGAATCCGGTGCTGCTCAAACCCCAGGGCGACTCCACCAGCGAGGTGATTCATCTGGGCCGCTCGGTGGGCAACTGCCGCGCCGAGCACTACTACCGCGACTGGTTTCGTCCCGGTTGGGCCGCGATTCGCACCGGCCTCGATGACCTGCAGGCGGCCTATCCCAGCGGCCGGCTGGTGCTCGAGGGGGCCGGCAGCCCGGTGGAGGTGAACCTGCAGCCGCGCGACCTCACCAACCTGCGCCTGGCCCAGTACCTTCGGGCCCGCTGCATTCTGGTGGCCGACATCGAGCGGGGTGGTGTGTTCGCCCAGCTGGTGGGCACCCTGGCGCTGCTGCGGCCGGTGGAGCGTCCACTGATCCGCGGCCTGCTGATCAACCGCTTCCGGGGCCGCCGTGAACTGTTCGACGAGGGCCGCCGCTGGCTGGAGACCCACACCGGCATCCCCGTGCTCGGGGTGATGCCCTGGCTGGATGAACTGTTCCCGCCGGAGGACTCGCTTGATCTGCTGGAGCGCCGCGGCCGCAAGGCCGGCGCCGAGCTGGAGATCGCGGTGCTCAGGCTGCCGTCGCTCAGCAATTTTTCCGATCTCGATCCGCTGGAGGCCGAACCCTCGGTGCAGCTGCGCTGGGTGGCGCCCGGCGAGGAGCTGGGCAACCCCGCGGCGGTGATCGTGCCGGGCAGCAAACAGACCCTGCGGGATCTGGCTGCCATCCGCAGCAGCGGCCTGGCACAGAGCCTGCACGCCTATGTGGCCGGCGGCGGCCATGTGTTCGGCATCTGCGGTGGCCTGCAGCTGCTGGGGCGGGAACTGAGTGATCCACAGGGTCTGGAGGGTCAGAGCGATGGGCTCGTGGCCGGCGCCTCCCTCATCAGCGCGGGGCTGGATCTGCTGCCCCTGCGCACCGTGTTCGGCGATGGCAAGGCCCTGCGTCAGCGTCGCTGCCGCGCCCTCTGGCCTGCCCTTGCCGAAGGGGACGAGCACGACACATCCGCTGACGCTGACCAGCAGCAGGAGCTCGACTTGGAGGGCTTCGAGCTGCATCGGGGCAGCACCACGACCCTGAGCCCCTGCCGACCCCTGTGCGCCGATCCCGATCTGGGCTGGCTGCAGGCCCGCGGCGATCAGGGGGGCCTGGTGGCAGGCACCTACCTGCACGGTGTGTTCGAGAGCGGTCCCTGGCGGCGGCGCTGGCTGAACCGACTGCGGCAGCGGCGGGGGTTGCCAATGCTGAGCGAACGGCAACCACACCACAGCCGTCAGCGTGACCAACTGCTCGAACGCCTCGCCGATGCCTTCGAACAGCACGTGAACCTGGAGCCGTTGCTGGAGCAGCCATGAACCGCCAGCCTCCACTTCCGAGCCAGTCGGCTGAACAGTCACCGTCTGAGGTGCTGATCCTCTGGCCGGATGGCAGCAGCAGCCGGGCGACCAGTGGCACGAGCTGGCTGGAGGCCGCCCACACCGCCGGCGTCCTGATCCCAACCGGCTGCATGGGCGGCAGCTGCGGGGCCTGCGAGATCGACGTGAACGGCCACACCGTTCGCGCCTGCATCAGCAGCGTGCCCGCCAGCCGCAGCGGCAGCCTCAGCGTCGAACTCACCAGCGATCCCTACTGGTGAGCGCGAGCGGGCCAACCGCCGCAACAAGAACGGGCTCAGGCCTGGATCAGACCGCCGCCCAGCACCAGCTCACCGGCGTAGAACACCGCCGCCTGCCCAGGCGTGATCGAGAACTGCTCCTCGGCGAACTCCAGTCGGCAGCGATGGGGCCGACCGGCGGCCAGATCGGCCTCGATGGGCTGCAGTGGTGTGAGCAGGGCCTGCACCGGCGCGCTGCGGTAGCGCACCTGCACCTCCACCGGCAGCGGAGCCTGCGGCGGCGGCACCGACAGCCAGTTCACCGCCCCCACCTCGGCGTCGCTGCGGGCGGCCTCGGCGCGGGGGGCCACCACCACCCGGTTCATGGCCGCATCGAGTTGCACCACGTGCAACGGCTCGCTCCAGGCCACGCCGAGCCCCTTGCGCTGGCCGATCGTGAAGTGCTGCACACCCTCGTGCTGGCCCAGCACCCGGCCGTCGCGCAACACGATCTCGCCGGCCCGTAGCGGCAGGTAGGCATCGAGGAAGGCCTTCATCGAGCCGTGGTGATCCGCCAGGCACAGGTCCTGGCTTTCGGGCTTGTCGGCGGTCCGCAGGCCATGGCGCGCCGCCTCCAGGCGGGTGTCGGGCTTTGTGAGCTCTCCGAGCGGGAACACCAGCTGCCCCAGAGCCGGCTGCGGCAGGTCGTAGAGGAAATAGCTCTGATCCTTGCGGGCATCGAGGCCGCGCAACAGCTGATGGCGACCGTTCTCGCTCACCTCGCCGTGACGGATGCGGGCGTAGTGGCCGGTGGCGAGGCGGCCGATGCCGCGCTCCTGCTCAGCCCACTGCAGCATCGGCCCGAACTTCACCTCGCGATTGCAGCGCGAGCAGGGCAGCGGTGTGACGCCGGCCCCGTAGCCCTCCACCAGGAAATCGACGATCTGTGCCTTGAAGTGCTCCCGGAAATCGACCACATGGTGGGGCACCTTCAGCTGTTCGCAGATGCCGGCGGCATCCACCAGGCCCTCGGCGCAGCAGGCCCCCTTGCCGCTCATCAGCCAGAGGGTGAGCCCCTCCACCTGCCAGCCGGCCTCCACCAGCAGCGCCGCCGTGAGGGAGCTGTCGACGCCACCGGACAGACCCACCACCACCCGATGCTCCCCGGGCCAGTCGGCCAGACGCTGCAGTGCCTGCGCACCGGCCCTGGTGGCGGCGACGCTCGGATCGGCAGGGGCTGGAGGGGCGGAGAAACGGGCCAAATCGATACGCACGCCGGACGAGGGGCGACAACGCCGGCGCTCTCCCCATCATGGAACCGCACCCACCAAGCCAGCCGTGGCCGATCTCCCCTGGCCGAGTCGCGACAGCGACCACCTACTGGTGAGTTCCGCCCAGATGGCGGCGCTGGAGGAGCAGCTGTTCGCCAGCGGGCTGCCGGTGGAGGCCCTGATGGAGAAGGCTGCCCTGGCCATCACGGCCGAACTGCGTTGCTCCCCTTGGTGGCGGCAGCTGCGGCAGCGGGGCGCCCTGATGCTGGTGGGGCCAGGCCACAACGGCGGCGACGGACTGGTGGTGGCACGTGAACTGCAGCTGGCGGGCATCGCCGTGCGGATCTGGAGCCCGTTCGAGCGCCATAAACCTCTCACCGCCGCCCACTGGCGCCATGCGCGCTGGCTCGGCATTCCCACCCTGGAGCAGCCGCCGGATCCAGCTGATCCGGCCGTGTGGCTCGATGCCCTGTTCGGCATCGGCCAGAGCCGCCCGCTGGAGGAGCCGGTCGGCGCTCTGCTGCAGGCCCGCGGCCGGCAGGCTGCCGACGGCTTGATCGCCATCGATGTGCCCAGCGGCCTCTGCGCCGACAGCGGCCGCCCCCTGGGCGACGGCTGTGCCCGTGCCGCCCTCACCTGCTGCATCGGCCTGATCAAGCAGGGCCTGGTGCAGGACGACGCGCTGGCCTGGGTGGGACAACTGCAACGCATAGATCTGGGCTTGCCCGCGAGCCTGCTGACGACGCTGCCCAGCCGGCAGCCGCTGCTGCTGCAGGCGGATGATCAGGGCAGCATCCCCTGGCCTGCCCCGCCTGCCGCCGCAGGCAAGTACGCCCGTGGCCGGCTGCTGGTGGTGGCGGGCAGCGATGC
This sequence comes from Cyanobium sp. E1_MAG_00006, assembly GCA_027488975.1. Lineage (GTDB taxonomy): Bacteria > Cyanobacteriota > Cyanobacteriia > PCC-6307 > Cyanobiaceae > Vulcanococcus. Next base: position 7,867 of record JAIYAQ010000013.1, read on the forward strand.
CTACCGCGGTGCGGCCGCCCTCTGCCTGCAGGGGGCGAGCGCCAGCGGATGCGGCAGCCTGCGGGCCGTGCTGCCGGAGGCCATGGCTGCGCAGCTCTGGCAGAGCCTGCCGCACGTGGTGGTGAGCGCCGGCCTCGGCAGCCATGCAGCGGGGGCCCTGCAGCTGGAGTCGCTGCCGGCCTCAGCCCTGGAGCGCCTCGATGCCCTGGTGCTGGGGCCGGGACTGGGCCTGGAGCCCGATCTGGGAGCAGAACAGGGGGCCGATCAGCGGGCCGATCGGCGTGCCGAAGCGATCTGGGAGGCCATCCAACAGCTACCCGCCCTGCTGCTGCTGGATGCGGACGGGCTGAACCGACTGGCCCGGATGGGCACCGCCGCCGCCTGGCTGCGCGGACGCCGCGGCCCCACCTGGATCACACCCCATGCCGATGAATTTCACCGACTGTTTCCCGATCTGGGCGGCCAGCCCCCCCTGCAGGCAGCGGCGGCGGCGGCGGCATGCAGCGGAGCATGCGTGCTGCTCAAGGGAGCCCGCAGCGTGATCGCAGCACCCGATGGCCGCCGCTGGCAACTGGGTTGGGCCCATCCCGCCGCAGCCCGGGCCGGCCTGGGGGATGTTCTGGCCGGCTACGCCGCGGGCAGGGGCGCCATCGCCCTGGCTGCCGGAGCCCCTGCCGATGGGGCCCTGCTGGCCAGCGCAGCACTGGAACACGCCCAGGCTGCTGATCAGGCCGTGCGCACCGAAGGCAGTGGCGGGGCCACACCCATGGCCGTGGCAGCGGCGCTCGCGACGGGTGCTTGCAACACAACACAAACATCCGCAACAGAATGAGCAACCGCAACGCAACAATCGAGGCCATGACCCGCTCCTGGAGCAACTCCGATCTGGACTCGCTGTCAGGAAACCAGCAAGAGCCGCTGAGCGATCTCGATTTCGACACGCAAATGTGTGGATTTACGGCCCAATGCTGAAGGGTTACTGAAGTAAGACTGGCGACCGATCAATTCATAGGAGATTGCTCGCACTTTCCACCTACGGGCTCATGTCGGCCTCCAGCCTTTCCGGCAGCAGCCAGCGCCGCCGGGGTAGTGACCCGATCAGTTGGTACCTCACCAGCATCGGCAGAGTCCCCCTGCTCACACCAGCTGAGGAGATCGAACTCGGCAATCAGGTGCAGGTGATGATGCGGCTGGTGGAGGAAGATCGGGGCGAAAACTACAGTGATCGTGAGAAAAAGCTGATCCGCGTTGGCCGCCGCTCCAAGGAGCGGATGATGAAAGCGAACCTGCGCCTTGTCGTCAGCGTTGCCAAGAAATATCAGGGCAAGGGCCTGGAGCTGCTCGACCTGATTCAGGAGGGTTCCCTCGGCCTGGAGCGGGCCGTTGAGAAATTCGACCCCACCCGCGGCTACAAGTTCTCCACCTATGCCTTCTGGTGGATCCGCCAGAGCATGACCCGTGCGATCGCCTGCCAGTCGCGCACCATCCGCCTGCCGGTGCACCTCTCGGAGCGCCTCACCGCCATCCGCAAGGTGAGCCTGGATCTGGCCCACAAGCTCGGCGCGATGCCCAGCCGCAAGGAGATCGCCGAAGCGATGGACATGCCCATCGACGAGCTCGATTCGCTGTTGCGCCAGGCGCTGACCACCTCCAGCCTCGATGCGCCGGTGAACGGCGAAGAGGGCCGCAGCTTCCTGGGCGACCTAATCGCCGACAACAGCCACGCCGAACCGCTCGAGCAGGTGGAGCGCGGCATTCATCACGAGCAGCTGGGCCGCTGGCTCACGCACCTGACCGACCAGGAGCGTCAGGTGCTGGAACTGCGCTTCGGCCTCGAGGGAGAGGAGCGCCACACCCTGGCGGAGATCGGCCGCATGCTCGACGTGTCGCGCGAACGGGTGCGGCAGGTGGAACTCAAGGCCCTGCGCAAGCTGCGCCACCTCACCCGCAGAATGCCTCCCGCGATGTGATCGCACTGTTCTGAGGCCACCGTTCGTCTACCACCCGGCCTACTCGGCGCCGCTGCCCAGCAGCCATCGCTTTCCGATGGGGAAGTTCCAGCTGCTGCATGCCCTGCTGCTGCATCAGGGGCTGGCCGAGCCCGATCAGTTCCAGCAGCCGCTGCCGGCACCACGGCGCTGGCTGGAACTGGTGCATGGTCGCTCGTATCACCAGGCTTTCGCACGCGGTGAACTGAGCCGGGCGGCAGAGCGACGCATCGGGCTGCCGGCCACCGCGCCGCTGGTGCGGCGCAGCTGGCTGGCCGTGGGCGGAACGGTGCTCACAGCTCGGCTGGCGCTTCAGCATGGCCTGGCCTGCCATCTGGCAGGAGGCACGCATCACGCGTTCCCGCACTACGGCAGCGGCTTCTGCATCTTCAACGACTGTGCCGTGGCCGCCCGGGTGCTGCTGGAGGAAGGAGCGGTGCAGCGCCTGATGGTGATCGACCTGGATGTGCACCAGGGTGACGGCACCGCGGCGATCTTCGCCGCTGATCCCCGTGTGTTCACCGTCTCGGCGCACTGCAGCAGCAACTTCCCGCTGCACAAGCAGCACAGCGACATCGACCTCGGACTCGCCGACGGCCTGGAGGATGGCGACTACCTGCGCAGCATCGGCGACCTGGTACCCGATCTGCTCGATCAGGTGCACCCCGATCTGGTGCTCTACAACGCCGGTGTCGATCCCCACCGCGGCGATCGCCTCGGGCGACTCAACCTCAGCAGCGAGGGGCTACTCAACCGCGACCGGCTCGTCCTCGACGCCTGTCTGAGACGCCGCATCCCGGTTGCCACGGTGATCGGTGGCGGCTACGACGATCTGGAGCCCCTGGTGGAGCGCCACAGCCTGGTGTTCCGGGCTGCCAGCGAGCAGGCCAGGCTGCATGGGCTGTGAAAGAGATCGAACGCTGAAGCCGCGCTTCAGTCTTCGGCCCAGATGTAGCGGGTGAGCTCTTCGGGTTTGGGTTCCGGTGCCGCCAGGGCGAACTCGACACAGTCGGCCACCTCGGCATCGATCTCCTTCTCGATCTCCTTGAGCTCCTCGGCCGTGGCCAGCGACTGCGCGATCAGATCGGCCGCGAGCCGCTTGATCGGGTCGCGCTGGGCCCAGAACTCCTTCTCGGCCTCGGCGCGCAGTTCATCGGGATCGGCCAGGGAGTGACCGCGGAAGCGGTAGGTGAGGCACTCGAGCACGGTCGGGCCATCGCCGGCGCGGGCCCGTTCGATCGCGCGCTGGGCGGCGGCACGCACCGCCAGCACATCCATACCGTCCACCTCTTCACCGGCCATGCCGAAGGCGGCCGCCTTGCGCCAGATCTCCGGGTGGCTGGTGGCCCGATCGTGCTCCATGCCGATGGCCCACTTGTTGTTCTCCACCACGAACAGGATCGGTAGCTTCCAGAGGGCCGCCATGTTCAGGCACTCATAGAACTGGCCGATGTTGCAGGTGCCATCGCCGAAGAACGCGGCCGTGACGGAGTCGCTGCTGGCATCGCCAAGGGCATCGCGCTTGTAGCGGCTGGTGAAGGCGGCTCCCAGCGCCACCGGAATGCCTTCACCGATGAAGGCATAACCACCGAGCAGATGGTGCTCCTTGGAGAACAGGTGCATCGAGCCGCCGCGGCCCTTGCTGCAGCCGGTTTCCTTGCCGAACAGCTCGCTCATCACCTCGCGGGCCGGCACGCCGCAGCTGAGGGCGTGCACGTGGTCGCGGTAGGTGCTGCAGAACCAGTCGTGCTGCAGCTTCATCGCCCTGATCACGCCCGTGCTCACGGCCTCCTGGCCGTTGTAGAGGTGCACGAAGCCGAACATCTTGCCCCGGTAATACATCTCGGCGCACTTGTCCTCAAAGCGCCGGCCCAGGGTCATGTCGCGGTAGAGCATCAGGCCCTCCTCGCGGCTCACCGTCGCCCGTGTACCGGGGTAGAGGTTCAGCAGACGCTCGGCGTGCAGACCCACGGCATTGATGTCGGCCGAGCAGGTGGGTGCACCACTGGTGGCCATTCCCTGACCGAGATCTGCCTGTGTCATGACCGGAATCTGGCGGCGGGGCGCATCTGATGCTGGATCGACTGTACGGGGTCTCACTCCGAACACAGTGACCGATGCGGCCAAAATCGCAGACCCTGCCTACAGTCCTGCCCTAGCGAAGGCCACGGCTTGGAACTGCCGATCGACCATTTCCGGTTGCTTGGGGTGAGCCCCACCACCGATGGCCAAACCGTGCTGCGCACCCTTCAGCAGCGGCTGGATCGGACCCCCGACCAGGGCTTCACCCACGACACCTTGCAGGCCAGGGCCGATCTGCTGCGTTCCAGTGCCGAACTGCTCAGCGATGAGGAGCGCCGCCACGCCTACGAACGGGAGCTGACCACCATCGCCAACAGCGACGGCGGTGCCGTGGCCGGACTGGAGATTCCGCCCTCGCGTGAAGTGGGTGGACTGCTGCTGCTGCTGGAGGCCGGCCAGGCACTGGAAGCCTTCGACGCCGCCAGCCGGGGTCTGCAGCCACCCCAGGCCCCGGCGCTGGGCAGCAGCCGCGAGGCCGATCTCAGTCTTCTGGCCGGCCTGGCGTGCCATGCCGCCGCAGGCGACTACCGCAGCCAGCGCCATTACGAAACCGCCGCCCGCACCCTGCAGCAGGGCCTGCAGCTGCTGCAGCGCATGGGCCAGCTGCCGGATCAGCGACGCCGATTGGAACAGGAGCTGAACGCCCTGCTTCCCTACCGCGTGCTCGACCTGATCAGCCGCGATCTCTCGGCCGTGGCCGCTCGCCAGGAAGGCATCGGCCTGCTCGATCAGCTGGTGCAACGCCGCGGCGGTCTGGAAGGGGATGACGACCCTGCATTCCCCGCCGCTGAATTTGCGCCGTTCTTCCAGCAGATCCGCCAGTTCCTCACCGTTCAGGAGCAGGTGGATCTGTTCAGCCGCTGGGCCGAAGCCGGCTCGAGCCGTGCCGATTGGCTGGCCAGCCTGGCCCTGACCGCCTCCGGCTTCATGCAACGCAAGCCGGAGCGGATCCAGGCAGCACTGCAGCGCCTGCAGAGCGAAACCCAGCCCGGCAGGGAAGCAGCCCAGGCCTGCCAGCTGCTGCTGTTGGGACAAGTGGAGAGCGCCCAGTCCCTGCAGACCGTCAGCAGCGCAGGCGGCGAGGATCCACTGGCCGGTCTCTGCGCCGACTGCCGCGACTGGCTCAGCCGGGACGTGCTGCCAGGCTTCCGCGACATCGAAGCCGAAGCGGATCTGGAAGCCTGGTTCGCTGACCGCGACGTTCAGGCCTACATCGAGCAGCAAGACCGGATCCTCGGGCGCCGCACGGCGAACGAGGCCAGCTCGAGCAGTCCGAACCTGATTGGATCCGATCAGAACGGCCTTCCCTGGGGCGGTTTTGCAGGGTTCGGCACGGGTGCGGCCTCCTCTGGAAATCCGGCCGCGGTGGAGAGCGGCTCCAACCCGATGAGCGGCGCAGGCGCCAGCCGATTCGATCAGGCTGACGACGACGAGGACCCGGATGACGACGCCCTCTGGGACGGCCCACCCTTCTGGGAGAGCTGGCGTCTGGGTGAACGGCTCAGCCTGTGGCGCAACCGTCTGCCGGCCCACTGGCCCCGCTGGAGCGTGCCCGCCGGTGCGGCGATCGCCGTGGCGGTGGTGGCCGGGGGGACCTGGGTGATCGTTCGGCCAGGCCTGGATCGTGGCCGGCCCATCCCGGTGCAACCCAGCCCTGCGCTGAGCACAGGCAAGCCAGCCGGCACCGCCGGCAACGCGGCAGGTTCCCCACCTGCAGGTTCCCCACCTGCAGCTTCACCACTGACAAGTCCGCCACCAGCAGCGGCTACGGCTGAGGCAGCCTCCAGCAGCAACCTGCCGCTGACCACGGCCGAACCGGATGACGCCCAGCTGAAGGCCCTGCTCGAGGCCTGGCTGAAGGCCAAGGCCAGCGTGTTGGCCGGCAGAGCGGCAGCCCAACCGCTCAGCGACCTGGCCCGGCCTCTGCAGATTGAACGTCTGGAGAGCCAGCAGCGTGAGAACCGCAGCCGCGGCGAGGTGGAACGCTTCGACGCCAGCGTTCAGAGCCTGCAGATCCGCGAGCGCAACCCCAAGCGCATCGCCGCGGCGGTGAGCCTGCGCTACAGCGATCAACGCAGCGATGCCTCCGGCCGGGTTCTGAGCCGCACCCCCGCCGGCGAACTGCGCAACCTTTATGTCTTCGCGCGCGACGGCCAGACCTGGCGCGTGGCGGCCTTCCGCCCCGGCAGCTGATCCGCCAGCTGAAGCGACCAGCTGAAGCGAGGCCGGTCGACCACTTTTTACGATCGGCCCATCCAGGGTCCCCGCATGTTCGACGAGCTTTCCCAGCGGTTTGAAGACGCCGTCAAGAACCTGAGGGGCCAGGCGGCCATCAGCGAGGGCAACATCGACGGCGCCCTCAAGGACGTGCGCCGCGCCCTGCTGGAGGCCGACGTGAGCCTGCCGGTGGTGAAGGCCTTCGTTGAGGAGGTGCGCAGCAAAGCCCTCGGCGCCGAGGTGGTGCGTGGCATCAGCCCGGATCAGAAGTTCATCCAGGTGGTGCACGAGCAGCTCGTCGACACCATGGGCGGCGAGAACGCCCCCCTGGCAGCCGGCGGCAAGCTCGGTGAACCCTCCGTGGTGCTGATGGCCGGCCTGCAGGGCGCCGGCAAGACCACCGCCACCGCCAAGCTCGGCCTGTACCTGAAGGAACAGGGCCGCAAGGCGCTGCTGGTGGGTGCGGACGTGTACCGCCCGGCGGCGATCGATCAGCTCAGAACGCTGGGCAGCCAGATCGGCGTGGAGGTGTTCAGCCTCGGCACCGAAGCGAAACCGGAAGACATCGCCGCCGCCGGCATCGCCAAGGCCAAGGCGGAAGGCTTCGACACGGTGCTGGTGGACACCGCCGGCCGCCTCCAGATCGACCAGTCGATGATGGAGGAGATGGTGCGGATCCGCAGCGCCTGCCAGCCCGATGAGGTGCTGCTGGTGGTGGATTCGATGATCGGCCAGGAGGCCGCCGAACTCACCCGCGCCTTCCACGAGCAGGTGGGCATCACCGGCGCCGTGCTCACCAAGCTCGACGGCGACTCCCGCGGCGGCGCTGCCCTCTCAATCCGCAAGGTGAGCGGCGCGCCGATCAAGTTCATCGGCACCGGCGAGAAGGTGGAGGCGCTGCAGCCCTTCCACCCCGAGCGGATGGCCAGCCGCATCCTCGGCATGGGCGATGTGCTCACCCTGGTGGAGAAGGCCCAGAAGGAGGTGGAGCTGGCCGATGTGGCCAAGATGCAGCAGAAGCTCCAGGAAGCGACGTTCGACTTCTCGGACTTCGTGCAGCAGATGCGCCTGATCAAGCGCATGGGCTCCCTCGGGGGGCTGATGAAGCTGATCCCGGGGATGAACAAGATCGACGACGGCATGCTCAAGCAGGGGGAGGAGCAGCTCAAGAAGATCGAGGCGATGATCGGCTCGATGACCGAGGCCGAGCGCCGCGATCCGGATCTGCTGGCCGCCAACCCCTCGCGCCGGCGCCGCATCGCCGGCGGCAGCGGCCACACATCGGCCGATGTGGACAAGGTGCTGCAGAACTTCCAGCAGATGCGCGGCTTCATGCAGCAGATGACCCGCGGCGGTGGCATGCCGGGCATGCCCGGCATGGGCGGCTTCCCCGGCATGGGCGGCTTCCCGGGAATGGGAGGGATGCCGGGCATGGGTGGCATGCCGGGTGGCGGCATGCCTGCGGGCCGTGGCGGCAAGGGCGGCGGCGGCGGCATGCCAAGGGCTCCCAAGCCCGCCAAGAAGCGCAAGGGCTTCGGCGAACTCTGAGGGCGTCAGCCCGCGGGTTATCCTGTTCGTTTGGCGCGCGATTCCCCACGGATCACGCCACACCTGTCCCAGTCAGCAAGGCAAGGCCACAATGATCAAGCTCCGCCTGAAGCGGTTCGGTAAGAAGCGGGAAGCGAGCTTCCGCCTGGTGGCCTGCAACAGCACCAGCCGCCGGGACGGTCGTCCCCTGGAGGAGCTGGGCTTCTACAACCCCCGCACCAAGGAGACGCGCCTCGACGCCGAGGCCATCCGCACCCGCCTGGCCCAGGGCGCCCAGCCCACCGACTCCGTGCTGACCCTGCTGGAGCGCGGCGGCCTGGTTGAGAAGAGCGTGCGTCCTTCGGTGGTTGCGGGCCAGAAGAAGCAGGCGGCTGCCCGCGAAGCCGCTGCGAAGCAGGCTGCCAAGGAAGCCGCTGAGGCAAAGGCCGCTGCAGAAGCAAAGGCCGCTGCAGAAGCCAAGGCCGCCGAAGAGGCCGCAGCAGCTGCGGCTGCCGCTGCCGAAGAAGCCCCCGCTGACGACGCTGCCGAAGCCTGAGGTCCCGCCCCATGTCCGGGGCTGACACCCTTCAGTCGTTCGCGATTGACCTGCCCGACCAGGAGGCCGCCATGGCCCTGGCCGGTGAAGCGGAAGCCACCCTGCATCGCCTCGAGGCGCTTACCGGCGCCTCATTGGTGCTGCGGGGTCTTTCACTGCATCTGCGCGGACGGGCCAGCCAGCTGGAACGGGCCTCCGGCCTGGTCGAGCTGCTGCGGCCGCTCTGGCAGGAGGGCCAGAGCATCACCCAGGTGGATGTGCAGACGGCCCTCACAGCCCTCGACACCGGCCGCGGCGAAGAGCACCAGCAGCTCGGCCGCCAGGTGCTGGCCCGCAGCCAGGCCGGCAAGCTGCTGCGCCCGCGCACCCTCAAACAGAAGGCCTACGTGGAGGCGATCGAGCGCCACGACCTCACCCTGGCCCTCGGCCCCGCCGGAACCGGCAAGACCTTCCTTGCGGCCGTGCAGGCCGTGCGCATGCTGCAGGAGCGCAAGGTGGAGCGGCTGATCCTCACGCGCCCCGCCGTGGAGGCCGGCGAGCGGCTCGGCTTCCTGCCGGGCGACCTGCAGCAAAAAGTGGACCCCTACCTGCGTCCCCTCTACGACGCCCTGCACACCCTGCTGGGCCAGGAGCGCACCACGGCCCTGATCGAGAAGAACGTGATCGAGGTGGCGCCGCTGGCCTACATGCGCGGTCGCACCCTGGCCGATGCCTTCGTGATCCTCGATGAGGCCCAGAACACCACCGCCGCGCAGATGCGCATGGTGCTCACCCGCCTGGGCGAGGGATCGCGGATGGTCGTCACCGGCGACCCCACCCAGATCAATCTGCCGGCCGGTCAGCTCAGCGGTCTGATCGAGGCGGCCCAGGTGCTGGAAGGGGTGGAAGGGGTGGCCATCTGCCGGCTCAGCGCCGCCGATGTGGTGCGTCATCCGCTGGTGCAGCGGTTGGTGAACGCCTACGCCAGCCGTGATGCCAACAGGCTGGCACCAGCCACCAACAGGCGATTGGATGGCAGCAACGCCAACCGCACAACCTCGTCTCACCGTGAACAGCGCTGAGCGCCTGCGCATCCCTGCCGAAATTGCCGTGGCGGCCCTGGTGGCCTACCTGCTCGGCTTCTGGTTCACCAGCCTCTTCCCTGGCTACCTGCCCAAAATCGGTGGCCTCTGGTCGGCGATCTCAGCGATCGTGGTGACCCAGGCCACCCGCAGGGAGACCACGTCCTCGGCCTCTCTGCGGATTCTGGGATCGGCAATCGGCGCCCTCACCAGCGCGGTCTATCTGACCCTGCTGCCCTTTCACCCGCTCGGCATGGCCCTGGCGATCTTTGCCACGGTGCTGCTCTGCACCGTGGTCAGGATCCCCAGCCACGGCCGCCTGGCGGCGATCACGGTGATTGTGGTGATGGTCACCGGCAGCCTGGATCCGAAGCTGAGCCAGGGCCTTAACGCCCTGCTGCGCTTCTTTGAATCCTGCATCGGTACGGGTGTGGCTGTGCTGGGCGTCCGCCTCTGGCCTGGATCAGGACCTGAACCCACCGGCGACGCCTGAAGCAGGTGCCCCATCCCTGAGGCCCTGGCCCCGATAGGGAGATCCGCACCGACAGTGCACCTGCGCAGCTCCCGTTCCCAGGTGAGCGCTGGCAGGATGGTTGTAGTCATCCCCCCCTGAGCCATGCCGGCCAGCAGCAATTTCCAGGAGGCCATCCGCGAGGCCCAGTACGGCTCCCTGGTGGGCCCGAACGTGGTGAACAAGGCCCTGCCCTACGTGGGTGGTGGCATGGTGCTCACGGCCGGTGGCGTGATGGGAGGTCTGGCCCTGATGGCCAGCAATCCAGCCGGCTTCATGCCCCTGTTCTGGGTTGCCCTGATCGGCAACTTCATCCTGTTCTTCGTGGCCCAGAACGTTGCCCTCAAGGGCAACAACGGCACCGCGCTGCCCCTGCTCACCGCCTACAGCCTGCTCACCGGCTTCACTCTGAGCGGCATCGTGGCCCTGGCCATCGGCACCGCCGGCATCGGCTCGATCGGCATTGCGGCCCTGGCCACCGGCATCACGTTCGTGGCCGCCTCAGTGATGGGCCGTCGCATGAGCGACAGCGTCGGCCAGGCCCTCAGCGGCGTTGTGGGCTTGGGCATCCTCGGCCTGGTGATCGCCATGCTGGTGCAGGTGATCGGTGGCATCTTCGCCCCGGGCATGTTCCACGGGGGCATGTTCGAGCTGATGATCGCCGGCTTCGGCACCGTTCTGTTCGTCGGCGCGGCCTTCGTGGACTTCTACACGATGCCCCGCACCTACAGCGATGAGCAGTACCTGGCCGGTGCTCTGGGGATGTACCTCACCTACATCAACCTGTTCATCTTCATCCTGCGGCTGATCATCGCCCTCAACGGCGGCGGCCGTCGCGATTGATCGAGCAGGCGGGAATCTGGATTCAGACCCGCCCATTCGTTGCCTCGATTCCTTGATTCAGGCTTGATCATTGGCACCCCTCCCTGGGTGCTTTTTTGTGCTCATTGGCGGCGGCAGAGCACTGTGGGCGTGGCGTCAGCCATCGGCCACCGCCAGCACCGCCCCAGCGATTGCCTGACGCTGCTCCTCGTCGTAGCCCCAGCGATCCAGGAAGGCCACATCCTCCCCCTCGCCGCGGCAAGCCGCCAGCAGAATCTCCAGGCGATCCCGCACGGCTGTGGGATCCAGCAGCCGCAGCAGCTCCCGGCAGCGCAGGGCGACCCGCTCGGAGCCGGCCTGCTGCTGCTCATCGCCGGCCCCCAGATGATGCAGCGCCATGGCGGTGCTCATCGCCAGATTGCGCACGCTCAGATCCACCACACCCGCACCCGTGTTGCGCAGAGCCAGGGCCAGCGGATCCGGCAGGCGATCCATCAGCGGGCAATCACCCGCCAGGGCCACCACAAAGAAGCCGCGGGCTCCATCCCGGCTGGCCACCAGCTCCGCCACCCGATCGGCCAGCACCTCATCACTGAGCTCGCCGTTCTCCCACAGACCCAGCCATTGCGCCGCGATCTCCATCGCCTGCGGAAAGGTGGGTTCGCGCAGGGTCTCGCTCATGGACTGGGCCACCGGCATCACGGCAACGAGCCTATGGAACATCGCAGCTGAGCTGGAGGATCAGACGGCGACCAGGCGATTGCGCCCCTCCTCTTTGGCGCGGTACAGCGCGCCGTCTGCGCGGGCCAGCAGCTGCATCGCCTCGCCATCGCTTGAGCGCTGATCCGGAATGGTGCTGGCCACGCCGAGGCTGATCGTCACCACACCGTGGGGATGGGGAAGCGCCCGGGCTTCCACGGCCCTGCGCAGCTGTTCCGAGCAGTGCACGGCCCCGTTCACATCCGTGGCGGTGAGCAGGAGAACGAACTCCTCCCCTCCGTAGCGGAACACCCGATCCTCCGGGCGATGCAAGCCGGTCTGCAGCAGGGCCGCCACCTGCCTGAGGCAGTCGTCACCCGCGGGGTGCCCGAGGCTGTCGTTGTACTGCTTGAAATGGTCGACATCGACCATCACCAGGGCGATCGGTTCCTGACGGCGACGGCTGTGGGCCCAGGCCTGCGCCAGGGCCTGTTCAAAGCTGCGGCGATTGCCCACGCCCGTGAGGGCATCCTGCGCAGCCAGCTGTGACAGTTCCTGGTTGGCAGCGGCCAGCTCCTGGGTGCGGGCTTGCACCTCCAGTTCAAGATCCCGGTTCCGCTGCTCCAGCGAGCGCTGCTCCCGCCGCCGGAAGCTGATCTCACGGCTCACCAGCAGCAGGCCCAGCAGCAGCAGCAGCCCCATGAACAGGGCCACACCCAGATGCAGCGCCCGCAGTTCCTGGCCCACCAACGCCTGGATGGCTGATCCGTCCACCTAGTAGACGGCGATGGCATTGAGTCTGGGCAGCCGCGCCACCAGCAGATGGTCTGCACCGAGCTCCAGGCTGAACACCTCTGCCTGGCCGGGGGGTGGCGCAAGCACGCGGCGATGGCTCGCAGGCAGACGGGCACCCTCCCGGGCCGTGGACGCCCCCTGAACCAGCAGATGCCCGTCGGCGGACACCACGTAAAGCGCTCTGGCGGTGAGACGATCCGTCTGCTGATCCAGCCGGATCAGCCAGCGCAACAGATCGCGCAACGGCAGATCGTGGCCGACGGAGCCCGCCCACTGGCCTGACTGGCGGAAGGGAGCGACCACGCTGATCAGCCATTCACGGGCCGCCGGGTCATAGGTCGGTCGGGTCCAGCGCGGAGTGCCGGCAGGATTGAGCGCCGGTGCAGTCAGTTGGACCCAGTCTGTGGATCGGTAATCGAGATCCGCAGGCGCATCGCGGATGAACGTCGGCTTGGCAGGCCAGAAGATCAGCTCGACGCCGCTGAGCGGCAGAACCCAGGTGTTCTCCAGGATGCCGCTCGAAACCCCCAGCCCGAACAGGCTGACGGTGGTTTGAGCCTGGGCGAAGAAGGCGCGTGAGACTTCCGTGCCCGCTGCCGATGCGGGAAGCCAGAGTCCGGCCGACTGACCTGGCTGGAAGGTCTCGACCCGGCTGCGCCAGGCCCCATCGGCATCACGGCGCACGAGCTGATCGAAGCGTGCGGCAGCCTGCCGGGCCTGCGGGCCGGTGGTGTTGATGTCCGACATCAGGGCCGATAGCCGCACCACACTCCGCTCGGCTTCGCTGAGGGCCTCGTTGAACTGCGCCACATCGGCCTGCACCTGCAGCTGCTCAGCACTCAGGGCCTGCTGCATCAGCTGCTCACTGAGGTGGCGCTGCAGCTGCCAGGAGGACAGCGCGCCCATGGCCAGAACCGCACCCCCCAGCAGCAGGGCCTGGACGGGCAGGGCGGGCAGCCTGCTCAGGCGGCTCAGGATTCGCAAGGGCTGACGCTGCCTAGCGATGACGGATGCGCGAATTCTGGCCGCAGCGCAACGGGCTGCCACGCTGAAGAGCATGAGTCCCACACCTCCGCACGAGCCGGATGCCGGCGCCGGCCAGCTGCTGCCGATCCCCGACCCCGCCGAGTCGGCACGGCTGCTGGCGGCCACCGCCGCGGAAGCCGCGGCAGCAGCGTCGGGCCCGGGCTTCCGCTCGGGCTTCGTCGCCCTGATCGGCCGGCCGAACGTGGGCAAGAGCACCCTGCTCAACCAACTGGTGGGCGAGAAGGTGGCGATCACCTCACCGGTGGCCCAGACCACCCGCAACCGCCTGCGGGCGATCCTCACCACGCCTGCGGCCCAGCTGGTGCTGCTGGACACCCCCGGCATTCACAAACCCCACCATCTGCTGGGCGAACGGTTGGTGAAAACGGCCCGCAGCACCATCGGCGATGTGGATGTGGTGCTGCTGCTGGTGGATGGCAGCCAGCCGGCCGGGCGCGGCGATGGCTACATCGTGGAGCTGCTGCGCCACTGCAAGGTGCCGGTGCAGGTGGCGCTCAACAAGCACGACCTGGTGGATCCAACCCAGGCCGAAGCTCTGCTGGCCAGCTACCGCGAGCTGCTGGAGGGCCGCGGCGACTTCGCCACGCCGACGCCAGCCGGTCAGCAGCCGCAGGCACCTCTGAACTGGCCGCTGCACCCGGTGAGTGCCCTCACCGGCGCCGGCACCGACGCCCTCGTGGCGGCCCTCAGCGCCGCCCTGCCGCCGGGGCCCCACCTCTATCCAGCCGATGCGGTGAGCGACCAGCCCGAGCAGCTGCTGATGGCCGAGCTGATCCGTGAACAGGTGCTCAGTCACACCCGTGAGGAGGTTCCCCATTCGGTGGCCGTGAGCATCGACCGGGTGGTGGACGACGGACCGCGCACGGCGGTGCTGGCCACGGTGCTGGTGGAGCGCTCCAGCCAGAAGGGGATCCTGATCGGCAAGGGCGGCAGCATGCTGCGCACGATCGGCGCCGGCGCCCGCCTGCAGATGGAGAAGGTGTTCAGCGGGCCGGTGTATCTGGAGCTGTTCGTGAAGGTGGTGCCGGGCTGGCGCCGCAGCGCCGCGCGCCTGGCGGAACTGGGCTACCGCGGCGACTGAGAGAATGGCCGTCATGACCCAGTCCGGACCCGAGGCCAGCGGCCCGCCGTTCCCGCCCGACTCGATCGAGGCCTTCCTGCGCTTCTGCGCCGGCGAATGGATGAGCCTGCGCAGCCGCTTCGAGCTGGAGGAAGCCGACGGAAGCGAGAGCGGCGAGGGAGAGGGCGACGAGTGGCACAGCAGCGAGCGCGGTGAGCTGCTGGTGGCCTATCTGGAGCCTGCAGAGGCTGCAGGCCCCGGCGGCCTGAGTGTGGGTCCGAAGGGTGAACCACAGCGGCAGTTGCGCTTCATGGCCGATGGCGGCTTCACGGCCGGCGAGCAGCAGGGCACCTGGCAGCTCCTGCCCGACTGCAGCCTTGAGCTCACCCTCCGGGATGGCCAGCGCGAGGTGCGCGAGCGCATCTGGTTCACCAAGCCCAACCTGCGCCTGCGCTCCACCCTGGAGAGCGCCGGCGACGGCAACCCCAGCCGCGCCAGCTTCTGCTCCGAGATCCGCCGGGTGAGCCGGCCGCCGGCTTCAACCCCGGCATCGGGCGCCTGAGCCGATGCGCCTCGATGTGGTGAGCCTCGCTCCGGAGGCCTTCGCTCCGCTGCTGAGCCTGGGGGTGATCGGGCGGGCCTTCAGTGCCGGCATCGCCCAGCTGCACGTCCACAACCCACGCGATTTCGCGACAGACCGCTACCGCAAGGTGGACGATGAGCCCTACGGCGGCGGCGCCGGCATGGTGCTCAAGCCTGAACCGGTGTACGCGGCGGTGGAGGCGCTGCCTGTGCTGCCGCGGCGGCGGGTGCTGCTGATGAGTCCCCAGGGTCGCCCCCTGCAGCAGGCGGACCTGCGCCGCTGGGCGGCGGACTACGACCAGCTGGTGTTCCTCTGCGGCCACTACGAGGGCTTCGATGAGCGCATCCGCGCCCTCGCCGATGAGGAGGTATCGAGCGGTGATTTCGTGCTCACCGGTGGCGAGCTGCCCGCGATGACGATCATCAACGGCGTGGTGCGGCTGCTACCGGGCACCGTGGGCAGCCAGGCCTGCCTGGAGGAGGAAAGCCACAGCGCCCTGCTACTGGAGCACCCCCACTACACACGCCCGGCTGACTTCCGCGGCATGACCGTGCCGGAGGTGCTGCGCAGCGGCGACCATGGCGCCATCGCCCGCTGGCGGGCCGAGCAGCAGCAGCAGCGCACCCGCGAACGCCGGCCGGATCTGTTCGCGCGCTGGCAGGAGCGGGACGACTGAGATTCAGCCCTGGCTGCCGCCCCCCTGCTGCAGTCCGCGCAGGGCCGTGAGCAGCGACGCCGGGCTCTGGGGGTCCACCATCAGCACGGAACCGGCCGGGGCATTGGCCATCTGCTCGCCCATGGCCATCCAGTCGGCGGCGAGCAGCAGGCGCAGCGCCTCACCGGCCTGGGGGTTGGCCTGCATCGCCTGCGCCAGGCGGCTGGCGGCCTCAGCCCGGGCATTGGCCAGCAGAGCCTGCTGCTTGGCCTGGGCCTCCGCCGCCAGCAGCAGGGCCTCCTGCTGGGCTCTGGCATCGAGCACCAGCGCCTCGGCCCGACCGCGGGCGGCATTGAGCTGGGATTCGCGCTCGCCCTCGGAGCGCAGGATGGCGGCCCGCTTCTCGCGCTCGGCGGTCATCTGCTGCTCCATCGCCTGTTGGACACCCCGGGAGGGCTGGATGTCGCGCAGCTCGACGCGGGTCACCTTCACGCCCCAGGGATCGGTGGCCTGATCGAGCTCCTTGAGCAGCGTCTCGTTCACCTCACTGCGGGTGGTGAAGGTCTGGTCGAGGTCGAGCTTGCCCATCTCGGCGCGGATCTGGGTGAGCACCAGGTTCACCATGGCCGCCTGCAGGTTGTCGACGCCGTAGTAGGCGCGGGCGTGCTCCAGCAGCTGCCAGTAGACAACCGCGTCCACCTCGATGGCCACGTTGTCGCGGGTGATGCACTGCTGGGGCGGGATGTCGAGCACCCGCTCCTTGAGCGATTCGTGGCTCACCACCTTCTCCACCACCGGCAGCACGATCGACAGGCCAGGCTGCAGCTGGCGGTCGTACTTGCCCAGGCGCTCCACCAGCCGCGACTGGCCGCCGCTGGTGACCTTGACGCTGTTGAGGCCCAGAAAGGCCATCACCACCAAAGCCGGCAGGCCGAACAGAACTTCCACCGACGAGCAGCACGCAGGGGCCTCAGGTTAGGCAGCATGGATCGATCGATCCACGGCTCACCGCCGCTGCCATGGCCGCGTTGCTCTGGTTTCTGCTGGCCCTGCTGCTGCTGGCCATCGCCTGGCTGGGGCCGGATCTCGATGGTCTGCTGGCCGCCGCCCTGGCAGCGCTTGGGCTATCGCTGCTCACGGCGGCACTGCCAACCCTGGCGCTGGCGATCCAGCTGCCGCTGTTCATCGCCAGCGCAGCGATCCTGCTGCTGGGGCTGCAGGTGTGGTCGCGGCGGCGGCGGCAGCGCAGCATCCCCGCCAGCGGTGGCAGCGAGCGGGCCAGCGTGATCAGCGGCTTCGAAGCCGGGCAGGAGGCGGGGCGTGTGCGTTGGCAGGGGCAGAGCTGGGCGGCCGTCAACCTCGATCCGGCGCAGACGCTTCCGCCAGGCGCTGGGGTGATGGTGATGGGCCGCGAGGGCAACCGGCTGCAAGTGCTCGGCTCCCTCACCGGTGCTGAGCCCTAGGGTCTGATCCCAGGCATCAGGGCGCCTCGCCATGCAGCTGCGGATCGGCAACGGCTACGACATCCATCGCCTGGTGAGCGGGCGGGCTCTGATCCTCGGCGGCCAGCGGCTGGAGCACCCATCAGGCCTGGGGCTGGATGGCCACAGCGATGCTGATGTGCTGGTGCACGCCATCATGGATGCCCTGCTGGGGGCCCTGTCGCTGGGCGACATCGGCAAGTACTTCCCGCCGGATGATCCCCGCTGGAAGGGTGCCGACAGCCTTGAGCTGCTGGAGCAGGTAGTGGCCCTGGTGGCCGAGCGGGGCTGGAGCATCGTGAACGTGGACACGGTGGTGGTCGCAGAGCGGCCGAAGCTGAAGCCCCACATCGAGGCGATGCGGGCCGCCATCGCCGAACGAATGGGCCTGCAGCCGGATCAGGTGGGTGTGAAGGCGACAACCAACGAGCGTCTGGGCCCGGAGGGCCGCGAGGAGGGGATCTCCTGCCAGGCCGTTGCTCTGCTGCAGCGGCCGTGAGCACCTGGCCTGCCTGGCTGGTTAGGGTTCTGGCCCTTGTGCTCAGCCTCGTCATGCTGCTGGCCGGTCACCCCGATGTGGCGATCGCCGCATTTGAGGATCCAGGCGGCGGCTACGACGTTGCGGTGGTGGAGCACCTGCGCGTCAGCGTGCCGGCCGAAGCACGGCGCGCCTGGCTGGAGGCCGAGCGCGGCAGTTGGGAACCCTGGCTGGCGAAGCAGGAGGGCTATCTCGGCCGTGATCTGCTCTGGGATGCCGAGCGCGAGGAGGGAACCCTGCTGATCCGCTGGGCCAGCCGTGAACAGTGGAAACAGATCAGCGCAGCGGAAGTGGAAGCCGTGCAGGAACGCTTCGAGCAGCTGGCCCGCACAGCCACCGGCGCGGCCGAGGGCAACCCATTCCCCCTGGTGTTCGAAGGGGAACTGGTGCCGGCCGCGTGAGCGCCGCAGCCAGCGAAGCCGAAGAGCGGGATCAGCCCCCGATTGAGGCCCGCCTGGATTTCGGGCGGCGCCAGCGGTTGGGGATGGTGGAGGCCGTCTGGGGCGAGCACAAGAGTGTGGTCCAGTTGGCCGATGTGCTCTCCCGGCTGGCTGCCGAGCGCGAGCTGGCCCTGGCCACACGGGTGGATGCCGCCAAGGCTGAAGCGGTGGGTCAGCGACTTCGTGGTGTGAGCGGCCTTGCCCACCATCCAGAGGCACGCTGCCTGACCCTGGGAGAGCCGGCGCCACCGCGACCGGAGCTTGGTGAGGTGGTGGTGCTCAGCGGCGGCACCAGCGATCTGCCGGTGGCGGCAGAGGCGGAGCTGGCCCTGCGCTGGCATGGCATCCGCTGCGAGCTGGTGCTGGATGTGGGAGTGGCCGGCCTGCAACGCCTTCTGGATCAACTGGAGCGGCTGCGGCGCGCCCGGGTGCTGATCGCCTGCGCCGGCATGGAGGGAGCCCTGCCCACGGTGCTGGCAGGTCTGGTGCCCCAGCCCGTGATCGGCGTGCCGGTGAGCGTGGGCTACGGCGTCAGCGCCGGCGGCCACGCCGCCCTGCACGGCATGCTCGCCAGCTGCGCACCGGGGCTCACGGTGGTCAACATCGACAACGGCTACGGCGCCGCCATGGCCGCCCTGCGCATCCTCAGCAGTGGGGCCGCAGCGGCGCACTGACGGGCGCTTCGATCTCCAGGACCGCCTCCAGCCAGAGCCGCATCGTGCGGGGGAGACGCCCCTGCTCGTAGCGATCGAGCGCCTCCAGCAGCACCGGGGTGTTGACCCACTGAGGTGACCGCGGCGCCATGGTGTACAGCTCAGCTGAGCCGCAGTGTGGGGTGGATGGACTGGACCGACAAGGGCCTCAGCTGAGACTGCCGATCCGCTTCAGGCTTCGCCAGCGCGGCGGCCCAGCCATTGGAGCTCACGGGCCCGCTCCTCGCTCTCCACCTGTTTGAGATGGGTGAGCAGGGCATGCAGATCACTACCGGCCAGCTCGCCATTGGCCTGCCACTTCATGGCACGCGGTTCAGGGCGACGGACGGAAACGGACACACCTTCGGGCTCGCGGTCCGAAGACAATACAAATACAAATGCCGCTGAAGAGGTTTACAACAACGGATTCAACGGAAGAGTTTCTGTAATTCGCCGTTTGTTCTGCAGCATCGAAGCATTGGCTTGAGCAGCGCCTTGATTGGTGATGCTGCGACAAGCCGGCACAGCTGCTGCAATCTGAATCAGAGATGCTTGAGATCTGGGTAGGCGGTGATCAGTTCCTCAGCACTGAGCACATCACCGGCACCCTCCGGCTGCCAGATCACTTCAAGGGCCAGCAGCTGATCGGCGGGAACCGCCCCGAGCAGGCGCAGGGCCTCGCGCAGATCCTCGGAACCGGAGACCGGTTTGAGGTTGAGGCGACTGCGGCTTGCCACCAGCATGGTGACAGCGATGTAGTCGCTGGTGGCATCAGCATCGCCGGCCCGGCCACCAGTGGCCTGACTAACCCGGCCGGCCACATTGCTGGTGACCTCGCGGCTGAGCTTGCTGCGCTCGGTCATCGACAGGCGGTTGAAGGTGGATTCCGCCGCCGGGAAAGGCACCTGGCCCAGCTCGGCATTGGCATAGACCCACAGGTCGGGATGACGCAGCAGCGCCAGCGTGCTCTCCTGCAGCACCCGCTGCAGCCCGACATTGCTGGACGTGTCGGAGGCGCCGGCCAGGCTGCGCAGATCGTTCTGGAGCTCACGTGCCGAGGCCAGCAGGCCCACCTGCAGCTGCGCAATCGCCACCGGACCATCGGGGCGGTAGCCATCGAGATCACCACCGCGCATGCCAGCCGGCAGGGCCTGACCGCCGCCACCGCCGCCCCGCAGGGCATTCACCAGCAGGCCCACCACGGCCATCAGCACCAGGAAGCCGAACAGGCCACCGCCACCACCGATGAAGAAGGGAACGATGAAGGGGAAGCCGATGCCGCCGCCGCCGTAGCCGCGCTGAACGCCACCGCCGTAACCGCCTCCATAGCTGCGGCTGCCTCCGTAGCTGCGGGGCATGGAGGGGGCCGAGCGGAAGCTGCCGCCACCGATCCGGCCACCGCTGGCCGCATGGCTGGGCTGTGGGGCAAACAACAGCACGGTGGCCAGCACACCGCTGAGCATGGCCGGCACCATCAGGCCGCTGAGCAGACGACGCATCGGCGTTGGAGGGGACGGATCCGCCACGGCCAGAAGCCTTTCGAGATGGCGTGAATCTAGGAACCACCTCCGACAATGGTGACGACTTCCAGCCCATCGGCTTCCCGTACAGGCTGTGTCGCCCAGTGGGCGCGGTTGAGGATCTCGCCGTTGAACTCCACCACCACCAGCTGCGGCCGGTAGCCCAGGTGCTCCAGCAGCTGCTGCAGGGTCAGGCCAGCGGGGCAGGCCACGGTCTCGCCGTTGAGGCGAATGCCGATGCTGTCGCCGTTCGCCGTCTTGCTGTGTTCGCTGCTCCCTTCGCTCATGGCCTGGGCTCCAGGAGCTGCAACAGCGCGCGACTCGCCTGGGCGGGGTCGGCGGCCTCGGTGATCGCCCGCACCACCGCCACCCGTTGCGCGCCCGCCGCCTGCACCGCGGCGAGATTGGTGGCATCGATGCCGCCGATCGCGAAGAAGGGGATCGGGCTGGCGGCGGCAGCCTGACGCACGTAGTCGAGGCCCACAGGCTCCCGGCCCGGCTTGGTGGGGGTGGCGTTCACCGGCCCGACGCCCACGTAGTCGCAGCCATCGGCCAGCGCCTGCTGCAGCTGGCTGAGGGCATGGGTGCTGCGCCCGATCAGCGCATCGGCACCCAGCAGCTGCCGCGCCAGCGCCGGCGGCAGATCCCCCTGGCCGAGATGCACCCCATCGGCCCGCACGGCGGCGGCGATATCGATCCGATCGTTCACCAGAAACAGGGCGCCATGGCGGCTGCAGAGCGCCCGCAGGGCATGGGCCTGCTGCAGCCGCACCGCGTCGGTGATCGGCTGGCCATCGGCGGCGAGGCTGCCCTCCTTGGCGCGGTACTGCACCAGGCGCACGCCCCCGATCAGTGCCGCCTCCACCACCGCCTCCAGGTGGGGTGATGGGCTGGTCACCAGATAGAGCCGGCACTGCTGCAGCAGGGCGCGGCGCTGCTCGCCCAGGGAGCCCTCCTGGCCTGGGCAGGCGCGCAGCAGCTCCACCTCGAGGTCGTAGAGGGCGTAGCGGATCGCCGCAGCCTCCGCAGACAGGGCATCATCGAGGCCGCGGCCGAACTCCTCGAGCACCCGCAGGGCCTCCTGCACACGGCCACAGTTGGCCGCCACCACCTGGGAGGCCAGTGCCCGCTGCTGCTGGGCCGGGTGGGCCATGCCGGCCGCCACATCACCGGCGGTGTCACGGGCCAGCTTGTACACCTCGCGATGGCACTGGCCGAGACGCTGACGCAGATCCTTGAGCCGGGCCACCAGATCGGCGCGGTCCAGGCCGAAGCGGCACCAGTCCTCCACCACGCGCAGGCCCTCGCGGGCTCGATCCAGGTTGGCGTCGAGCAGCCGCTGCACCGCTTGCTGCTCCCGGCTGGTGTTCATCGACGCAAAGATCACGGGCTGACTCTGCTTATGGTGTGGCACGAGCAAGACACGGGTGATGGAGCAGAGCGGAGGCGAACGACCGATGCTGGTGCTGGTGTCAGGGATTCTGCTGCTGGGGGCGATCGCCGCCTTCATCAGCTGGGCCCTCACCAACGCCTACCCCGCCGGCTGATCCCAGCAGCTGGTCCGCCCGGGCGGCATCGGCGGCGATCTGCGCCACCAGCGCCTCCAGGCTCTCGAAACGTTGCTGCTGGCGCAGCAGCGCCACCGGCTCCACCAGCAGCTCGGCGCCAGCCAGCTCGGTGCGGCGGCCCAGCAGATGCACCTCCACCGCCGAGGGGGCCGTGGGGTCCACAGTGGGCTGGGGGCCGAGATTCATCACCGCCGGCAGGGGCGCCTGACCCTGACCCGGGCCAGGGCCCACATCATCGACAAGCCAGACCCAGGCGGCATACACCCCCTCCAGGGGCAAGAACTTGCGTCCGTCCACCTGCAGATTGGCCGTGGGCCAACCCAGCTGCCGCCCCAGACCCCGCCCCTGCACCACCCGGCCGCCGAAGCGGTAGGGCCGGCCCAGCAGACGGGCAGCCTCCTGCAACTCACCACCGGAGAGAGCCCTGCGGATACGGCTGCTGCTGAGTCGATCACCGCCGTCGGCGAGCATCGGCAGCACCACCACCTCCACCCCATGGGCCTCCGCCAGCCGGCGGAGTGTGGCGGTATCGCCAGTGCGGCCGGCGCCGAAGCGGAAGTTCGCACCCACCGCCACCAGGCCCGCCTGCAGCTGCCCCACCAACACCTGCTCCACAAAAGCCTGCGGGCTGAGGGCCGCCAGAGCCGGCGTGAACGGCACCAGCACCAGTTGCTCGATGCCCAGGGGCTGAAGCAGGTGCAGCTTCTCCGCCGGCAGATCAAGGCGCAACCGCGCCTCGCCGTAGAGCACCTCGCGTGGGTGGGGCCAGAAGCTCACCACGGTGGGCACAAGGGCGCGGCCATCAGGGCGGGCGGCGGCACCTGTCGCTCCGGCACCTGTCGCGCCGGCAACGGCGGCGGCGATCACGCGCCGGTGCCCTTCGTGCAAACCATCAAAGCTGCCGAGAGCGATGGCGGTGGGGCCCTGGGCGTCCTCGGAACTGCGGAGGGGAATCACCAGAGAACCGCCACCACCCTCGCCAGCAGCATCCTCCCATGGCAGGTTTGGGCGACATCGCCCCTGCCACGCCCCCGCCCATGGCCGATCGCCTCGATCTGCAGCTGATCTCCGCCGCCCTGCGCCGCCTCGGCTGGGTGCGCTTCTGGGCTCAGCTGGTGCTGGCGGTGGTGGCAGTGGGCGTTCTGCTGTTCAACAACATCGGCGGACGGCTGGCGGCCAACTCAGCCCGGGCCCTGGGCCTGGGCCCCGGCATCTCACTCACCACCCTGGCCTTCCTGCTGCTGCTGTGGTGCCTGTGGCAGAGCTGGCTGATCGTGCGCTGCGGCCGGGCGCTGAACAGCCCAGTGCGGCCGAGCAAAGGGGAAACGGCGCGGTTGATCAAACGCGGACTGCTGGCTGATCTGGCGGGGATCACCCTGGCGGTGATCGGCTATCAGGCCATGGCGGGCAGCCTGTTCGTGCAGGCCTCGCAGCAGGTTCCGGGCTTCTTCGGCGCCCAGATCCAGCAGGCCCCCGGGGTGGCCGGCCGGGTGATCGGCCTGCCGATCACCTCGATCGAAATGCTCTCGGTGCTGGGCAACACCCAGGTGCTGTTCGCGCATCTGATCGGCATCTGGATCAGCCTCTGGCTGCTGCAGCGCATCTACCGCGCCAGCTAACGGCTGGAACCGGGAGTCTCTGGTGAGCGTGGGCTGGCCAGCGGCGCTGGGGAGCGCGCTTCGGCCCTGATCCTGCTCCTCAGCTGCTGGACCGTCATCGACTGGGGCCTAGACGAGCCAGGGGAGTTGAAGAGCATCCCCCGCACGACGCCTTGCACCACCTGCGGTGGCTCGCTGCAGGGTGAGAGTGTGTAGTCGAAGCCACTGCCCTGCAGATCCGGTTGACCCAGCGCAAAGATCCAGCGGGATCCCTTGGGGAATGGCAGCCGTCCGAAGCTCCAGTACGAGAGGCTCCGCGAGTCGAGTCTGAGCCGTCCACCCGGCGAGGTTGATGCGCTGGGCAGGGATCCCTGCAGCACCTCGACGACCCGGATCACAACCGAGCCGTCCTCCTGCCTGGCGAGGATCTCCCCCAGCACCACGCTCTGACTTGGGTGCAGCGGCAGCAGTGGACCGGGGCCGACGCAGCTCAGAGACCAGGCTGGCTGCCAGGGCAGGGGCGCCAATGACAAGCCCACGACGAGCTGCAGGAGGAACTGCCGTCTGCCGGGTCTGCGCCTGACGGCAGGGGTGGTCATGGTTGCGTAGGCCTGGTGCTGAGGGCCTCCAACCCGGGCAGTTCGCCGCAGTCGCCCCGCCAGAAGATCTCCGGCTGCAGGGGTGTGAGCGCGGCGCCGCCACTGTTCAGCTGGGCCACGTCGGTGGGCCAGGCGGCAGGGCCCGACACCTCGGCTTCCAGGTCGTTGGCCACCTCGCCGGCGAGCCAGTAGTAGGTGCGGCCGCGCGGGTCGACGCGCCTGTCGAACTGATCGGTGTAGCGGCGCACGGCCGTGCGACACCAGCGCAGGGCACCGATCTGATCGGCCGGCAGCGGCGGCACATTGAGGTTGAGCAGGGCACCCCTGGGCCACCCCGCCGCCAGCATCTGCTCGGCCACATCCAAGGCCAGCTCCGCCGCCGGCGTGAACTGGCGCCACTGGAAATCGGCACTGCTCACCGCCAGGGCCGGCAGCCCCTCGATCGTGCCCTCCATTGCCGCGCTCACGGTGCCGGAATAGAGCACGTCGGTGCCGAGGTTGGGGCCGTGGTTGATGCCCGAGAGCACCAGATCAGGCCACTCGTCCAGCAGCGCGAACAGCGCGAGCTTGACGCAGTCGCTGGGGGTGCCGCTGCAGGCCCAGGCCCGCACGCCATCGGCGAACAGCGCATCCGCCCGCTCCGCCCGGATCGGGGTCTGCAGGGTCAGACCATGACCGGTGGCTGAGCGCTCCTGATCCGGGCACACCACGCTGACGTGATGGCCACGTGCCACGGCCGCGGCGGCCAGGGTGCGGATGCCATCAGCGAAGACCCCGTCGTCGTTGCTGATCAGGATCCTGAGGGGAACCATGGCGGCGGCAGAGGGCTAATCCGTACAGTCTCTCCCTTGCCCCAGCCTGAGGCCGCCGTGAGCGCCACCGTGTCCCTGCAGCAGCTCACCGAGCAACTGGAGCACCTGGAGGCCCAGGCCGCACAAGCCATCGCCGCCGCCGCCAGTGCCAGCGAGCTCGAGGAGCTGCGGGTGGGTCTGCTGGGCAAGAAAGGCAAGCTCTCGGGTGTGCTCGGGGCCATGGGCAAGCTGCCCGGCGAGGAGCGCCCCCTGGTGGGCCAGCGCGCCAACGTGCTCAAGGAGCAGGTGCAAACGCTGCTGAGCGAGCGGCTCACGGCGGTGAAGGGGGCCGCCATGGCGGAGCGGATCGCCAGCGAAACCCTCGACGTGACGATGCCCGCCAGCTTCACGCCGCCGGGCCACCGCCACCCGCTGATCAGCACGATCGAGGAGATCACCGACATCTTTGCCGGCCTCGGCTACCGGGTGGAGGAGGGGCCGGAGATCGAGAGCGACTACTACAACTTCACCGCCCTGAACATTCCGCCCCACCACCCGGCGCGGGACATGCAGGACACCTTCTATCTCTCCGACAACGAGCTGCTACGCACCCACACCTCGCCGGTGCAGATCCGCCATCTGGAGAGCAATCCACCGCCGGTGCGGATCGTGGCTCCCGGCCGGGTGTACCGGCGCGATGCGGTGGATGCCACCCACTCACCGGTGTTCCACCAGGTGGAGGTGCTGGCGATCGATGAAGGCCTCGATTTCAGCCACCTGCGCGGCACCGTGACCGCCTTCCTGCAGCAGTTCTTCGGCGACCTGCCGGTGCGCTTCCGCGCCAGCTACTTCCCCTTCACCGAACCCTCGGCCGAGGTGGATGTGCAGTGGCGCGGCCGCTGGCTTGAGGTGATGGGCTGCGGCATGGTCGATCCGGCGGTGCTGGAGGGCCTCGGCCTCGATCCGGAGCGCTGGAGCGGTTTCGCCGCCGGCCTTGGGGTGGAGCGCTTCTGCATGGTGCGCCACGGCATCGACGACATTCGCCGCCTCTTCACCAGCGACCTGCGCTTCCTCGAGCAGTTCTGATCTGAAGCCGTTCGGATGTGACGTCGTTCGGATGTGAAGCCGTGGCGGGAGTGCCGGGACACCGCTCATAGACTTCACAAGCCCTCCGCCCACGATCGGTGCCCTGCGTCGGACTGATCGTCAATGACGGCAAGGATCTGGCCCTGGCCACCGCCGAGCGGATCGAGAGCCGCTTCCGCCAGTCCGGCTACGACGTGGTGCGCGCCAGCAGCGCCGGCGGCATGGTGGGCTTCGCCAACCCGGATCAGCACCTGCGCACCCTCGGGCACACCGCCTGTGTGCCGCCCAACTTCAAGGCCGGCATGAAGCTGGCGATGGTGCTGGGTGGCGACGGCACCGTGCTCTCGGCCGCCCGGCAGACGGCCCCGATCGACGTGCCGATCCTGACGATCAACACCGGCCACCTGGGCTTCCTGGCCGAGACCTACCTGCCGGAGCTGGATGACGCCCTTGAGCAGGTGATCGATGGCAGCTGGACCGTGGAGGAGCGCACCACCCTGGTGGTGAGCGTGATGCGCGGCGAGCAGCGGCGCTGGGAGGTGCTCTGCCTCAACGAGATGGCCCTGCACCGCGAGCCGCTCACCTCGATGTGCCATTTCGAGATCGCTGTGGGCCGCCACGCCCCGGTGGATATCGCCGCCGACGGCGTGATCCTCTCCACCCCCACCGGCTCCACCGCCTATGCCCTCAGCGCCGGCGGGCCGGTGATCACGCCGGACTGTCCGGTGCTGCAGCTGACGCCGATCGCACCCCATTCCCTCGCCTCGCGGGCCCTGGTGTTCAGCGACCGCGAACCGGTGACGATCTTTCCCGCCACACCGGAGCGCCTGATGATGGTGGTGGACGGCAGCGCCGGTTGCTACGTGTGGCCGGAAGACCGTGTGTTGATCCGCCGCAGCAACCATCCGGTGCGCTTCGTGCGTCTGGCGGATCATGAGTTCTTCCAGGTGCTGCGCAACAAGCTGGGCTGGGGGCTTCCGCACGTGGCCAAACCCGGCAACGGGTCCGGCACCGGCCCCGGATCCCCCGCGTGAGCGAAGCCACCCTGCTGCTGCTCGGGGCCGAAGCGGAGGCCCAGGCCCCGCGGCTCGCGGCCTCCGGTTACAGCTGCGTGCTCGGTGAAGCCAGCGCCGCCGACTGGCCCCGCTGCCACCTGGCGGTGCTGGCAGCCGATCAACTGGAGCGCATCCCGGAGCTGCAGCAGCGTCTGCCGGGCATGCCGCTGCTGCTCGACATCGACAGCGACAGCGTCGCCGCCCGCTCGCAGCTGCTGCAGGCAGGCGCCAGCGATTTCTGGCTCTCCAGCCAGGGCAGCAGCGACCTGCTGCTGCGGTTGCGCCTGCACCTGAAGCTGATCCACAAGGGCCAGCCCAGTCGCGATCGCCTCAGCCTGGCGGACCTCACCGTGGTGCCCAGCCGCCATGAGGTGCGCCGCGGCGCGCGCAGCGTCAACCTCACCGCCCGCGAATACGCCCTGCTGCTGCATCTGCTGGAGCACCGCGGCCAGGTGCTCAGCCGCGAGCAGATC
Organism: Cyanobium sp. E1_MAG_00006; assembly: GCA_027488975.1. Taxonomy (GTDB): domain Bacteria; phylum Cyanobacteriota; class Cyanobacteriia; order PCC-6307; family Cyanobiaceae; genus Vulcanococcus. The sequence goes on from JAIYAQ010000013.1 coordinate 35,311, forward strand.
CTTCAGCAGGTGTGGCACGACCAGCAGGGCGCCGCCAGCAACGTGATCGAGGTGTACGTGCGCTATCTGCGCCAGAAGCTTGAGGAGGCGGGCGAGAAGCGGCTGATCCACACCGTCCGCGGGCGGGGCTACTGCCTCAGCGAAGGTCCGCCGCAGCTGGGCTGATTCCCCCCACGGCCATCCCAATCCGCGCACGCCATGCCGACCGCCACGCCACCACCATCACCGCCACCGCAGTTCCTGCCGATTGAGGCCCAGTGGTGCCTGGAGGCTCCAGCTCCGGCCCCGAGCACGCCACCGCCGTGCATTCAGCTGGAGGTGGCCCGCAGCTTCCGGCAACAGAGCTGGGGCCTGATGGGACGCCCGCCCCTCGCCCCGCTGCGGGGCATGTGGTTCCCCTACGACCAGCCGCAGACGCTGAAGTTCTGGATGCACCACACCCCTTCCCCGCTCGACATGCTGTTCCTGCGGGCAGGCCGGGTGATCGCGATCGAGGCCGGCGCCAAGCCCTGCCCCCATCTGCCCTGCCGCAGCTACGGCCCCGATGAACCGGCCGATGGCGTGGTGGAACTGGCGGCCGGCGAAGCAGCGCGGCTGGGGATCCAGGTGGGATCGCCGGCGCGGATCACGGCGCTGCCGGCGCCAGCTGCCGCACGCCGCGCAGCACCAGCACGGGATTGAGCGGCGCCAGGCGGGTGCCCTCTGCCAGCGGTGCACCGCGCCAGGCCTGATGCTGCGACACGCTGACCGTCAGCCCCGCCTGCTCCAGCAGCGGCCGCAGCTCCGCCAAGGCTTCCACAGTGGCCAGGGGGATCACCACCACGCCGGCGGGCCGGAGCCGCTCCAGCACAGCCGCCAGCAGCGCCGCCCGCTGGCAGCCGCCACCGCCGATCAGCACGCGATCCGGATCGGGCAGCGCCGCCAGGTCCTCAGGAGCACGGCCCTCCAGCACACCCGCGGGCTTCACCCCCAACCGCTCGGCATTAGCGGCGATCAGGGACGCTGAGCCGCCCCGCTGCTCGAGGAACCAGGCCCGCAGCTCCGGCCGCAGCCGCAACGCCTCCAGACCCACCGATCCCACGCCGGCGCCGATGTCCCAGAGCACGCCTTGCGCGGGCAGCTCCAGATCCGCCAGCAGCTGGATGCGCACCTCCCGCTTGGTCATCAGCCCGGGGCGGTCGTCGTGCTGAAGGAACAGGCCGTCGTCGAGGCCAAACAGGGGCAGCGCGGCGGGATCGCGGGGTGGTGCCGGCGGCTCGGCGATCAGCAGCACCAGATGCAGCGGATCGCAGTCGGGCGGCAGGGGCGCTGCAGGGGCCAGGCGCTGCACCCGCTCGGCCGGATGGCCGAGCCGCTCGCACAGCCAGAGGGCATAGGCGACCTCCAGGCCCGAGGCCCGCAGGATCCGGCGCACCTCCTCGGCGCCGCCGCGGCCGGGGTCGGTGAGCACCGCCAAAGCCTGCGGCCGCTTTTGCAGGGCCGTCGCCAGGGGTTCCGGATCGCGGCCATGCAGGCTGATCCAGCTGGCGTCCTGCCAGGGGCGGCCGAGGCGGGCGAAGGCCAGCTGCAGCGAGCTCGGGGCCGGATGGAAGCGCAGCCGTTCCGGGCCGAGGTGCAGCAGCAGCAGCCGGCCGATGCCGAACCAGAGCGGGTCGCCGCTGGCCAGCACCACCACCGGGCGATCGGTCTCAAGCGCCGCCTCCAGGGGGCTGAGGATCTGCTCTGGCCGGTCGCTGGCCAGCAGCTCCGGACACGGGGTCGTGAGCGGAATCCAGCCGGCCGCCTGCTCCGCCCGCCACCAGGGCTCCAGCTGCAGCAGCAGGCGCTGGGGCGCCACCAGCAGCTGGGCAGCCCGCAGCAACGCCTGCGCCGGTGACGACAAGCTGGCCGGAGCACCGGCATCGCTGCCGATCACCTCGATCCGGCCCATGGCTCGCGCCTCCACTGGCGCCATGATGCCCGCGTCCGCTCAGCCGGCCCGATGAGCGACCGTCGCCAGCGCATCCACGAGCTCGTGATCGCCCTCCTGGCCCAGCAGCACGACCTGGAACTGCTGGCTGGCGATGGCAGCGGCCTGCCCGGCGGCGATGCCGGCAACTGGATCGAGCGCAACCGGCGCGTGGTGCAGCGCTACCAGTCCCTGGTGCGCTCCGCCGTCACCCTCGATGCCCTGGTGGACCAGGAGGTGAACGGCGGCTTCCAGGCAGCAGCGACGCCAACGAACCAGAAGCCCTGAACCGCAGCGCCAGCCAGCTCTGACAAGCTGGGCGCACCTCATCCGGCCCCATGGCGCGTCTCGGCCTCTCCGCCCTGAAATCCCTGCTGCGCAGCGCCGGCCTGAGCCGCTCGGGCCGGAGTGCTGCCAAGCGAGGGGCCTGGCAACCGCCGCAGGCCAGCTGGAGCCGCCCGTTCGGCCTGGGTTGGGAGCAGCCCTACACCGTCCGCTACGCCAGCAACCTCGACGACGGCCCCAACCACGGCATGCCTCTGGGGGGCTTCGGCGCCGGCTGCATCGGCCGCGGCACCGACGGCTCCTTCAACCTCTGGCACCTCGACGGCGGCGAGCACTGGTTCGGCACCCTTCCCGACTGCCAGTTCGCCCTGTTCGAAAGCAACGGCCGCAGCAGCCGCGCCCACGCCCTGGCGGTGAAACCCGAGGCCGATGCCTCCCGCCCCGAGGCCGGTGAACCCCTGAGCAGCTGGAGCTGGTACCCCGCCAGCAGCACAGACAGCGAAGGCAATCTGCGCCGCACCGGCACCTACGCCGCCCGCTACCCCCTGAGCTGGACCAGCTACGAGGGCGTGTTCGACGCCGAGGTGCGCTGTGAGGCCTTCAGCCCGATCCTGCCCGGCGACTACCGGCGCAGCAGCTACCCGCTGGCGGTGTTCGTGTGGACGCTGCGCAATCCCACCAGCCAGCCGCTCGACCTCTCGCTGCTGCTGAGCTGGCGCAACAGCACCGGCTGGTTCACCAACACCGATCCCTCAGCCGCCGTGCACTTCCGCGACGACGGCAGCCCCGAGCACAACTACGTGCCCGCCATCGGCAGCACCCGCGGCCAGACCAACCGCTGGGTGGAGCAGGCGGGCCTCAAGGGCGTGCTGCTGGAGGGTGAGCGCAGCGCCCCGATCGGCGAGGGCCAGGGCCAGTGGTGCATTGCCGCGGCCGATGAGACGACCCTGCAGGCCACGGGCGTGAGCGGCCTGCAGATCCAGCGATGCAGCCGCTGGAATCCCACCGGCGACGGCAGCGAGCTCTGGCAGCCCTTCAGCACCGATGGCTCGATCCCCGACAGCAACAACGACCGCCACAGCGGCGACCACGACCCCGCCAGTGCCGCCCTGGCGGTGCGCTGCCGGCTGGAACCCGGCGCCACACTCGAAATCCCCGTGGTGATCAGCTGGGATCTGCCGGTGACGGCCTTCGCCAGCGGCACCCGCGCCCTGCGGCGTTACACCGATTTCTTTGGCGCTGAAAGCACCAGCGCCGCCGCCATCGCCGCCGAGGCCCTGCGCGACTGGCGCGACTGGCGCGCCCAGATCGAGGCCTGGCAGCAGCCGGTGCTGGAGCGCAGCGATCTGCCGGAGGCGCTGCGCATGGCCCTGTTCAACGAGCTGTACGACCTGGCCTCCGGCGGCAGCCTCTGGACCGCCGCCTCGCCCCTCGATCCGGTGGGCCGCTTCGGCGTGCTCGAGTGCCTCGACTACGCCTGGTACGAGAGCCTCGATGTGCGGCTCTACGGCTCCTTCGCCCTGCTGCAGCTCTGGCCCGAACTCGACAAGGCCGTGCTGCGCAGCTTCGCCCGCGCCATCCCGGCCGCCGATGCCACGCCGCGGCCGATCGGCTGGTACTTCACCCAGGGCAAAGGCCGCGTCGAGGCCGCCCGCAAAGTGGCCGGCGCCACCCCGCACGACCTCGGCGCCCCCAATGAGCGCCCCTGGGATGCCACCAACTACACCGCCTACCAGAACTGCAACCTCTGGAAGGACCTGGCCAGCGACTTCGTGCTGCAGGTGTGGCGCACCTTCAGGCTCGCCCCCACCGGCGAAGACCTGCGTTTCCTGGCGGACTGCTGGCCCGCCGCCGTGCAGGCCCTGCGCTACCTGAAAACCTTCGACGCCAACAACGACGGCCTGCCCGACAACGGCGGTGCGCCCGACCAGACCTTCGACGACTGGCCCCTCAAAGGTGTGAGCGCCTATTGCGGTGCCCTCTGGATCGCCGCCCTGGAGGCGGCCTTGGCGATGGCCCAGCAACTGCAGCTCGCCATGGGGCTGGATACGTCGGGTGAGCAGCGCGAATTCAGCGGCTTGCTGGAGCAGAGCCGCGCCAACTTCGACCCGCTGCTCTGGAACGGCGAGTACTACAACATTGATGCCGAGAGCGGCACACCGGTGGTGATGGCCGATCAGCTCTGCGGCGACTTCTACGCCCGCCTACTGGGGCTCCCCGCCGTGGTGAGCGACGAACGCGCCCGCAGTTCCCTGCAGGCGGTGAAGGAGGCCTGCTTCGAGGGCTTCCAGGGCGGCCGGCTGGGCGTGGCCAACGGCCTGCGCCGCGATGGCACCCCGCTCGATCCCAACGGCACCCACCCGCTGGAGGTGTGGACCGGCATCAACTTCGGCCTGGCGGCCTACTACCGCCTGATGGGCGAAAGCGGCACCGCCTTCGCCATCACCGGCGCCGTGGTGGAGCAGGTGTACAGCGGCGGCCTGCAGTTCCGCACCCCCGAGGCGATCACAGGCGTGAACACCTTCCGCGCCTGCCATTACCTGCGGGCAATGGCCATCTGGGCCCTCTGGGCCACCCACACCGACTGGCAGACCCTGCCGGGCGCCGAACGGGAGGCGCTGGCGGCATGAAGACCCTGCACCGCTGGCTGCTTGGGCTGCTGATCGGGCTCGGCCTGCTGGCCGCACCGGCACCGGCTCTGGCCCAGATCCACGCTCACCCCGATGAGAACGGCACGGCAGTGGTGCGCAGCCTCGAGAGCCTGCGCGACCTCGACTACCAGAGCTGGCAGGCGGTGGCCTATCGCACCGGACCCACCGGCGGCCCGGTGACCCTGCGGATCGTCGGCTACCCGGGGCGGGTGCGGCTCGATCACCCCACGGCCCTGGTGGTGCACTCCGGCCGCAACACCTGGCAGCTCGACGACATCACAACCGCCAACCCGAAGCTGGCGGTGGACGGCCGTGATGCCGCAGCCGAATTCGCCCTGAACCCGCTGCTGAGCGATCTGCACCAGAACCGGCCGCTGCGGCTGGAACTGCCGGGGGTGTTCGTGGAGCTGCCGGTGCCCCCCTACGTGGTGGCCGAATGGCGCAGCCTGCCCAGCTGGACCGAGGCCAGCGCCACTCGGTGAACAGCACCTGGCGCCCCTGGATGCAGCGGGCCCTGCAGCTGGCGGCACTGGGGGCCGGCCGCACCAGCCCCAACCCGCTGGTGGGCTGCGTCGTGCTCGACGCCAAAGGCCAGCTGGTGGGCGAGGGCTTCCACGCCAGGGCCGGCACCCCCCACGCCGAGGTGCACGCCTTGCGCCATGCGGGTGAGCGGGCCCGCGGCGGCACGGCGGTGGTGACCCTCGAACCCTGCTGCCACCACGGCCGTACCCCCCCCTGCTGTGATGCCCTGCTGGCGGCGGGGATCGCTCGGGTGGTGGTGGCCATGGCTGACCCAGACCCGCGCGTGGCAGGCCAGGGCATGGCCCGGCTGCGGGCGGCGGGTGTGGAGGTCATCAGCGGTATCGGCGAGGCCGAGGCGCAGACCCTGAACCAGGCCTTTGTGCATCGGCTGGCCAGCGGTCGCCCCCTGGGCATCCTCAAATGGGCCATGAGCGCCGACGGACGCACAGCCCTGCCGAACGGCTCCAGCCAATGGATCAGCGGCCAGCCGGCCCGGGCCTGGGTGCACCGGTTGCGGGCCGCCTGCGATGCGGTGATCGTGGGCGGCGGCACCGTACGGGCCGACGACCCGCTGCTCACCAGCCGCGGCATCCGCACACCCGAGCCCCTGCGGGTGGTGCTCAGCCGCCAGCTGGATCTGCCGCCGCAGGGCCGTCTGTGGCAGTGCGATGACGCCGCCACCCTGGTGGCCCATGGCCCGGCGGCCCCGGCCGAAGCCAGGGCCCGCCTGGATGCCCTGGGGGTGGAACGGCTGGAACTGCCCCGCTGCGAACCGGAACTGCTGCTGGCGGCCCTGGCCGACCGCGGCTGCAATCAGGTGCTGTGGGAATGCGGCCCGGGGCTGGCATCCGCCGCCCTGGGGCAGGGCTGCGTGCAACGCATCGCCGCGGTGCTGGCCCCGAAGCTGCTGGGCGGAGCGAGCGCCCGCACCCCCCTGGGGGATCTGGGGCTGGCGGACGTCGCGCAGGCGACGCCATGGAACGGCGAACGGATCAATCGTCTGGGCGACGACCTGCTCTGGTGGCTGGAGTCTCCGCGTCCTGCTCCACCTGCACCGTGGCCCGGCTGATCAGCAGGCCCATCACCAACGCCAGATAGAACGTCCCGATCACTGACAGGGCCACGCTCGCCATCTGGGCCTGAGCCGTGAGCGGGGTGATATCGCCGAACCCCACGGTGGTGAGGCTGACGAAGGCGAAATAGTTCAACCGCACGAAGTTGAACTGCCACACCAGCAAATTCGCAGTCCCATCGAGCTGGTCCGTGTTCGGCACGCGGATCGCCGATCCGTGCACGCTGCTGAAGCTGCCGCTGTGGATCGTCTCCAGAGCGCTGAACAACAGGCCGCCCGTGAGGCCGATCAGCAGATAGCCGGCGCAGGCCCCCATCAGCACCCGGCCGGTGATGCGCTGCTCGTAACCCAGGCCACGCACCAGCCGCACCGTGCTCCAGCCCACGAACAGGGTCCAGAGGATGAGCATCGCCACGCCGGTGCCGCGCGCCGACAAGGGCGTGAGGTACCAGCCCAGACTCGAGACCAGCGCCGCCATCCCCAGCAGCCAGTAGAGGCGACGGGCCAAAGGACCGAAGGGGATCGCCCCCAGGGGCCGGCCCATGCCACGGATCATGACCAAGGGCAGCAGGTTGTAGCCAACAGCCGAGAGCCTGTTCCAGCCACTGGGCAAGGCAAAGCTGATCATCAGCCCGATGCACAGGGCCAGCAGGCGCCAGTAGCAGGCATGGCGCCGACGCAGGGCCACCGATTCCGACAAGGCCTGCCATTGCGGGGTCGGCCCGATTCTGGGTCGCCCTGGCGATTCAGCCCAGCAGCGACAGCTGCCGCGGCCCTGCCGGCGCCTGCGGCTCCACCACCTCCCAGCCCGCCGGATCCCAGCCGGCCATCAGTGGCTCGAGGGTGCGCAGCCCAGGCCCATCAGCGGGGGCAAGCCAGGGCTCCTCGAGCCCATCGGGGAGGATCACCGGCATACGGTCGTGCAGGGGGCGCACCAGGGCATTGGGCGCCGTGGTGAGCACGCAGCAACTCTCCACCTCGCTGCCGTCGGGCCCGATCCAGCGATCCCACAGCCCAGCCAGCCAGAACGGGGCGCGATCACGGCGACGGATCAACCGACCCTTCTCCCAGAAGCCGTCTGCGGGCAGCAGGCAGCGGCGGTGGCGCCAGGGGCCGCGAAAGCTCGCCTTCTCCGCCACGCTCTCGCTGCGGGCATTGAACGGCCGGGGGCCCTGGAGCGGATTCTTGCTCCATTCCGGCAGCAGCCCCCAGAGCAGCAGGGCGCTGGTGTTGCGGCCGTGCTCCTGGCGCAGTGCCAGCACCGGATCACCAGGCCGGATAAGGCCCTGGGCCACGTAGTGGTCCGCCAGGCCCGCCGGCAGCGCACCGCCGAGCCGCGGCAGCAGCTGATCGAGGCAGGTGGTGAGCGCATAGCGGCCGCACATGGTCGGTTCTCACCCCCGCGCAGCCAGGCAGCACGCCTAGTTTGGGCCCAACGAGCCTTCGCCGCATGCCCATCCGCCAGGACGACACGCCCCCGAATCGGCGCTTCGGCATCATCAATCTGGTGCTGATCGGCTTCGGCGTGCTGCTGCTGTTCAGCAGCTTCCTGCCCAACCAGGGCATGCAGCAGGTGCCGCGGGTGCCCTATTCGCTGTTCATCAGCCAGGTGGACGACGGCAACGTGCGTCGCGCCTACATCACCCAGGAGCAGATCCGTTACGAGCTCAAGGAAGCGCCGGCGGATGGAGCCCCCACCGTGCTGGCCACCACGCCTATCTTCGACATGGAGCTTCCCCAGAGGCTCGAGTCGCACGGGGTGGAGTTCGCCGCCGCACCGCCCCAGAAGCCGAGCTTCATCACCACGGCCCTCAGCTGGATCGTGCCGCCGCTGATCTTCATCCTGGTGCTGCAATTCTTCGCCCGCCGCAGCGGCATGGGCGGTGCCCAGGGCGCCCTGAGCTTCACCAAGAGCAAGGCCAAGGTGTACGTGCCCGATGAGGAATCGCGGGTCACTTTCGCCGATGTGGCGGGCGTGGATGAGGCCAAGACCGAGCTCACCGAGATCGTCGATTTCCTCAAGACCCCCGAGCGCTACGCCGCCATCGGCGCCCGCATCCCCAAAGGGGTGTTGCTGGTGGGCCCTCCGGGCACGGGCAAGACGCTGCTCTCCAAAGCCGTGGCCGGTGAGGCAGGCGTGCCCTTCTTCATCATCAGCGGCTCGGAATTCGTTGAGCTGTTCGTGGGCGCCGGCGCCGCCCGTGTGCGCGATCTGTTCGAAGAAGCCAAGAAGAAAGCCCCGTGCATCATTTTCATCGACGAACTCGATGCCATCGGCAAGAGCCGTGCCGGCTCGATGGGCGTGGTGGGTGGCAACGACGAACGGGAGCAGACCCTCAACCAGCTGCTCACCGAAATGGATGGCTTCGCCTCCAAGGACAAGCCGGTGATCGTGCTGGCGGCCACCAACCAACCCGAAGTGCTCGATGCCGCCCTGCTGCGCCCCGGCCGCTTCGACCGCCAGGTTCTGGTTGATCGCCCCGACCTCTCCGGTCGCAAAACGATCCTCGACATCTACGCCCGCAAGGTGAAGCTGGCTCCCGGCGTCGATCTCGACAAGATCGCCCAGGCCACCAGTGGCTTCGCTGGCGCCGACCTGGCCAACCTCGTCAACGAGGGCGCTCTGCTGGCTGCCCGCGCCAAGCGCACCGCCGTGGAGCAGGGCGATCTCAATGAAGCGATCGAGCGTGTGGTGGCCGGCCTCGAGAAGAAGAGCCGTGTTCTCCAGCCCGACGAAAAGAAGGTTGTGGCCTTCCACGAGGTGGGCCACGCGATCGTGGGCCATCTGATGCCGGGCGGCAGCAAGGTGGCGAAGATCTCGATTGTGCCCCGCGGCATGGCAGCCCTGGGCTACACCCTGCAACTGCCCACCGAGGAGCGCTTCCTCAATTCCAAGGAGGATCTCGAGGGTCAGATCGCCACCCTGCTGGGCGGCCGCAGCGCCGAGGAGATCGTCTTCGGTGAGGTGACCACCGGTGCTGCCAACGATCTGCAGCGCGCCACCGACATCGCCGAGCAGATGGTGGGCACCTACGGCATGAGCGACATTCTCGGTCCGCTCGCCTACGACAAGCAGGGCGGCAGCCGCTTCCTCGGCGGCGGAAACAACCCCCGCCGCGTGGTGAGCGACGCCACCGCCCAGGCGATCGACAAGGAGGTGCGCACCCTGGTGGATCGCGCCCACGATCGGGCCCTGGCGATCCTGCACCACAACCGCGAGCTGCTCGACAGTATCTCTCAGCAGATCCTCGAGAAGGAGGTGATCGAGGGCGACGACCTCAAGAACCTGCTGGCCAGCAGCGTGATGCCCCAGGAGGCCGTGGCGATCGCCTGATCGCCACTGGCGGCAGTGGAGGGTTGCGGTCCCGATCGGGGAGCCCCCCTTGACGCTGCCCCCCCTGATCGCGGATAAGGGTTCTTTGAGATGGGCCGATGGCTGCCGGCAGCGGTGCTTCCGCCTTGGCGGATCTGAACGGGGTCGACTTCCTCTCCTCCGCCGACATCACGGCCCAGCAGACCGTTGCCCTGCTGCAGCTCGCTGCCGACCTCAAAGCCGGCCGACGCCGCATCGATCTGGGCGGCAAGGTGCTGGGCCTGATCTTCTCCAAGGCCTCCACCCGCACCCGCGTCAGCTTCACGGTGGCGATGGCCAGGCTGGGCGGGCAGACGCTCGATCTCAACCCGCAGGTGACCCAGGTGGGCCGGGGTGAACCGGTGGCGGACACCGCTCGGGTGCTGAGCCGCTACGTCGACGCCCTCGCCATCCGCACCTTCGCCCAGGAGGAATTGGCGGACTACGCCCACTGGGCCTCGATCCCGGTGATCAATGCCCTGACGGACCTGGAGCACCCCTGCCAGGCCCTGGCGGACTACCTCACCCTGCAGGAGGCGTTCGGCGCACTCGAGGGGCTGACCCTGGCCTACGTGGGGGACGGCAACAATGTGGCCCATTCGCTGATGCTCTGCGGTGCCCTGCTGGGGGTGAATGTGCGCATCGGCTGTCCGGTCGGTTTTGAACCGAGCGCTGCGGTGCTCGAGCAGGCGCAGCAGCTGGCCGGCGATCGCTGCGCGATCACGGTGGTGAACGATCCGGTGGCCACGGTGCGTGGCGCCCAGGCGCTCTACACCGATGTCTGGGCCTCCATGGGTCAGGAGGAGGAGAAGACGGCGCGCGAGCAGGCCTTCGCCGGCTGGTGCCTGAACGAGGAGCTGGTGGCCGAGGCGGATCCGCGCGCGATCGTGCTGCACTGCCTGCCGGCCTACCGCGGCCTGGAGATCAGCGCCGGTGCCATGGAGAGCAGCGCCAGCCGCATCTTCGATCAGGCTGAGAACCGCCTGCACGCCCAGCAGGCCCTGCTGGCGGCGCTCCTGGGCGGCTTGGGCTGATGCGCGGCCTGGACTGATGCGCGCTGCGACCTGATCCGATCAGCTCAAGCGACAATCGACAAGCGCCAACCCGCGAGCACCCCACACAACCGCTGGACAAACGCCCCTCGCTCTGGCAGAACGGGGGCAGTGGTTCATCTGTATTGCCGGTGTCCGGTTCCCCGTCGCAACAGCCCCTCACCTCGGCCCAACAGGAGCTGTACGACTGGCTGGCCGACTTCATCGGCCAGCACCGCCACAGCCCCTCGATCCGCCAGATGATGGAGGCCATGGGGCTGCGCTCGCCGGCACCGGTGCAGAGCCGCCTGCGCCACCTGCAACAGAAGGGCTGGATCACCTGGCAGGAGGGTCAGGCCCGCACCCTGCAGCTGCTGGGGGGCCTGAGCGGGGGCATCCCGGTGCTGGGGGCCGTGGCAGCCGGCGGCCTGGTGGAAACCTTCGACGACGTCCAGGACCGGCTCGACCTGGCACCGCTGCTGGAAACCCGCGGCCTGTTTGCCCTGACCGTGAACGGCGACTCGATGGTGGACGCCCACATCGCTGATGGCGACGTGGTGCTGATGGAGCCTGTGCCGGAGCCGAGCCGCCTGCGCGAGGGCACGATCGTCAGCGCCCTGGTGCCGGGCAGCGGCACCACCCTCAAACACTTCCACCGCGACGGGCGCCAGGTGCGTCTCGAGGCGGCCAATCCGGCCTATGAGCCGATCCTGGTGGACGCCGAGCAGGTGAGCATCCAGGGCAAGCTTGTGGCCGTCTGGCGCCAGGTGTAATAGCCGAGGATTCCCAGCCCAGGCGTGACAGCCGGTGACAGCCCCAGCCAGGGGGCGGAGAGCCTGCGGTGTAAGCTCTTTGCATCGATACGGCACGGCCTGCGGGCCAGTCCTGGCGACCAGCGCCCGGCCAGCCATCGATCCAATGGGGCCATAGCTCAGCTGGTAGAGCACCTGCATGGCATGCAGGGGGTCAGCGGTTCGAATCCGCTTGGCTCCATAGCTAGAAGCCCGGGCTTGTCCCGGGTTTTTTATTGCCTGTATGCACGCACAGGCGGCGCAGAGAACGACCAGGCAGACCCACTGGGAACCGGCAGGGACTTGCGACACAGCCGCGTACAGCCGCGCTGACCCGCTGGCGTGGCGAGAACGACAGGAGCGCGTTCTCGCCACGACCCAAATCCGCTGCAGAGGTACACAATGAACGCCAAAGCACTCGTAGCCGTTGCTACTTTTTGAGCACGTTCATCCCCACGCGGGACGCATGCCTGGGCAGCAGGGAACGGGGCTGCCGTTGTGGAGGCACGTTGTGAACCACCTCGTCCTGATCCGCGAGCGGATCCTGAAGGCCCAGCGCCTGCATCAGGCCCAGCTCGCCAGCGTCAGCAACAGCCGCACCGCGATCATCTGAGTCGCGTTCGGCCCTGACCATCGGCGCCCCGCAGGGGCGCTTTTTTTATGGCCACCTCTCAAGGGCCCCGCGGCGAGCCAAACCCTCGGAAAGCAAGCGCAGGGCAAGCGAACCCAACAGACGCCTCTCAGGCTTGTCGCAGCCAAGAGCGAAGCGAAACGGCAATGCCGCTCGCGGCCAGCAGCGCCAACGGCAACTCACCCCAGCGGGCATAGGCCGTCACCTCGCGCCGGCGTTGCAGCACAGCCTCCAGCGTGCCCGCACGGCCGGGCGGCAGGGCCGCACGCACGGCGCCGGCGGCATCCACCACCAGGCTTGGCCCGGTGTTGGCGCTGCTCACCAGCCAGCGGCCCGATTCGATCGCCCGCAGCTGGGCGAGGGCAGCGAACTGCCGCTGAAGCTGCCCCGGATAGGGGTCGAGATTGGCGCTGGCCAGCAGCCAGCCTGCCCCCGCGCGGCTGGCTGCTGCCAGGGCCTGGCCATCGGCCAGCTCGTAGCAGATCGCCACCGCAACCGGATCATCGGGCCGCTCGAACAGCCGCGAGGCCGCGCCGGGGCTCAGCCCACCAACGGCGGAGAGACCAGCCCAGCGGAACAGATCGCCCCCGGGGATCCACTCACCCAGCGGCACCAGACGGTGCTTGTCGAGGGCGGCCGCCGGCTCCACAGCACCAGGAGTGAAGGCCAGCAGGGCACTGCGCAGCTGCTCGCCCTCAAGCCGGAAGCCACCGCTGAGCACCTCCACGGCTGCCGGCCGCGGCAGGGTCTGCCCGAGCGACAACGCCCCCTCCGGCAGCAGGAGCAGCGAACGGCCAAGACGCTCGGCCTGATCGAGCGCCCGCACCAGCCGCTGCAGCAACAGCAACTGCTGATCGCCGTCGAACTTACGGCGGGTGGGGATCGCGGGTTGCAGCACCAGCAGGGGCAGCGCACGCGCCTGCGGTTCGGGCCGTGCCGCCGCCGCCAGGCGCTGCCAGCCAAGGCCGTGCAGGAGCAGCACGAGAGCCAGCCACAGCAGAGCCTGCCGCCAGGGCCGCCTCCGGCAGCGCAGCGCCGCCAGCAACCGCCAGAGCCCCCAGGCCAGCAGCAGCTGCACCGCCGCCAGACCGCCGGCCCCCACCAGCTGGGCCAGCCCCGCCAAGGCACGGTCGCCCGGCAGGGCGGCGGAGCCCAGCCCGATCCAGAACAGAGGCCCCTTGGCCAGCAGCACCTCCGCCAGCCCCCACAGGGCCGAAGCCAGCAGGGCCGTGCCCAAACGCTCCGGCCCGAGTCGCTGTACCAGCCAGCGCCAGCTGCCCACCAACAAAGCCCCCAACAGGGCGATGGCCAGAAGCAAAGCCACGCACAGAGGCAGGCTGAGGGGCAGCGGCACCCCCACCCAGTCGAGCGGGTGCAGCCAAAGCAGCCAGCGGTGGCTGATCAGCACAGCGGCGCCGCCCCAGAGCAGTGCAGCCCTTGGGCCCAGGGCCCAGAGGGGCAGCAGCGCCAGCCAGAGGAGTGGGGGCCAGCCCAGGGGAGGCAGTGCCAGGCCTGCCAGCAGGCCGCCGAGAGGAGCGGCCAGGGGGGCGGCGATCCGCCAGAACGGCCGGTTGTCTGCCATGGCAACAGACCATAAGAAGCGCCATGGTTCGGGCAGGTCAACCGGACGCCGGCGCGCGTTCCTCCCACCGTCGCCCCCCAGTCGCCATGGACACCACAAACCCGCTGCAACAACTGCTGGTGCGCGGCCTGGGCACCACGACCCTGGTGGCGGAGCGGCTGCGGGGCGTCACCCAGGCCTGGGTAAGCAGCGGCCGCCTCGATCCCGCCCAGGCCTCCACCTTGGTGGAGGAGGTTCTGGCCAGCCTGCGCGGTGAGAACCCGGAGCTGGAGAAGCAGGCCGAGCGCAAGATGGAGCGCAACCTCGACCAGCTGCTGCAGGACCTCGGCCTGGCCCGCCAGCGGGAGCTTGATGAACTGCGCGGCCGCATCGACCGGCTGGAGCGGCAGCTGCGCAGCGGATCGGGCGGCGGTCCCGAGTCCTACGGCGAGCTGCCGGACTGACGGGCCTCAGCATGGCGCCGGCTGGGGCAGAATCCGGCCACGGTCCGCTCAATCCAGCACCATGCGCGACATCCTGATCAGCTCAGCGGTCTGTGTGGCCTGCCTGCTGCTGGCCCTGGTGAGCCAGCTGGTGGCTCCCTCCACGGTTCAGGCCTCCACCGTGCAGGCCGCCACCGGCGGCGCCGAAGCGGCGATCGTGCGCGCGGCGGCGACCCCGGCCAGAAACACCGGCGCCTTCGAGCTCGACCCTGAAGATCCCAACCCCACCCTGTTCACCATGGCCAGCGACGTGTCTCCCGATCAGATCGCCAATGCAGGCGCCAGCGCCCTGGGTGGTGATCTGGTGGTCGCCAAGGAGCGGCTCACCCCCAGCGGCCTGCGCATCACCGACCTGGTGATCGGCAACGGCCCCGAGGCCACCGCCGGTGAAACCGTGAGCGTGAACTACCGCGGCACCCTCGAGAGCGGCAAGGAGTTCGACAGCAGCTATGGCCGTGGCCCCTTCTCCTTCCCGCTCGGCGCCGGCCGGGTGATCAAGGGCTGGGATGAAGGTGTGGCCGGCATGCAGGTGGGCGGCAAGCGCAAGCTGGTGATCCCCCCGGATCTGGCCTACGGCGAGCGCGGTGCCGGCGGGGTGATTCCCCCCAACGCCACGTTGATCTTCGAGGTGGAACTGCTGAAGATCGGCCGTTGAAGCCGGGCCGGGGGACGGTTCTCCGGGCTGTCGAAACCTGTAGCGATCGTTAGGATTCGCCGGCGTCCGGCAACAGGCCGGGCACCGAACGCACGTCACCTCCTCCCATGGCTCACACGCTGCCCGCGCTGCCCTACGACCTCGATGCGCTCGAGCCCCACATCTCCCGCCAGACGCTCGAGTTCCACCACGGCAAGCACCACAATGCCTACGTCACCAACCTGAACAACCTGGTGGCCGGCACCGAGCTGGAGGGCAAGAGCCTGGAAGACACCATCACCGCCGTGGCCGGTGATGCCAGCAAGGCTGGTGTGTTCAACAACGCCGCCCAGGTGTGGAACCACAGCTTCTACTGGCAGTGCATCAAGCCGGACGGCGGCGGCAGCCCCAGCGGCGCCCTGCTCGACAAGATCAACGCCGATTTCGGCAGCTTTGAGAAGTTCGTGGAGGCGTTCAAGGCCGCCGGTGCCACCCAGTTCGGCAGCGGCTGGGCCTGGCTCGTCCTCGATGGCGGCACCCTGAAGGTGACCAAGACCGGCAACGCCGATCTGCCCCTGGCCCACGGCCAGAAGGCCCTGCTCACCATGGACGTCTGGGAGCACGCCTACTACCTCGACTACCAGAACCGCCGCCCCGACTACATCAGCACCTATCTCGACAAGCTGGTGAACTGGGACTTCGTGGCTGCCAACCTGGCCACCGCCTGACCCGCCGTCTGATTTGGCCTGAAGCGACAACGCTTCAGGCGATCCAAGCCCCCGGCGACCCCGGGGGCTTTTCACCTTCAGTGCGCGCCGCGGCTCACCACAGCCCGCGGATCGGCTGAGGCGCCGGCGCCACCGGCTGCACCACAGGGGCCGGTGCCGGCTGAGGCACGGGCTGCGGGGCAGGCTCGGGCGCGACCGCCACCTGTTTGGCGGCCCCACCCCAGCGCAGCTTCACGCCGCCGCCCACATCCCAGCTGGTGCCACCCGAATAGAGGCCGGCACCACCGCGCACATAGAAGGTGGTGTTATCGCTCAGGGTGTAAGCCAGCTGACCCTGCAGGCCCAGACCACTGGTAGCCGCCAGCGATCCGGTGGGGAGGGTGGCTTCGCTGCCACTGCCGTTGCTGATCACGGTGGCGGGCTGACCGCCGAGGAAGCCGGCACCCAGCCAGCTGACCCGCAGGGAGGGCGTGAACAGGTTCTTGCCGTCCCTGAGCGGAGCGCGCCAGGTCACGCCGATGTCGGCCGTGCCGACGGTGCTGCTGCTGGAGGGCACCAGCCAACGCTGATTGGTGGGTCCGTCGGTGATGCTGGCCTGGCCGAGGGAGACGGTGGAGGTGCCCAGCAGAGCACTCGGCTCTAGGAGCTGGGTTTCCGAGAGCTTGATCCGCCCGCCGAGATTGAGCGCCGTGTTGAAGGCACCGCCGCCGATGGTGGGCGAGCTGGAGCGGATACCGGCGGCATTGCTGCTGCTGATCGCAAACGGTTGCTGGCTGCTGATGCCGTCACCGCCGATGGCACCGCTGATGAACCAACCCGGCCTGGACCACTGGGCGAACAGCCCGCCACCACCCCAGTTCAGGGTTGAGGAGGTGCCCCCAAAACTGGTGCCATTGCTGAACTGTGAGCCGCCATTGGCCCAGCCACGCCCGTAGCGGCCGAACACGCCGGCAACGAAATCACGGCTGAAGGCGTAATCAAGGCGAAGGCCCAGCTGCGCCCCGTTGAACGACGATGACCCAACGGAAGAGCTGGAGCGGATCACCGGCCCGCCGAAGCCATCCCCGAACACCCGCAGACGCCAGCCGGTGCGCTCCGCGTAGTACGCGCCGGGCGTGGTGCTGAAGCGGAAATTCGGATCGGAACTCGTTTCCGGCCCAGGCGCCACGTAGCGGTTGGCCTCATTGCCTGGATCCAGAGCAGGATCGAACGGCACCTTCTGCGGCAGGATCTCCAGCAGGTCACGCCCGAACACCTGCCAGCTCTGGCCGATACCGAAGGGTTGCAGGCGGGCATCGGGGCGATAGACGTTGGCCGAGAGTGTCGGCGGGAAGCAGAACTCAGCTTCGGTTCCATCCGGACAGATGGCCTGAGCACGGGCTGGCGCCAGAGGAAGCGCCAGTGCCAGCAACGGTGAGGCGGCAATCCCAAGGCGAATGGGGAGGGATCGGGATGTCACCGTGCCGGGCATTGGCGGATGCAAAGGTTGGAAGTTCGCTGGATCCTGCGCAAGAGAGCTGCTGCTGTCAATGGTTGCGCCGGGAAGCCGGTCAGCGAATCCAACCATTGGACTGCCACGTGAACAGCCGGCACGGGCCAAGCGATCGCCCGAGGATCAGCAGACGACGCCAGCCCCGCTGCCGGAACACGCCAACGGATGTGATGCTCACGAGCGGAGGATCCGGCAGCGACGCACCTACCCGAATGGGTGAAATTGGGTCGCAAGTTGTAACGGGATCAAGCTGAAATCTTGCCGGAATCAAGGGACCCAGACCCATAGCCATTGTTACCTTGATGGACATTGGTGTTCCTGATCGATCCGTGGTGTCCCCCTCCCCCGTCATCGGACTTGGCCCTGATGCGCTGACTCTGCTTTACGGAGATACGGGCAGTCTCAGGCTGAGCTTCGCTGAAACGGCAGGCACGGGATTCAAACCCTGGCTCGAACTCCAGGTCGCCGCCCCCAGCGACCACCTCAGCTTCGGAGCAGCCAGCTGGGCCGGCCTGCCTCTCACCAGCAAGACCTACACCTTCAGCCGCAACGGCAGCAGCGGCCCCTACACGCTGGTGCATCCACTCACCGGCGCCACCCTCAGCAGCACCACCCCCGACAAACTGCTGATCTGGGAGTTGCCCATTGGCAGCTACACGGCGGCGGCGCCCGCAGTGCTGGTCGACATCCCCGTGACGGTCAACCCGGGAAGCCCCACCCTCGGCGCGGTGAGCCTGCGGGCCGGTGGTGGCTACGCGCTGGGCAGCGACCCGCTCAACAACCCCTTGGTCGATCCACCGATCAGCGCCCCAAGCCAGCCGGGGCAGATGATCCCCAGCCCCCTCACCTTCACCAAGTCCAACAACGATCCGGAATCGGAAACAGTCACCGGGCCCAACTTCATCAGCGCCTGGCGTTTGTCGGCCAACATCGCCAAGGGGGCTGAGATCAGCAACCTGATCTTCAACGACACGCTGCCCAGCGACCTCTTCCTGGTGCCCAACGGCAGCGAGGCCGCCATCAATCCCAACCTGGTGGTGCCCGCAGGGCTCAACGGCACCCTCAGCAAGGCCCCAACAGGCAATCCCACCACCGCGCCGGCGAACAACCAGGTGGTGATCAACTATGGCGGACCCACCACCGGCACCACCAGCGCTGAAGAGGTGGCGGCACGAATCAATTTCTATATCCCCGACACCCTCGATCCCAATACCGGTGGGGCCATCCCCTACAGCAACACGGCCTCAGCCAAAGGCACCTGGGACAACGGCTCAAGCGGCAGCGTCAACCTCGATGTCGCCAGCAGCAACACGGTGACAGCCAAGGCGCTGGCGATTCAGAAATATGCCAGCACCAGCTCAGTACTACCAGGCGGGAATGTCTCATTCACGCTTAATTTTCAGATTTCCGATTACTTTGCCTTCGGAAATCTCATTGTCAATGATCTGCTCGGTGATGGCCTCACCTTCACACCGGGCAGTGCCAGGATCAACCTTCAGGAGCAGGGCGCTTCTCTCACCGGTGGCGGTAACGTCGCGTTTGATCAGGCCTATATCAGCTACCTGCCTGATGTTGCAGGCGCCGGCGTCGACGGCAAGGACAACCTCAGCTTCGATCTCAGCCGCTGGCTGACATCAATCGGCAATGACGGCATTCTCCAGGGCGGGCGTGTCAGGAGCAGCACAGCGGGTGCCACCAGAGGCACAATCACATTCACGGCCAGCGTCGACGACGCCTTCACCGCTCCGAAAGTCGCCGGTCAGAACATCAAAGCGGGCGACAAACTGCGCAACGACGTCACCCTGCAGGGAGATATCCAGAAGCCACTGCTGAGCGGCTTCCTCGACACCAACCGCCTGGTCAGTGACACCAGCACGGTGGGATTGAGCGTGGTCGATATCGGCTTCAGCAAAACAGCCGTGGCGCGCAACGGTCAGGCCCTCGGCTCCAGTGCGCTGGTTCTCACCCCCGGTGACACCGTCACCTATCGGATTCAGACCAGCTTCCCCACCGGCGATATCCAGGGCTTCAAGCTTGCGGATTACCTGCCCACACCGGTTTACGACGTCGACAGGGAGGCCAGCGGCGGCAGCAGCAGCACGGCCTTCGAGCTCTTCAGCACCAATGCCACCGTCAGCAACCCCGGCAGCCTTCCCCCCACGGGCTTCTTCAGCTACGGCAGCCTGAACACGGCGCCCTCGCTGGTGGATAACCAGTTCAAAACCGGAGCGGCTGTCAATGATCTGGTCGCGACAATCCCCAACATCAGCGATCCGGGCAATACCCCAAGAATCCTCGATCTCTATTACACGGTCACGGTGACAGGAGCGGCGATCGACGATCGCCTGCCGATCACCAACATTGCCAACGCCAGCACCGTTGACTCCGACGGCGTCAGCCGGACCACCCAGATTTCAGCGGTGACCGGCGAAGTGCTGGCCCCCAATCTGAAGATCCGCAAGGGCATCGTCGTCACCAGCCGCGACAGCCTCACCGGTAATCAGAAAGCCACCTACTCACCGGGTCTCAATACCGGCGGTGCCACCTTCCCTGCCGCGCTTGCTGCTGCACCCTTCACCGGCACCATCAGCAGCGGCGGCATCAGCGTGGCCGGAGGTAACGGCTCCACTGGTGCCGTCAAGAACAATGCCCTCGATTCGAACGTCACGGGGCTGGATGCGGGCGACAGTGTGCGCTTCGTGATCGTGATCGAGAACATCGGCACCAGCTACCGCGGCGCCTTCAATGTTCAGCTTCGCGACGAGCTGCCCGCCGGACTCACCTTCACCACTGGAAGCCTGCGGATCGTTGATGGCAGTGGCGCTGCGCTGAGCTTCACCCGGCCGAATGGCACGGCCGCCACGGATGCCGACATCTTCACGACGGATGGCATCCGCCTGAGTGACCCAGGCTCCACACCGGCTGATGCGAACGGAGTCGGCGGAGGTGCCATCGATGGCTACAACGCCGGCAGCGGCCGCAACATCGCCGTTGTCAGCTTTGATGCCCGCGTCGATAACGATGCCTACAGCCGGCTGGTGAGCGGCAACCTCACGAATGTGGGGGTGCTGGAGGACTACACCAACGTCCCGAGCGGCGGCAGCAGCTACCTGCCCGGCAGTACCAAACTGAGCGACAACGCCACGATCGCCCTGCGCAACGCCGCGGTCAGCAAGTCGATCGTTGCCACCTCCGAGAGCTCCACCAGCGGCAGCAACGTCGCGATCGGCGAGATCGTGCGCTACCGGCTGCAGGTCACAGTCCCCGAGGGGAACCTGGCCAACTTCAAGCTGGTGGATGCCCTCCCCACCGGGTTGTCGTTCCTGAACGACGGCACCGCCTCGGCCCCGATCTTCTCGGCAGGAGTGAGCAGCAGCCTGAGCCCGCTCACGCCGACGATTTCCGGTTCCAACCTCACCTGG
Organism: Cyanobium sp. E1_MAG_00006; assembly: GCA_027488975.1. Taxonomy (GTDB): domain Bacteria; phylum Cyanobacteriota; class Cyanobacteriia; order PCC-6307; family Cyanobiaceae; genus Vulcanococcus. Next base: position 55,934 of record JAIYAQ010000013.1, read on the forward strand.
GATTTCGGCACCCTCAGCAACAACGACCGCGACAACACGATCGACGACACGATCGCGCTCGAGTTCAACGCCCTGGTCACCAACATCAGCAGCAATACCAACGGCACCACCCGCAAGAACACCGCGACGGTGAGCTTCACCGGCGGCAGCGCCAGCGGCAGCGCCGATGTGAAGATCAGTGAGCCGGGTATCACGATCAGCAAGGCGGTCAGCCCGAGCAGCAATGTGCAGGCTGGCGACACGCTCACCTACACGGTGACGGTGAGCAACGCGGCGAACCGCGCCGATGCCTTCGATCTCGTGCTCAATGATGCCCTGGGCAACCTGGGCAGCAACTTCGATCTGAAGAGCGTCAACCTGCCCGGCAGCCTGCCGACAGGCACAGGCTCGATCATCAACACCTCCGTCACGGGCGCCGCCAGCGCCGCGGCGGGCGATCGGATCCAGCTCAGCATCGATCGGCTGAACAGCGGCCAGAGCTTCAGTTTCACCTACACGGGCGTGGTTCTGACCGCCATTCAACCCGGCACCACCCTCACCAACACCGCCAACGTCACCTACACCGGCCTGCCCGGCACCGGCACGCCCAATGGGACCAGCGGCAACACCACCGGCAGCACCACCCCGGGGGCATCCGGCAGCGCCACGGGCGAGCGTGATGGCAGTGAGGGCATTAACGGCAAGCTCAACAAATACGCCGAGAGCGCCAGCCAGTCGGTGGTGAGCCAGGCCCTTGGTGCCATCAAGAGCACCCGGCTCACCTCCGAGGCCCACACCAGCGGCAACGACGTGGTGATCGGCGAGATCGTGCGCTTTCGGCTCAAGACAGACCTCCCCCAGGGAACTGTCGGCAAAGCAACCATCCGCGACGCCCTGCCTTCAGGACTGACGTTCCTGAATGACAACACCGCAACGCTGGCCTTCGTCGCCACCAATGCCGCCGATCTGAGCTGGAACCTTGGGCCGATCGATCCGTACTACCTGCCAAGCATCGGCAACAACAACACGGTGATCCCCACCGCCAGCTACGCGCCAACGATCGCGGGGCAGACGCTGAGCTGGAATCTGGGAGCGATCGTGAACCGCAACGCCGATCCGACACAGATCGAGTCAGTGGTGATCAAGTTCAACGCCCTGGTGGCAAACGTGGCCGGCAACCAGGCCGGCACCACCATCACCAACAGCTTCATCGCCAGCGCCGGCCTCGACGGCGCTTTGGTGGAGAGCACCTCGAGCGCACCGCCCCTGTCGGTGCGGGAACCGCTACTGCAAACCGATAAGACGGCGGTGATCCAGAAGACCGGGGCCAGCGGCAACGCCAACGCCACCCCCGGTGACACGCTCGTCTACACGGTCACGATCCGGAACACAGGTACGGCGAAGGCCTTCAACCTCGTCATCGACGACAACCTCGATGCCCTGGGCATCAACTTCGATCTCAGCGGAGCGCCTTCCGTTGTGCAGAGCCAGCCGGCGGCGCCCGCGGTGATCGACAACTCGATCTTCAACGGCAACAACGGCCTGAGCGACCGCATCCAGCTGGTGGTGCCGGAGCTGGACATCAATCAATCGGTCACCATCACCTATCAGGGGGTTCTGGCGGCAACCCTGCCACCGGGCACAGCCCTCACCAACAGCGCCAGCGTCAGCTACACCAGTCTGCCGGGCACAGGTACAGCCAACGGCAGCGGTGGCAATGCCACCGGCAGCAGCACTCCTGGGGCATCGGGCGCTGCCAACGGCGAGCGCAATGGCAGCGACGGCCCCGGTGGTCTGAACGACTACCTGAGCAGCAAGACCCTGATCCTGATCGCCAACCGCCCTCCGGTGGCGGTGAACGACACGGGCTCAGGGGTCGAAGCCGGCGGTCGCTTCAACAGCGTTGCCGGCTCCAACGCCAGCGGCAACCTGCTGGCCAACGACACCGACCCCGATCCCGCCGATAACCCGCTGACCCTCAAGGGAACGGTGACCGGCATCCGAACAGGAGCCAGCGAGGGCGCGGGCACAGCCGGGATTCTGGGATCACCGCTCCTGGGAACCTACGGGCAGCTCATCGTGAATGCCGACGGCAGCTTCACGTACCGGATTGACAACAATGACCCGCTTGTTGATGCCCTCGATCCAGGCGCCACGCTCACAGAAGTCTTCAACTACACCATCTCCGATGGTGCGTTGAGCGATATCGGGCTGCTCACCATCACGATCCAGGGCGTCAATGACGCCCCCGTGGCCGCCGACGACAACGGCGTGTCCATTGAAGCGGGGGGCACCCTCAATGGCACCCCCGGGGCGGATGCCAGCGGCAATGTGATCAGCAACGATCGCGATGTCGACAACCGGGACGGCAACAACCTGGTGGCACCGCCCGAGGGCACGGTGGTGGCCGTGCGCACCGGTGCCAAGGAGGGAGCGGGCTCAGCCGGCACCGTGGGAGCGGCCTTGAAGGGGCTCTACGGCTCGCTCACCCTGAGTGCCAACGGCACTTACACCTACGTCGTCGACAACACCAACCTCACGGTGGATGCCCTGAACCCAGGCGACACCCTCAGCGAGTCGTTCAATTACACCCTACTCGACCATCGGGACGGACTCAACGACATCGCCGTACTGACGATTACGATTCTGGGAAGGAACGACGCTCCGGTAGCCGTTAACGACGCAGGTTCCGCCTTGGAAGCCGGCGGCATCTCCAACGGCACGCCTGGGGCCAATGCCATCGGCAACGTTCTTACCAACGACACCGACGTCGACTCCAGCGACACGCCCGCGCTCAACGGCTTCGTCGAATCCTTCCGAACCGGAGCGACCGAGGGATCAGGCACAGCCGGCACCATCGGTGCGCGCTTGCAGGGCCTGTATGGATCGATCACGTTCCAGGCCAACGGCACCTACACCTATGAGGTCAACAATGCCAATACAGCGGTCGACTCCCTCGATCCGGGCGCCTTCCTGAGCGAATCGTTCAACTACACCGTCTCCGACGGTGCACTCACCGATATCGGTGTTCTGACGATCACGATCAGCGGGGCCAATGATGCGCCTGAGGCCATTGATGACATCGGCAATGCCATCGAGGCCGGGGGTATCCGCAATGGCACCCAAGGCAGCAATGCCGTGGGCAATGTGATCAGCAACGACCTCGATGTGGACGCGGCGGATGGCAACAATCTCACAGGGCCGCCGCAGGGCACGATCACGGCCGTGCGCACGGGAGACAAGGAGGGAAGCGGCACGAGCGGTGTGGTGGGGACAGCCCTGCAGGGTCTCTATGGCGCACTGACGCTCAAGGCCGACGGTTCCTATGTGTATGTGGTTGACAACAGCCTCCTCGATGTGGATTCGCTTGACGCCGGATCCACACTGCGCGACTTGTTCAACTACAGCCTGCTCGACCATCCCGGTGGTCTGATCGATACAGCGGTGCTGACCATCATCATCACCGGCGCCAATGATGCACCCGTCGCCGTCAATGACACCGGCACCGCACTGGAAGCCGGCGGAACACGCAACGGCACCGTCGGCTCCAATGCCACCGGCAATGTGCTGCTCAACGACACCGACGTGGATGCTGGCGACACTCCGGCCCTGAATGGCTCTGTGAGCGCCATCCGCACCGGTGCCACCGAGGGGGCAGGAACGGCCGGTTCGATCGGGTCTGGGCTAGTGGGCTTGTATGGCACGCTCACGATCAACGCCAACGGCAGCTACACCTACGTTGTTGACAACAACAATCCGGCTGTTGATGCACTCGATCCCGGTGCCAGCCTGATCGAGAGCTTCAACTACACCATGCGTGATCGCCCCGGCGGCCTCAGCGACATCGGGGTGCTCACCATCACCATCACCGGGGCCAACGACGCCCCGATCGCAAACAACGACATCGGCACAGCCCTTGAATCAGGCGGCACGTTGAACGGCACGGCCGGCAGCAATGCCAGTGGCAACGTGATCAGCAACGATCGCGATGTGGATGCGGCGGATGGGGCGAATCTGGTCGCCCCACCCCTGGCATCGGTGCTGTCGATCCGCAGTGGCGACAAGGAAGGTCTTGGCAACGCCGGCAGCCTCGGAGCAGCCCTGGCCGGCGCCTACGGAAGCCTGACCCTCAACGCCAACGGCACCTACACCTATGTGGTGGACAACGCCAACTCCACGGTTGACGCGCTCAACCCCGGCGATGTTCTGACGGAGACGTTCAATTACACGGTTCAGGACCATCCCGGCGGCCTCGGCGACACCGCCGTTCTGACCATCAACATCAACGGTGCCAATGATGCGCCGGTGGCCAGCGACGATGCCGGCACCGCCATCGAGGCTGGCGGCATCAGCAACAGTCTGGGCGGAGCCGATGCCACCGGCAATGTGCTGCTCAACGACACCGATGTCGACTCGAACGACACTCCTGCCATCAATGGCACGATCGTCGGCATCCGCCGTGGTGCAACAGAGGGTTCAGGCACAGCCGGAACCCCGGACGGCAGCGGCGGTTTCGTGCTCGTGGGTAGCTTCGGCACCCTCACGATCGCGGCTAACGGCACCTACAGCTATGTGGTTGACAACGCCAACTCCTCGGTCGACGCGCTCAACCCCGGCGATGTGCTGACGGAGTCATTCAACTACTCGGTGCTCGATCATCCAGGCGGTCTCACCGACATCGCGATCCTGACGATCACAATCGAAGGAGCTCAGGATGGCAATGCCACCGCCAACACCCTCATCGCCGGCGAAGCCGGCGGCGTGAACAACAGCTTCGGCGGGTTCACCGGCCGCGGTGATCTGCTCGACAACACCACGCTCCCACCTGGGACCGTGGTGAGCGCCATCCGGCTCGGTGACACTCCGGGTTCAGGCAACGCAGGGAGTGTCGATGCTGCCGGAAACTTGGTGCTCACGGGCCTCTACGGCACGCTGACCGTCAATCCCAATGGCGACTCCATCTACAGGATCAACAACAGCAATCCTGTGGTTGATGCGCTCGATCCGGGCGACACGTTGAGCGAGTTCTTTAACTACGACGTCAGCGACGGCTTTGGCACGACCACAGCCGTGCTTACGGTGAACATTCGGGGTAATAACGACACTCCTGTTGCCGCCAACGACAGCGGCACAGCTATTGAGGCCGGTGGAACGTTGAACGGCACGGCCGGCAGCGATGCCAGCGGCGATGTGATCAGCAACGATCGCGATGTTGACGGAAACGACGGTGCCAACAGCGTGGCACCACCGCTGGCCACGATCACAGCCATCCGCCGCGGAGCCAAGGAGGGGGTGGGTCTCGCTGGCACGGCGATCCCAGGAGGCGGCTTCCAGCTTATCGGCTTCTACGGAACCCTCACCATCGCCGCGAATGGAAGCTACAGCTATGTGGTGAATAACAGCAACCGAATCGTCGATGAACTGGATGCCGGCGATTTTATCATCGAGTCGTTCAACTACACCGTTCTCGATCACCCCAGCGGCCTGACTGACACCGCTGTTCTCAACATCCGCATCAACGGTGCCAACGATGCCCCCGTCGCCAGCGACGACAGCGGCACCGCCCTGGAAGCAGGTGGGGTGGCCAATGGCACCGCCGGCAGCAATGCCACCGGCAACGTGCTCAGCAACGACACCGATGTCGATCGCGACGACACACCTGCGCTCAATGGAGTGGTGACTGCGATTCGCATCGGTGCCACGGAGGGTTCCGGCACGGCCGGGACTGGCGATGGAAGCGGTGGATTTGTGCTGACAGGCAGCTATGGAATCCTCACCATCCGTGCCAACGGCAGCTACACGTATGTGGTCAACAACAGCAATCCAACCGTTGATGCGCTCAGCCCGGGCCAGAGCCTCAGCGACGAGTTCAACTACACGGTGCGTGACCGCGGTGGCCTCACCGACATCGCACGGCTGACGATCAGGATCGACGGGGCCAATGATGCCCCGATCGCCGCCAACGACACCGGTACGGCTGTAGAGGCGGGTGGCACCTTGAACGGCACGTCCGGAAGCAACGCCAGCGGCAATGTGATCAGCAACGATCGTGATGTCGACAACAACGATGGCGCCAATCTGGTTGCACCTCCATTGGCCACGATCACGGCCATCCGTAGAGGTGCCAAGGAGGGTGTGGGGCTCGCCGGTACGGCCATCGCCGGAGGTGGCTTTGAGCTTGTCGGCTTCTACGGCACCCTGACGATCAGGGCCGATGGTTCCTACACCTATGTGGTGAATAACAGCAACCGCTTCGTCGAAGCGTTGGATGCCGGCGACTTCATCATCGAATCGTTCAACTACACCGTTCTCGATCACCCCAGCGGCCTGACTGACACCGCCGTTCTCAACATCCGCATCAACGGTGTCAACGACGCCCCTGTCGCCAGCGACGACAGCGGCAGCGCCTCGGAAGCGGGCGGCGTGGCCAATGGCACAGCCGGCAGCAATGCCACCGGCAACGTGCTCAGCAACGACACTGATGTCGATCGCGACGACACGCCGCCATTGAACGGAATCGTCACGGCGATCCGTACCGGTGCCAGCGAAGGAGCGGGCACTGCTGGGACGCCTGATGGCGCCGGAGCTTTTGTGGTCCGTGGGGCCTACGGCACCCTCACCATCAACGGCAACGGCACCTACACCTACGTCGTCGACAACAGCAATCCAAGCGTCGATGCCCTCAGCCCGGGTCAGACCCTCCAGGAGAGCTTCAACTACACCGTGCGTGACACCGGCGGCCTCACCGACACGGCCGTCCTGACCATCACGATCAACGGGGCGAATGATGCTCCAATTGCAAGCAACGACACCGGCGCAGCCATTGAGGCAGGCGGCACCCGCAACAGCACCGCCGGTGCCAACGCCAGCGGCAACGTGCTCAGCAACGACACGGATGTCGACAACAACGACACGCCATTGCCTGGCAAGGGCACGGTCACGGCCATCCGCTCCGGTACCAGGGAGGGCTCAGGCACACCAGGCACCCCGGATGGGAACGGTGGCTTCCTGCTGGCTGGCACCTACGGCACGCTCAGCATCAGTGCCAATGGGGCCTACATCTACACGCTCAACAACGCCAATCCCGAGGTGGATGGCATGGACGCGGGCGACCAACTGATCGAGTCGTTCAACTACACCGTGCGTGACACCAGCGGCCTCACAGACACAGCCGTGCTGACAATCACGATCACCGGAAGCAACGATGCCCCCGTCGCCAGCGACGACAGTGCCACGGCAACGGAAGCCGGTGGGGTGCGCAACGGCACTGATGGTGCCGACGCCACCGGCGATGTTCTGGACAACGACAGCGATGTCGATCGCTCCGATACACCGGCGATCAACGGCACGATCACCGCAATCCGCCTGGGTGGCCTGGAGGGCTTAGGAAGCGCCGGCACGGTGGGCGCGGCCCTGCAGGGGCTCTATGGCTCGCTCACAATCCAGACCGATGGCAGTTACCGCTATGTGATTGACAATGCCAACCCAACGGTCGAAGCCCTGAATCCGGGCGATCGCCTGAGCGAAAGCTTCAACTACACCGTGCGCGACACGGGCGGCCTCACGGACACGGCCGTGCTGACGATCACGATCGTCGGCAGCAATGATGCCCCCGTGGCCAGCGATGACATCGGCATCGCCAAGGAAGCCGGAGGGATCAACAACAGCACTGGCGGCGCCAACGCCAGCGGCAACGTGCTCAGCAACGACACAGACGTCGACAGCAAAGACACACCGCTGCCCAGCAAGGGAACGGTCACCGCCATCCGCGCCGGCGCGGTGGAAGGATCGGGCACGGCCGGAAACGTTGGTACCGCTCTCCAGGGGCAGTACGGCAGCCTGCTGATCAATGCCAACGGCAGCTTCACCTACGTGGTGAACAACAGCGACCTGACGGTGGAACGACTGAACCAAGGCGACAGTCTCACCGAATTCTTCAACTACACCGTGCTGGACCACAGCGGTGGACTCACGGACATCGCCGTGCTCGCCGTCACGGTTGAGGGAACCAACGACAACCCCAAGGCCAGTGATGACTACCTCGGCCGGTTGACCTCCGGCCAGAGCGGCACCATCCGCGTGATCGCCAACGACACCGACATCGATTCCAGGCTGGTGCCGAGCACGATCAAGATCGAAGGAACGGCGAACCCAGGCGAACCACTTGTTGTTCCTGGCCAGGGCACCTGGAGTGTGGACCCTGACAATGGCGACATCACCTTCACACCCGAGAAAGGTTTCACCACAAACCCAACCCCGATCAAATACACCATCCAGGACGAACAGGGCGCCACCAGCAACCCAGCCACGGTTTATATCAACTACGACAGCCCATCGGTGGGGCCCGAACCGCCTATTCCGATCACCGAAGCGAGGCCCGTCAACCTGTTCCTGCTTCTCGACAACTCCACCTCCATGCAGGGTCTCGACCCCACAGGCGTCACCCGTCTGGAGGCGCAGAACCGGCTGGCCTTTTATTACGGCCTCAAGCCTGTCTTCAACAACGCAGGTTACATCTTCAAGAAGGGTGATCAACTCGGCTTCAATGGTGATGTACAACTCACCAACAGCCAGAGCCTCGCCACCGAAATTCTCAACTGGGAGCTGATTGACAATCCATTCGATACTAAAACAGCCCAACAGGTCACCATTCACACGATCGACTTCAGCTACCTGGTCACCAACACCAAAACGGTGATCAACAGCAGCAGCACAGGCGAGGGTGTCACTCTGGCCAGCGATGTTCTGGCAACGACCACACCCGACAAGCAATACGGCAGCAGCACCAGCGCCGATTGGATCGCGCGAGGCCTGCCTGCACCCGGCAACCTGGATGCCTATACAGCCCCGGGCACTCCCGGCAACCGCTACAGCGGCACGGAAATGCTGGGGGCGCTCACGGCGCTCAAGGACTTACTGAACGACGAACTCTCCTCGGTGACCACCGACACCCTCACCTACGTGGGGCTGCTCACCGACGGTCGTCCGGAGAGGCGTCCCTGGTGGGACAACCGGCCCGAATTCGGCCAAGGCTGGAGCGGCGTCAATGTGGCCCTACCCACCGATGCCAATCTGGGCGGTGATCCAATCACCTCTTCAGGCCTGCGCTATCTGAGCAACGGCACGCCGATCAAAGTGCCCACGGCCAATGGTGTGGACATCTGGGGCCAGAACCAACGGGAGCTCAATGCAGCCCTCGATCGCACCGCAGCGGCAAGCGGCAGTCCGGACAGCGTCAAGGTGATCAGCGTGGGCCTGGGAGATGGCGGTCTCTCCAACTGGAGTGCGATCTACTCCGACCTGTTCAACAACCAGACCTTCAACAACCAGGTCGGGGGCTGGGGTTATCAGGTGGTCACTCCAAATATCCAGCTGCAGAACTGAACCCAGCCCTTGAGCGTCTGGGGAGAGCCTCAACAGCTCCGGTTTGGGCTGTACAGCGGCAAAGACCCTTGATCCATGTGGCCCCCTTCAAGCCAGCGGTTTCGCTGGCGCAGCCGACTCCAGCACCGCCTCCGGCGGGATCCACATCGCATCGCCGTAGGAGAAGAAGCGGTAGCCCTCAGCCTTGGCCTGCTCGTAGAGATCGAGCAGGCCAAGGCGTCCGATCAGCGCACTCACCAGCAGCAGCAGCGAACTCTTCGGCAGGTGGAAGTTGGTGAGCAACCCCTGCACCACCGCGAAGCGATAGCCCGGCTGGATCACCAGGTTCACCGGGCCGCAGTGGGGCTGCAGCTCGCCGCCATGAAGCTGGGCCACCGCCTCCAGGCTGCGCACGCTGGTGGTGCCGATGGCGATCACACGGCCACCACGCGCGCGACAGGCAGCCACCGCCGCCACCAGCGCAGGCGAGACCTCCACCCATTCACTGTGCAGCTCCAGATGGCGTAGGTCCTCCGTTTCCACCGGCCGGAAGGTGCCGAGGCCCACGTGCAGCGTCACCTCGGCCAGCTCCACGCCGCGCGCTCGGATCGCGCTCAGCAGCGCATCGCTGAGATGCAGGCCCGCCGTTGGTGCCGCAACGGCTCCCGGGCGGGAGGCATAGCGGGTCTGATAGCGGCTGTCGTCGTCGTCGCTGTGCTGATGGATGTAGGGCGGCAGCGGCATCGAGCCGTAGCGAGCCAGCAGCGCCTCGATCGCCTCGGGGCTGGTGCAGTCCGCCGGGAAGCGAACCACGCGTCCGCCGCTGGCCGGATCGATCGCCACGATCTCCAGGCCGATCGGCGGCTGATCCGGATGCTCCAGTTGCAGCACCTCCCCCGGCTGCAGACGCTTGGCGGGTCGGGCCAGGCAGACCCAGTCGCTGGCGGCGACAGGCTCAAGCACGAGCAGCTCCACAGCACCCCCAGTGGGGCGCCGCGCCTGCAGGCGAGCCTTGAGCACGCGCGTGTTGTTCACCACCACCAGATCGCCAGGCCTGAGCTCCTGCTGCAGATCCCACACCGTCAGGTGGCGGCAGGGGAAGGGGCTCGAGAGCTCCGGCGCAGGCGCCACTGCCAGCAGCCGTGCGGCATGGCGCGGCTCCACGGGGCGTTGGGCGATGAACGTCTCCGGCAGATCGAAGACATAGCTCGACAGGCGCTGATCGAGCGGATCAGTCGACATGGGCAGGCCTACCTCGGACCGATGCGTTGGGCGCGGCCGAAGTGTGGATCAGATCGCCAGGCTTTCGGGGTTGGTTTCGATCAGCTGGGCCAGATCCTTGAGGAAGGCGGCGGCGTGGGCGCCGTAGATCACGCGGTGATCGCAGGTGAGGTTCACCTGCATCTGGTTGGCCACGCGGATCGAGCCGTCCTTGCCGGCCACCACGGTGGGGCGGGAGGCGCCCACCGCCAGGATCGCGCCGGTGCCGGGGGGCAGGATCGCATCGAAGCGATCCACACCGAACATGCCGAGGTTGGAGAGGGTGAAGGTGCCGGTGCTGTACTCATCCGGCTGCAGCTGCTTGCTGCGGGCACGGTTCACCAGATCGGCCCAGTTGCGCGCCAGGGAATAGATATCCGTCTTGTCGGCGTTGGCCAGCACCGGCGTGATCAGACCGCCGTCCTCCATCGCCACGGCCACGGCCACGTTCACCGCCGCGGGGAAGGCCATGGCGCTGCCATCGGCACTGGTGGCGGCATTCACCTGGGGATGGCGGGCCAGCACCACACCCACGGCCTTGGCCAGCAGGGCAGTCATGGTGACGCCCTTGCCCTTCACCTGCTTGTAGAAGGCATCCAGCTTGGTGGTGGTGATCGTGTAACCCACCCGGAAGCTGGGCACCTGCAGGCTGGCCAGCATGTTGCGGTTGACCGCGTTCTGCAGCGTGTTGAAGCTCACGCTCTCACCGGGTCGCCCGAAGGCCTCACCGGCCGGAGCAGGGGCCGCAGCCGCAGCACCGTTGCCAGCGCCGGTGGCCGTCACGGCCGGCCCGGTGCCCTCCGCCACCCGGGGCACCGCCACCGTGAGACCAAGGGCGCGCTCCACATCGTCCGCCTGAATGCGGCCGTGGGGGCCGCTGCCCCGCAGGCTCTCGAGAGCGACGCCGTGCTGACTGGCCAGCTTCCTGGCGCGGGGGCTGGCGATCACCCGACCATTGGCCACCGGAGCAGGCACGGCTGGTACGGCCACCGGAGCCGGCACCGCCACAGGAGCGGGGGCCACCGGAGCTGGAGCAGGTGCTGCGGCCGCAGCGGGGGCGGCCGGTGCAGCAGTGGCGGCGCCGCCGGAAGGGGCCTTGGCCTGGGCCTCAGCGATCTCCGCTTCGGTTTCGACGACCAGACCAATGGTTTCGCCAACCGGCGCGGTACCACCGGCGGGCATCAGCACCACCGCCAGATAGCCCTCGTTGAACGACTCCACGTCCATGTCGGCCTTGTCGGACTCGACTACGAGCACCGACTCACCGCGGCCGACCTTGTCGCCAGGCTTCTTCAGCCACTCAACGATCTTGCCCTCCGTCATGGTGGAGGACAGGGCGGGCATGAAGATTTCGTGGGTGGCCAACGTAGGACTGCCGCGCGATTGGGGCGGAGTTTACGTGGCGCCTGGGCGGCGATCAGCCCCCCTCGATCGCCTCGATCACGCCGTCGCGCACCAGCACAGCCACCTGCAGCTTCTCCACCAGGTTGTCGCCGACGCGCACATCAGTGAAGCTCTCCAGCTGACCCTGCTCCACGACCTGCTCCATCTCCAGCTCACGCACCTGGCGCTGCTGCTCCAGCAGCTGCCGCTTCTGCTCCTCAAGCTCGGCGCGCTTGGCCGCCACCTGCTCCTGCACCGAACCCACCTGCTCCTGCACGCGTGGATCGAGAGGGTTGGCACTCTGGCTGCGGATCGCCTCCACCAGCTGCTGACCCTCCTGCTCCAGCTGGGCCAGCTGGGCATCGGAATTGGCGATGGCGTTGCTGAGCTCGCGCTCGGCGTCCTCCTTCCAGCGGGGGGTGACCACGGCCCGCACGGTGATCGAGCGCTTGATCGTGAGGCTGTCGGCCATGGGCTTGGGGGGATTCGCCGGCAGGCTGCCAGGGTCAGGCCGCCTCGGCAACGCAGGGGCGGGGCGGGTTCCCGGACTCGCACCGCGCTGAGACCACCAGCGGCCTCAGCGGCCGTAGAGGGCGTCGATCGCCGCGGCATCACGGGCGCTGATGCGATCGCGTTTCTGCTTGAGGGTCTGGGTGAGCAGGCCGTTCTCGATCGTGAACGGCTCCACCAGGGCCACACCGGCCAGCCGCTCATCGGGGCGGGAGCCCACCCGGGCCTGCAGGCGCCGATTGAGCCGGCCGGTGAGGGCCTTGAGCAGCGCCGCCTCGGCGCCGGCGGTGGAGCCATCCGGCCAGGCGGTGGGCGGCTGCAGGCCCTGCTCGCGGGCATAGGCGGCCAGGGCCTCGGCGCGGGGCACCACGAGGGCTCCGAGGGCCTTGCGGTCCTGCCCCACCAGCATCACCTGCTCCACGAGGGTGCAGGCCACCAGACACTCCTCCAGCGGGCCGGGCTCGATGTTCTCGCCGCTGCTGAGCACGATCGTGTCCTTAGCGCGGCCAGTGAGCACGAGGCTGCCATCGGTGAGGAGATGCCCCAGATCGCCGGTGTCGAACCAGCCATCGCCGTCGAGCACCTTGGCGCTGGCCTCCGGCTTGCCCAGGTAGCCCGCCATCACCTGCGGGCCGCGGGCCAGCACCCGGCCGCGCTCGCCGATCGCCAGGGCGGCTCCGCTCTCGGGGTCGACGATGCGCAGATCCGTACCGGGCAGCGGCTGGCCGGAGCTGCCGCGGCGGTTGCACCAGCGGCGCCGGCAGGTGAGCACCGGGCTGGTCTCGGTGAGGCCGTAGCCCACCAGCAGTTCGATGCCGATCGCCTCGAAGAAGGCATCCACGTGGATCGCCAGGGCGCCGCCGCCGCTGATGGCCGTGCGCAGCCGCCCGCCGATCAGCTGCTGGCGCACCTTCGGCCAGAACAGACGGGCGGCCAAGCCGTGCAGGGGCCAGCTCAGGGCTGCCGCCGCCGCGGCCAGGGTCCGGCGGGGCAGCGGCTCCGAGGTGAGGGTGAGATCGGCGGCGATGCGGCGCTGCAGCCGGTGGAAGCGGCTCAGGGCCAGAGCCGAACGCAGCAAGCGCTGACGGGCCGGCGGCATGGCGGACAGGGCGTCCTCAAAGCCCCCAAGCAGGGCCTCCCACAGCCGCGGCACGCTGATCAGGTACTGCGGCCGCACCCGCTGCAGATCGGGGCGCAGCTGCTTGAGAGTCGTGTAGGTCTGCGCGCAGCCGCAGGAGAGCAGGAAGTATTCGGCGCTGCGCTCATAGGCGTGCCAGATCGGCAGCACGCTGAGCACCGCATCGCCGGGCTGCGGTGCCACCGCCACCCCGAGATGGTGCAGCTGGTGCAACAGGTTGGCGTGGCTCAGGGGCACCCCCTTCGGCTGACCGGTGGTGCCGGAGGTGTACAGCACGGTGGCCAGGCGATCCGGATCCGCTGCCGGCCAGGCGGGGGCCGGCGTCGCCGCGCCGCGCTCCAGCAACTGCTCCCAGCTCAGGCAGGGCACGCCGCCCAGTGCGACGGCGAGGGCTGCAGCGGGGGCCTCTCCCTGCAGCAGCACCACCGCCCGCAGGCGGGCCAGCAGCTCCGGAGCCAGCTGCAGGGGCTCGAGCAGGGCCGCCGATTCGAGCACCAGGGCCACGGCGCCACTGTCGGCGGCGATGTAACGCAGCTCCTCAGCGGGAGCGCTGCTGCCGCGCACCGCATCGGCGGCACCCAGGCGCATCAGTGCCTGATCGGCCACCAGCCAGCGGGGGCTGTTCTCGGCGAACAGGGCCACCACATCGCCGGCGCCGATGCCGAGGGCAGCGAAGCCCGCCGCCGCCTGCTCGATCGCGTGGTGCAGTTGCCGGTAGCTGAAGCTCTGGGGCGGCCTGGCATGGTGGGCGTCGAGAGCCAGGCTGTCGCCGTAGCGCTCCGCCAGCACCGGCCAGAGCTGTTCCAGCCCGCTGAGTGCGCTCCAGTCGCTGCGCAGGGCCAGGGCCTGCTGATCCTGCGGACTGCCGGTCCAGCTGATCGAAGCAGCAGGGGCGGCGGCAGTGTCCGTGGCGGCTGGCTGGCGCTGGGGTGAGCGATCGGCCTTCACAGGCGGGGGAGGCGGGAACAGCGCCCCGGTCTTACCACCTCTGCAGGGCTTCCTGGGGGGTGGGAGGCCGAAGGGTCAGCCCGAAGCGATCTGCGAAGCAACGCAGCAGCAGCGGCTGCAGCGACGCGGCGGTGAGACCGGGCCGCCAGTCCACCAGGCGACCCACCGGCCGATCACGGAGGCCGCAGGGCACCACCGCGGCGAAGCCGGCCAGGTCGGCCTCCACGTTGAGAGCGAGGCCGTGCTGCGAGATCCAGCGCCGGGCCCCGACCCCGATCGCCGCCAGCTTGCGACCCTCCAGCCAGACCCCAGTGAGTCCGTCGATGCGCTCCCCCCGCAAGCCGAGCTGATCGAGCAGGTCAATCACCACGCCCTCCAGCTCACGCAGATAAACGTGCAGGTCGGCGCCATGACGCTGCAGGTTCAGCACCGGATAGAGCACCAGCTGGCCCGGGCAGTGGTGGGTGACCTCACCACCGCGATCGATCCGGAACAGGGGCGCGGGCGGGTCGGCGGGATCGAAGCCAAGAAAGGCGGCATCGGCGCCGCGGCCGAGGGTGTAGCAGGGGTCGTGCTCCAGCACCAGCAGGGTCTCGGGGCCGGCGGGATCCGCCAGCAGGCGCTGCTGCAGCTGCCGCTGCCAGTCCCACGCCAGGGCGAACGGCACAGGCCCTGCCGCTTGGAAACAGATTGCGTCGCCTGTGGTGAGATTCACACACCGTTCCTAGCGTTCAGGCATCCCCACCGCCTTGGGAGCCACGGGATGAAGCTGTTGATTCACGGCCGCAATCTGGAGGTCACTCCAGCGATCCGCGACTACACCGAAGAGAAGTTGAAGCGGGCCATCGGCCACTTCGACGGCATGGTGAAGGAGGCGGACGTGCATCTCTCGGTGGCCCGCAATCCGCGGGTGCCGCAGCAGACGGCCGAGGTCACGGTGTTCGCCAACGGCACCGTGATCCGCGCTCAGGAACGCAGCGAGAACCTCTACGCCAGCATCGATCTGGTGGCGGGCAAGCTCACGCGCCAGCTGCGCCGCTACAAGGACCGCCACGGCGACCACCACCACAGCCCCGGCCACCACGCCTCCACCACGCCGAGCCTGGCGGAGCTGGCCGGCGACGATGCCGTGACCGGCTCGCTGGTGGAGGGCAAGGAGCCCGCTCTGCCGAGCCCCGGTGTGCGCCGCAAGTATTTCGCGATGCCATCGATGAGCCTCGATGAGGCGCTGCACCAGCTGGAGCTGATCGACCACGACTTCTACCTGTTCCGCGATGCCACCAGAGGCGAGCTGCAGGTGGTGTACCGCCGCAATCACGGCGGTTTCGGCGTGATTCAGGCGAAGGCCTGAGCTGCGGCGCCGCCGGAGTGTCCCGTGCGTGATCTGCCCGACCTCGCCCCGTTGATCGACCATGCCCTGCTCGATCCCCACCAGGGGCTCGAGGCGGTGCGCCGCTGCTGCGATGAGGCCCGCCACTTCGGCTTCGCCGGGGTGTGCCTGGCCTCGCGCTGGCTGCCGCAGGGCCGCGAGCGGCTGGGTCCAAGCGGCGGCCGGGGGCCGAAGCTGATCAGCGTGGTGGGCTTCCCCTTCGGCGCCGTGCCGGCGGAGATCAAGCGGGCCGAGGCGGAATGGGCGGCGGCGGCGGGTGCCGAGGAGCTGGATGTGGTGCCGGATTTCGGTGCCCTGGCCGATGGCGACAGCCGGGCCTTCTGCAACGACCTGGCCGCGATCGTGGAGCTGGGCCTGCCGGTGAAGGTGATTCTTGAGGTGGGGCGGCTCAGCCGCGAAGCGCTCGAGCTGGCGGTGGAGGCCTCGATCGATGTGGGCGCCGCCTTCCTGAAAACGGGCAGTGGCTTCGGCCCCGCCGCCACGGTGGAGCAGGTGCAGCTGCTGCGCCAGCTGGCCCGCGGCCGCGCCGCCGTGAAGGCCGCCGGCGGCATCAATGGCCTGGAGCAGGCCCTCAGCCTGGTGGAGGCCGGCGCCACACGGCTGGGCACCAGCCGCGGCGTGGCGCTGCTGAAGGCCCTGCGCGATAGCCCTGCGCCCTCTGATCCCATGGCAGCGGAGCCTGGCCCCGCAGGGCCATGAGTCCGGAGCAGCGCCTGGAGGGCCTGGTGCTGCGCAGCAGCCCGCTGGGGGAGACCGACCGGCTGCTCACCCTGCTCAGCGCCAGCGAGGGCCTCACCCGTCTGGCGGCGCCGGGGGCACGCAAACCGAAGAGCTCCCTGGCGGCGGCGGTGCCGCTGGCGGTGCTGAGCCTGCAGGTGGGAGGCCGCAGTGGCCTGCGGCGAGTACGGCAACTGCGGGTGCTGCGCAACTTCTCAGCCCTGGCGGAGCGCCTGGAAACCCTGGCTGCGGCACAGGGGCTGGCGGAGCTCACCCTGCAGCTGGTGCCTTCCGATGCGCCCGTGGAGGGTGTGCTCGACGACCTGCTGCTGCAGCTGAACCGCCTCGAAGCCGTGGTGAAGGAGCGGCAGCTCAACCTTGAAGCCCTGGCCATCGCCGTGCAGGGCAGCGTGCAGCTGCTGGCCCTTGGGGGCTACGCCCTGCCGCTGGCCAGCTGCGCCCGCAGCGGCGAGCCCCTGGAGCCGCCCCTGGGCAACTGGGAGTGGCGCTGCAGCCTGCTGCCGAGCGAGGGGCTGGTGATCGGCGCGGTGGCCGGCGCCCAGCTGGTGCTCAACGCCTCGGAGCTGGCTCTGCTGCAGCGCCTGCTGCGCCCTGCCCTGCCACGCCGCCGCGATGGGGAGCTCATGGGCCCGGAGCCGGTATGGCTGCGGCTGCTGCAACTCGTGGAGATCTGGAGCCGGGAACATCTGGGCCGCAGCGCCCGTTCCTGGCGGCTGCTGCGGCAGTGCTACTCCGCGGGGCCATGGGCTGGGGCATCATCAGAACCGGCCGGCACCTGAGCCACCCCCCTTGCAGCCCTTGAGCGACCCCTCGCCATCACCCGGCCTGCAGAAGGCCCCCGAGACGGACCAGGCGAAGGGCCAGCAGACCGGCATCCAGGCCGTCCTGGCCCTGCCGGAGTTCCGCAAGCTCTGGCTGGGCCAGGTGTTCAGCCAGCTGGCTGACAAGTTCTACATCGTGTTGATGGTGTTCCTGATCGCCCAGTACTGGGTGACAGCCACACCCCCGGCGGGCGGCGCTCTGGCCGAGGCCGCCGGCGCCCTCAACCTGAGCATCGAAAGCCGCGCCCAGCTGATCACCCTGCTGGCCACCGGCATCTACGTGGCCAACACGATCCCGGCGATGCTGCTGGGGCTGGTGGCTGGGGTCTGGGCAGACCGCTGGCCCAAGCGCGAAGTGATGGTGGCCTCCAACGGCATCCGTGCCGGCCTGGCCCTGTTGATTCCGCTCTGCCTGATCGATGGTCCCCACTGGCTGGGACTGAGCTGGGGCTACTGGGGGCTGCTGGTGATCACCTTCCTGGAATCGGTGCTCACCCAGTTCTTTGCACCGGCGGAGCAGGCGGCGATCCCGATGCTGGTGCCCGGCCATCAGTTGCTGGCAGCGAACTCGCTGTACCAGGCCACGAGCATGGGCGCCACGATCGTCGGCTTCGCCCTCGGTGATCCGGTGCTGCGGCTGCTGCAGCGGCTGCTGGCAGGCATCGGCGTGCCCGACGGCGAATTCGTGCTGCTCCCCCTGTGTTACGGCCTGGCGGCGATCAGCATCGCCGCGATCCGGGTTGAGGAGTCACCGCAGCCGTCGCGGGGGCAGACGGTGTGGCAGGAGATCGGCGAAGGGCTGCAGGTGCTGCGCGAACAGGCGAGCGTGCGCAGTGCGATGTTGCAACTGGTGCTGCTCTACAGCCTGCTGGCGGCGCTGTATGTGCTGGCCATCAGCCTGGCCTCGGCGATCAGCCAGCTGGGGCCCACTCAGTTCGGCACGCTGCTGGCCATGAGCGGCGTGGGAATGGCCCTCGGTGCGGTGGCCGTGGCCCAGGTGGGCCACAGCTTCAACCGCCGCCGCCTGGCGGCCGCCGGCCTCGGCACGATCGCCTGGAGCCTGGTGCTGCTGGGCCAGCTGCGCGGCAACCTCACCCTCACCCTCACCCTCTGTGCCGTGCTCGGCGTGGGGGCGGCGTTGCTGGCGATCCCGGCTCAGACCACGATTCAGGAAGACACCCCGGAAGCGATGCGCGGCAAGGTGTTCGGGCTGCAGAACAACCTGATCAACATCGCCCTGAGCCTGCCGCTGGTGCTGGCCGGTGCCGTGGTGAGCCGCTACGGCCTTCTTCCCGTGCTCTGGGCCCTGGCCGGCCTGGCCCTGGCTGCAGCGTTGCTCGAGAAGCCCTGGAAGCGCTGCTAGCTTCATACCTTGCTTGAGCCTGCCGCTGCGTGGCCCACATCGCCTGGCTGGGCAAGAAATCTCCGTTCTGCGGCAACGTCACCTACGGCCTGACCACCACGGAGGCCCTGCGGCGCCGGGGCCATGAGGTGAGCTTCATCCACTTCGACACGCCAGCGGCCTCCCTGGGACGCAGCAGCGATGAGCCCGCCGAACTGACAGCCGCCAACGGCAGCGGAGGCGCAGAGGCCAATCCCGAAGTGGCGCTCCCCTACCTGGTGAAGTCGCAGGTGTACACGATCCCCTCGCCTGGAGCGCAGCGGGAGCTGCGGGAATCGCTCGAGCGGCTGCAGCCAGACCTGGTGCACGCCAGCCTCACCCTCTCACCGCTGGATTTCCGCCTGCCGGACCTCTGCCAGCAGCTGGGCCTTCCCCTGGTGGCCACCTTCCACCCGGCCTTCGATGCCAGCCTGCGCAACCTCAGCGGCGGCACCCAGCAGCTCACCTATCAGCTCTACGCCCCCTCCCTGGCCCGCTACGACCGGGTGGTGGTGTTCTCGGAACTGCAGGCCGAGGTGCTGACCCGGCTGGGGGTGCCCGAACGTCGGCTGGCGGTGATCCCCAACGGCGTGGATCCAGAGCGCTGGGCACCGTCCCCGCCGGGAGGGGAATCCGCGGAGCTGCTGGGCCTGCGCCAGCGCTTTGGCGGCCAACGGGTGTTTCTCTACATGGGCCGCATCGCCACCGAGAAGAATGTGGAGGCGCTGCTGCGGGCCTGGCGGCTGGTGCAACCGGCCGGTTGCACGCTCGTGGTGGTGGGGGATGGACCGGTGCGCCCGTCGCTGATGCAGACCTATGGCAGCGAGATCGGCGTGCACTGGTGGGGCTACGAGCCCGACCAGGCCAAGCGGCTGGCGCTGCTTCAGCTGGCGGAGGTGTTCCTTCTCCCTTCCTTGGTGGAGGGGCTGAGCCTGGCCCTTCTGGAGGCGATGGCCAGCGGCACCGCCTGCGTGGCCACCGACGCCGGTGCCGATGGTGAGGTGCTGGAAGGCGGCGCCGGGATCGTGATCAGCACCCAGGGGGTCACCACCCAGCTGCGCACGCTGCTGCCAGTGCTGCGCGACCAGCCGGTGCTCAGCACGGAACTGGGGCGCCGGGCCCGCCAGCGCACCCTGGAGCGCTACACCCTGGCCCGCAACATCGACCAGCTGGAGCGCCTGTATGCCGATCTGGTGCCGCAGGGCACCCTGGCCGCCTGAGGCCGGAGTCCTACTTCAGCGCAGCTCAGCGCAGCAGGCGGCGAACGCAGCGGCGGGGTCGTGGGCGGCGGTGATGGGCCGACCGATCACCAGCTGACTGGAGCCGGCGGCAATCGCCTGGGCCGGCGTCAGCACACGCTGCTGATCGCCATGGGCGGCGCCGGCCGGCCGGATGCCTGGCGTGACCAGGGCAAAGGGCTCGGGGTGGGCCACCCGCAGAGCTTCAACCTCGAGCGGGGAACACACGCAACCGCCGATCCCGGCCGACGCCGCCAGCTGCGCCAGCCGCGGCACATAGGCCGGCACGGGCTCCGCGATGGCGAGCTCGCTGGCGAAGCGGGCCGGATCCCAGCTGGTGAGCACCGTCACCGCCAGCAGGGTGGGTGCCGGCAGACCGGCTGCCAGGGCCGACTCCTGGGCAGCGGCCTGCGCCGCCGCCAGCGCCTCACCGCCGGCGCAGGCGTGCACGGTGATCAGCTCAGCGCCCAGCCGGGCCGCGCTGCGGCAGGCGCCGGCCATGGTGGCGGGGATGTCGTGGAACTTGAGATCCAGAAACACCCGTTGCCCCTGATCACGCAGCTGCCGCACCACATCCGGTCCGCCGGCCACAAACAGCTCCAGGCCCACCTTCACCCAGCGCAGGTCGGACACAGCCCGCGCGAATGCCAGGGCCTGCTCCGGGGCCATGCCATCGAGGGCCACGATGATCTGATCGGCCGGATCACGGCTGAAGCGCGTGGTCATCAGCCCGCCACCAGCCGCCGGAACGTTTTCTTGCCCAGCTGCAGCACCTTGCCCTGAAGCGCCGCCGCATCGGCGAATTCGTGATTCGGATCAGCCAGCTTCTCGCCATCGAGTTTCACGCCGCCACCCTGGATCTGGCGACGGGCTTCACTGCTGCTGGCGCAGATCCCCACGGCGCTGAGCAGGTAGAAGGCCTTGGCGGGGAAGTTCACCGCCGCCAGCGATGCCTCCGGCACCTCGGCATCCGCAGCACCGCTCCCACTGGCGCCGCCCACCAGCGTCGCCGCATCGGCCTGGGCTTGCAGGGCCGCCTCTGCGCCATGGCGCTGGCGCGTCACCGCCAGGGCCATCGCCTTCTGGCGTTCGCGCGGATTCGCCGGCAACTGCGCCAACTCCAGATCGGTGAGCAGGGTGAGGTACTCCTCCACCACCGCATCGGGCACCTTCTCGAGCTTGGAGTACATCGAGAGCGGATCCTCGCTGAGGCCCACGGTGTTAGCCAGGCTCTTGCTCATCTTCTGCACGCCATCGAGGCCGGGCAGGATGGGCAGCAGCATGCCGAACTGGGGCCGCTGGCCGAAATGGCGCTGCAGATCGCGGCCCATGGCCACGTTGAACTTCTGATCAGTGCCGCCCAGCTCCAGATCTGAGCGGATCGCCACCGAGTCGTAGCCCTGCAGGAACGGATAGAGGAACTCGTGCAGGGAGATCGGCGTGCCGGAGCCGTAGCGGTTGGCGAAGTCCTCCTTGGCCAGCATCTGACCCACGGTGGAGATGCCTAGCAGCTCGATCACCTGCGGCAGATCCAGCCCCGAGAGCCATTCACTGTTGCGGCGCACCTCCAGCCGGCCAGGGGTACTGAAATCCAGCAGGGCACGCTGTGGGTCCTGGCCCTGGCCGAGCTGCTGCAGATAGGTGGCGGCGTTGGCCTCCACCGCCTCGGCGCTGAGCTGCACCCGCGTGGCGCTCTTGCCGGTGGGATCGCCGATGCGGGCGGTGAAGTCGCCGATGATCAGCACGGCGGTGTGGCCGGCGTCCTGGAAGGCCCGCAGCTTGCGGAACAGGATCGAATGCCCCAGGTGGATGTCGGAGCCGGTGGGGTCGATGCCGAGCTTCACGCGCAGCGGCCTGCCGTCACGCTCGGCCTCCGCCAGCCGCGCGGCCAGCTGCTGATCGGCATCGGCCGCAGCACCCTCCGCCTGGCCAGCAGGGAAGAGATCCGCCACCCCTCGCTCGAGAGCCTGCGGCAGTTCCCATGCGCCCCTGGCCATCACGTTCCGGATCGCCTCATGGCGCAGCAGTTATGGCCCCGGATCGTAGGCAGCGGCGTTCCGGCAGCCTCAGCCCTGCTTCTCCAGCTCCAGCTTCATCCGCTCGAGCGTGCGCTGCATCTGCTCAAACATCTGCTCCGGGGTCAGTCCGAACTGGCCGAGCTGGGTGCGCAGCTGCTCCACGGTGAGCTTGGCCTGGAAGTCTTCGGAGAGCTCAAAACGCTTCATGAACACGCGGTAGCGATCCATCAGCGCCTCCATCCGCTCGATGAACAGCTTCTTGCCCTCTCGGTCGAACTTGCCGTATTCGCCGCCCAGCTGCATCAGCTGCTGGTAATCGCCAAACAGGCGCTTGGCGTCCTCCTGGACGATCTCGGAATCGAAGAAGGCCATGGCGGGCAGCGGCCGGCAGCTCCAAACGATTGTGCTGAACCGCCAACGGCCTTGGGAGTGCGGATCCACGTATCCGGCAGGCAGGGCTGCCACGGCCCGCAGCTCTGCACACAGTGGAACTGCAACCCGGGACGCATGGACTTCACCGATCTGATGGCGCAGATGCGCCGCAACACCGAGGCCAGCAACGGCCTGCTGGAGGACACGCGCCTGGTGGCGGCCATGGGCAGCCGCTTGGCCCTGAGCCTGTTTGTCAGCGCCATCCGACCGGGCGCGCAGCTGGTGGGGGCTGTCACCTGCGAGGCGGCCGCCTTGCAGCGGCTGGATCAGCATCAGGCGGATCTGCTGCTCTGCACCGACCAGCTCGAGCAGGGAAACGGCGGCAGCTTGGTGGCGGCGGCCAAGCAAATCAGGCCCCAGCTGCGCACGCTGCTGATCGTGACCCAGCCGCGGCGGACCGCGTTGATTCAGCAGGCCCTGCAGAGCGGCTGTGATGGCCTCTGCCTCGAGAGCAACATCGGCATGGGCACGGTGCTGCAGGCCCTCACCTGTGTGGATCTGGGTGCGGCCTACATCGACCGCGATCTGAGGGCAGCCCAACTCCACGGGCTCAGCGGCCTGGATGGACAGCCCCTCAGCCCGCTGACGCCCCGCGAACGGGAGGTGCTGGCGCTGATGAGCCACAGCCTCAACAACCAGGAGATCGCTCAGCGGCTGGTGATCAGCCCGGAGACGGCCAAGACCCACGTGCAGCGCATCCTCACGAAGCTGCAGGCACGCGATCGGCTACAGGCGGCACTTCAGGGGATCCGAGCGGGCTTGGTGGAGTGGCCGGAACCTCGTTAAGGTTCTGGGACGTTGCATCACCAGCCACAGGAGCCATGGCGCGGGGGCACTGGTTGGATCCCCTCGCCCGCAGTCTGCTGGTGGCCACGGGCCAGCTGCCGGCGCCGCCTCCTCCTGAGAAGCCAGTCGAGGCCCTGGTCGATTCCCTCGCCGAGCCCGCTGCCAGCGCCGCTCATAGCAACACCCACGACAACGGCGACGAGAACGCAAGCCAGAACGAGAACGACCACCTGGAGCGGGACCTGCTGGAGCTGAAGCTGCGTCAGAACCCCGGTCTGCGCTTCCAGAGCGCTGCGGAGGTCCGCCATGCCGCCGCCCTCGGCTGGCGCCTCGATGTGAACCGCGCCACCGCCGCCGACTGGCAACGCCTGCCCGGCATCAGCGCCAGCCAGGTGGATCTGCTGCTGCGGCTGCAGCGGGGTGGCGTGCAGCTGAGCGGCCCGGACGATCTGCAGCTCCTGCTGGAGCTGCCTGCGGATCAGGTGGCCAGCTGGCAGCCGCTGCTGCTGTTCCGCTGGTACGGCGAAGGAGCGCCGGCAACGGCGCGGCCGCTGGCGGTGGATCTCAACCGCGCCGCCGCCGGCGAGCTGCAGCGGCAGTTGCCCCAGCTGGACGACGTGCGCCGTCAGCGCCTGCTGCGGGAACGGCAGCGCAGCCCCTACCGCGATCTGGCCGATCTGCAGGAGCGCCTGCAGCTGCCGCCGGCGCTGGTGGAGGAGTTGATCGGCAAGGTTCGCTTCGGTCAGGGTCCGGCGGGGCCTGACCTGCCGCGGCCGGCCTGAGGTGATGGCCAGCCGCGGCACACCCCGCCAGGGCGATCTGTTCGCCGAGCCCATCGGCTTCGGTGTCAGCGGCACTGGTGAGGGAGCCACCGCCGGCGGTCCGGAGCTGCTGCCGCTGCAACGCCGCCAGCTGCTCGACTGGCAGGAGCGCCTGCGGGACTTCCAGTCCCCCCGCTTCGAGGCGGTCGCTCGTGGTCACGCCATCAGCGCCGGCCAGATCGACCTGTTCAGCAACGCTGCCCTGGGACCGGCCGCCACGCTGCAGCGTCTCGACCCTCTGGCCCTGGCAGCGCAGCACCTGCAGTTCTGGCGCTGGCCCGAGCAGAACCCCGGCGGAGCCGCTCTCTACTTCGTGCTGGATCGGCCACCCCATCTGGACGGCCAGCTGCTGCTCTACGTGGGCGAGACCAGCCAGGCGGACAAGCGCTGGAAGGGTGAACACGATTGCAAGCGCTACCTGGCGGCCTACGGCGAGGCTCTGCAGCAGGCGGGGCTGGGCAGCGGCCTGAGCATCCGCTTCTGGCGGGATGCCCCGGCGGAGGTGAAGCCGCGGCGGGCGCTGGAGCAGGCCCTGATCCGCCACTGGCTGCCGCCGTTCAACAAGGAGACCCGCGGGCGCTGGGCCACCCCCTTCACCGCAGAGCCGGACTGATCCCCCAGCTCGGCCCACTTACCATCGCGCCCATCTGCCCAGCCCCGATGGCCCTCGCATTCCGCTGCAGCACCGCCGCCCCCAGCGATTGGAGCGGCGATGCCCTGGCGGTGGGCCTGTTCGCGGGCGAGGCCGGTGCCACCACCCGCAGCGCCCTTGCCGAACAGTTCGGCGAGGCCCTGCTGGCCAGCCTTGAGCAGCGGCACTTCAAAGGCAAGCCGGGCGAATGCCTGAGCCTGGCGCGCCTGGGCCAGAGCCCCGCAACCCTTCTGCTGCTCGGTCTGGGCGAGCCGGCCGGGTTCAGTGGCGATCAGCTGCGCGCCGCCACCGCCTCAGCCTGCAAGGCCGCCGCCGCTGCGGGCGCCCAGTCGCTCGGACTGGCCCTGCCCCTGGAGGGACTGGAGCCGGCCGCAGCCGCTGGAGCCATGGCCGAGGCCGCCCGCCTCAGCCTTTATGCCGATCAGCGCTTCAAGGGTGACGCGGAGCCGCGTCCCAACCTGAGCGACGTGACCCTGCTGGGCCTGCCCGCTGCCGCCGAAGCCGCCGCCAACGCCGCCATCACCGCCGCACCAGCGCTCTGCAGCGGTGTGGAGCTGGCCCGCGAGCTGGTGGCCGCGCCACCGAACGTGGTGACCCCCCAGGCCCTGGCAGACACCGCCGACGCCATCAGCCGCGAGTTCGGCCTGGAGCTGAAAGTTCTCGAGCGTGCCGACTGCGAGGCCCTGGCCATGGGCTCCTACCTGGCGGTGGCCCAGGGCTCGGATCTGGAGCCCAAGTTCATCCATCTCACCTACCACCCCAGCGGCGCGGTGATGCGCCGGCTGGTGCTGGTGGGCAAGGGCCTCACCTTCGATTCCGGCGGCTACAACCTCAAGACCGCCGGCTCCCAGATCGAGATGATGAAGTACGACATGGGCGGCAGCGCGGCGGTGCTTGGGGCCATGCGTGCCATCGCCGAGCTGAAGCCCGCCGGCGTGGAGGTGCACATGATCGTGGCCGCCTGCGAAAACATGATCAGCGGCGGTGCCATCCACCCCGGCGCGATCGTCACCGCTTCGAACGGCAAGACGATCGAGATCAACAACACCGATGCCGAGGGGCGGCTCACCCTGGCCGATGCGCTGGTGTATGCCAGCAAGCTCGATCCGGACGCAATCGTTGATCTCGCCACCCTCACCGGCGCCTGCGTGATCGCCCTGGGCGAAGAGATCGCCGGCCTCTGGACGCCCAGCGACGGGCTGGCCGACGCCCTGCTTCAGGCGGGCGAGCAGGGTGGCGAGCCCCTCTGGCGGATGCCTCTGCGAGGCTCCTACCGCGAGGGCCTGAAGAGCGGCCTGGCGGACATGAAGAACACCGGCCCGCGCCCCGGCGGCTCGATCACCGCCGCCCTGTTCCTGCAGGACTTCGTGGCCAAGGACATCCCCTGGGCCCACCTCGACATCGCCGGCACCGTCTGGAGTGACAAGGGGCGCGGCCAGGATCCGGCCGGTGCCACCGGCTTCGGCGTGCGCACCCTGGTGAACTGGGTCCGCGCAGGCGGACCGGCCTAGGCTTGATTCATTCATAGAAGCGAATCGGCATGGCCCTGCCCAAGATCCGCTGGTTCGTGAAGGCCCAGCTGGGGGTCCTGCTGCTGCCGGCAGGTCTGTGCCTCTTCGCCGAAGCGATCCAGCGCCGCACCCTGCAGAGCCTGGGCCAGGCCCACGGCCCCTGGTTCTGGTACGGACTTCTCAGCCTGGTGGCGATCGTGGGCGGCGTGGGCCTGATGGTGGAAAGCGGGCTGCTGCGCGGCTATCCAGGCCAGACGCGCTCCTGAGCTTCAGGCCGCGGCCATCAAGGGCGGCTGATCCAGCCCAGAGCCTCCGAGCAGCACCTGGGGATCCTCAAGAGCATGGATCTGCCAGCGGGCACGATCCCCGAACCGTTGCAGCAACTGATCGAGATCATCAGAGGCCTGCTTGGGGCTCTCGTAGGGGCCGATGTGACGGGTGACGAGACCATCACGAATCGTCAGCAGATACATACACACACCTGCACTCGCGTCGAGTCAAGGCTAATAGCCAGCCACTGGAGCAAAAACGCCGAGATCCCTGTCCACCACTGAAAAACGGCGAAACCCTGGCTCGGCCGTCTTCAGATTTTCATCGGAATCTCGTAAAGCAATCAACGGCTGCCCTGTCAGGGCGACCAGGGCTTGCCCGTGCGAGCCCGCTTGCTGCCCCAGACAGCATCAAGGCGCCGGTCGCGGCCGCAAGCCCAGCGGTAGTAGTTGTATTTCACGGCATTGGTCTCGGCATAGTTCTGGTGGTAATCCTCTGCAGGCCAGAAGGTCTGAAGCATGCGGATCTGCACCCGCAGCTCCGAGGCCGGCCGCTTCAGTTCCTTGGCCGCCGCCTGCAGGCTGGCCCGTGCCTGCTGCTGCTGCTCCTCGCCACGGGTGAAGATCACCGGGCGATACGAGCTGCCTCGATCGCAGAACTGGCCGCCGTCATCCAAGGGATCGACATTGCGCCAGTACGAACGCAACAGAGTCGCGTAACTGAGCTGCGCCGGATCAAAGCGCACCCGCACTACCTCCTGATGGCCCGTGCCGCCGGCGGACACCTGCCGGTAGGTGGGATTGCGCAGGCTGCCGCCGCTGTAGCCGCTCGCCGCGTCAACCACGCCAGGGAGATGCTCCAGGTCGTGCTCCAGGCACCAGAAGCAACCGCCAGCGAACACCGCCTCGGCGGTGCCCTTCACGCTCGCCGCTGCCGGCGCCTTGGCCAACACGGGCTCAGCCTCTGAGGCAACCGCGGGGCTGAGCGGCAGCAGAAGCAGAAGGCCCAGCAGCAAGCTGGCCAACAGGGCGTTCAGACGAGCGGGGAACGGACTCATGCCGAGGCGGCTGCAGGGAAGCTATCCAGGATGGCGGCGGCGGCACGCCGGGTGACGCCCGGTTCGCCGAGGGACTGGCGCAGGCGCGCGTAGCCCTCCGTGATCCGGTCGCGGGCCTCGGCCGACTGCAGCAGCGGCAACGCTTCAGCCACGATCGCCTCCGCCGTGAGCTGATCCTGCAGGAGCTCCGGCACGAGCCGCTCCCCCAGCACCAGATTCACCGGCGAGATGTGATCCACCTGAAACTGCAGCAGATGGCGCGCCAGCCAGGCGGTGGGGCGGCTCACCCGGTAGCCCACCACCTGCGGCACGCCGCGCAGGGCCAGCTCCAGATTCACGGTGCCCGATTTGTTCAGCGCCAGGTCGGCGGCGGCGCACAGCGCCGGCCGCAGCCGGTCCGCCTCGGCGGCCGGAACCACCCGTGCCTGCACACCGGCCTCCGCCAGCATCGCCGCCAGCACCGGCTCGAAGCTGCTTTGCCCCGCCGGCACGATCACGCTGAGGCCGGGGCAGCGCCGCTGCAGCTCCGCCGCCGCCGCCGCCAGGGGCGGCAGCAGATAGCGCAGCTCCTGGCTGCGGGACGCGGGCAGCAGCAGCAGCAGGCGTTCGTCCGGCTGCAGCCCCAGCTCAGCTCGGGCCTGCTCGCGGCTCGGCAGTTCCGCCAAGGTGTCGAGCAGGGGGTGGCCCACCCAGGTGACCGCGGCACCACGGGCCCCGTAAAAGCGGGCCTCTTCGGGAAAGATGGCCAGGATGCGGTCGGTGAAGCCGATCAGCCGGGTGGTGCCGCCATCGCCGATGCGGAAGGCCCACTCCTGCGGGGCGATGTAGTAGGTGATGGGCACCCCGGGCAGCTGCCGACGGATGCGCAGGCCGAGGCTGATGTTGGCGCCCATGTAATCGATCAGCACCACGCCATCCGGCGGCGTCAGCCGTAGCCAGCGGTTCACCCGGCGCTGCAGACGCAGCGTGGGCAGGATCAACGGCAGCGCCTCCCACAGGCCGATCGCCCCCATCGGGGCGGTGTTGGCCAGCAGCCGGGCACCGGAGCGTTGCATGCGCTCTCCGCCGAGGGCAGTGATCTCCAGCTCCAGGCCACGCTGTTCGGCCTCGGCCCGAAGCGCCTGCACCAGCAGGCCCCCCTGCAGATCACCGGATACCTCGCCGGTGCTGATCAGCAGCCGCCTCATCCGCGCCCGGCGGGCAGGGGGCCGCGACGTCCTGGGCCGATCGAAGCCTCGAGGAAGCTCACCAGGGTTTCGGCGGGGGGTAGCAGCTCCTGCTGCCGCACCGCCCGCAGGGCATCGGCCAGCACCGCCTCACCGCGGTAAAGCTCCGCCCAGACCTGCTGCAGCTGGCGGGCCTGAACACCGCCATCGAGGTCCCCCAGACCGCTGCGCTTGATGCCGATGCGGTTGAGGCCCCGCAGTCGGCCCGGATGACCCTCCACGATCGCGTAGGGGGGCACATCGCGGTCGATGCGGCTCATGCCGCCCACCATCGCCATCGTGCCGATGTGCACGAACTGATGAATACCGAGCACGCCGCCGATCACGGCCCGGTCGCCGATCACCACATGGCCGGCAACGGCCACACCATTGGCGATCACGATGCGGTCGCCCAGATGGCAGTTGTGGCCTAGGTGGCTGTAGGCCATCAGCAGGTTGCCATTGCCGATCCGGGTCTGTTCACCCTCATGGGTGGCGCGGTTGATGGTCACGCATTCGCGGATGGCGTTGTCATCACCGATCACCACCTCGGTGGAGTCGCCGTTGTACTTGAGGTCCTGCGGTTCGGCACCGATGCAGGCCCCAGGGAAGATGCGATTGCCGCGACCCAGGCTGACGCGACCATCGAGCACCACGTGGGGGCCGATGCGACTGCCGGCACCGATACGCACCTCCGGGCCGATCACGGCATAGGGTCCGATCTCAACGCCGGTATCGATCTGTGCCTTGGCGTCCACCACCGCCGTGGGATGGACGCGGGTACCGGTGGCAGGGGAACTGGTCATGGCGGCGATCAGTCAACCAGGGAGAACATCAGCTCTCCGGCGCAGACCAGAGCGCCATCCACGTGGACTTCCGCCTTGACCTTGCCGAAGCGCTGGCGCTTGAGACTGAGCAGCTCGCAGCTGATCACCAGCTGATCGCCGGGCACCACTGGCCGGCGGAAGCGCACGCCATCGATACCGGCGAACACGAACAGCCCCTTGGGCAGATCCGGCATCTGGGTGACGATCAGGCCGCCCACCTGGGCCATCGCCTCGACGATCAGCACGCCGGGCATGAGCGGCCGCCCGGGGAAATGACCCTGGAACTGCGGCTCATTGAGGGTGACGTTCTTGATCGCCACGGCTCGCTTGCCGGGCTCATGCTCCAGGACCCGATCCACCAGGGCAAAGGGATACCGGTGGGGCAGCAGTCCCTGGATCTGCTCGCTGGTGAGCACGGGCGGCGCTGAGGATGCGGTCAAGGAATCAGGGGGGGTGACGTCAGAGCCGCCGCCAGAGCCGTGTGCAGCCCATGGGAGCCACGGAAGGCGAACACCTGTGCCTGGGGCAGACCCGCCAGGGCGAGATCCCCCAGCAGATCCAGGAGCTTATGGCGCACCGGTTCATCGGCAAAGCGCAAGGGCGGATTCAACCAGTGATCGCCATCGCAGACCAGGGCGTTGTCCAGGGCTCCTCCCTGAATCAGGCCGGCTGCCCGCAGTTGTTCCACCTGCTCGCGGAAGCCGAAGGTACGGGCCGGTGCGATGTCGCGCACAAAGGCCTCCGGAGTGAGCTCAAGGCTGAAGAACTGACGGCCGATGGCGGCCTGGGGGAACTCGATGGCGGCGGCGAGGCGCAGACGATCACTGGGCAGAGCGGTGACGAAGCTCTGGCCCTGCTGCAGGGTGATCGGCCGGCTCAGGGGCTCACAAACCGGACGGCTACCAAGACACTGAAGCCCTGCCTCGGCAATCGCCTCCACCCAGGGTTGGGCGGAACCATCGAGCAGCGGGATCTCATCACCCTCCACCAGCAGGGCTACGGCCGTGAGGCCCACGCCTGCCAGGGCTGCCAACAGGTGCTCTACCGTGGCCAGGCGTCGCTGGTCCAGTTTCAGAGCGGTGCAGAGCTGTGTTTCGCAGACCTGACTGGGCTGCAGCAGCTGCAAAGGTTCCTGCGGCGCATCGAGCCAGCCCACCCGGAAGCCGGGCTGCTCGCTGGGCTCCAGCCGCACCCGCGACACACCGCCGCTGTGCAGGCCGACACCGCTGCGCTCAACGGGCGCGGCGAGCGTCCAGGCGAGTGAATAATCGGCAGGCCAGGCGATGGACGCAATGGACTCGCCGGGGAAGACTGCATCAGGCACGGCTCAGAACTTCCAGCCGACGCCAAGGTTGAAGCGCCATTCCCCGGTGAAGTCCTGGCTGGCCACCTCAAGGCGCAGGGGCCCCACGGGGGTGGTCACGATCAGGCCGGTACCAACCGAGAAACCCTGGCCGGGCTTCAGCAGCAGTCCGCCGGGATTGCCGGTCACGTTGGCCTGGCTGCCGAAACTAGTGCCGCCATCAATGAACAGCTCGCCACTGATGATGCTGAATATCGGGAAACGGTATTCGATTGTGGCCTCGCCGAAATTCTTACCAACGCCCAGATCACAGTCGAAGTAGCCACGCACTGAGTTGGAGCCACCCAGGCAGAAGGCTTCATAAGTGGGCAGATTGCCGACGTTTGCACCAGCGGAAACCTGGAACGCCAGGGCCTGTTTGCAATCAGCCGCCTGGCCAGGCTTGGGGCGACACCCCTTGAAAATCTTCAGCCAGTTCACAGGGATGAAATGGGAGTAACTGGCCCGGAGGCGGTTGAAGGTCGGCGAGTCGACGCCAACGGATACGAACTGTTCGGTACCCAGGCTCAGGAAATTGCCAGACGTCGGGTTGCGCGGATCATTGAGATTATTCATCGTGGCCGCAACACGCAGACCCACGAGCTGGTTTTGGGTTGCGCAGTTGTAAGCAATACAGATCACATCCTGGACCTGGGTCTGTCCATTGTTGTAGTTATTACTGCTCATGCCGTAGGGCATCGTGTCCCCGGCAAAGTTCATCGGGGTGACTTCCTGGGCGCTCAAGCCAACCACCACACTCCAGGGTGCTCGCTTGAAGGGATCTCCACCGTTCAAGGGACGCACGAACTGAACATTCGCACCGATGCGCTGCAGGGCAATCGAGTTGCCATCGAGAGCGAAGAAGTTGTTATTTGGCGGATTAACACCACTCTGAGCCTTGGCCGCCGTCGGAGACGCATAGGGGCCTCCAGCCGCACTGGTGACATTGCTGTTGTAGGCCACGGCAGTGGCTGGCGCCTGGAAGAATCCGCTGGAAACGTCGGAAACGGTGGTAATCGTGCCGTTGTTCTGACTCTGAAAGATCTGTGGCACCTCCCGGCTGAAGAACACACGCGCCCTGAACGCAGTGCGGAACTTATCTCCCTTGATCCAGGGATCAGTGAAGGAAAGATCGCCAAGGCCGCCAAACTGGCCATAGGTGAGATTCAGGGCGAGATCCCAGGCACGGCCCATCAGGTTGTTGTCCTGGATCTGGATCTGGCCGAACACACCCTGGCTCTGGCTGTAGCCCAGACCGCCGGACAGTGAACCGGTGGACTGCTCAATCACGCCAAGCACGATCGTGACCTCACCGGGGTTGCCTGCCACCGGCCGCAGGGTCACCTTGACGTCACCGAACAGGCCCGTGGCATAAAGCCGTTTGATGTCATCCTCAAGCCGGCGGCGGTTGAAGGTGTCGCCAGCCTTGATCGAAACCTCACGGGTGACCACCCAGGGCTTCGTCTTGCCGCGGATCGGCTGGCCCTTGTCGTTGGTGTTCTCCCCCTCCTTGTTGAGGAACTGCACCTCAACCCCCGCCACGGAGCCCTCACGCACCAGCAGCTGCACCACCCCCTCTGGGCTGACGCGGGTAGGACCGCTGACGCGGGCCAGGGAATAGCCCTGATCGGCGTACCACTTCTGCAGGCTGCCGATGCGGGCCTGCAGGCTGTTCAGGTTGAGGGTCTTGCCGTAATCGGCAGCAAAGGTGTCGGGGATGAGGTTGGCCGGAATCTTCGTCTTGGCACCCACCCCATCCAGCTCCACCTTCGTGAGCACCGGATTGGGCGCCACAGTCACCACCAGCTGCACCCCCAGGGGGCTGTCCGTCGGCTGGATACGCACATCCGAGAACCAACCGGTGGCGTAGATGGCGGAGAGGTCGTTCTGCAGTTCGCTGCGGGTGACCCTGGAGCCGGGTCGGGTGGCCATCGCGTCGTAGACGGCGATCTCAAGCCGCTCCCGCTCCGGATGCCCCTGAATCCCCTTGACCACCACCTCGCTGATCAGAACCTTCGGTTCCGCAGGAGACGGAGGCGTCAACGACTCGCTGGCGGCCGGAGCCTCTGCGGCTGGCTTCGGCTTCGGACTCGCCGCTTCAGGCTTTGGACTCGCCGCTTCCGGCTTCGGGGTGGGTGTTGCCGCGGGAGCGGAACCGGGGCGCGCCGATGGTGCATCCACCTGGCCGGACACCGGCGGTGCGGCCAGAG
Organism: Cyanobium sp. E1_MAG_00006; assembly: GCA_027488975.1. Taxonomy (GTDB): domain Bacteria; phylum Cyanobacteriota; class Cyanobacteriia; order PCC-6307; family Cyanobiaceae; genus Vulcanococcus. The sequence goes on from JAIYAQ010000013.1 coordinate 89,214, forward strand.
CCGGCTGCCCCAGTGCTGCCGCTGCCGCCATGGCCGCCAAGGGGACAACGCGGCTCAGACGGTTGCGGTGGGCAGCCATGAGGGACCAATCGGGTGCGGCAGTGCCGCAAATTCCGCTGAACTTACCCGTGGATGCGGGGGGATGGACATGCCCCCTGGACCCGTTTGAGAACCTCCCCGTAGGCCTCCACCACGCCGCCGAGATCCTGGCGGAAGCGATCCTTGTCGAGAATCCGGTCCTGACCGTCCGCCACGCGAAGGTCCCAGAGGCGGCAGGTGTCGGGGCTGATCTCATCGGCAACCACGAGCTCACCTTCCGCGGTCACACCCAGCTCGATCTTGAAATCAACCAGCTGCAGGGCCAGGTCAGCGAAGAAGCGCCGCAGGCTGTCGTTCACGGCGAAGGCCAGTCGCTCCAATTCGCTTCGCTGCTCCGGCGTCAGCAGGCCAAGCCGCTCCAGGCGCGCGTCGGTGAGCAGGGGATCGCCAAAGGCGTCGTCCTTGTAATAGAGATCGAGCAACGGCGGCTCCAGGGGGGTGCCGGGGGCGATCGGCATCTGCTTGCAGAGGGAGCCGAAGGCGGTGTTGCGCACCACAACCTCCACCGGCACGATCCGAACAGGCCTCACCAGCATCCAGTTCGGCGGCTCCAGCGCGAGGTAATGCGTGGGGATGCCGTCGCGCTCCAGCAGCTCGAACAGTCGCGCCGAGATCTGGCAGTTCAGCTCGCCCTTGCCGGCAAGCTGCGCCTTCTTGAGCGCATTGAAGGCGGTGGCGTCGTCCTTGTATTCCACAGCCACCAGATCGGTCCGGTCGGTGGCGAAGACGCGCTTGGCCTTGCCTTCGTAGAGCAGCGTTCCGAGGGTGTAGGCGGTCATGGCTGAGATGTGGCGTGGCCTCCGGGGGCACGCGGCGAGCGCAGCTGCTGCTGCAGCTGCGCCGTGCGTGCGCCCTGCTGGGAATCCTGCCGCCTGAGCTGCCACTCGCTGTAGGCGTCATCCACCCGCTGGCTCAGCACCAGCAGACGGCCGTTGGCACGCTCGCTCGAACCGCCCGCCTGCTCCATCAGACGACGTTGATCCTCCAGCAGCGCCAGCGCCACCCCCCAGGCCTGCGCGGCAGCGGCCTGGTCCAGCGCACGCTCGATCAGCGCATCCCGCTGCTCCAGTGGCAGCGCCTCGAACAGAGCGACCGCCCGCTGCAGCCGTTCGGCGGCGAGCTGACCGGGCATCTGGCCGGCCAACAGCGCCGCAGCCGCCTCCTGGCGACGACCGAGCACCTCGAGATGGTCGGCATACATGTCCAGCGCCGGCCTGGTTGCCAGGGTGCCGGTCTCGCGAAGCTGCAACGGCAGGGCGATCGTTTCCAGGGAAGCCAGCCCGCCGGCTGCCAGCAGCTCCAGGCTCTCGGCGGCCAACTGATGGTGCAGGCCCGCATAGGCCGCCCGCCAGCGCTGCACCAGCCACTGCTGCCGTTCCTGCCCCTGCTGGGGGCTGAAGCGGTTGAGCACGATCAGGGCCGCATCAGGTGCCTTGCAGCTGAGCAGGGCATTGGCATTCACCAGCACCACCGGCAGGGGCTGGGGAGCAGGAGCGATCGCCAGGAGCCGCTCCTGCAGCAGCCGCAGCCGGGTCGTGAAATCGAAGCGCACCGCCTCCGCACAGGCCCGATTGAGGGTCGGCAGGTCACCGGTCAGCAGCTCCTGCTGGAACTGCGTTTCTGGGGTGCTGCCCGGCACGACGGGCGCCGATGGGCCTGGTTTGGCCACGACAGGAGGATTGAACAGTCGTTCCAGCTGCCGGAGCAGATTTCCCTGAGCCTGGGCAGGAAGGCCCGTCAGGAAGGGGAAGACGAGCAGGATCGGAAGCCGCCGCCATAAGCTCGCTGGCCGGCGAGTAGCACGCGCGAACGAAACACGGATGCCCTCCGGCGTGTAAAGAAGGGATGGCACCGGCGCTGCTTCTCTGGGCCACAACCTAGGGGAGGCGACCGGCCCCACCCTTCACCCCATGGCCACCATGAGCAGCGCTGCCCCCCTGCCAAGCCCCGCCCGCGTGCTGGTGGTGGGCGGCGGCGGCCGGGAAAACGCCCTGGCCTGGGCTCTGACTCGCTGCCACGGTGTGGAGCGCGTCTGGGTGGCCCCTGGCAACGGCGGCAGCGGCGAACTCAGTGGCGTGATGCAGCTGACCATCGCCGAATCAGACCAGCCCGCCCTGTTGGCCGCCTGCAGCGAGCACGCCATCGACTTGGTGGTGGTGGGTCCGGAAGCCCCCCTGGCCGCCGGCCTGGCGGACCGTCTGCGTGAGGCCGGCTTTCCCGTGTTCGGCCCCGGTGCCGATGGTGCCCAGCTGGAGGCCAGCAAGCAGTGGGCCAAGGCGCTGATGCAGGAGGCGGGCGTGCCCACCGCCGGTTACTGGCCGGCCACCAGCCGCGAGCAGGCTCTGGCGGTGCTGGACGACCAGGGCCGGCCGCTGGTGGTCAAAGCCGATGGCCTGGCAGCCGGCAAGGGTGTCACGGTGGCGGAAAGCGTGGCGGAGGCCCGCGCGGCCATCGAGGAGATCTTCGCCGGCCGTTTCGGCGAGGGGGAGGGGGCCTCGCTGGTGCTGGAGGAGCGCACCTACGGACCGGAGGTGTCAGTGTTTGCCCTCAGCGACGGTGAGCGGATGGTGCTGCTGCCGCCGGCGCAGGACCACAAACGCATCGGCGAGGGCGACACCGGCCCCAACACCGGCGGCATGGGGGCCTATGCCCCGGCGCCGCTGCTGGATGCCGCCGGTCTGGAACAGGTGCGACAGCTGGTGCTGGAGCCCACCCTGGCGGCCCTGCGAGCCCGCGGCATTGCCTATCGCGGCGTGATCTACGCCGGCCTGATGCTCACCGAGGCCGGCCCGAGCGTGATCGAGTTCAACTGCCGCTTCGGCGATCCGGAATGTGAAACCCTGATGCCACTGCTGGGTCCGGAGCTGGCCCAGGTGCTGCTGGCCTGCGCCGTGGGACGGCTGGATCAGGCCCCGGAGCTGACGATCGCCCCCCGCTGCAGCGCCTGCGTGATCGCCGCGGCCCAGGGTTACCCCGGTGAGATCCGCAAGGGCGATCCGATCGAGGGCGGCATCCGCAGCGACGATGACCTGCAGCTGTTCCACGCCGGCACCCGCCGCCTCGCGGATGGCAGCTGCGTCAGCAGCGGCGGCCGCGTGCTGGCGGTGGTGGCCCAGGCCGACGACTTTGATGCCGCCTTCGCCCGCGCCTACGCCGGCCTGGAGCAGGTGCACTTCGCGGGTATGACCGTCCGACGTGACATCGGCCATCAGGTGCGGCGCTCCTAGGCTCGCCGCCGTGACCAGCGCCAGCCCCTCCAATCCCGCCGGCGGCCAGATCGCCGCCAGCACCCCAGCGAGGCCGGCCTGGTGGCTGCGGCTGAGCCGCTGGTGGGCGGAATTCAGCCTGCAGACTAAGCTGCTGGCGGCCGCCACCCTGGTGGTGAGCCTGATGATGACGGGCATCACCTTCTTCGCGCTCAACGGCATCCAGGCCGATGTGCGCATGAGCGACACCCGTTTCGCCCGCGATCTGGGCCTGCTGCTGGCCGCGAACGTGACGCCGCTGGTGGCCGAAGGCAACGACCGCGAGCTGGCGGCGGTAGCCGAGCGCTTCTGGCGCTCCAGCCGCAGCCTCCGCTACATCTTTTTCGCTGATCCCGACGGGATCATCTACCTGGGCATCCCGATCAGCGGCACCTCCGGCAGCAGCGAACTGCTGCTCAGCCGCCGTCTGGAGCTGCCGGCCGATCTGGCCCGCCGGCCCCAGAACCCGCTGATCCGGCAGCACCTCACCCCGGACGGCCAGGTCACCGATGTGTTTGTGCCGCTGGTGAGCGGTGATCGCACCCTCGGCGTGCTGGCCCTGGGAATCAACCCCAATGAAGCCGTCCTGGCCAGCGCAGCCCTCAGCCGCGAAGTCACCGTGGCGGTGTTCATCTCGATCTGGGTGCTGGTGATCCTCGGGGCGGTGTTCAACGCCCTCACCATCACCCGGCCGGTGAAGGAGCTACTGCGGGGCGTGCGCTCGATCGCCGGCGGCAATTTCGAGGCCCGCATCGCCCTGCCGGTGGGCGGTGAGCTGGGGGAGCTGCTGCAGGGCTTCAACACCATGGCCTCGCAGCTGGAGGACTACAAGGCGGCCAACATCGAGGAGCTCACCGCCGCCCAGGTGAAACAGCAGTCGCTGATCGCCACGATGGCCGATGGGGCGCTGCTGCTTGATGCCGAGGGCCAGCTGGTGCTGGTGAACCCCACCGCCCGGCGCCTGTTCCGCTGGGAAGGCCGCAAGCTGGAGGGCACACCCCTGGCCGATGAGCTGCCGGAGGAGATCAGCCTTGAGCTGCAGGCCCCGCTCGAGGCGCTGCTGATCGGCGAGAAGGACAGCAGTGATGTGCGCATCAGCTTCGGCGAACCGGCGCGCACCCTGCGGATCGTGCTGCAGTCGGTGCGGGATGCCAGCGGCGAAACTCTCAAGGGCATCGCCGTGACGGTGCAGGACCTGACGCGCGAGGTGGAACTGAACGCCGCCCAGAGCCGGTTCATCAGCAACGTCTCCCACGAGCTGCGCACACCGCTGTTCAACATCAAGAGCTACGTGGAAACCCTCCACGACCTCGGCGATCAGCTCAGCGAAGAGGACAAGCGTGAATTCCTGGCGATCGCCAACGCCGAAACCGATCGGCTCACACGGCTCGTCAACGACGTGCTCGACCTTTCGCGCCTGGAAAGCGACCGGATCTGGAGCATGGAACCGGTGGAGCTGCGGCCCGCCATGGAGCAGACCCTGCGCAACTACCGCCTCAACGCAAGCGACAAGGGCGTTGAGCTGATGCTGGAGGTGGATGAACAGGTGCCGCGGGTGCGCGGGAACTGGGACCTGCTGCTGCAGGTGTTCGACAACCTGGTGGGCAATGGCCTCAAGTTCACGGCCAGCGGCGGCCACCTGGCCCTGCGTGCCTACCCGTGGCCCGACACCTGCCAGCTCGACCCGAGCACCGCCCCGAACCCCGCCAACCCCACCTGCACCCTCACGGCGCCGCTGCCGCGGCTGCGGGTGGAGATCGCCGACACGGGGTCCGGCATCTCACGCGAAGACCAGGATCGCATCTTCGAGCGCTTCTACCGGGTGGAGAACGCCGTGCACACCGAGGTGGGAACCGGCCTGGGCCTCTCAATCGTCCGCGGCATCCTCGACAAGCACGGCACCAGCGTGCGCATGGCCAGCGAGCTGGGGGTGGGCACCACCTTCTGGTTCGACCTACCGCTGGAGCAGGCCGACGAGGACGAACTGCGCATCGAAGCGGAGCGGCGCCTGCCTGAGGTGAGTGCCCTCAACGCCGGCTGAGACCGTCAGAGCCGGTCCTCGCTGGTGACGCCCTGCACGATCCGCGAGAGCTCGCTGCGTTCGTCGGTGTTGATGCGGTGGGGCACGCCGCTGATGATCCGCTCGAAGTTGGAGAAGGAATCCTTGATCTCCGGCCCATTGCTGGTGATCACGAACTCGCGGATGCCCTTGTCGTGCCAAGAGCCGCGCATCTTGAACACGTTGAGGGCGCGAGCCATCTCGCCGCGGATCTCCACGTACTGCAACAACAGAATCGTGTCGGTGATGGTGGAGATGTGAGAGTCAGTGATCGAATGACTACCCATGAACTCCTCAGAGGTGTTCGTGAAGAAGCCAGCGATCTCCTCCTGTTTGGCATAACCGGTCACGCCGATCACGAACTGGCGGAAGGCGTTGTGGCTGACGCCACGGGCCAGGGCGGAGAGCGAATCGATCGCCATGCGCGAGGGCTTGAACTGGCTGATCTCGGTCTTGATGATCTGCAGATGGTCTTCCAGACCGGTGGATTCCGGGTAGGCGCAGATAATCTTCAGCAGACCATCGCGTTCCATCTGCTCAAAATCGATGCCCCAGCTGGTGGCGTTGCGCAGCAACTGGGCCCTCGATTCCTCGTAGGCGAACAGGATCGCCCGCTCCTTGTTGGCGCAGGCGTTCTCCACGAACTTGCTCACCAGCAGCGTCTTGCCGGTACCGGTGGCGCCGGTGGCCAGGATGATCGAATCCTTGAAGAAGCCGCCTCCGCACATCTCATCGAGCCGCGGCACACCGGAGCTGACGCGCACATTCGAACTGCGCTGGGTGAGACGCATCGCCCCCAGTGGGAAGATGCTGATGCCATGGGCGCCCATCGTGAAGGGAAACTCCCCCTTCATATGAGTGGTGCCGCGGAGCTTGAGGATCTCCACCGTGCGGCGGCGGCGCTCACCCTCGAGCACGTTGCGCAGGATCACCACATTGTCGGAGACGAACTCCTCCACGCCGTAGCGGGCGATCGGGCCGTATTCGTCGATGCGCTCGGTGGTCATCACTGTGGTGACGCCGATTTCCTTGAGCCGGGCGATCAGGCGGAAGATCTCGCGGCGCACCACAGAGACGGCGTCGTACTGCTGAAACACCGCCGTGATCGAATCGATCGCCACACGGCGCGCCTTGTACTTGCGGATCGCGTAATTGATCCGCTCGATCAGACCGGAGAGATCGAAGCTGCCGGCCACATCCTGGCCCTCCGGATCCGGTGAGGCATCAAGGATGAACAGCTTGTCCTGCTCCACCATCTCCTGAAGGTTCCAGCCGAAGCTGGAGGCGTTGCGCAGAATATCGAGCGGCGACTCCTCGAAGGTGACAAAAATGCCCGGCTCGTCGAACTGGCGGATGCCGTTGTAGAGGAAGTTCAGCGAGAACACCGTCTTACCGGTGCCCGACGTGCCGCTGATCAGCGTGGAGCGTCCGATCGGCAGACCGCCCTGGCAGATGTCATCGAAGCCTTCGATCCCGGTGGGGAGCTTCTGCACCGATGTCAATGCATGGGAAGTGGGGCTGGGGTCCTGCATGGATCGGGTGGTCCTGAGGGTAAATCTAGGCGGGTGTTCAGACGCTGACAGGGATCAGGGCGGTCTCAGTCGAGACTGGACTCGTTGTCCTGCTCGTCATAGGGATCGCCGATGGACTCATCGGAGAGCTCCTCATAGAGAAGATCAAGCCCGATCAGCACACGCTCACGATCGGAGAGGTCGCCGATGATGCGGCGTACTGGCGGCGGCAGGATCTTGGCCAAGGTCGGTGTCGCCAGGATCTTGTCCTCCTCCGCCAGCTGCGGATTCTTGAGCACATCGATCACCTTGAGGGCATAGACGCCCCGGAATTCAGTGTCGAGGATGTTGCGCAGCGTCTTGAGGGCCCGCATCGAGTTCGGGGTATTCCCAGCCACGTAGAGCTTGAGGATGTAGGTCTTGCGCGGGCTCATCTAGATCACCTCCGGGTATGGGGACTGGCCTGCATCGGCCGCGGTCGGCGCCGTCAGGGGCAGATCAGGCGGAATCGAGCGCCGGTACATCTCGCAGAGGTGAGCCAGCACATCGAGCAGGGCCAGGCGGTAGTCCTGGAGGAAGTCGTTCTTGTGCCCCTCCAGCTTGAGCTGCTTCCAGAACGCGTCAATCAGATCCACGTGAATCTCCACCACCTTGTTGATCGCCAGGTCGCTGAAGAAGGCGGTGTGCACAAAGCTCTCGATCGCCTGGTTGGCGGAGGCCGGATCCTTGAAGTAGCTGATCAGCAGATCGCGATAGCTGCGCTCCAGCGAGCGCAGCAGCTCCTGGCGCTCCGTCTGGGGGAGGTTGCGCAGGAACAGAGCGGGATCCCGCTTGTAGAAGACTCCCAGGTAGCCGAGCCGGCCGCGCAGGCGGTTGGGCAAACGCCAGGGTTCTGGAGTGGCCGGAGTCACACCCCCCGCCACCGCGCCGGAATCGCCGTTGCCGGGCACGCCATGGCGCAGGAATCGCGACACAGCGGCATCGACGCTGTAGGCGATCTGCTCGAGCTGGTCCTGGGGAAGATGCACTTCCGCCTCGTGATACTCAAGTCGGCCGCTCACCTCCCCGACCACCACCGCCGGCAGCAGCAGGCCCTGGCGGCGCAGGCCGGCATAGACCTCCGCAGGGATCGTGCCCTGCTGCAGCAACACCACATCAAAAGCCTCGCGGCGCTGTTCAAGCTCCGCCACCGGATCCGGCAGGGAGCCCAGGTCCTCCAGTTGGTAGCGGCCTCCCTTGAGCCAAGTACGGCAGGTCTTCTCCAGGCGTGGGTCGGAGAGCAGGGAGGCGATCGTGAAAGCCGGCTGAGACATGAGCCGCGATCAGGCCCGTTGCAAGACCCACAGTGTTGACGATCCGGCGCCTGAAAGGCGAGGATCCTTGTTTGTCTTTCGATTGCCGTGCGGCAGGCCGAATGACGCTCAGTCTCCGAGTCATCTCCGGAGCCACGGCGTCAGCCTGACCACGCCCCCGTCACCATGAGCACAGACTCCCCGGCCATCAGCGGCCCCTACGCCATCGTCGAAACCTCCGGCACCCAGGTGTGGGTCCAGCCGAACCGCTATTACGACCTCGATCGCATCCACGCCGAGGTCGACAGCACCCTCACCCTGGAGAACGTGCTGCTGGTGAACGATGGCAAGGCCGCCAGCGTCGGCCAGCCGTTCGTCAAGGGCGCCACGGTGGAACTGCAGGTGATGGCCCATCGCCGTGGTCCCAAGGTGATCGTCTATAAGATGCGCCCCAAGAAGAAGACCCGTCGCAAGAACGGTCACCGCCAGGAGCTGACCCGCGTGATGGTCAAGTCCATCAGCGTCGGCGGCAAGGCGCTGTCCTGAGCGCACCCCGAACGGCACCCGGCCCCCTGAATCGACCGCTCTCCGAGCTCTCCACTCCGCCATCCCACTGAACCATGGCCCACAAGAAAGGCACCGGCTCCACTCGCAACGGCCGCGATTCCAATTCCAAGCGCCTCGGCGTCAAGCGCTACGGCGGTGAAGCCGTGAGCGCCGGCTCGATCCTGATCCGCCAGCGCGGCACCTCGGTGCTCCCCGGCATCAATGTGGGCCGCGGCACCGACGACACCCTCTTCGCCCTGACCGACGGCGTGGTCAGCTTCGACACCATCAAGCGCGGCCTGCGCACCCGCAAGCGCATCAACGTGGCCGTGGGCTGAAGCCCATAGCAAGCAGCTCAGGCGAACGCCTCCTCAGCCGGTGCCTCGCGCACCGGCTTTTTTTGTGCCAGCTCAGGCCGGTCTGTAGGCGCGGGTTGTGATCAGGTAGGGGTGAAACACTTCCAGGAATCGGCTCTGCAGGGTGCGGAAGAAGCGCTCCACCAGCTGCGGATCGTCGAAATGGAACGGATACTCGCCGTTGAAGCCCTTGAAGAAATACCAGTTGAGCAGGGCGATGCCGGCCGGCTGCAGGCGCTGGGCGAACCGCTCCAGCTGAGCGGCCGGGTCGCTCAGGTGCTCGAGCACATCCAGGCAGACAATCGTGTCGAAGCGCTCAGGCAACTGGGGATCCTCAAGGTCGCGGAAGCAGCGCAGCCGATCCGCCAGCCCCAGCTCGGCGGCGCGGGCCGCCACGAAGGCGCGGTTGCTGGGATTGAGATCCACGAACCAGACGGCCTCCACCTCAGGCAGTGCCGCCGCTGCCAGGGCATGGCTGCCGATGCCGCCGCCGAAATCGAGCACCTGGCCGCGGGCAAAGCGCTGCTGCAGGCGCAGGGTGTCGGCGATGTAGTCGGCACTGCCTAGGTGCCAGGCCGCCAGCTCCAGCAGGTGGCCATCGCCAACAGACTCCTCATAAAAGGCCTCCGCCCGCTGCGGATCGAAGGCACCCGGATGCAGGGCAGCAAGATCATCGGTGCTTCTGGGCAAACGCTCTGCCAACGCTTCCGGGCTCAGACCCAGATGGGCCGCCAGCTGACGGCTGAGTTCGAAGCCATCCGCCAGAAAACGCTCGGGCGTGAGCGGGGGCAGGACCAGAGAAGTGCTCATTCGGGCCACCGTAGGGGGGCGACCCTCCTGCGCAGTACTTCGGCCGAGCGGATGCAACAGTGCCCGCAGCGGGTGCTCGAGGCGGTATGGCGGCGGACGAGGAGGGTCAGCTCTGCGGCTTTCTGGTGCTCGACAAACCGGCCGGCCTCACCTCCCACGCCTGCGTCAGCCAGGTGCGGCGGGCCTTCGGCCTCAAGCGCGTGGGCCACGGCGGGACGCTCGACCCCGCGGTGACGGGCGTGCTGCCGATCGCCCTGGGACCCGCCACCCGGCTGCTGCCCTATCTGAGCGGCGAGAAGGCCTACCGCGGCGTGATCCAGCTGGGCCTCACCACCAGCAGCGATGACCTGGAGGGAGAACCGCTGCAGCAGCGGAGCCTTCCCGCCCTCAGCCTGGAGCGACTGAAGCAGGAGCTGGCCGCCTTTCGCGGCTGCATCAGTCAGCGGCCGCCGCAGGTGTCGGCCGTGCATGTGAACGGCGAACGGGCATACGCCCGCGCCCGCCGCGGCGAGCAGCTGGAGTTGCCGCCCCGTGAGGTGACGATTCATGCCCTGGAGCTGCTGGGCTGGGATGCCGCCAGCGGACGGGTGGAGCTGACCGTGCGCTGCTCCGCCGGCACCTACATCCGCTCGCTGGCGCGCGATCTGGGGGAGCGGCTGGGCTGCGGTGGCTGCCTGGCCAGCCTGCGGCGCAGTGAAGCCCTGGGGTTTCGGCTGGATCAGGCGGTGCCGCTTGAGCGACTGCAACAGGCCCCGCCACCGCCGCTGCTCAATCCGCTGGAGCCGCTGGCCGGCCTGGCCCAGCACCGCCTGGAGCCGGAGGATCTGCCGGGATGGCGCTGCGGCAGGGCCCAGCAGAGCCGCGCAGCGCTGACCGCCGGCAGCCCGGTCGTGGTGGTTAGCCCGGATGGCAACCTGGCTGGCATGGCCTGCGCCCTGGCCGATGGCCAACTGCAGCCGCGCCTGGTGCTGCAGGCCGCCGGCTGAGCTTCCGCCCCCGGCTTGTCACTGCAGCGCCAGAGCCACCCCGTCCCCCCCGCACCCGTTCAGCACCCTCATGGCCGGCCACAGCCGATGGGCCCAGATCAAGCGCACCAAGGCGGTGGTGGATGCCAAGCGCGGCGCCGTCTTCACCCGCCTCGGCAGGGAAATCATGGTGGCGGCACGGGCGGGCGCCGATCCGGCGGGCAACTTCCAGCTGCGCACCGCCATCGAGAAGGCCAAAGCTGCCCGGGTGCCCAACGCCAACATCGAGCGGGCGATCGCCAAGGGCTCGGGCCAGGGGGCGGGCGGCGCCGACGCCTTTGAGGAGGTGCGCTACGAGGGCTACGGCCCCGGTGGGGTGGCGATCCTGATCGAATCCCTCACCGACAACCGCAACCGCACCGCCGCCGAGCTGCGCCTTGCCTTCAGCAAGAACGGCGGCAACCTGGGCGAAAGCGGCTGTGTGGGCTATCTGTTCGAGCACCACAGCGTGGTGCGGATCGAGCAGAGGAACCTGCAGGAGGACGTCCTGCTGGAGAGCCTGCTGACCTTGGGAGAGCAGGGCGGCCCCGCCGCCGTGGGCTACGAGCTCGACGACGATGGGGCGGAGGTGCTTGGCCCCTTCGAGGCCCTCGAAGCCCTGCAGGACGGCCTGCGCCGCCTGGGCTGGCCCGTGCAGAGCTGGGAGCACCGCTGGATCGCACAGACCCCCTGCCGCCTCGAGCAGGCTGAGTCCCTGGGCGCCTGCCTGAAGCTGCTGGATGCACTCGAGGAGCTCGACGATGTGCGCAGCGTGACCGCCAACCTTGAGGCCGATGATGCGCTGATGCAGGCGGTGCTGAACTGAGGCTGGCCTGAAGCAGCCCAGGCCCCGAGCACGCGGATTCAGGCGAGCTCGAGCGCCGACGCCGCGGCCGCATCCACCACCACCTCCAGCTGCCGGTGGGCCTGCAGCCAGCTGGCGGGCACCGCCGGCGATGGCGGCTCCTGCAGGCTGCGACGCAGAATCTCAGCCTTGGCACCGCCGGTGACCACCAGCAGCACCTGCCGCGCCGCCAGGATCTCAGAGGTGCCGAGGGTGATCGCCTGCGCCGGCACAGCGGCCGGATCGCCGCCGAAGGCCCCGGCGTTCTGACGACGGGTGGCCTCGCTCAGCGACAGGCTGCAGCAGGGGGCATCCGCCGGGCAGGGGGGTTCGTTGAAGCCCACATGGCCGTTGCTGCCAAGCCCAAGCAACTGCAGACCGATACCGCCCGCGGCCGCCACGGCGGCGCCGTAGCGGCGCGCCTCCGCCTGGGGATCCGCCGCCAGGCCATCGGGGAGGTGCAGCTGATCCGGCGCCAGTCCAAGCGGATGGCCCAGGGCCGCGGCCATGACGGCGGCGAAGGAGCCTGGATCAGCCGGTCCCAGGCCGACGTACTCATCGAGATTGAAGCTGCACCACTGCAGCAGCAGCCGCTGCCGGCGCTCCGGACTCCAGCCCGCCAGGCGGCGCAGCACAGCCTCATAGACCGGCTCCATCGTGCGGCCGGTGGCCAGACCGACAGGGTCACCGCTCTCCAGGGCCTCCAGAAGCCGGGCGGCCACCCTCTCGGCCACGGCTGCCGCGTCGGCCTCGATCCTCAGGCTGAACCCGCTGAGGCCGGGCCGCTCTGACGGCAGGGTCAGGGCCGGCTCAGGGCCTGGAGCGCGGACCGACCGCCACAACCTTGGCATCACCATCGCTGATCTGGGCACGCCACGAGCCTGGCCCAGCGGCCGTCGCCGACGCCAGCTCCCTGTAGGGCCGCAGCTGCGCCCCGCGGTAGTAATGGCTGAGGATCGCATCGAAACTGTCGCCGCGGCGGGCCATCGCCAGGGCCCCCCACTGGCTCATGCCGATGCCATGGCCGAAGCCGCGGCCCACGGCAACCCACTGGGGCAGCAGCAGCGGAACCGGCGCAGCACCGGGATCGGCACTGAAGGCCGCCGCCGGAAGACTGAAGGCCGGAAGCGGCGGAGGCGGAGCCGGCGGCAGGGCTCCGCTGTTGATGCCTGCTGCCGCCTCGGGCACCTCCAGCTCGAAGCGCACCCAGGTGCTTCTGAGCCCCAGGCGGCTGCGCAGAGCAGCGCCGCTGAGCAGCAGCTGGCCGGCGGGACCGACCACCCGCGCCTGGCGCACCCGCCCGGTGCTGGTGGTGGCAACCACCTCGATGCTGCGCACACCGCCGATCTCCGCAAAGGCCTTGGCCAGCAGATCGGGGGCGAGAGGCTGACGCCACTGGCGCACCGGCGAGTCCTGATCGAAGTCGGGCACGCTCACCAGATAGGGGAGCTGCTGGGGCCAGAGCTCACCGCTGCTCTCGGTGCTGCCGCCGCTGCTGCTGTGGAACACGGCGTTGATCAGTCCCTGGCCATAGGTGAGCACCAGCCCGCGGGTGGCGGCCACGGCTTCACGGGTGGAGGGGGTCTCGGCCTCGACGCCGCGATACACCTGGCTGGCCACGGTGGCCTTCAGATCAAAGCCAGCCTCCGGCCGGCGGCCCTTGAGGGCGTAGGTACGGGCAGCCACCGCCTGGGCGCGCAGGGCCTGCTGCGGCCAGCTGGCGGGCATCTCGCTGCCCACCACGCTGGGCAGATAAGTCTCCAGGGGCACGTGGTTGATCACCTGCAGACCGGAGCCAGCGGGAATCACCTGCAGCCGGCCGCGGTAGCGGCGCTGCTGCAGCACAAGCACCCCATCGGCACTGGTGGAGGCGGCTATCGGTTCGAGCCACAGTTCAGTGGCCGCCAGCAGCGGTTGCGCCTCTGCTGAGCCAGCTCCGGGGGGTACAGGCCCAGCGGCGAGAGCTCTAGCGGCGACAGCCCCGGCAGCTGCGGCGGACGCTCCCATCGCCGAGACCTCGGCCTGCCCGGGCACGGGCCGCAGTTCCAGCCAGCCAGCCCGCAAGCGCAGCTGCAGTGGCTGGGCCCCTGCCAGTTCGAGCAAGGGGCGACCCTGCCGATCGCGCAGGCGTAATCCAGCCGCAGTGGGTGCAGCCACCGTGGCGGACGGGCCCTCCACCAGCAGCACCCGCAGCTGAGGCTCCCGGGCCGTCTCCTGACGGTTCGCCTGGGCGGCCGCCGGCTGCGGCCGCAGCAGCGGAGCCGAACCCAGCAGCAGCAGGGCCAGCGGCAGGGAAACGCCGCGCCAGAACCGTGCCATCGATCGCCGCTCCACTGGCAGGCCATTGTGACGAGGCGGCCGCAATGGCGCCAGCCCCGGCGTGGGAGCATGCCAGCAGAGACACCGGGGAGCAGCCGGCCGTGCAGGTCACCTTCCTCGGCACCAGCTCAGGGGTTCCCACCCGAGCACGCAACGTGTCAGCCGTGGCCTTGCGCCTGCCACAGCGCTCGGAGCTATGGCTGTTCGACTGCGGCGAGGGCACCCAGCACCAGTTCCTGCGCAGCGACCTGCGGGTGAGCCAGCTTCGCCGCATCTTCGTGACCCACATGCACGGGGATCACGTGTTCGGGCTGCCCGGCCTGCTGGCCAGCCTGGGGCTAGCGGGCACCTGCAGCGGCATCGACCTCTACGGCCCCGATCCGCTGCGCGACTACCTCGAGGGCGTGCTGCGCACCTCGTCCACCCGCATTGGCTACCCCCTGCGCAGTCATCGGGTGAAAGAGGCCGCCAGCAGCGGCTCCCTGCTGCTCGACGACGGTGACATCAGCGTGCGCTGCACCCCACTCACCCACCGGGTGCCGGCCTACGCCTACCGGGTGGATCAGAAGCCGCGTCCCGGCCGTTTCGATGTGGAGAAGGCCCGGGCCCTGGGCATCCCACCGGGGCCGATCTACGCCGAACTCAAGGCAGGCCGCAGCGTGAGCCTCGACGACGGACGCATCATCAATGGCGCCAGCCTGTGCGGCCCAGAGCGGCCTGGCTGCAGCCTCGTTTACTGCACCGACACGGTGTTTTCTGAGGCGGCGGTGGAACTGGCGACAGGGGCCGACCTGCTGATCCACGAGAGCACGTTCGCCCACGCCGAAGCGGAGATGGCTGTCGCCCGCCAGCACTCCACCAGCACCATGGCCGCCCAGACGGCCCTGGCCGCCGGCGTGAAGCAACTGATGCTCACCCACCTCAGCCCGCGCTACATGCCCGGCAACCCGGTGACACCGGACGATCTGCTGGCGGAGGCGCGCGCGATCTTCCCGGCCACCGAGCTCGCTCGTGACTTTCTGAGCGTGGAACTCAGCGCCGCGGAGGCCTGAGGCACGGCAGCGCTGCAACAGTGTGTGAGTGCCTGGAGCGCGGCCAACCGGCAGGCCCGCCGGCCGTGATACAAGGGCTCTGGCGCGGTTCCGACCGCCACGTTGCCGGCTTTTTCGATGGCCTCTCTCTTCTCCTCTGCCTTCCGGACCCTGGCCCGGCTGCTGGTTCTGCCCCTGGCGCTGCTGGTGGGCCTTGCCGGCCCCGCCCAGGCTGCCCAGTGGACCGCTGATCAGCTCACCGTTCCCGCCACCGCTGACGGCAGCACCGTGAGCTTCAGCGAACAGGAGATCAAATCGGGCCGCAAGATCTTCAACAGCAGCTGCGGCGAGTGCCACGCCGGCGGCATCACCAAAACCAACCAGAACGTAGGGCTCGACCCCGAGACCCTCGCCCTGGCCACCCCGGCGCGCGACAACGTCGATGCCCTGGTGGATTACATGAAGGACCCCACCAGCTACGACGGCGAATACAGCATCGCCGACGTGCACCCGAGCATCCGCAGCAGCGACGTGTTCGTGAAGATGCGCGATCTCAGCGACGAGGACCTGCGCCTGATGGCCGGCTTCATCCTTGTGGCTCCCAAGGTGCAGGGCCTGCAGTGGGGCGGCGGCAAGATCTACTTCTGATCCAGGTCCTCAGTCCCAGCAGGCTTCCCGCTCGCCCAGGCGAACAGAGTTCCTGCGATGCCCCGCCCAGGCGGGGTTTTTTCATGGCTTAAGGTCCCTCCAGGCCTGGACTGACGCTGAGACTTGTGGCGGTGAGGGAGCTGGGGCCGGAAGGTTCTCAGGGCGGCGGCGCCACGTTCGCCGGATCAAGGGAGCCGGGCTGCTTGCTGTACCACCATTCCTGCAACGAAGCACTCAGCCGCAGGGGGAACAGGGTGAGCACTGTGGTGGTGGGGCGGGAGCCGGGCTGGAGCAGCTCCACCGCGTAGGAGGGACAGCGACGGGAAGCAAGATCGGCAACGAAGCGACGCCCCACCCGCCGCCAGCTGGGCTCCTTGCTGCGCCAGGCCAGTCGGCAACAGGGCCAGGGCAGCTCCTCGCGGTCGAACAGGCGGCAGCAGGGGCCGAGCACACGGAAGCTGTACTGGCCGCCGGGGCTGGTGTGCTCGCTGCCGGCGGCATACAGCCCAGTGACCTGCGACGACTGGGGCGACGGGGGAGGTGGCGACGTGACTGGGGCGACAGCGGTCACAGCGACGGGACAACCTGACAAAAAAGCCACCCCGAAGGGTGGCAGAAATGGCTGCGGAGGGCCAAGAGGGACATCCGCCTGCCGGAGTGGTGTTGGCGGCGTGCAGGACGCCGCCAGGGGCTCAGTAGAGCTCCTCTTCGGCGTGGGTCTTGATGGTGCAGTCGCTGGTGGGGTAGGCCACGCAGGTGAGCACGAAGCCGGCTTCGATCTGGTCGTCGTCCAGGAAGCTCTGGTCGGACTGGTCGACGGTGCCAGCGGTCAGCTTGCCGGCGCAGGTGCTGCAGGCACCGGCACGGCAGGAGTAGGGGAGGTCGATGCCCTGCTCTTCAGCGGCGTCGAGGATGTACTGATCGTCGGGAACCTCGATGGTCTTGTTGAGGCCCTCTGCCTCGCCGATGAGGGTGACCTTGTAGGAAGCCATGGAAGGGATTGGGGCTCACAGGCTCCTGGGAAAAATCCCGGGCCCGTAGGACGGTCCCTTCCTACATCCGCCAAGGGGTGATCCTGGGGTTCCGGGCCGTTCTGGCCGCGAAGGCCAATGGGAAACGCCGGCACAGATCAGCGTGACTTATGCGACATCCGGTGGTGAGCCGCGGCCACGGCGGATCGTCATCAGGCCCCACTGGCTCTGCTTGGCCGTGAGTTCGGCCAGCCAGCCGTGCTCCGCCAGGGCCACCTGCAGCCGCGGCGCCTGCTCCACCAGTAGACCGCTGAGCAGTCCAAGGCCTTCGGCCGCCAGCACAGTGTGAAAGGCCGGGCAGAGGGCCTCGATCACCGGCGCCAGAATGTTGCAGAGCAGCAGATCGGCCGGACGCCCCTCCAGCAGCTCAGCCAGCCGCTCCACCGAGCCCAGATCCACCTGCAACTGAGCACTGAAGCCACTCACCGCTGCGTTGTCGCGGGTGGCGCGCACCGCCAGGGAATCGGTGTCGGCGGCGGCCACGCTGGCGGCCCCCTGCAGGAGGGCCGCAACGCCGAGGATGCCGCTGCCGCAGCCCAGGTCGGCCACCCGTAAGCCCTTCAGGCCCGCAGAGGTCCCAGGCAACGCCGACCCAGCGGATGCCGGCCGCTCCGCCAGCTCCTCGATGGCCTCGAGGCAGAGACGGGTGGTGGGGTGGCTGCCGGTGCCGAAGGCGCTGCCAGGGTCCATGCGGATCACCAGCCGATCGGCGTGCTCCGGCGGCAGCTCCAGCCAGGCGGGCAGGATCAGCAGCCGGCGGCCCACCGGATCGGCCTGCCAGTGCTGCTTCCAGCTAAGGCTCCAGTCCTCGTCGTCCTGCTGCTCCCAGACGATCGGCGGCAGACAGAGACCGAAGGTGTCGGCCATGGGGGCCAGAGCCGCCTCCAGCTGGGCGCGCTCGGCCTCAGGCCAGTCGGCCTCGGGCAGCCAGGCGATCAGCTGACGCTGCTCCGGGGCCTCGGGGCGATGGCGCAGCGCCACCCTGGAGATGCCAAGGGTGTTGAGTTTCCAGATCAACGATTCCTCCAGCTCCGGCAAGGAGGGGAGTTCCAGCCGCCACCAGGAGAGGGTCACCGGGCAGACCCTCAGAGGGTCACCGGGTGGGCGTCCTGGATGCCGTCGATCGCGTGAATCGTGGCCAACAGGCTGGGGGGCAGGGGGTCGTCGAGGCTGAGCACCATCACGGCATCGCCGCGAACGATGCGGCGGCCCACCTGCATCGAGGCGATGTTGACGTTGTGCTCGCCGAGCACCGACCCGAGGTGCCCAATGATGCCGGGCATGTCGCGGTGACGGGTGAACAGCATGTGGCGACTCGGCGCCACGTTCACCGGGAATTCATCGATGGTGGTGATGCGCAGCTCACCGTCGGCGAACACAGCACCGGTCACGGTGTGGCTGCCATTGCCGCCCTTGGAGCTGAGTTGCAGCGAACCGCCGGCGAAGTCGCGGGCGGCATCATCCTTCACCTCCAGCACGTGGATGCCTCGGTCCTTGGCCTCCAGACCGGCGTTCACGTAATTGATCGAATCGCCAAGCGCGGTGGAGAGCAGGCCCTTGAGGGCCGCGATCACAAGCGGCTGGGAGGGGTGGCTGGCGAACTCGCCCTGCAGGCGCACCTCCAGCTCGCTGATCTGGCCGCCCGCCAGCTGGCTGAGCAGCTGGCCAAGGGTTTCCGCCAGCTGCAGGTGGGGCTTGAGCTGCTCCATCACCTCGGCGTTGAGGCCGGGGATGTTCACGGCGCTGCGGGCGGGCAGACCAAGCAGCACATCGCGGATCTGCTCGGCCACATCGATCGCCACGTTCTCCTGGGCCTCTTCGGTGGAGGCGCCCAGGTGCGGCGTGAGGATCAGCCGCTCGCTGACGCTGCGCAGCGGTGAATCTGCCTCCAGCGGCTCCTTGGCGAATACGTCCAGGGCGGCGCCGGCGATCACGCCAGTCTCCACGGCCTCAGCGATGGCGGCCTCATCGATGATGCCGCCGCGGGCGCAGTTCACAATCCGCGCCGTGGGCTTCATCGTGCGCAGCAGCTCGGCGTTCACCAGGTTCTCGGTGTCCGGCGTGCGGGGGAGGTGCAGGCTCACGTAGTCGGCCTCGGCGAACAGGGCCGGCAGCTGCATCAGCCGCACCTGCATCTGCTGGGCGCGCTCGGCCGAAACGAACGGGTCGTAGGCCATCACGTCCATGCCCATCGCCTTGGCGACGCGGGCCACGTGGGAGCCGATCTTGCCGAGGCCCACCACACCGAGCTTCTTCTTGTAGAGCTCATTGCCCACGTATTTCTTGCGGTCCCAGCCGCCCGCCATGGTGCTCACATGGGCGTGGGGCACATGGCGCGACAGCGACAGCATCAGCGCCAGGGCGTGCTCAGCCGCGGCGATGGTGTTGCCCTCGGGCGAGTTCACGACGATCACGCCGCGCTTGGTGGCCGCCGGCACATCAACGTTGTCGACCCCCACGCCGGCACGACCGATGATGCGCAGCTTGTCGGCAGCCTCAATGATCTCGGCCGTCACGGTGGTGCCCGAGCGGATCATCAGGGCGTCGTAGTCGCCGATGATCGCCTTGAGCTGCTCGGGCGGCAGGCCCGTGCGCACATCCACCTGGGCCACCTGCGACAGGATGTCGATCCCTGTCTGATCGATGGGATCGGAAACCAGAACCTTCGTCATGATCCGGCGGGGTGGGGGCGGCCGGAGGTGAAGTGTAGAGATCGGTGCTCAGCCCCCCATGGGCAGCCGGCCCCGAAGGCCTGACCGGGCTCCCCACCACCAGGGCCGCGCCTGAACGTGGAGAATCAGCGCAGCGGTGGGAGCGGCCCTTGGGCAGCAGCGTGGTGGTGGTGCTGGCGGAGCGCAAGCGGCTGCGCCAGTTGCAGGAGCAGCTGGCGGCGATGACACCGCCGCCGCAACGGCTGGTGGCCATCGGAGTGGGCGAGACCGACATCGCCGAAGTTGCGGAGCTCAACCCGGCCCTGGCCCGGCAGCTGCGCCAGCGCGGCATGGCCCGCTGGCTGCTGCCGTTCGGTTTCTTCGCCGGCCTCACATTCACCTACATCACCGATCTCGACACCTTTGCCTTTGCCGGTGAGCTGGGGTCCCACCTGATCGGCGCCCTGCTGGGACTGGGCTCCGGCTGGATGGGCAGCTTCGCCGCAGCCGCCAGCGTCACCTCCGAAGCTGACGACCGTGTGCGCGCCCTGCGCAACCGGCTTGAGGAGGGCAACTGGCTGCTGCTGGTGGAGAGCGCCAACGGCATCGAGATGCCCTGGACGCGGCTGCAGGAGGCGAAACCCAGAGCCGTGGTGCGCCTGAATGAAAGCTGAGGCGATGGCAAGCCGATGGTGATGCTGCCGCGCGAACAGCTGCTGCAGGGCAGCCGTCGGCCCGAGGCGCTGCTGCCCCTGATCGCACTGGCCGATCAGGCGCTGCGCACCTGGGAACCGGTGTGGAGCTCGTTCGTGGCAGCCGACCTGCGCGAGGAGCTCGAGCAGCGGTTGGGCGCCCTGAGTGAGCTGACCGTCAGTTCCGCCGGGGGCTGGCCCGAGGCAGAGCGACGCTGCCTGCTGCTGCGGCGCTTCGACGTCGCCGACGACAGCCCGGCTCTGGCGGGCCTGATCGTGAGCGGCAATTTTCTGTTCGATCCCGCCGATCCCGACGACATGCGGCGCGGGCTGCTGGCGATCGGCGCCGAGCCCGGCGATCTGGGGGACATCTGGCTGCGCGGCGACCGGGGCGCCCAGCTAGTCGTGAGCGAAGCCGCCGCCGAGCGGTTGCACGGCCGCACCGCCCTGGTGCGCACGGTTGAGGTGCAGCTGGAGCGGGCCGCGCTGAGCGCTCTGCAGCTTCCGGCCGCCCGCAGCCCGCGCGAACTGAGCAGTGTGGAGGCCTCCGTACGGCTCGATGCCGTGGCGTCGGCGGGTTTCGGCCTCTCGCGCAACCGCATGGTCGAGCAGATCCGTGCCGGAGCCGTACGCATCAACTGGCAGCCGGTGAGCAGCCCCAGCAAGGAACTGGCCTGCGGGGATCGGATCCGCCTCGAGGGAAGGGGCGAACTGGAGATTCTTGAGATCCAGCCCACCAAGCGCGACCGCTGGCGCCTGCGCATGATCCGGCGCTGAAAGCGGGTGGGGTCGGCTGCTAAATTACCAATGCCGGAAGGCCCCTGAGGGCGATTAGCTCAGAGGTAGAGCACTACCTTGACACGGTAGGAGTCACTGGTTCGATTCCAGTATCGCCCACTCGCATCGCTGCCAATAAGAATCCTGGCAGCATTGAGAGGCTCTCGAGATGAGAGTCTCATTCGACGAGATGCCCAAGAGAAGATCGGTCGTCGCAATCAATTGCAGACCTGATCAATGTCATTTCTGATCAATGCCATTTCTGATTAATGCTTTTTTTGAACAATGGCATTGCTGAAAAACGGCTGACCCGAAATGATCGGCAGAGGCAGGTCCGGCAGGAGATCTGCTGGGCAAAGTTTTTGGGCGCCGCGCAGAATCGTTGCTCGCCGCGCAGAATTCTGATCGCGCCCTCACCGAACTGCAGCGCATGACAGCTGTGCCTCTCGCTGTTCCAGGCCAGCCCTACACCCTGGTGCTGGGTCTTGGACGTTCCGGACTCGGAGCCGCCCGCCTGCTGCAGGCGCGGGGCACTGCCGTGCTGGTGCTGGAAAGCGGCAGCGGCGAGGCCCTTGAAGCCAGAGCCGAGGCCCTGCGCGCTGAAGGGATCGCAGTGACCCTTGGCATCCCGCTCAGTCCGGCTCTGGTGGAGGAGCTGCCTGCCCTGCCGGAGCGGGTGATCGTCAGCCCCGGCATCCGCTGGGACCATCCGGCCCTCGAGGCCCTGCGCAGTGCCGGCGTGACCAGCGACGGCGAGATCACCACCGCCTGGGATGCCACCCGTCCGGTGCCCTGGATCGGCATCACCGGCACCAACGGCAAGACCACCGTCACCCATCTCGTGGCACACCTGCTCAAGCAGGCAGGCCTTGATGCACCGATGTGCGGAAACGTGGGCCACTCAGCCGCCGAACTGGCCCTGGAGCGGCTCAGGCCCGGCCAGCGACTGCCCGAATGGCTGGTGGTGGAGCTCAGCAGCTATCAGATCGAAGCGGCACCGACCCTGGCGCCGCGCATCGGTCTGTGGACCACGCTCACGCCGGATCATCTCGAGCGCCACGGCACGCTGGACAACTACCGCGCCATCAAGCGCAGCCTGCTGGCGCGCTCGGCGGTGCGCATCCTCAACGGCGACGATCCGGACCTGCGCAGCCGCGCCGCCAGCTGGGATCAGGCGCGCTGGATCAGCGCCGGCAGCCGCGAGGCCGCCCGGGCGGCCGGGCTTGAGCCGCACCTCTGGATCGAGGCCGATCAGGTGATGGGTGCCGATGGTCGGCTGCTGGATGCCCGCGCCCTGGCGATGCCCGGCGCCCACAACCGCCAGAACCTGCTGATGGCGGTGGCGGTGGGGCTGGAACTTGGACTGGGTGGCCCCCAGATGGAACAGGCCTTCCGCTCCTTCCCGGGAGTACCGCACCGGCTGGAGCGCATCCGCGAGCTCGCCGGGGTGACCTGGTTCAACGACAGCAAGGCCACGAACTACGACGCCGCCGAGGTGGCCCTGCACGCCCTGGAGGGGCCGTTGGTTGTGCTGGCTGGCGGCGAATCCAAGCGCGGCGATGCCGGCGGCTGGATCGCCCAGCTGCAGCGCCAGGCGAGGGCGGTGGTGCTCTTCGGCGCAGCCTGCAACGAATTCCGGAACCTGCTGCAGCAGGGCGGCTACGACGGTGAGGTGCGAGAGGTGGATGGACTGGCCGGGGCGGTGCCCCTGGCGCAGCAGCTGGCGGCGCAGCATCACTGCAGGGCCGTGCTGCTCTCACCGGCCTGCGCCAGCTTCGATCAGTACAGCGACTTCGAGGCCCGGGGCGATCACTTCCGCCAGCTGGTGCAGGCGCTCTAAGGCCCCTGGTTTCAGGCCCCTTGGGAGTGGCGGAGCCAGGCGCTACCCTCACGCCAACGCCGAGCCGACGCATGGCCCACTGGCTGATGAAGAGTGAGCCCGACGTTTACGGGATCCACCATCTTCAGCAGGAGGGCACGACGCTCTGGGACGGCATCCGCAACTATCAGGCGCGCAACTTCATGCGCAGCATGGCGATCGGTGATCGCGCCTTCTTCTACCACTCGAATGCCAAACCACCCGGCATCGTTGGGATGATGGAAGTGATCGAAACCGGTCTAACCGACCCCAGCCAGTTCGATCCGGCCAGCAAGTATTTCGACCCGAAATCAAAGCCGCAGGCGCCGCGCTGGGACTGCGTACGGCTGCGCTATGTGGGCACCTTCGCCGAGCTACTCAGCCTCGATCAGCTGCGCGAGCAGTTCTCCGTGGAGGAGCTGACCGTGGTGCGCCAGGGCAATCGTCTGTCGATCCTGCCGGTACCGGAGGCGAGCGCCACGCGGCTGCTCGACCTGCTCGGGCCCCTGTGAGCGCAACCGCACTGAAGCCGCTGCTGGCCCTGCGGGAGGGGCTGGCGGCAGCGCGGCGGCAGCCACGCCTTGCCCTCGGATTCAGCGCGCTGACCTGGACGATCCATCTGCTGGGGTGGGCGCTGTTCGCCGCTGGGCATGACAGCAGCAGCGCCGTGCTGGCGGTGGTGCTGCACGGTCTGGGTAGCGGGCTCTATCTGGCGGGCCTGATCTGGCTGATCGACGGGCTCACCCGCCTCGGCCTGGCCCTGAGTGCCGGCCGAACCCTGCACTGGCGAGCCCTCTGCCGCTGGCATGGACGGCAGAGCCGTCATCTGGTTGTCGGACTGCTGAACACCGGCCTCGCCCTGGCAGCCACGGCACTGGCGGGCTTCATGAGCTGGTCGCTGGTGCTGTTCCTGCTGCCGGCCCTGAGCATTCTTCCGGCCCTGCTGGGATTGACGGCCATGCTGGCGATGGGGATGAGCCAGCTGTTCAACCCCTGCCTGGTGCTGGAGGAGCGATTGAGCCCGTCGCGGGCCTTCGGCCGGGGAGTGGAGCTGTTGAGACAGCACTGGCGCGGCCTGCTCGGACTCTCTCCACTCCTGCTTGGGATCCTGCTGTTGCCCTTCGTCCTGGGGCTGCTGGCCGAGGCCGTGGGCGCTGGCCTGGGCGTGGCGATCACCGCTCTCGCCATGGTGGCCGCTCTACCTCTGCTGGCCACCACCGTCACAGCGGCTTACCGCCAGATCAGCGGCACAGCCTTCACGGCAGAGGCTCGCTGAAGCGGGGTTGCAGCGGAAACAGGTTGGCCAGGTAGCAGCGGGTGATCTCCCGCGTCTGCACTCCGTTCTGCACGAGGAAGCCGGCCAGAGCCGCCTGGAACAAGCGGTACTGATCCCAGTTGGGATGGGCCTCGATGAAGCCCTGCATCGATTGCAGCAAGGGCTCGGGGACCTCCGCCGTCATGCTCACCGTGCCGGCCATCTCCATCCTGTTCTTCCCGGTTCAGCCACTAGTTCTCCACGGCGCGCCGCTGGGGTCAAGCATCGAGTGTGCAGCACGATCGCAGCAGCTCTCAGCGCGAGATCGCCGGCCCCGACTCAGGTCCGGCCCTCAGTCCTGGCGACGGAATCAGGCCCTGCAGGAACCGGATGCCCGCGTCAACGGGAAAAGCACAGATCAAGGCGTTCTCCCCAGCCCGGCCGCCGCGGCGCCGATCCAGTGGAGTGATCTGTGGAAAAACGGTGTAAAACGCAAGGGAGAGAGCAGCCGCCCTTGGGAGAAGTGCCACGATCAGCAGTGCTGATCGAAGGGCCAATCTCGTGGCCGATCTCAGCGCGAGGCTTCAGGCAAGCTGATCGCCCCGACCCAGCACCATGACCATCGCGCTGTTTGGAACCGGTCTGCTCGGGAGCGCCATCGGCCACCGGCTGCTGCAACGCGGCCATGCGCTGATCGTCTGGAACCGCAGCGCGGAACGCTGTTCAGATCTGCAGCAGGCCGGCGCCAGGCTGGCGGGCAGCCCCGCCGAGGCGGCCAGCGACAGTGACTGGCTGATCACGGTGCTCAGCGACGGCCCCACCACCACGGCGGTGCTGCTGGAGCAGATCGGCGCTGGGCTGGCCGGCCGAAGTGTGCTGCAAATGGGCACGATCGGCGTACAGGAGAGCGAGACCCTGGCTGCAGCGGTGCAGCAACGGGGCGGACGTTATCTGGAGGCGCCGGTGCTGGGTAGCCGGCCGGAGGCCCTGGCCGGCACGCTGCAGCTGATGGCGGGCGGCCCTGCCGACCTGTTCACATGGGCGCTGCCGCTGCTGCGGGATCTGGCGGCTGAACCCCTCCATGTGGGGCCGGTGGGCAGCGGCATGGCCACCAAGCTCGCCCTCAATCAGCTGATCGCCAGCCTCACGCACGCCTTCAGCCTGTCGCTCCACCTCGTGCAACGCCAGGGCGTTGACGTGGAGACGTTCATGCAGCTGCTGCGCGGCAGCGCGCTGTATGCCCCCACCTTCGACAAGAAGCTGCAGCGGGAGCTGGACGGCGACTACGGCAACCCCAACTTCCCCACCGCACACCTGCGCAAGGATCTGGCTCTGTTCCTGGCTGCGGCCGATCAGGCAGGCCTTGAGGGCAAGGGGCTGCAGGGTCTGCTGCAGCTGCTGCAGACCAGCACGGCAGCCGGGCTGGACGCGCTCGACTACTGCGCCCTGCACGCCCTCACGGCTGGCCGTACAGCTGCTGCAGGGCCTGGCTGAAGCCCCGGCTGGCAGGATGGGGCCAGCTCCCCTCGAACGCCCTCTGCCCAGGCTGCGGACTCAGCATCACCTGCAGAGACCATTCCCTGCGATCCCCATCGATCGTCAGCCACCAGGGATCGCGCTCCAGCTCCAGGCTGATCGACTCCTCCGCCATCAGCTGATCCACCAGCGCGGCGTGTTGTGCCAGCAGATCGGCCAGGGCATCGCGCAGGGACTCCGCTTCCGCGCGGCTCAGCTCGGTGGCCCAGCCAGCGCCGCCAATGAGCACAGCAAAGGGCTGACGACCGCCATCCCAGGCGATCCGCCAGCCCTCACCCTCGCGCTCAATCACATCCGTTCGATCACATCTGTTCGATCAAACGATGCGCCCGCTCAGCCCGGCAGCAGATCAGGCTGATCCTGCTCATCGCTGAGCTCGATGATCGCCCGCTGGACAGGCTTCACCATGCTGTCCTCGAGCAGACCATCAAAGTCGTCGAAACGGCGCTGCTTGGCGCGGAAGGCAATCCGCACCGTGGTGAGGTAGCGGTTACTGGAATGGCGCACCAGGCTTTCGGCCCGCTGGGCGAGTTCCTTGGGGCTGACGTTGACGCCGAGATACATGCACTACTCACCAATCAACCCATCGTAGGCCAGCAGGCTGCCGGAGAACGGCACGGTGACGGGGAAGCCCAGCGCCTCCCGCCCCGGAGCCAGCAGGCGGATCTCCCTGGCCAGCTGCAGGGCCTGCAGGGGCGGACGGAGCAGCGGGATCAGATCGCTCACCACCGCACGGTGGGCCAGATCGCGGCACTCGATGCGCAGACAGCCCCAGCCGCGCGAGAGGCGGCAGGCGAGCAGCGGGTCCAGCCGCCGCGCCAGGCGCGGATCCTCCCGGTAGAACGACCAGATCGCCACAGACACCCGATCCATCCCGACACCAGACCCGCTGGTCTCACCATGCAGCGGTGAAGTGCGCCACGCTCGGTGCTGGCCCGATTCCCTTCAGCTTTGCGGCCATGACCGGCACCCTTGCCATCGATCTGGGCAGCACCACCACGGTGGTGGCCTTCCAGCCTGCCGATGGTGGACCGGCCCATCTGTTGGCGCTTCCCCCGTACAGCACGTCGGATCCGCCGCTGATCCCCAGCCTGCTGTGGCTGAGCCACGCCGAAGCCTGCCAGCCGCTGATCGGCCGCCAGGTGATCGAAGCCGGTCTGCTGGAGCGGGGCGGAGCGGAACTGCAGCGGGATTTCAAGCGCTGGATCGGCGCACCGGAGAAGCCCGCGACAGCGACAGAGCCGCAGCAACTGCTCAGCCCGGAACGGAGCGGTCGCCTGCTGCTCGAGCAGCTCTGGCGCCAGCTGCCGCCGGGGCTGCAGCCTCAGCGGCTGGTGCTCACGGCTCCGATCGACAGCTACCGGGGCTACCGCCAGTGGCTGCTGCAGGCCACCGCCAGCCTGGCGGTGCCGGAGGTAGCGCTGGTGGACGAACCCACCGCTGCGGCCATCGGCGCCGGCCTGCCGGCGGGCAGCCGCGTGCTGGTGCTGGATGTGGGGGGAGGCACCACCGACCTGGCCCTGGTCCATCTCCAGGGGGGAGAGGGACGCGCGGCGCCGATCGCCCAGCTGCTGCGCTTCGGCGGCCGCGACCTCTCCGACAGCCGCCAGAGCCTGCGCACCGCCGAGGTGCTCGGCAAGGCGGGGCTGGCCATCGGCGGCCGTGACATCGACCGCTGGATCGCCGCCGAGCTGTGCCCTGAACTGCCGGGGGTCGAGGGGCGCTCCGATCTGCTGAGCGCCTGCGAGCGCCTGAAATGCACCTTGAGCGATCAGAGCGAGGCCCTCACGCTCTGGCTACCCGCCGACGGAGGGCCGCCGCGGGAGCTGCGGCTGCAGCGACGGGAGCTGGAGACCCTGCTGGAGCGCAACGGCCTGATCGATCTGCTGGACGAACTGCTGGAGCGGGTGCTGGCCGGCGCCCGGGCCGCAGGGGTGCAGCCACGGAATCTCGATGCGGTGCTGCCGGTGGGTGGCAGCAGCCGCCTGCCCCTGATCCGCCGCTGGCTGGAGGAGCGCCTGCCGGGCGTCCCCCTGCGTGGTGAACGCCCGGTGGAGGCCGTCGCCTTGGGCGCCTTGCGGCTCACTCCTGGGGTGGCCGTGAAGGATCTGCTCAGCCGCGGTGTCTCCCTGCGCTGCTGGGACCGCCGCAGCGGTGAACATCGCTGGCATCCCCTGTTCGTGGCCGGGCAGCCCTGGCCCAGCGATCACCCGCTTGAGCTGGTGCTGGCCTGCAGCCGCAGCGGGCAAGACCAGCTGGAGCTCGTGCTGGGGGAACCCTCAGGCGAGGAGCGGAGCGAGGTGGTGTTCGTGGCAGGGCTGCCGGTGCTGCGGCGCCGCCCCGCCGGGGCGGCTGAGGTGCAGGTCTGGAACGAGCAGCCCGCCCCCCTGGAGCTGGAGCCCCCCGGCAGCCCCGGCCAGGACCGCTGGCAGCTGCAGTTCGCCATCGATGCCGCGGGACAGCTGCTGGTGGAAGGGCGCGATCTCGTCAGCGGCACGGCTTTGCCACCCCGGCGACTGGGCCGCCTGCACTGAAGTGCCGGCTGCCGCGCTGCCCCCGCCACCATGAAGCCGGCATGCCGACTCCATAGAACGGATCTGCCGATCTCCCACTCCCGCCTTGGCCATCCGCCGGCACCGGCTGCCTCGCTTCTGGCTGGTGCTCACGCTGGGATTGGTGGCTGCTGGAGTGGGCACGGCCTACTGGTGGGAGAAACAGTTGCCGCAACGGCTGGAACAGGCCGCCCGAAGCGGTCGGCTGGACGACTGCCTGCGCTACGGCGAACAGCTGGCCGCCCTGCGCTGGCTCGGGGGGCTGGCGCCGATCGAGCAGGGGCGCTGCCGCCGGCTCAAGGCCGCCCAGCTCTGGAAACAGGGCAACTGGGCTGAGGCCCTGCGGCTGCAACAGCAGCTGGTGAACTCTGGGGCCAGCAGCAGCGGCGATCAACAGACGCTGCTGCGTTGGCAATCCCAGCTGGAAAGCCGTGCCCGCGAGCTCTACCGGGCGGGCGACCTGGAGGGAGCCCTCAGCGTGCTCACCAGCCTCAACGCCGCACACAATGCCGAAGGCACGGCCCTGGGCGACAGCCTCCGGGAGGACTGGAACCGCAACCGCTGGCAGAAGCAGCGGGCCGAACAGCTGATTCCCCAGAAACGCTGGTGGGAAGCCCTGGATGCCCTGAACCGCATCGAACATCCCTGGTGGAAGCGTCACACCGAGGCGCTGCGCCGCCAGGTGGAACAAGGCATCGAGGGCCTGCGCGACAGCAACCAACGGGAGCACGACGGCCACGGCGGCGGCCTCGACTCCAACGTGCCGGAGGATCGCCTCAATGCGCTGATCACCGCCAAGATCGCCCGCGGCATGGACGACTGGCAGGCCTTCAGCAGCGCCTGCCGCGAACTGGGCGGCAAGGTGGTGGAAGCCGGCCCGGAGACCGCCTGCCGCCGCTGATCACGCGTGACAGGATGGGCAGCAACGATGCGCACCCTTGCATGCAGCCGGGAGATCAGGTCAGGGTTTGCCAGAGCGTTGTGGTGTTCCATCACCCCGAGCACCGTGGCCAGGCCTTTGATCTTCAGGGCCAGCAGGGTGAAGTGCTGCAGGTTCTGAACGACTTCAAGGGAAGGCCGATCAGCCCAACCCTGCCGCTGATCGTGGCCTTCGGCCGCTTTCGGGCCCATTTTCGCTCCGATGAGCTGGAGCCGGTGGCCTGAGCGCCATCAGGTCAGGCGTCCTTCAGCAGGAAGACCCCCTCCTCGCCATCGATGCTCTCAAGGCAGAGGGCGATCACCTCCTGACGACTGGTGGGCACCACCCGGCCGCAGAAATCCGGCTGGATCGGCAATTCACGATGGCCGCGATCCACCATGGCCAGCAGGCGCACGCGCCGGGGGCGTCCCCAGGCCTGAAGAGCCTCCAGGGCGGCTCGCACGGTGCGACCGGTGAAAATCACGTCGTCCACCAGCACCACCTCACGGCCGTCGAGGCTGGCGGGCAGCTCCGTGGGTGTTGTCAACCGCGTGCCGATGCGCTCGAGATCGTCGCGGTGAAAGGTGGGATCGAGGCTGCCGCAATCGATCGGGTGGCCACATAGCTCTTCCAGCCTGTCCGCCAGAACCCTCGCCAGAGCGACACCGCGGGTGGGAATGCCCAGCAGGACCAGCTGGCGGCTATCGGCCACGCTCTCCAGCATCTGGGAGGCCAGACGGTTGAGCGTGCGGCCCAGCTCGTCGGCAGAGAGGATCTCAACGCGCTCGGCGGCCATGGCAGGAGCTATGGGACGTGATCTTAACGGGATCGGCGTGATCCCATGTGCACAAAAGCTGACCCGCCTGGGATCACGCCGGGATCGGTTCAGGGCTCGCTGTAAGTTTGGATTGTGCAGGTGTTGCAGTAGCGAGGCAGGATCAACCGGGTGACCGCTGTACCGTCCACCGATCAAGGTTCCAGTCGCGAGAGCAACCGGTTCGGCTCAGGCAGCCACGATTCCGGTTCTCCCAGAGGCTCCGCCCCAACAGCACCTGTGGTGCTTTGCATTTTGGATGGCTGGGGCTACCGCCCCGATGACGAGCACAACGCCATCCGTGCCGCACAGACACCGGTGATGGATGCTCTCTGGCATGCCTATCCCCACACCCTGATCCAAGCCAGCGGTGCTGATGTTGGCTTACCCGACGATCAGATGGGTAACTCTGAGGTGGGCCACCTCACCATCGGCGCCGGCCGGATCATTCGCCAGGAACTCGTGCGCATCGGCCAGGCCGTGCGCAACGGCAGCATCGCCAGCAACCCAGAACTCAATGCCCTCGCCGACCGGCTGCTGAGCAGCGGTGGCACGCTCCATCTAATCGGGCTCTGCTCCGACGGCGGCGTCCACAGCCACGTGGATCACCTCGGTGGCCTGCTGCGCTGGGCCGCGGCCCGCGGCCTCAAGGATGTCTGCATCCACGTCATCACCGATGGCCGGGATACTCCAACCCAGAGCGCACCCGGCTTCCTGGCCACCATCGAGAGCCAGATCGCCGAAGCAGGGGTCGGCCGGATCAGCACCCTCTGCGGGCGCTACTGGGCGATGGACCGCGACAACCGCTGGGAGCGCACCGAGAAGGCCTACCGCCTGTTCACCGAGGAGGGGGAGATCAGCACTGCCACGCCGCTGCATGTGCTGCAGAGCTCCTACGCCCAGGATGTCACCGACGAATTCCTCGAGCCCACCCGCCTCGGCAGCGGTGCCATCAGCCCCGGCGACGGCCTGGTGTGCTTCAACTTCCGCCCGGATCGCGTGCGTCAGCTGATGCGCGCCCTGGTGGTGCCCAGCTTCGATGCCTTCCCCCGCCAGCTGATCGAAGGCCTGCAGGTGGTCACCTTCACCCAGTACGAGGCCGGCCTGCCGGTGGCTGTGGCCTTCCCGCCCGAATCCCTCGACGGTCTGCTCGGCCAGGTGGTGTCCGAGTCCGGGCTGCGCCAGTTCCGCACGGCTGAAACTGAGAAATACCCGCACGTCACCTACTTCATGAACGGCGGCATCGAGCAGCCCTACCCCGGTGAAGATCGGCACCTCGTGCCCTCGCCGCGGGTGGCCACCTACGACCAGGCACCAGCGATGTCGGCGGAGCAGCTCACCGACCACTGCATCAACGCGATCAGTAAGGGGATCTATTCCTTGGTGGTGATCAACTACGCCAATCCCGACATGGTCGGCCACACCGGTGAGATGGCCGCCACCGTCGAGGCCATCGGCACCGTGGACCGCAGCGTGGGACGCCTGATGGAAGCCACCAACCGCATGGGCGGCACCCTGCTGGTGACAGCTGATCACGGCAACGCCGAATTGATGGAAGGCCCTGATGGCCGCCCCTGGACTGCCCACACCACCAATCCGGTGCCGGTGATCCTCGTGGAGGGCGAGAAGCGCAAGCTGCCCGGCCACGGCAATGCGGTGCAACTGCGCGAGGGCGGCGGCCTGGCGGACATCGCTCCCACCCTGCTGGAGATTCTCGGCCTGCCCCAGCCGTCCCGCATGACCGGCCAGTCGCTGGTCGTGCCGTTGGGGCAGCCTGCTCTGGCCAGCCGCATCCCCCAGACCCTCGGGGTCTGAATCCACCCTTCGCCGAAGCAGCCCGCCTCCTGCATCGGTAGGGTCCTGCCACACCCTTCTCCCGGCTTCTCGGACGCGACCCCATGCTTCAGTCCATCGTCACCTGGATCTGGATAACCAGCGGTGTGCTGCTGGTGATCAGCGTGCTGCTGCACAGCCCCAAGGGCGATGGCATGGGCGGGCTGGCCGCCAGTGGTGGCTCAATGTTCAGCAGCGCCCGCAGCGCCGAAGCCACCCTGAACCGGATCACCTGGACCCTGCTGGCCACCTTCCTGGGCCTGGCCGTCGCCCTGAGCGCGGGCTGGCTGAAGGGCATCTAACTGGCCGAAAGGCATCTGAGGCATCGAGCACCATGACTCGCCGCGGCTTACTGGCCACACTGGCCTCCCTGACCACGCCTCTCTTCGGCGGACGCGCTGCGGAAGCAGCCAGCGCTGCCCCAGACCCCCAGTGGCAGCTCAGCGATACCGAGTGGAAACAACGCCTGAGCCCAGCCGCCTATGCAGTGCTGCGGCGTGAAGGCACCGAGCGCCCCTTCAGCAGCCCGCTGAATGGCGAAAAGCGCGCCGGCACCTTCCTCTGCGCCGGCTGTGCGCTGCCCCTGTTCAGCTCCAAGGCCAAGTTCGAGAGTGGCACCGGCTGGCCCAGCTTCTGGGAGCCCCTGCCCAAGGCAATCGCCACCAAGGTGGACTTCAAGCTGATCGTGCCCCGCACCGAATACCACTGCCGCCGCTGCGGTGGTCATCAGGGCCATGTGTTCAACGATGGGCCACGCCCAACCGGCAAGCGCTACTGCAACAACGGGGTGGCACTGACCTTCCGGCCCGGCTGACGGTGCCAACGACCTGGGCTTGATGCCCCACGCTGTTGTTGCTACTCAGCGGCCTCAGATGACCCCGCGGCTGCGGCGCGATTTCGATGCGCTCCAATGAGGGCAATGCTGGGGCAGCTGCAGGCTGCTGCTCAACACCGTCGACCAGATCCGGCAGAAGCCATTGCCACCAAAAGGCTGACCGCAGAAATGCACGCAACTGGCGCACTTGGTGTGGAGAGGGGCCAATCGCGCCGTCCGGGAGTGGAGATGGTAACGACCGCCGCCTGCAACACGCGGCCTGATCCGACACGCACGCGAACGCCAAACCGCAAGTCAAAAAAAAGCGCCCCCGCAGGGGCGCTGTGAACGGATCTCGAGATCGGAGGGAACCCGAAGGTCCCCAGGTCCGGCTCAGTAGTCGAAGTCGCCGCCGCCCATGCCGCCGCCGGCGGGAGCTGCGTCCTTCTTCTCGGGCAGGTCAGCCACGATGCACTCGGTGGTGAGCACCATGCCGGCGATCGACGCGGCGTTCTGCAGGCCGGAGCGAGTCACCTTGGCAGGATCAACAATGCCGGCGGCCAGCATGTCGACGTACTCGCCGGTGGCGGCGTTGTAGCCCTCGTTGAAGGGCTTGTTCTTCACGTGCTCAGCAACGACGGCGCCGTTGGCACCAGCGTTCTCAGCGATGCGCTTGAGGGGAGCGGTGAGTGCGGAGGCCACGATGGTGGCGCCGATCAGTTCCTCGCCGGAGAGGTTGGCGGCGGCCCACTCTTCGAGGGCGGGAGCCAGGTGAGCCAGGGTGGTGCCACCACCGGGAACAATGCCCTCCTCAACGGCCGCCTTGGTGGCGTTGATGGCGTCTTCCAGGCGCAGCTTCTTGTCCTTCATCTCGGTCTCGGTGGCGGCACCCACCTTGACCACGGCCACACCGCCGCTCAGCTTGGCCAGACGCTCCTGCAGCTTCTCCTTGTCGTAGGAGGAGTCGGTTTCGTCCATCTGCTTGCGGATCTGCTCGCAGCGGGCCTTCACAGCCACCTCGTTGCCTTCGGCCACGATGGTGGTGGTGTCCTTGTTGATGGTGATGCGGCGGGCGGTGCCCAGCATCTCCAGCTTGGTGTTCTCCAGCTTGAGGCCGGCGTCCTCGGTGATCAGCTGACCGTTGGTGAGAACGGCGATGTCCTCGAGCATGGCCTTGCGGCGATCGCCGAAACCGGGAGCCTTGACGGCAGCCACATTGAGCACGCCGCGCAGACGGTTGACCACCAGGGTGGCGAGAGCTTCCTTCTCGATGTCCTCGGCGATGATCAGCAGGGGCTTGCCGGTGCGGGCGATCTGCTCGAGCACGGGCACCAGGTCCTGCACCAGGCCGATCTTCTTGTCGGTGAGCAGGATGTAGGGATCCTCGAGCACCGCTTCCATGCGCTCGGTGTCGGTGGCGAAGTAGGGCGAGATGTAGCCCTTGTCGAAGCGCATGCCTTCGGTGACCTCCAGCTCGGTGGTCATCGACTTGCCTTCCTCGAGGGAGATCACACCCTCCTTGCCCACCTTGTCCATGGCGTCGGCGATCATCCGGCCCACCTCTTCGTCGTTACCGGCGGAGATGGTGCCCACCTGGGCGATGGCGTTGGAATCGCTGATCGGCTTGGCGTGCTCCTCGATCTTCTTGACCAGGAACTCGGAGGCCTTGTCGATGCCCTTCTTCAGGGTGATGGCATTGGCCCCGGCGGCCACGTTGCGCAGACCGGCCTTGACCATGGCGTGGGCCAGGACGGTGGCGGTGGTGGTGCCGTCACCGGCGGCGTCGTTGGTCTTGGAGGCGGCCTGACGGATCAGGGCCACACCGGTGTTCTCGATGTGATCCTCGAGCTCGATCTCCTTAGCGATGGTGACGCCATCGTTGATGATCTGGGGTGCGCCGAACTTCTTCTCCAGCACCACGTTGCGACCCTTGGGGCCGAGGGTGACGGCGACGGCTTCGGCCAGAATGTCGATGCCTTTCTCGAGGGCGCGACGGGCCTGCTCGTTATAAATAATGCGCTTAGCCATGGAAGGCGGTGCTCGCTTGGGTTTGGTTGGGAGGAAAAACGGGGAGCGGACGGTCGGGGCTGATCAGCGGACGGAGGCGCCAGAAGCGTCAACATCGCTGATCACGGCGACCTGAGCGACGCTCAGTTGACGATGGCGAGAATGTCCTTCTCGGACAGCAGCACGAACTCGTCGCTGCCGAGCTTGATGTCGGTGCCGGCGTACTTGCTGTAGAGCACCTTGTCGCCGACGCTCACTTCAGGAGCCTGACGGGTGCCGTCGTCGTTGCGCTTGCCGGGGCCCACCTGGACCACCTCGCCCACCTGGGGCTTTTCCTTGGCGGTGTCGGGGAGAAGGATGCCGCCGGCGGTCTTCTCCTCGGATTCGGAGACCTTGATGAAGATGCGGTCGCCGAGAGGCTTGACGGTGGAAACGCTGAGAGAAACAGCTGCCATGGATGGAATGCGGTAAGGGATGCGAAACCATTGGCATGGCGCCAATGACGCTGCCAGGGTCGCGGCGTGGGCACGCCTGCGGGACCGCGAGTTGGCACTCGCTGGCCCTGAGTGCCAAGGTATGAGCGCAGGCACCCCGGCCACAACCGTCGGGCTGGGCGGTTGACCGAACACCCGCACGGATCCTGGACTGGGCCCACCGCAGGATCCCCCAGGCGGGTCGGCTGAAGTGGTAACGTTGCGCCGCTTCAAGCGGGATTGGTCCCGCTACGCGTCCCCCGCGACTTCTCCCATAAATGGCTGCTGCTACTGCCACCGGCACCAAAGGCATCGTCCGGCAGGTGATCGGCCCGGTTCTCGACGTTGAGTTCCCCGCCGGCAAGCTGCCCAAGATCTATAACGCCCTGCGCATTGAGGGCAAAAACTCCGCCGGGCAGACCGTTGCCCTGACGGCCGAAGTGCAGCAACTGCTCGGCGACCACCGCGTGCGCGCCGTGGCCATGAGCACCACCGACGGCCTGGTGCGTGGCATGGAAGCCCTCGACACCGGCGCCTCCATCTCCGTGCCCGTGGGTGAGGCCACCCTCGGCCGCATCTTCAACGTGCTCGGCGAGCCCGTGGACGAGAAGGGTCCGGTCAGCACCACCCTCACGGCTCCGATCCACCGCGAGGCTCCCAAGCTCACCGAGCTTGAGACCAAGCCCAAGGTGTTCGAGACCGGCATCAAGGTGATCGACCTGCTGGCTCCCTACCGCCAGGGCGGCAAGGTGGGTCTGTTCGGGGGTGCCGGCGTCGGCAAGACCGTGCTGATTCAGGAGCTGATCAACAACATCGCCAAAGAGCACGGCGGTGTGTCCGTGTTCGCCGGTGTGGGCGAGCGCACCCGTGAAGGCAACGACCTCTACGAGGAATTCAAGGAATCGGGCGTGATCAACGCCGACGATCTCTCCAAGTCGAAGGTGGCGCTCTGCTACGGCCAGATGAATGAGCCCCCCGGCGCCCGCATGCGCGTGGGTCTGTCGGCGCTGACCATGGCTGAGCACTTCCGCGATGTGAACAAGCAGGACGTGCTGCTGTTCGTCGACAACATCTTCCGCTTCGTGCAGGCCGGCTCTGAGGTGTCCGCTCTGCTGGGCCGCATGCCCTCCGCCGTGGGCTACCAGCCCACCCTCGGCACCGACGTGGGCGCCCTGCAGGAGCGCATCACCTCCACCCTTGAAGGTTCGATCACCTCGATCCAGGCCGTTTACGTGCCGGCGGACGACCTGACCGACCCCGCACCCGCCACCACCTTCGCCCACCTGGACGCCACCACCGTGCTCAGCCGCGGCCTGGCCTCCAAGGGCATCTACCCCGCTGTGGATCCCCTGGATTCCACCAGCACCATGCTCCAGCCGGCCGTTGTTGGCGATGAGCACTACCGCACCGCCCGCGCTGTGCAGTCCACCCTGCAGCGCTACAAGGAACTGCAGGACATCATTGCGATTCTGGGTCTGGACGAACTGTCCGAAGACGATCGCCGCACGGTGGACCGCGCCCGCAAGATCGAGAAGTTCCTCTCCCAGCCCTTCTTCGTGGCTGAGATCTTCACCGGCATGCCCGGCAAGTACGTGAAGCTCGAAGAGACCATCAAGGGCTTCAACATGATCCTGGCCGGCGAGCTCGACGATCTGCCGGAAGCGGCGTTCTACTTGGTCGGAAACATCGACGAGGTCAAGGCCAAGGCTGCCAAGATCCAGTCCGAAGCCAAGGGTTGATCCCCTCCTCCCTCTGAGCTTCTGACGCCATGTCTCTCACCCTTCGTGTTCTGGCCCCTGACCAGAGCGTCTTCGACGGCAGTGCCGACGAAGTGATCCTGCCCAGCACCACCGGCCAGATCGGCATCCTTCCCGGTCACGTCTCCCTGCTCACCGCCATCGACATCGGCGTGATGCGGGTTCGTGAGGGCGGCGGCTGGAAGGCCATCGCCCTTCAGGGCGGTTTCGCCGAAGTCGAGTCCGACGAGGTCACCGTTCTGGTGAACGCCGCCGAACTCGGCAGCAGCATCAACGCCGAATCTGCCGCCAAGGAGCTGGAGGCTGCAACGGCCGCCGCCTCCCCTTTCGATGGTCAGCCCGCCAGCACCGAAAAGGTGAAGGCCCAGCAGGACCTGGCCCGCGCCCGCGCTCGCGTGCAGGCCACCAAGCTCAACTGATCTCGTTGCCTCGAGATCACCGTCGGCTGCCCAAGCCACGATCCGCAAGCGCTCCCACCGGGGGCGCTTTTTTCTTGGACGGCCCGTGGGACACTGAAACCACAGCGTCCGCCAGGTTGCCGGCACGGCTGCGACCGCTTCGAATCCCTCCAGCAGATCGGTGACCAGACCTGGTGATGCAGCCGCTCCCAAGGCCACGGGAGCGGGATGGCGGCTCGGCCTGGAGCTGCGGCGCTGGCTTGAGCTGGAACCGGAGCGTCTGCGCAGCAGCCAGGCGATCGCGAATCGACTGATTGACGCCCTCGGCGCCGACGACAGCCTCCGGGGCCCCATCCGTGATCTGAGCAGCCGCCCTCAGCTGCTGCAGGCCCTGCATGGGCAGGGCACCAGCCGGCAGGCGGCCGTGTCCAACCTGGCCGGACAGCTGGAGCAGACCTACGCCCCCACGGTGGTCCGCCAGCTGCTCGATCTGCTGGAAGCCGCCACGGGGGTGGCGCTGCAGCGGCAGCCACTGCCGTCCGATCCGTCGCCGGCGACCGAGCCCGCGGGCCCCGTTGTGCCATCCCGGCTGCCGGCAGGCTGGCTGCCGCTGCTGCATGCCCTGGCACCCGGCGTCGCCCTGGCGGCCAGCGCGGCGCTGGTGCTCAGCTGGCTGGCGCAGGAGCTCGATCGCGGCCTGTTCGATGGCTGGGGCTGGAGCGGCGGAGTGGTGCTCGTGCTGGTGCTGGGTAGCCTGCAGGCCCTGGCCCTGGGGCCGCTCAAGCCATTGCGGCGGCTCTGGCCGCTCAGCGATCGAGAGGCGATCGAAGCACGCCAGGCCTGGCGCTGGAGCGGCTCCAGCTGGATCCATGCCAGCGGGGTTGAGGCAGCACTCAACCTGCTGCTGCTGCTGATCCTGCTCGGGGCCTCACCGCTGCCGCTGGCGCAGGTGGTGCTGCG
This sequence comes from Cyanobium sp. E1_MAG_00006, assembly GCA_027488975.1. Lineage (GTDB taxonomy): Bacteria > Cyanobacteriota > Cyanobacteriia > PCC-6307 > Cyanobiaceae > Vulcanococcus. The sequence continues at coordinate 127,305 of JAIYAQ010000013.1, forward strand.
CTACGGGCTGACGGCCCTGGCTTGCCTGCTGCCAGCAGTGATCGTGGCCAGACGCTTCAAGGTGATCCGGCGCTGGAGCGGCGCCGCTGGGCCGATCAGCGCCCTGATCGCTCTGGCCGCGGGTCTCAGCCTGCTGCACTGGCGCGCCATGGCCTTCAGCACGCCGCTGTTCAGCATCCCGGCCTGGGTGCTGCTGCTGATCAATGGCGCCCTGCAGCTGAGCTGGCAACTGCACCGCCACCCGGACGACACCGCCAGCCGCCCCTGGCAGCGCCTGCTCAGCAGCAGCTGGGGCTGGGGCCTGATCCTGGGGTTGGGCTGGGCCCTCGTCAGCTGGGTACGGGAGCTGCTGTAGCCACGGCCCGCATGTACCGCCCCCACAGCTCCGCCACCAGTGCACCGCTGGCTGCTTCAGCGGGGCGGTTGTCGTCGTTGCCCATCCAGATGGCGGTCAGCAGCTTCAAGGAGGGCGAGTAGCCAACGAACACCACATCGACGCCATTGTTGGTGGTGCCGGTCTTGCCGCGGGCATCGCTCACCAGCGCAGCGGCGCGGCCGGTGCCGCCCTGCACCACGGCTGCCAGCAGCTGGTCCATCTCGGCCGCCACCTCGGGGCTGAGCAACTGGCGGGGCTGCTCGCCGATCGGCACGGTGACGCCCCGCTCCGGGCAGCGCTCCAGGCTCTTGATCGACTGGCAGACCCCCAGGTCGTAGATGCGGCTGACGCCGTGCATGGGCACCGAACGGCCACCATTCGCCACCACCGCGTAGGCGCGGGCCAGCTCGTAGAGGTAGGTCTCACGGCCGCCGAGGATGGTGTTGAAGTCCGGCTCCAGTGGCGTGCTGATGCCCAGGCGGCGGGCCAGCTTGATCACCTCCCCCAGACCGGCCCGCTCCGCCAGGCGCAGGGCCACCACGTTCTCGGAGAAGGCGAAGCCATCGCGCACCGTGGCGCTGCCGCCGGCGCTGCCGCCACCGTGGCTGCAGCCGGCCACATAGGCCAGCGGCGCGCAGGAGATCGGATCTGCCGGTGTCACGCCGGCGTTCAGGGCTGCCAGAAAGGGGAACAGCTTGAAGGCCGAGCCGGGCTGACGCAGGGCCTGCACCCGATCGAAGCTGGAGCGTGAGTAATCGCCACCGCCCACGTAGGCCAGGATGTCGCCGCTCGCGATGTTGAGCGTGATCAGCGCCCCCTGGGTGAGCCCCACCGAGGCGGCGGGCCCTTCGAGGAAACGCTGCAGCTGCTGCTGCGCCAGGGCCTGCACTGCCGGATCGATCGTGCTGAACACGGCGTAGTTGCCACCAGCGTCCTCGCCGCTCAGATCCAGCCCGAAGCGGGTGCCCTCCAGCTCACCGATCACGTAGTCGGCGAAGAAGGGATAGCTGGTGAAACTCGACTCTCTGCAGGCGGAGGGATCGATGTTCAGGGGCCGCCGCTGGGCGTCGATCAGGCCCTGATCGCTCAGCCAGCCCTGCTCATGCATCAGCCGCAGCACCAGGTTGCGGCGCTCCAGGCCGGCTCCGGGATCGTCGGTGTTGCAGGGGCTGTAGCCATTGGGGCTGGGCAGCAGTCCCACCAGGAAGGCCGACTGGGCCACATCGAGATCGCTGGCCGACTTGCGGAAATACAGCTGGGCCGCCTGCTCGAAACCCTCAGCGCCAAGCCCCAGGTAGGCGCGATCGAGATAGAGCTTGAGGATCTGGTTCTTGCTGAAACCCACCTCCAGCTGCAGCGCCACCCACAGCTCCCGCAGCTTGCGGGTGAGGCTGAGGTCGCGCCCCACTTCGGGGTAAACCATCCGCGCCACCTGCTGGGTGAGGCCGCTGCCGCCGCCGCTGCGGCGCAGGGCCGAACGCAGGGTGCCGAACAGATCAAGCCCGCTGTTCCAGCCGAAGCGGGCTTCTTCGGAGGCCATCAGCGCCTGGCGCAGATGCAGCGGGTAACTCTGCAGCGAGGGCAGCGCCGTGGAGGAGCCCTCCCTGGCATCGATCTGCCGACCGCTGGCCGCGAAGATCTTCACCGGGCCCGACATGGCGCGGATCTTCGAGCCACCGCCGATGGTGGCCGCTGCGAGCATGCCGCTCACCAGCAGGGCAGAACCCAGCAGGGCCGAGATGCCCAGCAGATGCCCTGCCTGCTCGAGGGCACTGCGCGGATGGTGATAGCGGAGTTCCGGCGCCTGGCCCTTCAGCGGCGAACCCAGCTGCACCACATCGCCATGGCGCAGGGCGATGCGGCGGATGCGGCGATCGCGATGGAACAGGCCGTTGGCGGAGTTGAAATCCTCGAGCGTGAGGTCGCGGTCGCTGGCGTGATCGCGCTCCAGCACCGCATGCACCCGGCTCAGGCCCGGTTCCGCCAGCGACAGTTCACAGGCCGGATCGCGGCCGATGCGCACGCGACCAGCACTGAGTTCATCGCCGCTGCAGGTGAGCTCCCGACGCTTCTCACCGGCGGCCCAGAGTTCGATGCGGGGATCACGGGCGCGAAGGCTGGTGAGGGCGCTGCGGATGGCAGCAGGACGACCGCGCCAGGAGCCCTCCAGGCAGGCTCGACCCAGGCTGATCCAGGCCTGGCGCTGCGGTGGCGGCAGCAGGGTGTCGAGCGGCGAAGGGGATGCCAGGCGTGTGCTGCGGCCCGGCCATAGGCTACGGCCAGCCTCATGAGTTCCTCGGTGCAGCGCCAGCGGGATCCCTGGGAACCCTTCCGGCTGTGGCTGGCGCTCACGATCGGTCTCTATGCCGTGCGCGCCTTTTTTGCTGCCACCTGGGTGGGGGCAATCCCGGGCTGGGTGCTGCTGGTCATGGTGCTGATCGCCCTCAGCCTGGCCGGCAAGGCCCTGCTCTTTCCCGGCCGCGTGGTGCCCTGGCGCGAGGGCGATGGCGGCTGGTGGAACGACCTGCGCGACGACTGGCAGCTGTGGTGGCGCCGGCGCCGGGGTGAACCATGAGCGCCTCGGCCGCGAAGCCGCCCACCGCCCGGCTGGTGCTGGCCAGCGACCGGCGGCGGGTGGCCCCCCTGGATGCCGCCCAGCCCCTCACCATTGGTCGCGCCGCCAGCAATCGCCTCTGTCTCAGCAGCGGCGAGGGCGTGGCCGAGCATCACGCGGTGGTGCGCTTCTCCCGCAGCCACGGCTGGGTGGTGTGCGACTGGAAAAGCAACGAGGGCACCTGGCTGGAGGGCCAGCGGGTGCACCAGTGCCGGCCCCTCAGCGATGGCGACGAGATCCGGCTGGGCCACAGCGGGCCCGTGCTGGTGTTCGAGCTGATGGGCCAGGGCACTGCCGAGGCCGCCGCGGCTCCGCTCGCATCTGCCGGAGCCGCGATCCCGCGCAGCCCCCAGGCCATCCCACCCCCCCCGCGCGTGCCGGCTCCGGTGGTGACCGCGGCAGGCGGCACAATCGACTTCGGGGGCCAGCCACTGGCGCTGGCGGCGATCCGCTCCGCCTCGGTGCGCAGCGACGCCCTCCATCCGCACATCTTCAGCTGGTGGCTGCTGCTCTGCCTGGGCGGCCTGCTGCTGCTGCCCGTGCCACTGCTGTTCTGGCCGCTGCAACTGGGCGCCCTGGCCGGCTGGATCCTGCTGGGCTCGCGCAAGCAGCACACCCTGGTGCTGGAACTGCGGGACGGCCGAGCCCTGCGCCACCGCTTCGCCAACCGCCGCACCGCCCTGGCCCACCGCAACGGGATCCGCAGGGCGATCGGCCAGGGCGACACGGGAGGCGGGCCTGGGATGGCGCCGGCATGACCTGGCTGCTGCCGGAGGGTGCCGAGCTGCGCTTCGAAGGCCTGGATCAACCCGTCCGGATCCTGCAGGCCCTGGGCGGCGGCACGCAGGGGCAGGTGTATGCCGTGGCCGTGGGCGGCGAGCAGCTGGCCCTGAAGTGGTACCTGCCGGCCTGCATCAGCCGCGATCGGGGCCTGGCGGAGCGCCTGCGCCAGAGCATCAGCCTGGGGGCACCCAACGGCGATTTCCTCTGGCCTCTGGCCCTGCTGGAAGCCAGTGCCACCAGCAAGCCCCTGATCCGCCACCCACAGGCCGGCTTCGGCTATCTGATGGCCCTGCGGCCGCCGGGCTTCATCGGGGCCCATCTGCATGCCGGCGGCCAGCTGGAGATCAGCCTGCAGAACGTGCTCAAGGCCTGCTTCTTCCTGGCGAACGGCTTTCACCAACTGCACCTCAAAGGCCTCTGTTACAAGGACATCTCCCTGGGAAACCTGTTCCTCGAGCCAGGCAGCGGCCGCATCCTGATCTGCGACAACGACAACGTCGACATCGACGGCCGCGATCCCGGCAGCGTGCTGGGCACACCGGGCTTCATGGCCCCGGAGGTGCTGCTGCGCCGGGCCCGGCCGAGCGCCGGCAGCGATCTGTTCTCGCTGGCGGTGCTGATCTTTCGGCTGCTCACCCGCCACGACCCGTTCCGCGGCCGTCTGGAGCTGGCGATCCGCTGTCTGGATGAGCCGGCCCGGCGTCGCCTTTATGGCGAAGAGCCCCTGTTCATCTTCGATCCCGACGACCCGCTCAACCGGCCCGATCCCAGCGAGCACGCCGCGGCTCTGATCACCTGGCCGATCTACCCGCCTGCCCTGCAGGCGCTGTTCATCCAGACGTTCGGCACCGGGCTGCACCAACCGCAGCGGCGCAGCCTCACCGGGCAGTGGACCCAGGCCCTGGCCCGCTGCCTCGATCAGCGCCAGCGATGCCCCAGCTGCGGCCAGGAGACCTTCCCGGATCCGGCGGCCCCCGGCAGCTGCTGGAACTGCGGGGCGGCCCAGCCGCGAGCCGCCTGGCTGCAGCTGCCCCACGGCCGCGTGAGTGCCGCCGCCGGCAACGAACTCCAGCACCACCACTTCGATCCCCTGGCCAGTCCCGACCTGCACCGCCCCCTGGCGCGGCTGGAGGCCCATCCCGGCGATCCGACCCTGCTGGGGCTGAAGAACCTGAGCGGCGAGGCCTGGCACGGTGAACTCAGCGACGGCCGCTCACTGCTGCTGGAGCCGGGCAGAACCTGTAACCTCGCGGCCCTGCAGCAGCTCAGCACCGGCCTCGGCCCGATCACGCTGCACCGCTGAGCCATCACCCCGCCGCCCATGGCCTTCCCCAACGTCCGCCTGAGCAACCGGCCGCTGCACTTCATCTACCTGTGCGACTGCTCCGGTTCGATGGCGGCCCAGGGGAAGATGCAGGCCCTCAACCAGGCCATCCGCCAGTCGCTGCCTGGCATGGCCGAGGTGGCCCGTCAGAACCCGGAAGCGCGGGTGCTCGTGCGCGCTGTGAGTTTCGCCGATCGCGCCACCTGGCACCTGGCCGACCCGACACCGGTGGAGCAGCTGGACTGGCGCGACCTGCAGGCCGGCGGCATCACCGCCATGGGCGAAGCCCTGGAACTGGTGGCAGGGGCACTGCAGTCGCCGCCGATGGAGGAGCGGGCGCTTCCACCGGTGCTGGTGCTGATCTCCGATGGCCAGCCCACGGATGATTTCGACACCGGCCTCAGCACGCTGATGCGGCAGCCCTGGGCCCAGAAGGCGGTGCGCCTGGCGATTGCCATGGGCCATGACGCCGACCTGGAGATCCTGCAGCAGTTCATCGGCCCGGAGCCGCGCGGCTCTGGCGGCCGCTCGCCGCGGCGGCCGCTCCAGGCCAGCAACGCCACCAGCCTGGCTCAGTACATCCAATGGGCCTCCACGGCCGTGGTGGGGGCCGCCTCAATGCCCGCCAGCCGGGTGGCCGCCGGTGATGGGCCTGCGATCGGTGCGTCCGTCAGCGCGAACGCAGCCGCCGCCGAAAGCAACATTCCGCTACCCGATCTCCCCCCGACGCTGATGGATCCCATCGACGACGTCGGCCCGCTGGTGTGGTGAGCGGCCGCTGGCGCGAGCCCCGCAGCTGCAGCGTGATCGGTGCGGCCCACCGTCGCCGCGGGCAGCCCTGCCAGGACGCATCCCTGGCGGCGCGCCTGCACACGAGCGAGGGCGAACCCCTGCAGCTGATGGCCGTCGCCGATGGCCACGGCAACCGACGCCACTGGCTCAGTCAGGTGGGCAGCGCCCTGGCCTGCAGCGAGGCCGAAGCCGCCGTGCAGGCGGCCCTGGCCCAGACCCCGCTCACGGATCTGACCGGCTGGCACCAGCTCCTGTGCCATGAGCTGCCGGCCGCAATCGTGCAGGGCTGGCTTGCCGCCACCGCCGCCGACTGGGCCGAACGGGCGGAGGCCGCCGGCCAGGCCTACAGCAGCGAGGCCTACGGCTGCACCCTTGGGCTGGTGCTGATGGCACCGCGCTGGTGGGGGCACACCGGCCTGGGCGACTGGGATCTGGTGCGACTCGATGCAGCGGGACTGGGAACCCTGATCAGCGAAGAAGCGTGCGACGCCACCGCCGGCGAGGCCACCGCCAGCCTCTGCCTGCCGCGGGCCGAGGCCCTGTTCGCCGAGCGAAGCAGCCTGCAGGCCCTCGCCGCCGTGGAGCTTGAGGGCACAGACCTAGCCCTGGTGCTCAGCAGCGATGGGGTGCGCAAGTCCTGCGCCACCGATGCGGACTTCCTGCAGCTCTGCGCCCAGCTCTGCGCCATCAATGATCCGGCCGAACTGTCGGCGGGCCTGGAGCAGATCACCTGCCAGGGCAGCGGTGATGACGTCTCCGTGGCCGTGGGGCAGTGGCAGGGCATTCCAGATCTGCCGGAAGTGGAACCGCAGGCGGCCCCGGACCTGCAGCCGAGCCCGATCACCCGGCGCCGTTCGCTCAGGCCCTCCAGCGTGGCGACACTGGCGACCCTGACGGCGCTGGGGCTGCTCAGCGGCAGCGGCTGGTGGCTGTGGCGGCACCGGCAACCCGCCGCCCTGCCTGCGCCTGTGGCCGCCGAAAGCGCGCGCCAATGCGCCAAGCCCGACCACATCCGCGCCAACCTCAACCAACGCCGGCCCCAGTTCCAGCAGCTGCTCAGCGGCAGCCCTGCCGAGCCGCTGCTGGCAGCCGCCGACCGTGACCCACTCGGTGCGCTGATCGCCGCCAGCCGGCTGGGACAGCTCGACACCTGCAGCGCCCTGCAGCGCGAGCTGGCCCTGCAGTGGCGAGACGGCAGGATGCCATCAGGCAGCGTGGGCTCTCACGGCCCGGCGCCCGTGCCCCATAGCCAGCCATGAACGATCACCAGCTCGGCGCCAGCCTGCGCAACCAGATCCTGGCGGACCTGCAGCGGGGCATTCCGTCCGATGGCCGGCGGCTGCAGGCCCTGGCAGGGGATCTCTGCGGCGAGCGTCAGCTGCCGCTGCTGCCGGCGGTCCGCTACCTGGTGATGAGCCAGGCCTTTGCCAGTGCCGTGGGCCAGTCGCAGCCCCTGCCGGCAGATCCCCGTCTGCAGTTGCGCCTGCAGCAGGAGCTGGAGCAGGTGTTCACCACAGCCATCTGCCAGCGCATGACCGCTGTGCTGCAGGGCCTGCTGGCCTTGCCGCTTACCGAGCAGACCTCTGCCTCGGCGCAGATGCCAAGTCCACCCCAGCCACCCGCCCCGCCAGAGCCACCTCCAGGGCCACCGCCGATGCCGGTGGTGCCGGTGGTGCCCGCTGCGCTTGAGGAGTTCGAACTCCTGCGCGATGCGCGCTCCTATGGCAGCAGCAACGGCAGCGCCAGCCGGGGTGTGGTGGCGGTGCTGAGCTTCATGGCCGGCGTGCTCGTGGTTGGCGTGCTGGCAGGCCTCGTCTGGCTATGGCAACTCAGCAGCCGACAGCAGCAGGCACTGCCGCAGGGCGACACCAGCACTGGAACGGAGAGCGCGCCGAAGGTTCCCGTTTCAGCCGCCCCAGCGCAGCCACCACCGGCGCCGGAATTGGAACAGCCGCAGCAGGTGAATCCCGACCTGGCCATCGCCAGCGTGCAGCAGCTGTACACCGACATCGCCAACGGCAACTTCGATGCAGCCCGCCAACTGTTCAGCCCGGCGGCCAGCGATCAGTTCGACCCGACGTTCTTCGGTCAGTTCCAGCAGGTGAGTGTGAGCGACCTGCGCGAAACCAGCCGCAGCGGCACCAGCGTGACGCTCAGCGGCGTGGTGACCTATGTCTACCCGGATGGCACCAGCCAGACGGAGAGCCGCAGCTTCAACGTGGACACGGCCACCCAGCCCGCTCTGATCACCGCCAGCAGTTTCGGATCCGTGCTCAAGCCGAAGAGCTGAGGACGAGGAGCTGAAGACGAGGGCTAAATCCGAGGGGCTTAAGACGGTGACGCCATAAAAAAGCGCCCCACCTGGAGCGCCGATCGAGAGGAGGAAGACTACAGAGGCGCCGCGATCAAGCGGTCCCGCAGAAGGTGACGTCGGGGAACTTGAGCTTGGCCTCGTCGAGGCTCTTGCCCTTGCCCTCTTCCTGCCAGTAGTTGATGACTTCGGTGGCCTTGTTGAGGATCTCGACGCGCTCGTTGTCGGTGATCCAGCTCTTGCCCTCAAGCTCGGTCTTGAGGGTTTCCCAGGCATCCTCACGGGGCCAGAAGAAGTAGGCGGTGAGGGGGCTGGGACCGCCGCCCACGATTTGGTCGACCGCCAGGGCGACGTTGTCGGGCAGCCAGAGGATCTTCAGCAGGAAACGGCCCTCATCGGCCTTGGGGGTGCGGCCGGAGGGAACGCCGTTCTCGTCGATGGTGGCGGCGGCCAGCACAGCACTGGCACCACGCAGCACCGGACGGCCCTCAGTGGTGTCCTCAGCGGAAACCTCAGGTGCGGCAGTCGCCACGGCGCTTTCCGCGCTCTCCGTGCTCATGGTGTCAGCGCTCAAGGCTTAATCACAAACAACTAACCTACCAGCCCCTCGAGCCCCCACCTCTGACGTCCCGCCTCACCACCGGCTCAGCTCCGCGCGCGGTTCTGCTGTTCGACATCGACGGCGTGATCCGGGATGTGGGTGGCAGCTACCGGCGGGCGATCGTCGAAACGGTGCACCACTACAGCGGAGTGCGGCCGGCCCCCGAAGCGATCGACGCCCTCAAGGCCGAAGGCTGCTGGAACAACGACTGGGAGGCCTCCCTCGAGCTGCTGCGACGCATGGCCGCGGGCAGCCCCTCCGCTTGTGCCTCCGGCACGGCTGCTTTACCCGCCTTCGATGCTTTGGTGGCCGTGTTCAACGGCTTCTATTTCGGCGGCGATCCCGATGGCGATCCCGCGGCCTGGCGCGGCTTCATCGACGATGAGCCGCTGCTGGTGCAGCCGGCCTTCTTCGAGAGCCTGACAGCCGCCGGCCTGGCCTGGGGCTTCGTCAGCGGCGCCGAGCCGCCCTCGGCCCGCTTCGTGCTGCAGCGGCGGCTGGGCCTGAGCGATCCGCCGCTGATCGCCATGGGCGACGCCCCCGACAAGCCCGACCCGACGGGTTTCCTGCGCCTGGCCCACGCCCTCAGCGGCTGCTCCGACCTGGGGGCGGAGGCCCCACCCGTGGCCTATCTGGGCGACACCGTGGCCGACGTGCTCACCGTGCAGCGGGCCCGCCAGCAGGCGCCGGAACAACGCTTTCTGGCCCTGGCCGTGGCCCCGCCACACCTGCACACGCCCGAAGCCGCCGACCGCCGCGGCCCCTACGAGGCGCGACTACGCCAGGCGGGCGCCGATGCGGTGATCCCCACCACGGAGCAGGTGCTGGTTGCCCTGGAGCAAGCCCTGTCCTGAGGGCCGCCCTCAGCGCTCCAGCGCCGCCGGGGCCTTCAGTGCCGCTGCCGTGAGGTTCTCGTGGCCATGGTCGGTCACGGCCACATCGTCCTCGATGCGGATGCCGATGCCCTTCCAGCGCGCCTCGATCGCCGGCTGCCCCTCCGGCACCGGCAGGCGGTCGCTCACATAAAGGCCCGGCTCCACGGTGAGCACCATGCCGGGTTCCAGCGCCACGTGGTGTTCACCGAGGCGGTAGGCGCCCACATCGTGCACGTCGAGGCCGAGCCAGTGGCCGGTGCGGTGCATGTAGAGGTGGCGGTAGGCGCCCTGCTCGATGATCCCGTCAGCCTCGCCCCGCAGCAAACCCAGCTCCAGCAGGCCGTCCACCAGCACGCGCACGGCCGTCTCGTGCACGCCCTCGGCGGTCTGACCCGGCGCCACCGCCGCCACCGCCGCCTCTTGGGCCGCCAGCACCAGCTCGTAGAGCGCTCGCTGCTCACCGGTGAAGCGGCCGTTGATCGGGAAGGTGCGGGTGATGTCGCCGTTGTAGTAATCGGCCAGCGAACAGCCGGCGTCGATCAGCAGCAGGTCGCCATCGCGCAGCAGGGCGTTATTGGCTGTGTAGTGCAACACGCAGGAGTTGTCGCCGCCGGCGACGATCGAGCCGTAGGCGGGCCCGCGGGCGCCCTGTTCGAGGAAGTGCTGCTCGATCACCGCCTGCACCTGTCGCTCGCTCAGGCCAGGCCGGGCCACCTGACGCGCCAGCTCATGGGCCTCGGCCGAGATGCGGGCCGCCTCGCGCATCCGCGCCAGCTCCTCAGGCGCCTTGCGCAGGCGCAGGCCGTGCAGCAGCGGACAGGGGGCCACCAGGCCCAGGGCCGCCGCACCGCTGCGGGGTGCGCGATCCAGCTGGGCCGCCCAGGCCTGCAGCACCAGCGGCTCCACGGCCGGATGCTTGCCGACCCGGAAAGCGATCCCCTCGGCGCCCTTCAGGTAGTCGGGCAGACGCTCCGCCAGCTCGCTGCGGGGATGGGCCAGATCGGCACCGAAGCGTTCCACCGCCCCCTCGCAGCCCCAACGGAAGCCATGCCAAACCTCGGCGCTGGCCTCCTTGGCCGGCACGAACAACACGTAGCGCTCACCCTCAGGCCGGTGCGGCAGGAACAGGGCCACCGCATCGGGTTCATCAAACCCGGTGAGATACCAAAAGTCGCTGGCCTGGCGGAAGGGCCACTCGCAGTCGGCGTGGTGCGTGGCCAGCACCGCGCCTGGAATCACCGCGGCCGCCCCGCCGAGGGCTTCGAAGAAGCAGGCGCGGCGCTGGGCGTGAATCTCCGGACCGATCAGCATGGGACGCGCGCGCTGCTGAGCGCGACGATGGCACAAGTGCCCGTCACGATGCCGGTCCGCCGCCCTGCCACGCCTGCCGACGCCACGCCGGCCCCCTCGGCCGCCGAGCGCTGCGACCTGCTGCTGGAGCAATGGCGTGGCGAACTGCGGCTGAGCGAGCGGGAACGCTCAGCCCTGGGGCCGGAACTCCAGGCCCTCGACCGCCAGCTGCTGGCCCTGCGCCAGCGGCGGCTGCGGGTCGCCGTGTTCGGTCGGGTGGGGGTGGGCAAGTCGAGCCTGCTCAATGCCCTGCTCGGCGAACCACGCTTCGCCACCGACGTGGCCCACGGCTGCACCCGCTCCCAGCAGCGGGCGCGCTGGGCCGTGGAGGTGACCGGGCTGGAGGCGGTGGAGCTGGTGGACACCCCCGGTATCGACGAGATCGCCGCCAACGCCCGTCAGCGGCTGGCGGCACGGGTGGCCCTCGGAGCTGATCTGGTGCTGCTGGTGCTCGATGGCGACCTCACCACCCCCGAGGCCGAGGCGCTCGATGCCCTGCTGGCCGAGGGCAAGCCGGTGCTGGTGGTGCTCAACCGCAGCGACTGCTGGCCCGAATCCGAACGGGAGAACCTGCTGGCCAGCATCCGCCGCCGCCTGCCCGCCGCCGCCCGGCCGCTGGAGCTGCTGGCGGTGGCCTCGGCGCCGCGGCGGGCGGTGCTGCTCGATGACGGCCGGGTTCGCAGCGAACCGCAGCCGCCCCAGATCGCCCCCCTGCGCCGGGCCCTGCTGACCCAGCTCGAGGCACACGGCGCCCTGCTGCTGGGGCTGAACGGGCTGCGGGCAGCCGATCGCTTCGCCCAGCGGCTGCACCAATGGCGGCTGCGCCGCGGCCGCAGCGCCGCCCAGGCCCTGATCGGCCGCTACGCCGCCCTGAAGGCCACCGGCGTGGCCGCCAATCCGCTGATGCTGCTGGATCTGGCCGGCGGGCTGGCGCTTGATGCGGCCCTGGTCACCCAGCTCTGTCAGCTCTATGGCCTGGAGCTGGGTAGCGGCGGCGCCCGCGCCCTGCTCACGCGCCTCTCGGCCCAGAACGCCCTGCTCGGCGGCACCCAGCTGGGCATTCAGCTGCTGCTGGGCGGCCTGCGCCAGGCGCTGCTGCTGGCGGCGCCCCTCAGCGGTGGCCTCAGCCTGGCGCCGGCCGCGCCGGTGGCCCTGGCCCAGGCCGCTCTGGCGGTGCACACCACCCGGCTGACCGGCCGACTGGCGGCGGCGGAACTGCTGCGCGGCGCCGAACGGGGCCGACTGCGGCCCGCCTCGCTGCTGCGGCGCCTGGCCCGTCAGGATCCGCAGGTGCGCGCCTGGTTGCAGCAGTGGCAGGGGCGGCCGATCGCGGCGGGTTCAGCTTCACCACAACTGCAGACCCTGCTGCCATGAGCGAGCCGGTGCCAGCCGATCATTCCCGCGATCTACCCCCAGGGCTGGCCCTGTTCGGCACCAGCGCCGACCCACCCACTGCAGGGCACCGGGCCCTGCTGACTGGGCTGGCGGGCGCCTACGGCCAGGTGGTCACCTGGGCCAGCGACAACCCCTGCAAGCAGCACGGCGCCCCGCTGTTGCAGCGAGCTGGCCTGCTGCAGCGGCTGGTGGACGAGCTGGCCGATCCACGCATCACGCTCCACCAGGAGCTGAGCAGCCCCCGCGCCCTCGAGACCCTCGAGCGAGCCCAGGCGCTCTGGCCCAGCCGTGAGCTGGTGTTCGTGGTGGGAGGCGATCTGGCCGCCCAGGTGCCGCGCTGGTACCGAGCCGGCGAGCTTCTGCGGCGCTGCCGTCTGGCGGTGGTGCCCCGCCAGGGGTTCGCCCTCGATCCCGAAGCGCTGGAGGCGCTGCGGCAGCTGGGGGGACGCCCGGAACTGCTGGAGCTGTCGGTGCCCGGCACGGCCAGCTCGGCGGTGCGCGCCCAGCCCGACCCTCAGCAGCTGCCGGCAGCCGTCTGGGAGGAGCTCGTCAAGCACAATCTCTACGGACTCGGGCAGCCGCGCCGCTGAGGCTCCGGTGCTGATCCTCCCTCGCTGATCCGATGCGCCTCGCCCTCGCCCAGATCAACCCGCTGGTGGGCGACCTCAGCGGCAACGCCGCGCTGCTGCTGGCCGCCTGCCGCACGGCCCACACGCAGGGTGCCGAGCTGGTGGTGGCACCGGAGCTGGCCCTGTGGGGCTACCCGCCGCGCGATCTGCTGCTGCGCCCCGCCCTGCGCCGGCGTCAGGTGGAGGCCCTTGATCAGCTGGCGGCGGAGCTTCCCAGCGGCCTGGCCCTGCTGCTGGGGGTGAGCGAAGCAGCGCCGGATCGCCAGCAGCCGGATCTGTTCAATGCTGCGGCCCTGGTGCAATCCGGCGGTTGGCGGGTGGTGGCCCGCAAACGGCTGCTGCCCAGTTACGACGTGTTCGACGAGCGCCGCTACTTCCGCCCCGGCGACCAACCTGGCCTGCTGGAGCTGGAACACGGCGGTCGCTGCTGGCGTCTCGGCATCAACATCTGTGAGGACCTCTGGGTGGAGGAGGAGCTGCATGGCCAGCGGCTGAGGGGTGGCGACCCGGTGGGGGAGCTGCAGGCCCTGCGGCCCGACCTGCTGCTCAACCTCTCGGCCTCTCCCTTCGCCCAGGGCAAGGCCCAGCTGCGCCGGCGGCTGGCGGCGGCAGCGGCGGCGCGGCTGGGTTGTCCGGTGGTCTACGTGAACCAGGTGGGGGGCAACGACGAGCTGGTGTTCGATGGCGGCAGCTTTGTGATGGCGGCCACCGGAGCCGTGTGTCTGCAACTGGCCTGGGCGGAGCCGGATCTGCAGGTGTGGGACGCGGCGCTCGCCCCCGCCGGCACAACCAGCCCCCTGCCGGACCCCGAGGAACTGCTGCTGCGCACCCTCGTGCTCGGCCTGCGCGACTACGCCCGTAAATGCGGCTTCCGCCGGGCACTGCTGGGACTGAGCGGCGGCATCGATTCGGCTCTGGTGGCCGTGCTGGCCGCGGCAGCTCTCGGCCCCGGGAACGTGCAGGCGCTGCTGATGCCATCCCCCTGGAGCTCGGCCGGCTCGATCGAGGATTCCCTCGCTCTGGCCCAGCGATTGGGCATTGCCACCGGCACCGTGCCGATCGCAGCGCTGATGGCAGGTTTCGATGCGGCGCTGAACGAGCCACTGGCCGGCGCGCCGGCGGGACTCACCGCTGAAAACCTGCAGTCGCGCATCCGCGGCACCCTGCTGATGGCGCTGGCCAACCAACAGGGTCAGCTGCTGCTCTCCACAGGCAACAAATCAGAGCTGGCGGTGGGGTACTGCACCCTCTACGGCGACATGAACGGCGGCCTGGCGGTGATCGGCGACCTCTACAAAACGAGCGTGTTCCGCCTCTGCGCCTGGATCGACAGCCCGGCTGCCGCAGCCTGCCGCCAGGCCCTGGGACTGGCAGCCGAGGGGGAGCTGGTGGGCCATGCCATCCGCGAGAAACCCCCCAGCGCCGAACTGCGCCCGGACCAGCGCGACAGCGATTCCCTACCGGACTACGACCAGCTCGATCCACTGCTCAAGGCCCTGATCGAGGAGCAGCGCAGCCCCGAGGAGCTGATCGCCACCGGCACTGACGCCGCCTTGGCGGAGCGGGTGCAGGGTCTGCTGCGCCGGGCTGAGTTCAAACGCCGCCAGGCGGCACCCCTGTTGAAGGTGAGCAACCGCGCCTTCGGCAGTGGCTGGCGCATGCCGATCGCCGCCGCGGGCTGAAGCGCCAGATCCAACACTGGCTCTTGGCCGGCAGCGGAGCCAAGCTGGAGGAACGCCCGCGTCCCGCGCCATGGTCGCCCCGACAGCCCCGATCGCGAGCATCGGCGTACCGCGGGAGATCAAGCGTGATGAGCAGCGGGTGGCGCTCACCCCTGATGCCGTGCGTGAGCTGGTGAGCCATGGCTTCACGGTGCGGATCGAGGCCGGGGCCGGCAGTGGCGCCGGCCTTGACGACGAGGCCTTCACCGCGGCCGGCGCTCTGCTGGTGAGCCGGGAGGAGGCCTGGGCCGCCCACTTGGTGGTGAAGGTCAAGGAGCCGCAGCCGGAGGAATTCGATTTCCTTCGCCCAGACCTGGTGCTGTTCACCTACCTGCACCTGGCCGCCTACCCGGCGGTGGGCCGCGCCCTGCTGGCGGCAGGCACCACCGCCATTGCCTACGAAACGGTGCAGCTCGACGACGGCAGCCTGCCCCTGCTGGCGCCGATGAGCGAGATCGCCGGGCGGCTGGCGGCTCAGGTGGGCGCCCACCTGCTGGAGAAACCCCACGGCGGCCGGGGGGTCCTGATCGGAGGCTGCACCGGTGTACGACCGGCACGGGTGGTGGTGCTCGGCGCCGGCAGTGTCGGCTGGAATGCCGCTCGGCTGGCGGCCGCCATGGATGCGGAAGTGCTGCTGCTCGACCACAGCCCGGAGCGCCTGCGGCGCCTGGAGAGCCAGCGCCAGGGGCGTCTGGTGAGCCTGGTAAGCAGCCGCGGCCTGCTGGAGCGTCTCGTGCCCACGGCCGACCTGCTGATCGGCGCCGTGCTGCTGCCGGGCGACCGCGCGCCCACCCTGGTGGACGAGGCCCTGGTGCAGCAGATGCGGCCGGGATCGGTGATCGTCGACGTGGCGATCGATCAGGGGGGCTGCATTGCCACCAGCCAGGAAACCACCCACACCGAACCGGTGCGCACGGTCCACGGCGTGCAGCACTACGCCGTCGGCAACATGCCCGGAGCCGTGCCGTTCACCGCCACCGAGGCACTGGTGAGCGTCACCCTGCCCTACATCCTGGCGATCGCAGGACGAGGCCTGGTGGAGGCCGTCACCGACCGACCGGAGCTGGTGTCCGGGCTGAATACGATCGGCGGCGCGGTCTGCCATCCGGGCGTGGCCAAGGCGCTGGGGGTGCACAACCGCCACCCGATGGCCTGCCTGCGCTGAGCGGGAGGGCGACGTCCGCCGGGGATTCGGAAGACATTCCGCCCCCTCTGTGCCCAGGCCGTGCCATCACCCATACCTTTGGCGGGCAGATCGTCTGCGTCATGGCCTACTGCCGCGCCCTGATCCCCCTCGTCGGTGGCGTCGCACCAGCAGAGCTGCTCCCTCCCCTGCTGAACGAGCTGGGGCTGGAGGTGGAGCCGGCGAGCGGTCCCACGCTGATGGCCTTCGAGCGACCCTGCGCCGGCCGCGCCACGCGCGACTATGTGCGCCTCTGGGCCGACTGGAGCGACATCAGCCAGACCAGTGAACTCTGGCTGGAGACCATCAGCGGCGAGAGCATGGCCCACAGCCGCACCCGCTGCTCGGACCTGCTCGAACAGATCCGCTCGGCGCTCCGGAGCTGAACGTCGCTGGTCAGCCCGAGAGCTCCAGCGCCTCGAGATAAAGCCAGGCCCCCTCAAGGCGGCCACCCTCGCGCCCGAAGCGGGAGCATTCCCGCATCACACCCTGGCGATCAACACCCCGGCGATTAACGCCACGGCGCCCGCCCGACTGTTGGTAGTGGGCCTCAAAGGTGACCGTACCCTCCAGATCCAAGGGGCCGCCGGCCTCGGTGGCCAGGATCTCAAGCCGCAGCCAGCTCACCCGGCGGCAGGTCTCCGCCAGGGCCCGGCGCCGCTCAGGTGCCGACTGATGGGGGGAATGATCCTGCGCCTGGGTGCGCAACAGGTGATCCACATCGCCCGTGGCGAAGGCGCTGTAGCGGGAGCGCATCAATTGGTCGGCCGTGGCGGCCAGTCGCTCGCCGCGCAGAAGGGGGCCACAGCAGTCGGCGGTGCTGAGCCGGCGGCTACCGCCGCCGCAGGGACAACGGCCAGATCCGGCAGCAGCAGCGGCGGAACGAAAGCCGCTCACGGCCTGGGAAGGCGCTCGTTCATCCCGTGGCTCAGAGAGGCCAGGGGCCTCTGCAGGGCCAAGGGGCTGATCCCCTCACGCAGCGCCAGCAGCACACCGGCCGCCTCGCTGTAGCTGGCGGCGTGGATCACCTCCAGATCCAGGGCGGCGGCGGTCACCGACAGGAGGCAGGGGTTCTCCACGGCGATCACCGGAATGCGCCGCTCCGCGCAGGCCAGCACGGCCGCACCACCCAAGGCGCCAGCCGGGGCCACGATCGCCCCTACCGCGTCGATCGCCAGGTCAGCGGGCTGACAGGCCAAGCCCAGACTCCCGGGCGCCGCGGTGCTGATCAGATCGGGGGCGCGGCTGAGACCCACCAGCACGCAGGCCAGAAAGGTGTGGCCCAGCTCCTCGCCGGCGGCACGGGGATCGAGCTGGACATCGAGCGCCAGCGGGCCCAGCGCCGGGGCATGGGCGCAGGGCAGACCAAGCTCCAGACTGAGCAGATGGCTGATCACCGCTTCGGCGCCAGCCAGGGCATCCACACCGCTGCCCTGGCGATAGGCGGCCAGGGCGGCGCTGTCAGGGTCGTCGGGGAAGCGCGCCACCACAGCGATGGCGGTCGCCCCAGCCTCCTGCAGCTGCCGGCCAGCCCGCAGCAGCGCCTCCGGCCGCCCCAGCTCTCCCCAGCTCACGCCGCTGGCGCCGAGGCTGAGCTGCACGTCAAGTGGCTCATCGGTGATCACCACAGGGCCGATCTCGAGGCCAAGCGTGGCGCGGCAACCATCGGCCACCTGAATGTGGCGCCAGCGCAGCTCCTCCTCAATACCGGCATCAAGCAGCAGGCCGATCCGCTGGCGCCGCACCGGCCGCAAGGCCAGCTCTCCCGCCGCAAAGCGATCAAGACTGGAACCCTCCACGTAGTGGATGCGCGGGTCGCTCCAGTAGAGCGAGGCGCCGTTCATCACATTGGGGTGGGTGATGAGGCAGCCGCTGGCAGCCGCCAGCAACCGTGCCGCCGGCAGGGCATCGCCGGCGTAACCGCCGACAGCACAACCGATCCCGGTGGGCACCACCAGAAGCGTTGGCAACGGGGATCCCGGAGCACCAGCAGCAGCACCAGCACCGGCAGCGGCACTCATGCCAGCACCACCGCCTCAATCTGCAGACGCATCACAGCGACGCTGTCAGGTGGGGCTTCCGCTGGGTTGTCAGCAGCGGCGGCTGTAATCGCCCAGCGCAGTGGGCGCCCATGGGCCGCCAACGCCGCGAGGATCTGGGGCCGAAGCGGGCCGGGCCGGCGCTCCAGCTGCAGCAGGAGCGGCACCAGCCTCACTTCTGGTACTGACCGAACTGGGCTTCATAGAGGGCGTCCTCCTGACCGGCAAGCACCTTGAGGTCGGAGCGGGGGTAAGCCACGCAGAGCAGTGCGTAACCCTCGGCCTGCAGCTGGGCCTTCACACCCATCGCATCGGGCTGATGCACCGTGCCCTCGGTGATACGAGCGGCGCAGGTGGTGCACACGCCGGAACAGCAGGAGCTGGGAACGGGCACCGCCGCGGCCTCGGCGGCGGCGAGCACCGTCTGATCGGCGCGGCAGGGGAAGCTGTGACTGACGCCGTCCAGGTCGCAGACGACGGTGAAGGTCTCGCTCATGAACGACGCTGCGGGATGCGGGCAGTGCGGGCCATCTTCCCTGATCGCGGGCCGATGGTCGGCGCTGGAGCGGGGCTCACGGCGCCTGCAGCGATGTCCACTGACCCGGGTGGGGCGCCAAGTATTCCGCCGGCGCCTGCTGATCGCCGGCCAGCGGGGCGGTGAGAGCCAGATCGAAGGCCAGCGAGAGACGCACGTCGTTCGGATCCTCATTGGCGGTGACGGCGTGATCGGTGCCGGCGGGGAACAGCAGCAGCAGGCCGGCCTGCGGCGCCACATCGCGCCAGGGGGCGTTCCAGAGCTGCGCCGATTCAGAGGCGGTATCGATCGGCCCGCCATGGCCCACCGCCAGGCCTTGAACCAGTTCGTTGACCTGGCGGTGCGGAAACAGGCGGAGGCAGCCGCTGCGGCCGCTGCCGTCGCCATTGAGATACACGATCGCGCTCAGGTGGGCATTGGGGTGGTGATGACGCCCCACCACCTGCCCGGGCTCGCTCACCACCGGCCAGGCCCGCTGAATGTGCAGAGCAACGCTGCCGGGATCGAATCCCAGCTGCTGCAGATAGGCCCAGGCCCGCTGTTCCACCTCCCGGGTGATCGCTGCAAACGCCGGAAGCCGATGCACCTGCCAGACGCCGTTGAGATCTCCTGTCCAGGCGCAACCATCCTCGGGATTGCCAGTGGCCTCGCCCCGCAGCTCCAGCACCGCCTGCATGAGCAACGCCAGATCGAGCGGATCGAGGGCCAGCTGCGCCCGGGCCAGCGCCAGAGGGAACAGGGGCTCGAGCGTCAGACGCATCGCACAGGCCAGCACGAAGAGCGATCTTCCCGCGGCACAGGGCCTCAGGCAGCGGGCTGCTCTCGAACCGCCAGGGCATCTGCACCGCCCAATGCCCAAGAAGCAGAACATCCCTGACTCGTGAAGGCCGTATGCCGCGCAAGCGCGGCGACGGTCTGAACGAGTCAGGGATGACTGGAACCTCAGCTGGTCGGGCTTGGCTGGTGCCGAAGCCTCAGGACATGGCGGCGGCGCCGCCCACCACTTCGAGGATCTCCTGGGTGATCGCAGCCTGACGGGCCTTGTTGTAATCCAGGGTCAGCGTCTTGGCGAGAGCCTTGGCGTTGTCGCTGGCGTTGTTCATGGCCGTCATCCGGCTGGCCAGCTCAGAAGCCGCAGCTTCCTGGAGGGAGCGCAGCAGCTGGTTCTGCAGATACAGGGGCAGCAGTGCATTGAGCAGCTGCTCGGGACTCTGCTCGAAGACGAGATCGGAGGGCAGCGCAGGCTGCTCATTGCTCACCTTGCCGGTTTCAACGCCGAGCTGACCATCGCGGGTGGTGAGACGGAAGATCTCATCATCCGGGCTGGCAATGCCCTGAGGATCCAGGGGCAGCAGGGTCTGGGAAACAGGCTTGGAGCTCACCAGGTTAATGAACTTGGTGAAGATGATCTCCACGCGATCGGTGCTGCCAGAGATGAATTCCGCCAGCACTTCATCGGCGATCTTGCCAGCCTCAGCGGCATTGGGCACCTGCTCCAGGCCGGTAAAGACAGCGCGAATCGTGTAGCGATCGGCACGATTCTGGAAATAGGTGATCGCCTTGCGGCCGATCAGCACCAGATCCACGGCATAGCCCTGGCCGGTGAGTTCGGCGTAGCGGAGTTCGGTGCGCTTGATGATGTTGGCGTTGTAGCCACCGCACAGACCCCGATCACCGGTGACGGCGAGCAGGGTGATGTTGCGCACATCGCGGCTCTCCAGCAGGGGAGCATCGGCGGTTTCAAACTGCATGCGCGACTGGAGGTTCTCCAGCACGCGCGCCAAACGGTCCGCGAATGGACGGCTACGCAGCACCTGTTCCTGAGCCCGGCGCACCTTGGCAGCGGCCACAAGGCGCATGGCCTCAGTGATCTTGCGGGTGTTCTTGACCGAACTGATCCTGTCGCGGATGTCCTTGAGGTTCGCCATGGAAGGGGGTCTCCGGGTGTTCCTTCAGGTTCAGGCCGCAGCCAGCATCGACGCCTTCACTTCATTGATGGCGGCCTTGAGCATGGCTTCAGCTTCATCGCCGAGCTGCTTTTCGGTCTGGATCTTGGTGATGAAGTCGGGCTTGTTGGTCTTGAGGTAATCGCGCAGTTCGCGGCAGAACTGGACGACGGATTCGACGGGCACGTCGTCGATCAATCCCTTCACACCCGCGTACACCACGGCCACCTGCTCGGCCAGGATCAGGGGGCTGAACTGGGGCTGCTTGAGAATCTCGCGCAGACGCTTACCGCGGGCGAGCTGCTGCTGCGTGGCGGCGTCCAGATCAGAGGCGAACTGGGAGAAGGCGGCCAGTTCGTCGAACTGGGCCAGCTCCAGCTTGAGGGTACCGGCGATCTTCTTGATGGCCTTGGTCTGGGCAGCACCACCCACGCGGCTCACCGAGATGCCCACGTTGATGGCGGGACGCAGGCCGGAGTTGAACAAATCGGAGCTGAGGAACACCTGGCCATCCGTGATCGAAATCACGTTGGTGGGGATGTAGGCGGACACGTCGCCAGCCTGGGTTTCAATGATCGGAAGGGCCGTCATCGAACCCTTGCCCATGGCATCGCTCAGCTTGGCAGCGCGCTCGAGCAGGCGGCTGTGGCAATAGAACACGTCGCCGGGGTAGGCCTCACGACCGGGAGGACGACGCAGCAGCAGCGACATCTGGCGGTAGGCCTGGGCCTGTTTGGTGAGGTCGTCGTAGATCACCAGGGTGGCCTTGCCCTTATACATGAACGACTCCGCAATCGCGGCGCCGGTGTAGGGAGCCAGGTACTGCAGAGCAGCGGATTCAGAGGCGTTAGCGGCCACCACGATGGTGTAGTCGAGGGCGCCCTTCTCGCGCAGCACTTCAACCACGTTGGCCACCGAAGCGGCCTTCTGACCCACGGCCACGTAGACGCAAACGACATCTTCGCCCTTCTGGTTGATGATCGTGTCGATCGCGATGGCGGTCTTGCCGGTCTGGCGGTCGCCGATGATCAGCTCGCGCTGGCCACGACCGATGGGAATCATCGCGTCGATGGCGGTGATGCCGGTCTGCATGGGCTCATGCACCGACTTGCGCTGAATGATGCCGGGCGCCATCGATTCGATCAGGCGCGTCTCGGTGGTAGCGATGTCGCCCTTGCCATCAATCGCCTGACCCAGGGAGTTCACCACGCGGCCGAGCATGGCATCACCCACGGGCACCGAGGCGATCTTGCCGGTGGCCTTCACGGTGCTGCCTTCCTGGATGCCGCGGCCTTCGCCCATCAGCACCGCACCCACGTTGTCGTCCTCAAGGTTGAGGGCGATTCCTTCCGTGCCATCTTCGAACTGCACCAGCTCACCGGCCATCACCTCTTCGAGGCCATAGACACGGGCGATGCCGTCGCCGATCTGCAGCACGGTACCGACATTGCTGACGGAGACCGACTTGTCGTAATCAGCGATCTGCTGCTTGAGGATCGCGCTGATCTCGTCGGGGCGGATGGAAACCATGGGAGGCGTTGGTGTTGAGGACGAAGGGTGAGAACGATTGACGGGTGCGGAGCTAGCTCACCTTGGCCAGCGCCAGTCCAAGGCGACGCACCTGACCCGCAAGG
Source organism: Cyanobium sp. E1_MAG_00006 (assembly GCA_027488975.1). Taxonomy (GTDB): domain Bacteria; phylum Cyanobacteriota; class Cyanobacteriia; order PCC-6307; family Cyanobiaceae; genus Vulcanococcus. The sequence continues at coordinate 149,413 of JAIYAQ010000013.1, forward strand.
CTGGCGTCAATCACCTTGGAGCCGACCTTCACGACGAAACCGCCGATCAGGGCAGGGTCCACCTTGAGGCTGATCTCCAGCTGGTCGGTACCGGCAACGGCCTGAACCTTCTTGCTGAGCTCAGCCTGCTGCTCCTCGCTGAGGGCAGCAGCGGAGGTCACGGTGGCAAGCGCAATGTTCCGCTGATCGCGATAGAGCTCGAGCATGCGCTCAAGCACGGCGTCCAGAACGCCGATGCGCTGGCGATCAGCCAGCAGCTTCAGCAGATTGAGGAACGACGGGGTCACCTGATCAGCAAACAGCTTCTCAAGGGCCGCCTTCTTGGCGTCAACTTCGAGAACTGGTGAGGCCATCGCCTGACGCAGTTCCAAGGATTGAGACCAGAGGGCCAGAACGGCCTTGGCTTGGTCGACCACCTCATCGACTTCCTTGCGGCTGTCGGCCACTTGCAGGAAGGCTTCGGCGTAGGGGGTGGTGACGGTGTTGAGCAGCGGCATCAGGCGTTCCCCAGGTTTTGGATGGACTGATTCACCAACTGGGCCTGAGCCTTGTCGTCGAGCTTGCCGGGCAGGGTCGCCAGGGCCTTCTCGATGGCAAGACGGGCAGCTTCCCGGCGCAGCTGGTTGCTCACCCGTGCGGCCTCAGCATTGAGGTCGGCAGTGGCACCCTGCTTGAGACGGGCCATCTCCTCGATGGTGCGCATCTCGCTGTCCAAGCGGATGGCTTCGGCACGGGCCTTGCCATCTATACGGATCTGATCGGCCTTCTGCTGGGCTGCGGACAGATCGCTCTGGGCCTGGGCAAGGGAGCTGGTGGCGGCTGCCAGACGCTCTTCGGCGTCTTTGAGGTCGGCAAGGATGCCAGCGCGACGCCGCTCCAGAATTCCACCCAGGAAATTGGGAAGGAATTTGTAGAGGGCGAAGATGACAATCGCCAGGTTGATGATGTTGGTCTCGAACAGGTTCAGGTTCAGCCCGAAACCACCGTGCGAGGCCAGGATCGAAGGGAAATTCATTTGGCAGCCAGCAGACGGTTGACGATCAGGTCACCGAGCTTGTCGGCATCACCCTTGAGCTGACTGAGGGCCGACTCCCGTTGGGCGTCGATCTCACGCCGGGCCTGCTCCCGGGTGGCGTTGGCGTCTGCCGTAGCAGCTGCCAGAGCTTCGCGGTAGAGCTTGTCGGAATCCTGCTCCGCTTCGAGAATCAGCTTCTGGGTTGCCACGCGGGCATCCTTGAGCTGTTCCTTGAGGTCCGCCTCAAGACGCTCAACCTGGGCAAGCTTCTGCTTGGCCTCGGCACGGCTGGTGGTGATGTAGCCCTCACGCTCTTCCACGACCCGACCAACGGGACGGAAGAACAGGGCATTGAGAATGAAGGTGAGGAGCACCACCTGCACCGCCATCAGCGGCAGGGTGGCATCGAGGTCAAACAGACCTCCCTCCGTTGCACCTAGCAGTAGCCAGCTGGTCATGAGGCGGGGGTGCGGGCGGGTGATCCGGGGTAGTCCGGAGGGCCGTCAAGCGGCCAAAAAGCAGGAAGGGCTGGGATGTGGGAAGGGGCTGACCACCATTGGTGGTCGGCCCCCACTCACCTCCGTTCGCGATCAGCCGGCGAAGGGGTTGGCGAACAGCAGCACCAGGGCGACCACGAGGCCGTAGATGGTGAGAGCTTCCATGAAGGCCAGGGACAGCAGCAGGGTGCCGCGGATCTTGCCGTCAGCCTCGGGCTGGCGAGCGATGCCTTCAACGGCAGAACCAGCTGCGGTGCCCTGACCGATGCCGGGGCCGATGGCGCCGAGGCCAACAGCGAGACCAGCGGCCACAACAGACGCAGCGGAAGTGAGGGAATCCATGGTGGAACTAAGGATGTGGGGCGCCGGGAGAGCGCGGATTGGGACCGGGACGTTATCCCTGCGCCTGGGACATCTCAGAAGACCTGAGATGGGCCCGGATCGAGCCGGACCTGCGCGCAGAGAGTTTGCCAGACCGGGGTGACCGGCCTGGACTGACCATCAGTGGGTCAGTGGTGCTCTTCGTGCACCGCTTCACCGATGTAGTTACCGGCGAGGGTGGCAAAGATCAGGGCCTGGATGGCGCTGGTGAACAGGCCCAGGAACATGGCCGGAAGGGGAACGAACAAGGGCACCAGGAAGGCCAGCACACCCACCACCAATTCGTCCGCAAGGATGTTGCCGAACAGACGGAAAGACAGCGAGAGCGGCTTGGTAAAATCCTCGATGATTTTGAACGGGAGCATGATCGGGGTGGGCTCCACGTAGTACTCGAAGTACCGGAATCCCTTACGGCTCAAACCTGCGTAGAAGTAGGAGAGCGACACCAGCAGAGCCAGGGCCACCGTGGTGTTGATATCTGCTGTGGGAGCCCCGAGCTCACCGTTGGGCAGATGAATCAGCTTCCAGGGCACCAGAGCGCCACCCCAGTTGCTCACAAAGATGAACAGCAGCAACGTGCCGATAAAGGGGAGCCAGTCGCGGTAGGCCTTCTCACCGATCTGCTCGCGGGCAAGATCGCGGATGTAATCCCAGAGGAATTCCAGAAGATTCTGGACACCACGGGGATCCCGCTCCATCTTGCGGGTACCCACCACCACGAGGGCCAGCAGGGCACCGATCACGACCCAGGAGCTCAGGAACACCTGGCCGTGGATCTTCAGATTCCCGAGCTGCCAGTAGAGGTGTTGACCCACCTCCAGTTCGGCAAAGGGAAGAGCAAGTGGCAAGGGAACCATCTGGCTGGAAGTTCGGTGTCGCAGGAGCGACGGTTGAGGGGAAACCGGCGAGGCCGGAGCTCAGGTCTCGGAAAAGGCCTGGAGAATCAGAGCGGGCTTGTAGAGCAGGAAGCCGAGCAGAGCCGGCAACAGATCGAGCTGGGGGATTCGGGCTCCCGCCAGCACAAGCACCACTGGGACGAGCAGCTGGGTCTTGCCGACCTTCTTCGAGCCATTGCCGAGCTTGCCAACACTGCGGGCGAGAAGCCGCAGATAGAGCACTCCGCCCAAGGCGCCCACCAGCAGGCTGGCGGCCGTATGGAGGCTGAAGACCAGGGCCGTGATGGACACCGCCAGGGCGGAGACGATCAGAGTGGCCAGGATCAGGCGCCGCTGAAGCTGCGCGTAGTCGTCGGGCGAACCAGACGACGGGGGTTTCAGAGCCGAATCGGGGCTGATGGAAGCTTCAACACCGCTCTCCGCCTCGATCTCAACCCCCTCGAGGGGATCAGTTTCAGGGGGGTTCACGGGTGAGGCCTGCAAACGCGCCGAGGCTCTGAAAAGGCGCGCGGAATCTATCACGCAGCCTTGCCACCAGGGGGGCGAAGCAGTAGAACCTGCGCCCCCTGCAGTTCCCTTGCCACAGCAACGATCCGGGCCGATTCCCAGCCCAGCGGCAGCGCGGCCAGGGGCGTTCCTGCTGGAGCAAGCTCGAGAGATTGCATCAGGGCCAGGCCATCGGCGCTCAGGTCCAGGGGGGCCATATCGGAATCGAGTAGGGCCGCACCGGGCCAACCCCAGAGGCAGCGGTTGCGCTCCCCGGTTGCCGCCAGCAATTGGGGAGTATCAGCCCAGTCGTGGCGCGGCAAGTCCCCCTTGGACAGGAAGAACTCGAAGTGGCTGATGTCGGGGTCGAGATCTTCCACCAGTTGCCACTGGGCCCGGCTGGGCAGAGCCTGGGCCCGCTCCAGCAACTCGCCGCACAGCAGACGGCTGGGATCCCACACCTTCGGATTGGAGAAGCCGGCGAACTGCAGGTCAGCAGAGTCCACAAAGGCGAACAGCCGCTCGAGGTTGTAGCTGGTCTCCTGGGGATGGAGATACATGTCTGCGAAGTTCGCATCGGCTGCACAGTCGATCGCCCAACGCTGCTCGTGGTTCCGGCGCAGCCGGTTGTGCTCTGGCAACTCCGCGAACAGTTGCCGGCCCAGCCGCAGCCCCTGCTCGCCGGTGCCCACACCCATGGCGCTGAGCGCCCGTTGGGTGCGGTGAATCTCCCAGCGCCCCCCATCGGCGTAGAGGAACAGGTGCAGCAGGCCACCGGGTTTCAACAGCGCAGCCAGGGCCTGGAGACCAGCTTCCGGTTCGCGCAGGTGGTGCAGCACCCCCACCGAGTTGATGTAGTCGAAGGGGCCCTCGCCCTCCAGCTCCAGCAGGCTGCGGTTCTCCACCCGCACGCTGGCCTGGCGCCCACCACCGGAGCGGCGCAGCCGCTCGCGGGCCACCTCCAGGGTGCCGGGCGAGATGTCCACCGCCAGGATCTCGGCACCGGGATTGAGGTGGGCCAGGTAATCGGTACTCACTCCAGTACCGCAGCCCGCATCGAGGATGCGTAGGGGCTGGTCCGCACCAGCAGGGACCGGCAGGCCACCCGTACAGGCGGCATAGGCCGTATCGACACACCAGCGCCAGTTGTATCCAGGCGGGGGGCCGTCCTGGAGGGGATCACCGGGATAGGGAAAACGGTCGTAGAAGGCGCTCACCACCGGCGTGGCGGCATCGGCTGGGGCCTGGGTCATGGAGCGACGGAAGACAAGCGGCGCCAGGCCTGAAGGGGGGCCTGAACGGCCGAGCTTTTCATGGCCACCCCCGCTGGCGGCGGCCCAATCCCATCAGGCTGCAAACATTTGTTCATGGGCTGCCGGGAGGCCAGAGGGCCAGCCGTAACGTGCCTTGGCCCGGTTCGCTCTCCTCAATGACTGTGACCGCCAGCAGCGGCAGCAGCAGGGTTGCACCCCAGCGCTATGACACCCTGCCGCTTTCCAGCGTCCGTCAGGCGGAACAGCAGGATCGATTCCCCGATGGCGGCGAGCTCAACACGCTCGTCAACTTCTTCCAAAGCGGCCAGCTGCGTCTCGAGGCCGCCCGTCGCCTCTCGGCCAACGCCGAGGCGATCGTGGCCAGGGCCGCCAACCGCATTTTTGTGGGTGGCACTCCGCTCTCCTACCTGGACGCGCCCCTGACGCCGGTGAGCGCCCCTGGCGCCACCCCGCTGGCCGCCGATCAGGCCGCCTTCCAGCGGTCCGTGCAGACCTTTGCCGGTGCAGCCGGCAGCAGCAAGTCCGGCAATGTGCTCACCCGGCTCCTGGAAGGTGCCGGCGGCGATGCCGACGTCCGTGTGGTTCTCCCAACGGGCTTCAATCCGATTTCGGTGGCCCGCTACGGCACCGAGCGGATGAAGAAGTCGATCCGCGACCTGGCCTGGTTCCTGCGCTACGTGGGCTACGCGGTGGTGGCCGGCGATCCCAGCATCCTCGCCGTGAATACCCGTGGCCTGCGGGACGTGCTCGAGAAGGGCTGTTCCCTAGCAGCCACCAACGTGGCCCTGCAGGAAATGCGTGCAGCCACCGCGGAGCTGATCAAGGATCTTCCGGAAGCCCGTCAGCTGCTGATCGACAGCTTCAACGTGCTGATCAAGGAACTCGACGTTCCCACCCCCTCGGCCCGCAAGCGCCTGGGCAACCCCGAGAGCCAGGGCCTGCAGCTCCCCGCTATCTACGCCCTGGGAGCCCAGGGCAAAGCCCAGCGCTTCAACATGAAGCCGGGTATGAGTGGCACCCAGAAGGCGGAGGTGGTGCGTGCTGCTTACCGCCAGGTATTCGAGCGCGACATCGTCAAGGGCTACAGCCAGGTGGTGTGCCCGGTGGAAGCCACCCAGGTGCGCCAGGGTGACATCTCCATGCGGGAGTTCATCCGCGCCCTTGGGCATAGCAAGGAATATCGCCAGCAGTTCTATGGCCGCTTCTCCAACAGCCGGGCTGTGGAACTGGCCTTCCGCCACTTCCTGGGGCGCGGGCTGAGTTCCAAGGAGGAGTTCACCCGCTACTTCGACATCGTGAGCGCCCAGGGCCTCAAGGGCCTAGTGGATGCCCTGATCAACACCATGGAATACGCCCAGGTGTTCGGGGAAGAAACGGTGCCCTACCTGCGCGACTTGGGCGAAGAGGCCCAGGAGAGTGCGGGCTGGGGTAGCCACCGCAAGCTGTTCCGATTCAGCGCTCCCTTTGAAGGTGCCCCCCAGTACGTCACCCTTTACGCGAGCTACCGCCAGCCCTTTGCCGACCAGCACCCCTACGGCGGCGGCAACGATCCGCTGGGCCTGAACTACGGCGCCATCTTCCCCTCAGGCACGGCCAATGTGGCCACCCGCCCGGCCCCCTTCGGCTACGACAGCCGCCGCATCTTGGTGGGCAACGGCATGCGCCAGCCGGGCCAGATGAATAGCCCCCAGTTCCGTGCCTCCACTCCCCGCAAGGTGGGGCCGAAGGTGGTGAGGCTGGAGCAGATCGCCACCGGTGGCGCCTCCGTGCCCCGCCGCGGCGGACAGCCCAGTGTGCGCAACACCGAAGCCAGCACCCAGCGCGTGATCCGCGCCGTCTATGTGCAGGTTCTCGGCAACACCGGCTATGCCGGTGAGCACAACAAGGTGGAGGAGATCAAACTCGAAAACGGCGACCTCAACCTGCGGGAGTTCGTGCGCCAAGTGGCCCGCAGCGACGCATTCCGCCGCCGCTACTGGAGTGGGCTCTACATCTGCAAAGCCATCGAGGTGATGCACCGGCGCCTGCTCGGCCGTCCCACCTTCGGACGCTGGGAGATCGATGCCTACTTCGACGTGGCCGCCCGCAAGGGCTTCTACGGGGTGGTGGACGCCATGCTGAACAGCCGCGAATACAGCGAGAGCTTCGGCGAAGACACCGTTCCCTATGAGCGGTTCATCACCCCGACTGACCTGAGCACCCGCCGCGTTCCCGCCCTCAAGCGGACCTTCAACGCAGCGGCCTATGCCGATCTCACCCCCCGTCAGCGCCCCGATGTGGCCCCTGGCAATGAGATCCGCTACGCGGGCAGCCTCACCCCCCGCAACCTGCCCGCCAAAGCCTCGGTGGTGCGCGGCGGTTGGAGTGCAACCCTCACCGGTGGCCAAACCCTTGCCCCCCAAGACGGCCTTCAGCAGGGGCCGGGTTCGGTTCAGGTGCCTCCCGCTCCCGAGCGGCGCTGGAGTGCCCCCCGCTGGCAACCCGGCGGTGGCCTGGCGGCCCCCTGGAGATCAGGCGCCACGATCACCGCACCGACAACTGCACCAGCCGCCTTCCGCAGCGCACCCACCATCAGCGGTGGGTGGAGCGCCAGCCTGTCCACTGGCGCGGGGGCCTTCGCGGAACAACCCGGTGCCGCCATGGCCAAAGCTCTACGAGCCGGCAACCTGCAGGGCTTCAGCAAGCGCAGGAGCCTTGGCAGTGTGCTGAAGCTGGCCATGGCAGCCAGCCCCGCCGAGCAAACCCAGGCCATTGAGGCGGTGTACCGCCAACTGCTGGGGCGTCAGCCCCTGGCCTCAGAGCGGCTGGTGGATGCCGAATCCCAGCTCCGCAATGGCGAGCTGATGGTGGCCGATTTCGTGGCCAAGGTGGCCGGCAGCGAGCTGTTCAACCGACGGCTCAATCGCATGGCACCGCTCCGGGCCGCATCCGCCGCCTACTTGGCTCTGCTTGGCCGAGCCGCCCAACCGGAAGAAACCAGCCGCTTCCTGGCCACCCGCTCCAACGAGGGCCAGCGGGCCGCCCTCGAGGCCATCCTCAATGGCCAGGAGTATGCCGAGAGCTTTGGCCGGGACACCGTGCCCCACCTCAAGGGGATGGCCACCAGCGATGGCATTCCGCTCACCACGGTGAATCGCACTGCGGCTCTCTACGGCGGCAACGCCGCCCTGATCCCGCCCAATCGCGGCGCCATCTGAGCTGCCGCCTGCCTTCATGGGCAACCAAAGCCCCTGGCCTAACGGCCAGGGGCTTTTATTTGCAACAGCTAGACACAAAGAATCGATCGCTTCGAGCCTTCTCCAGGGCGGAATCAAGCCACCAGATTGTTAACAACTGAGACGACTCCCACGTATTCACAACACAGCCCAAAGCCTTTGCGAGCAAAGGGGTTTGCCGATTCCGAGCGCCGTGAAGAACTGTTACCAGGCCAGGGAAG